>NZ_LMJC01000012.1:0-860586 GCF_001429215.1 Acidovorax sp. Root267
ATTACGCGAGGATCTTGGCCACGACGCCAGCGCCCACGGTACGGCCACCTTCGCGGATAGCGAAGCGCAGGCCTTCTTCCATGGCGATGGGGTTGATCAGCTTCACAGTGATCGACACGTTGTCACCAGGCATGACCATTTCCTTGTCGGCTGGCAGCTCGATGGCACCAGTGACGTCGGTCGTGCGGAAGTAGAACTGAGGACGGTAGTTGTTGAAGAAAGGCGTGTGACGGCCGCCTTCGTCCTTGCTCAGAACGTACACCTCAGCGGTGAAGTGGGTGTGGGGCTTGATCGAGCCGGGCTTGCACAGCACTTGGCCGCGTTCCACGTCTTCGCGCTTGGTGCCGCGCAGCAGCAGGCCRACGTTGTCGCCAGCCTGGCCTTGGTCCAGCAGYTTGCGGAACATTTCCACGCCGGTGCAGGTGGTCTTGACGGTGTCCTTGATACCGACGATTTCGATTTCTTCGCCGACCTTGACAATACCGCGTTCGATACGRCCGGTCACCACGGTGCCGCGACCGGAGATCGAGAACACGTCTTCCACAGGCATCAGGAAGGCGCCGTCCACAGCGCGCTCTGGCGTGGGGATGTAGGTGTCCAGGGCTTCGGCCAGCTTCATGATGGCTTCTTCACCCAGAGGACCCTTGTCGCCTTCCAGGGCGAGCTTGGCRGAACCGCGAATGATCGGGGTGTCGTCGCCAGGGAAGTTGTACTTGTCGAGGAGCTCGCGCACTTCCATTTCGACGAGTTCCAGCAGTTCTTCGTCGTCCACCATGTCGCACTTGTTCAGGAACACGATGATGTAAGGCACGCCCACCTGGCGGGCCAGCAGGATGTGCTCACGGGTCTGGGGCATGGGGCCGTCAGCRGCCGAGCACACCAGAATGGCGCCGTCCATCTGGGCAGCGCCGGTGATCATGTTCTTCACATAGTCGGCGTGGCCTGGGCAGTCCACGTGGGCGTAGTGGCGGTTGGCCGTTTCGTATTCCACGTGGGCGGTGTTGATCGTGATACCGCGGGCCTTTTCTTCGGGCGCYGCATCGATCTGGTCGTATGCCTTGGCTTCGCCGCCGAACTTGGAGGACAGCACGGTAGCAATCGCTGCCGTCAGCGTCGTCTTGCCGTGGTCCACGTGGCCGATCGTGCCCACGTTGACGTGAGCATCGATCTGGTCGTATGCCTTGGCTTCGCCGCCGAACTTGGAGGACAGCACGGTAGCAATCGCTGCCGTCAGCGTCGTCTTGCCGTGGTCCACGTGGCCGATCGTGCCCACGTTGACGTGGGGCTTGGTCCGTTCGAATTTACCTTTTGCCATTTTGAATCTCCAAAGAGCAATGCCTGTGTTGGGGTTTAACGTCTGCACCCGATTGCTGGTTCGTCCCGCACAGGGCAACGGGACGGCACCGGGTCGCAGATTGCAAGAATATTGCTACTGTTTTAATAGCTGTTTGCGCTTGATAGACAAGCGCCAACGGCCATTTTTAATCAAAAATCAAGGATGAAAACCTGCCAGGGCAGGCCTTCATCCAAAGCGCATTACTTGGCGCGTGCAGCCATGATGGCTTCCGACACGTTGCGAGGCGCTTCGCTGTAGTGCTTGAATTCCATCGAGTACGTGGCGCGACCTTGCGTTGCGGAACGCAGCGTGGTCGAGTAGCCGAACATTTCCGACAGAGGCACTTCGGCGCGGATGGCCTTGCCACCGCCAGGAATGTCTTCCATGCCTTGCACCATGCCGCGGCGCGAGGACAGGTCGCCCATCACGTTGCCGGCGTAGTCTTCAGGCGTTTCCACTTCCACGGCCATCATGGGTTCAAGAATCACGGGACCAGCCTTGCGGCAGCCTTCCTTGAAGCCAAAGATGGCAGCCATCTTGAAGGCGAGTTCGTTCGAGTCCACATCGTGGTACGAACCGAAGTGCAGCGTGACCTTGACGTCCACCACGGGGTAGCCAGCCAGCACGCCTTGCGTGACGGCTTCGTTGATGCCCTTTTCGACCGCAGGGATGAATTCACGAGGAACCACACCACCCTTGATCGCGTCGACGAACTCGATGCCCTTGCCAGCTTCGTTGGGTTCGATCTTGAGCACGACGTGACCGTACTGGCCCTTACCGCCGGACTGGCGCACGAACTTGCCTTCGGCTTCTTCCACCGTCTTGCGGATGGTTTCGCGGTAGGCAACCTGGGGCTTGCCCACATTGGCTTCCACGCCGAATTCACGCTTCATGCGGTCGACGATGATTTCCAGATGCAGCTCGCCCATACCGGCGATCAGCGTCTGGCCCGATTCTTCATCGGTCTTCACGCGGAAGGATGGATCTTCAGCGGCCAGGCGTTGCAGGGCGATGCCCATCTTTTCTTGGTCGGCCTTGGTCTTGGGCTCCACAGCCTGCGTGATCACAGGCTCAGGGAACACCATGCGCTCCAGAATGATCTGGGAGTCGATGTCGCTCAGCGTTTCGCCAGTCGTCACGTCCTTCAGGCCCACGCAGGCAGCGATGTCGCCAGCGCGAATTTCTTCGACTTCCTGGCGCTCATTCGCGTGCATCTGCACGATACGGCCAATGCGTTCCTTCTTGCCCTTGATCGGGTTGTAGACGGTGTCGCCCTTGGTCAGCACGCCCGAGTACACGCGCACGAAGGTCAGCTGACCCACGAACGGGTCGGTCATCAGCTTGAATGCCAGTGCCGAGAACTTTTCGCCGTCATCCGCCTTGCGGGTCACGGGGTTTTCGTCTTCGTCGGTACCCGTCACGTCCGCGATGTCCGTGGGTGCTGGCAGGTAGTCGATGACGGCGTCCAGCATGCGCTGCACACCCTTGTTCTTGAACGCAGTGCCGCACAGCATCGGGTGGATTTCCGTGGCGATGGTGCGGGTGCGCAGACCGAACTTGATCTCGTCTTCGGAGAGGTCACCCTCTTCGAGGTACTTGTTCATCAGCTCTTCAGAGGCTTCAGCAGCAGCTTCCACCATCTTTTCGCGCCATTCCTTGGCCGATTCGAGCAGCTCAGCCGGAATTTCTTCGTAGCTGAACTTCATGCCCTGGGATGCTTCATCCCAGATGATGGCCTTCATCTTCAGCAGATCGACCACGCCGGTGAACTTGTCTTCCGCGCCAATCGGGATCACCACGGGCACGGGGTTGGCCTTCAGGCGCAGCTTCATCTGGTCATAGACCTTGAAGAAGTTGGCACCCGTACGGTCCATCTTGTTCACGAATGCCAGACGTGGCACCTTGTACTTGTTGGCCTGGCGCCAGACGGTTTCCGACTGGGGCTGCACGCCGCCCACGGCGCAGTACACCATGCAGGCGCCGTCGAGCACGCGCATGGAACGCTCCACTTCAATCGTGAAGTCCACGTGGCCGGGGGTGTCGATGATGTTGAAACGGTGCTCAGGGTAGGAGTTGTCCATACCCTTCCAGAAGCAGGTCGTGGCAGCCGAGGTGATCGTGATGCCGCGCTCTTGCTCTTGCTCCATCCAGTCCATGGTGGCAGCGCCATCGTGCACTTCACCAATCTTATGGCTCACGCCCGTGTAGAACAGGATACGTTCGGTGGTCGTGGTCTTGCCAGCGTCAATGTGGGCCGAGATACCGATATTGCGGTAGCGCTCGATGGGAGTCTTGCGAGCCATGGTGGATCCTTGGATGGGTCGTGTTATTCGGGGGACGGGGCCGCCATTGTGGCGCTGCAGCCCGTCAATTTTGTGACCGCCTCAATCGCCACAAGGCTGCAGGCAAAAATGCCGGCAGCCTTGCGCTTGACGACGAAGCGATGCGTCGATTTAGAAGCGGAAGTGGCTGAATGCCTTGTTGGCTTCGGCCATGCGGTGAACTTCGTCACGCTTCTTCATGGCACCACCACGGCCTTCGGTCGCTTCGAGCAGCTCGTTGGCCAGGCGCTGGGCCATCGACTTTTCGCCGCGCTTGCGGGCAGCTTCCTTGATCCAGCGCATCGACAGGGCCAGACGGCGCACGGGGCGCACTTCCACGGGCACCTGGTAGTTCGCACCGCCGACGCGGCGCGACTTCACTTCGACCATGGGCTTCACGTTGTTGATGGCAACGGTGAAGGCTTCCAGAGGGTCCTTGTCAGGGTGCTTCTTTTCGATCAGTTCCAGGGCACCGTAAATGATGCGCTCTGCAACAGCTTTCTTGCCGCCTTCCATGATCACGTTCATGAATTTGGACAGCTCTACATTGCCGAACTTAGGATCCGGCAGGATTTCACGTTTGGGGACTTCGCGACGACGTGGCATTTTTTCACCTCATATTGCTTCAGTTGGCATCTTTTCAGACACCGCGAGATTCATTCAGAACCCCACTTACTCGACCCACACGGAACACACCGCGCTTGGGGTCACTTCGTTTGACTGCGCCTGCCTGGCGAATCAAACACCGATGGAGACACAACCGCCAGGGCTTATTTGGCCTTTGGCTTCTTGGCACCGTACTTGGAGCGCGATTGCTTGCGGTCTTTCACGCCTTGCAAATCGAGCGAACCGCGCACGATGTGGTAACGCACACCGGGCAAGTCCTTGACACGACCGCCGCGAACCAGCACGACGCTGTGTTCTTGCAGGTTGTGGCCTTCGCCGCCGATGTAGGAAATGACTTCGAAACCGTTGGTCAGGCGAACCTTGGCGACCTTCCGCAGAGCGGAGTTAGGCTTCTTAGGCGTCGTGGTGTACACACGTGTGCACACACCGCGGCGCTGGGGAGAGTTTTCCATCGCAGGGCTCTTGGACTTGATCTTTTCGACCTCGCGCCCCTGACGGACTAGTTGATTGATGGTTGGCATGAATACGTCCCTAAACGTAAAAAACGAAAACGTGAAACCCTTCGGAATTTCCGAAAAGCCTTCTAATGTAGCAGCAAGGGTGTAAAGAGGCAAGCCGCAGCGGCTTTCTCAAAAAACCACGCCACACGGATGGCCTGAACCTGCCATTGCCGACGGCCGTCGAAAGCGCACGGCAAATGTGAGGGCAGCCGCGCAAGGGCCGCCCCGCCGCACTGGCTGCGTCCCTCTTCCCGAATGGCGCAGCCATTCGAGAGAAGGGGTGAAGGCGCGAAAGCGCCTCAGGGGGTTGCACCCTATTTAATCCAAAGCCGGATCGCGTCCCAGGCACGCCCCAGGATGCCCGCCTGCTCCACACCTTCCAGCGCCACCAGGGGCACTTCGGCCAGGGCCTGCTCGCCCAGGAGCACCTTCAGGGTGCCCACGGACTGGCCCTTGGTGAATGGAGCGACCAGCGGATCAGGGCGCGCGATCTGGGTGGTGATCTTGCCGGCGCTGCCCGCAGGCACCGCCACCACGATGGCATCCTCGCGCCCGATCTTGAGGGTGTTTTCCGTGCCCTTCCAGACGGCGGGCGTGGCCACGGGTTTGCTGGCGTCGAACAGCTTGACGGCTTCAAATGCGGTATAGCCCCAGTTCAGCAGCTTCTGGCTTTCGTTCGCGCGCGCGTTTTCGCTGGTGGCGCCGAGCACGATGGACAGCAGGCGGCGCTGGCCCACGCCCGGGAACTCACGCTTGGACGTGGCCACCAGGCAGTAGCCGGCGGCAGCAGTGTGGCCGGTCTTGAGGCCATCCACCGTCGGGTCGCGGAACAGCAGCGAGTTGCGGTTGCTGCCGTTCGACGCAGGGGTGCCCGGGTAGCTGTACTGCTTGGTGGAGTAGTAGTGCATGTACTCCGGGAAGTCCTTCATCAGCCGCGTGGCCAGCACCGAGAGGTCGCGCGCCGTGGTCGTGTGGCCGGGTTCAGTCAGGCCTTCTGGGTTCTTGTAGCTCGTGCCTTTCATGCCCAGGGCCTGGGCTTGGTCGTTCATGAGCTTGACGAAGTTCTCGGCCGTGCCGCCCACGCCCTCGGCCAGGGCCATGGTCGCGTCGTTGCCCGACTGGACGATCATGCCCTTGATGAGGTCTTCCACGGGGACCTGCATCTTGGGGTCGATGAACATGCGCGAGCCGGGCATCTTCCAGGCGCGCACGCTCACGGGCAGCTTCTGGTCCAGCGCGATTTTCTTGGCGCGCAGGGCGTCGAACACCAGGTAGCCCGTCATGAGCTTGGTCAGCGAGGCCTGCTCCACGGGGGCGTCGATGTCCTTGGCTGCCAGCACCTGATTGGCCGTTACGTCCACCAGCAGATACGTGCGCGCAGCAATTTCAGGGGGCTGGGGCGCCTGGGCAAGGGCTCCGAAGGCGGCTGTCGCCACGGCAGCAACGACGGCCAGGGATCGCAGCGCGGACAAGATTCGTTTCATGGGCAATAAGGGGCTGGAGAGGCTTAAAAAAGGAGAGGAAGAGAGGGAGGGGACGGGCCATGCGCACGGCGCGAGCGCCCGGCGAACCGGCATGGGCCAGGGCGTTCAGCCCCTCGATTGCAGGTGGCGCACCACCAGATTTTTCAAAAGCGGCAATTGTCCGTGAAAGAAATGCCCCCCTGCGGGAATGACTGTGACAGGCAGTATCTGGGGCCGTGCCCAGTCCATCACGGCGGCCAGCGGCACGGTGTCGTCGTGCTCGCCGTGCACGACCAGGGTGCGCAGATGCGCGTCGGGCGGCACGGGGGCAACGGTGAAACGGCTGGCGGCCGTGCCCACCAGCACTGCGTGGTCTACGCGGCCCTGCGGCCAAAGGGTGGCCAGCGCGTGGCTCGTGACAAACGCGCCAAACGAGAATCCCGCCAGCGCGATGCGCGGCCCGTCGGCGCCACCAGGCGCCACCTGCTCCACCACGGCCAGCAGGTCCTGCAGCTCGCCCTGGCCTTCGTCGTACACACCTTCGGTGCCACCCACACCGCGGAAATTGAAGCGCACGGCCGTCCAGCCACACTGCACAAAGGCGCGCGCCAGCGTCTGCACGACCTTGTTGTCCATGGTGCCGCCAAACAGCGGGTGGGGGTGCGCAATGATGGCCACGCCACGGGGCGCAGCAGCACCGTCAGCCAGCGTGGCAGCGTCACGCACGGCCTCGATGGCGCCTGCGGGGCCGGACAGGGTCAGGCGTTCGGTCTGGGCATTCACGGATTTACTACCAAATTAATAGCTGACAGCGCATTACAGATAAGCGCTGGGAGCCAAAATCATTCAAAAATGGAACGACGAGACGGATGGAGGCGCATTCAGCGGCCAAGTTCCGCCGGCGTGACCAGGCGCTCCACCACCTGGCCGTTCTTGAGGTGCGATTCGACGATCTCGTCGATGTCGGCGGTATCCACATAGGTGTACCAGGTGCCCTCGGGGTAGACCACCGCGACGGGGCCAGCCGCGCACCGGTCCAGGCAACCGGCCTTGTTCACGCGCACCTTGCCGGCCCCCGCCAGGCCTGCCGCCTTGACCTGGGCCTTGCAGCGGTCGAAACCCGCCTGGGCGTTGTGGTGGGCGCAGCTGTCCTCACCGTTGGTGCGTTCGTTTAGGCAGAAGAAGATGTGGCGCTGGTAGTAGCCGGGCGCTGCGGCCGGTGCGGGGGTGGTGTCGCTCATCCCTGCATTTTACGAACCCACGCCGCGAGAGAGGGGAAGGCGGCTCAGGGAGCGCCCTCTCTCCTCGACACGCGCAGCAGCACATAAAGCAGCGTGGCATAGGGCCACAGCCACCCCAGCCACTGGCCCAGGCCGTAAAAGCGGATGAACCGGCCCTGCTCCCAGATCTGCAGCGTCTGCGCAAAATAGGCGCTGGTGGGCGCCTGGTTGAGCAGCGCCAGGTGCCAGACCAGGGCCACCAGCAGCACGGCGGCGCAGGCACGCCGAGGCAGGGCCAGCAGCAGCACCGCCAGCGCCAGCGCGCCCCACACGCCCACCCGCGTGGGCAGGCCCATCCACTCCCAGGCATGCACGGGGCCCCAGCTCAGGGCCGCCGACAGCGCGGTCAGCGTGACCCCCACGGCGACAACACCCAGGGCAAACAGCGCGCGCCGGCCCACGGAGCGGATCACGCAGTAGCCCAGCAGGCACGGCGCCAGCAGGCCCAGCGTCACGCACAGCAGTTCTCCGCTGGGGGAAAGGGGGTCGAACACGGCCTCGCGCAGCGGCAGCCAGTCCAGAAAGGGGGTGTCTTCCAGCACCTCGATGAGCGCTGCCTCCAGCCGTTCCAGCACCTGCCCCAGCCCGAACGGCACGGCCGCCGGGAACAGCAGCGCCAGGGGCCACAGGGCCAGCAGCACGATGGCGCCGCTGGCGTCCTGCACAAACCAGCGCCCTCTGAAATCGCTCCAGCGGTCGATGGCGCCCAGGCGCTCCAGCAGCGCGGCGCTCAGCGCCCCCGCCAGGGTGCCCGCCGCGTTGAGCAGCAAGTCCAGATTGGAGGGCACGCGCCGGGGCAGGTAGATCTGCAGGAACTCCATGGCCAGCGACAGCAGCATGCCCACTAGCGTGGCCAGCAGCACGGCGCCACGCCCCCAGCCCGAGCGCAACATGGCCAGCACCAGCAAAAAACCCAGCGGCGCATAACCCACGACATTGGTGGCGATGTCAAAGCCCGTCCAATACGGCGGGGGCAACGGTGCCAGCAGGAACACCAGGGGGTCAATGCCCTGGGCGCGCCAACCGTCAAACGGAAACAGACTGGCAAAGACGATAAGCGCCGTGTAGATCAGCGCCAGGGGCCAGGCGGAGGTCTTGGGCACCGACACCGCTTTCAGGCTATGGGTTGTTCAGTGCGCACCGTGGCCCGCAGCGCATGCAACAGGCGCTGCACAAGCGCAGGACGCCAAGCAAGGGCCGCCCCGCAGCGAGGGCGTAGTCCCCCTGCCCGCAGTGCGCAGCGCTGCGAGAGCGGGGGGAAGTCGCACAGCACCTCAGGGGGGTGTTCCATGTCAGAACGGCTTGACCACCACCAGCACCACCGCAACCAGCAGCAGCACCACGGGCACCTCGTTGAACCAGCGGAACCACGCATGGCTCCTGCGGCTGGTGCCATCGGCCAGCTTGCGCAGCAGCACGCCGCAGGCGTGGTGGTAGCCGATCACCAGCAGCACCACCGCCAGCTTGGCGTGCATCCAGCCATTGCCAGGGCCCCGGCCGATGCCATAGCCCATCCACAGCCACGCGCCCAGCGCCAGCGCGGGCACGGCCAGCAGCGTGGTAAAGCGCAGAAGCTTCCTGGCCATGAGCAGCAGGCGGTCACGCTCGGCGGCCGAGCCCGGCGCCACCATCGCCAGGTTGACGAAGATGCGCGGCAGGTAGAAAAGACCAGCAAACCAGCTGGCCACGAAGACGATGTGAAAGGCTTTGACCCAGAGCATGGAGGCAGTTTAAGGGCCCGTGCCGGCCGCCCAGGGCCGCGCCAAAAAAAAGCCCGGCAAATCCGCCGGGCCGGGAAAGCCTGTTTTGCATCGCTGCAACCCGAGGCCCCGCTCAGGGAGGGAAAGCGGGGGGCGGCAAGCCGCCCGGCGCCAATTTAGCACCGGGCAAGGGGTGTTACAAGCGGCATTTTCAATGTGAGAGGGCGTCGCAATGATGTTTGAAACCGGCGCGCCCCATGCCAGCGCACCCGTGGATCCGGCTTCGCCGGTCCAGGGGGTGCGTCCCCCTTTGGGGGAAGCCGCGCAGCGGCTCAGGGGGATAATCTCGCGATGCATCTCCAAAGCCCTGCCCCCTTCCCCCAGAACCGCCCGCGCCGCCTGCGCCGCGATGCGTTTACGCGCAACCTGGTGCGCGAAAACGCCGTCACGCCACACGACCTGATCTACCCCGTGTTCGTACACGAGGGCCAAGGCCGCAGCGAGGCCGTGACCTCCATGCCCGGCGTGGACCGCCTGAGCCTGGATCTGCTGCTGGCGGTGGCCGAGGACTGCGTGAAACTGGGCATTCCGGTGCTGGCGCTGTTCCCGGCGATCGACCCGTCGCTCAAGACGCCCGATGGCAAAGAGGCGCTGAACCCCGACGGCCTGATCCCGCGCGTGGTGCGGGCGCTCAAGAAGGAATTCCCCGCCCTGGGCGTGATGACCGATGTGGCGCTGGACCCGTACACCAGCCACGGCCAGGACGGCGTGCTGGACGCCACCGGCTACATCATCAATGACGAGACGGTGGAGATCCTCACCGGCCAGGCACTCACGCATGCCGAGGCGGGCGTGGACATCGTCGCGCCCAGCGACATGATGGACGGCCGCATTGGCGCGATCCGCGAGGCGCTGGAGGTGCAGGGCCATATCCACACCCGCATCATGGCCTACAGCGCCAAGTACGCGAGCGCCTTCTACGGCCCCTTCCGCGACGCCGTGGGCACGCGCGGCGCCCTGGGCAAGGCCGACAAGAACGTCTACCAGATGGACCCCGGCAACAGCGACGAGGCCCTGCGCGAGGTGGCCATCGACATCGCCGAAGGTGCCGACATGGTGATGGTCAAGCCCGGCATGCCCTACCTGGACATCGTGCGCCGCGTGAAGGACGAGTTCCACGTGCCCACGTTCGCCTACCAGGTCAGCGGCGAGTACGCCATGATCAAGGCCGCTGCCGCGAATGGCTGGCTCGATCACGACGCCGTGATGATGGAAAGCCTGCTGGCCTTCAAGCGCGCAGGCGCCGATGGTGTGCTGACCTACTTTGCGCGCGATGCTGCGCGATTGCTCCGAAAATAATAGCAACTAGCGCTTAATGGACAAGCGCTAGAGGCATTTTTTATTGCTCAACCGGGGTTGCATGCGTATTTTTCACATCCACAGCGGCGGCGTCCAGGAGCTCACCGAGCTGCCCACGCAGATGCCCGCCCAGGGTTTTGTCTGGATCGCCTGCGCGCGCCCGGCCTTCCAGGCGCGGCTGGCCGAGATCCAGGCGAGCCTGCAGACCCTGGTGGGGCTGCAGCTGGTGGACCTGCACGTGTCCGACCTGCTCAACGCACAACTGCCCTCGCACTACGACTACACCTCGCAATACGACCTGCTGGTGTTCCGCCGCCTGGCCACCTTGAATGGCGACGCCCCGGACGCACCCAGCGCGGCGGGCGCCGGTGCGCCCCCATCGCTCAAACGCAGCGGCCCGCCCGTGCTGCGCCGCATCGACACCAGCCCGGTGGGTTTTGCCGTGTTCGACCAGCTGCTGCTGACCGTGCACCCCGCAGACTGCGCGGTGCGCGACGCCTATGCCACACGCCTGCTGGCCTCGCTGCCCACCAGCCCCAGCGAAGGCCGCAGCAGCCCCGTGCCCGGCGCCCGCGTGCCCACCAGCCCGGCCGACCTGATGCTGCGCGTGGTCAACCTGATGGTGGATGGCTACCTGGACCTGCGCCGCGAACTCACGCGCCAGCTCGACCACTGGCAAAACGAACTGCTCAAGCCCCGCGCACGCTACGTGAACTGGACATCGCTGCTCGAAGCCCGCCTGTCGCTGCACATGCTGGACGAGATCTGCGAAGACCAGCGCACCGCCGTGCAGGACTGGATCGACGCGCTGGAAACCTGGGCCCTGCCCGAGACCCCGCTCGGCCTGCGCGAGCTGGACCTGCTCAAGGTGCGCAGCCGCGATGTGCTGGAGCACATCGAACGTGTGGTGCACCACGTGCGCCGGCTGGAGCAAAGCACCGAAACCGCCGTGCAGATGCACTTCAGCGTGCAGAGCAACCGCACCAACGACATCATGCGCACGCTGACCGCACTGACGGCGGTGTTCCTGCCGCTCAATCTGATTGCGGGCATCTTCGGCATGAACTTCGAGTTCTTGCCGCTCATCCACAAGGCCGATGGGTTCTGGTGGGCGCTGGGGTCGATGGTGTTCATCGCCCTGTCGCTGGTGATGCTGTTCTGGCGCAAGCGGTATCTGGCGAGGACGAGGTGACCGTGCCAGCAAAAGCCCGCAGCTGACACAGCAGCACAAGCCCTTCCCGCCCGACGTTCACCGCACCAGCGGCCACGCAGCCGTCAACCTGCCAATGCCAGGGCCAGTGGTTGCCGTGCGCGAAAAGCCCATTTCGGCCCCAGACGGAAGGCCTCCAGCCTGCGCGAGGAAGCGGTAGCAAAAAAGAGGTCTTCGGACAAATGGAGGCGTTCAAATACCCGCCGCTGGCGCACCGAGCGGCGGCGCAGATCCCCCTCAAAGGCATTGCCGTCACCGCGCGATTGTTCGAACAATGCTGCCGCGCGCGCCAGGTTCTGCAGCGCTAGGGGTGTCAATGCCGGCACGGCACGCGGTGCGGACAAACGGGCCTGCGCGATAAACGGGTTTTGCCCCACCAGCAACCCCCATGGCCGACGGCCCTCGACGGGGTCGACACTCAAGGCCTCCAGCTTGGTCAAACCGAAGTCGCGCGCCAGCGTCAGCCGCACGGCCAGCCAGGGATCGGCTTGACGCACTTGCTCAATCGCCTCGCGCGCTACGGATTCACTCCCCTGCAGCGGCAGCACCAGTGAGCCCAACAGGCGCTGCGCGTGCGTATCGCCCTGGTTGGCAGCGGCATGCAGCCACGCAATGGCCTGCTCCGACTCCACCACCGAGTTCGACGCGCGCAGTATCAAAGCCCCCAGCTTGCGCTGCGCCTCGGATTGCCCAGCCATTGCCGCTTTCTCCAGGAAGAAGCGGGCCATCTGCGGGTTGGATACCGACGAGCGGTGGTCTGCATGCGTCGCGTACAGGGCAAGCCATGCATCGTCCCGGCCCGCGTCCGCAGCGCGCAACAACAAGGCCACGCCTTTGCGCAGGTTCAGCGACGTGGCCAGCCGCGCTGGCGCCAGCGTGCCGCTGTCAATTCCGCAACGCGCACGGCCCAGCAGGCACGCAGCGTCCCGATCCCCGCGTACGACAGCCAGCTCCAGACTGGCCTCAATCTGGTCAGGAGCCAGCCCGCGCAAGGAGTGTTTCTCGCGCTCGGCCCACAAGACCGCCGCCACGACCAGGTCCGACAGGGCGTGTGTCAAGCGCGGCGCCACCATCAGCGCCACCCGCAGGCAATCGACCAGTTGGTCCAGTCCCCCTTCTTCACGCGCCTGGCGCGCAGCGATCACCGCGACCTGCACCACGTCCACTGCGGCGCTGGATTGGATCGATTCCACCATCGCCTCCAGGGCGCGGTCCGAGCGTGCACCCTCCACGGCCGCCATGACCTGGCAGGCCTCGACGTGCCCGGCTGCGGCGGCGGTCTCCAGCCACGACTGCCCCGCCGTGACGGAGCTGCGCGTCAACGCCATCCACACGCCCAGCTTAAACTGCGCCAAGGGGCTTCCCGCAGCGGCAGCCTTGTGTAATGCATCTTCCTGTTTCAGGTCCAGCAAATCCTGCAGCGGCAAACTCTCTGCAATGGCACACGCGGTTTCTGGCAGCTCACGGACGCTGGGGTGTGAGAGGTACTCGATCCCCGTGGCCACATGGCGCGGGAAGCCATCGCCCCCCACCAAATAACGTCGGCCCGCTTTGCTGCGGGCGGCGGGATCGCCCTGGCGGGCCAGGGTCAGCAATTGAATGTCTTGTCGGCGCATGCTTGGCTCTCTTCAACGTGTTGCGGGGGCGGCACACCAAAGTGGCTTTTGGCACGCAAACTGGCAAACACCCCCTGCTTTGGACAGGTTTGAAGAATAGAAACGCACGCCTGACAGCGGGATTGCGCGCACATGACATCTCTGTAATGAACCGCCTGGCCTGCCCGCGACCCATGCAAAAAAGCCCGCATCCCCTGGGGGATGCGGGCCAATCGTTTACCTTGGAGACAATTGCCCATCGCAATGGGCAAGAGGAAGACCGCCTGGGGTCTTAGAACGTGTGGCGCAGGCCGAAGTCCAGGCCCTTGGAGTTGTCACCTGCACTGGTCTTGGCACCGTTCAGTGCAAGCGCAGAACCGTTCTTGTTCTTCAGGTACGCGAAGGTGGTGTACAGGGCAGTGCGCTTGGACAGGTTGTGCACGTACCCCACGGCAAACTTGTTCGCCTGCACATTGGTGTCCTGAACGCTGACGCGGGACCACGAAGCGCGGACCAGGCCAACGCTGCCCACGGGAGCCGTTGCGCCGATCATGTAGTGGCGAGCTTTCTCGTCGCGGGCCTTGGACTCATCCTGCCCAGCTTCAACCAGCAGCTTTGCCACACCGAAATCGTAAGAACCTCCGATGTTGGCATTCGTCACGTCGCCATACGCACCAAGGCTGGACACCGAGCCGTAGCTCACGCCCACATTGAGGGGGCCGTTTTCATAGCCAGCGCGCAACCCATAACCATTGCCGTCATTGGAGCCATTGGCGGCCTCGCCACGGTAGTACTGCACCTGGCCAAAGAACCCACCCAGATTCCTGGGCGTGAAGTACGACACGGAATTGCTGGTACGCGTCTGCATGGCATAGCCGTAGTTGCTGCCCAGCGAAGTCGTCTTCAGAAGAGCGCCGACGCCGTTGTCGCCGAATGCGTCGTAGATGTTGTTGTAGGTCGCAGTGAAATCACGGCCCAGGCGAACTTCGCCCCAGAGGTCATCCATCAGGCTGATGGTCGAGCGACGGTTGAAGTTGAAGGTGTTGCCGACGCCTGTACCGTCGTCCAGGTTGTAACCGGCTTCCAGCCAGAAGCCAGCCTTCATGCCACCACCAAGATCTTCAATACCTCGAAAACCGAGGCGGTTGGAAGCCAGACCGCCGCTGCCCACGCTGGTCCGGTTCGTCTCACTGCCGCGGCCCACCTGAACCGCCACGTCGGCCACGCCAAACAGCGTGACAGACGATTGTGCATAAGAGGTTGCGCTGATGGCTGCAAGCACAGCCAATGTGGCGAATTTTTTCATGGTCATCCTTGTTAAGTGGGTTCAATCGGAGTCATGTCCCACGCCTTGTTGGCAGGACATGGTGCAAGCGTAGGCATTGCACCCTCGTGCCCACAGACCGCAGAGCGCAATCACGGGGGACATGCATGCACCCCCCCCTCGGTTTGGGACAACGCCGTTTCACAGGTGCCACACTCCCTCCGAATTGAAAAGCTGTTTGCAATCCCCCGGGAGGCGTGCAGCGGTTTGGCGGGATGGGTACGCCAGACACGGTGTGCAGTAGATAGCTTGGACGTGCAAAACCGCTGCAACAGCAGAGACCGACTGCAAACACCACGGCCCGAAAGGTTGCCGCGAAATCGGGTGATGGGACACAACCGCTGATTGCACAAGGGCTAGCGCAAACGGCGCACCAGAAGCATCCGCGAGGATCATGGTCGCGCTCCAAACCAATCCTCCCGCGAGACCGCACACAAGCTCTCACGACTGTTCGTGAATTCGCAACAGTGCATTTCGATCCAGCAAGCTTCTCAAATCCACACGCACCTTCAACAATCCACCAAAGTCAATCCGCAGCTTCCCTCCGTCAGTCTGCACTCCACCTTTTTGTCCCTTGAGAAACCGCCGGGATCTCGTCACATGCGCTTGCTTTCTATTGAAGACGAACGATCAACCGCTGCTTACCTGTACAAGGGCTTGACCGAGCATGGCCATGTCGTAGACACGGCATTCGACGGGGTGGAAGGCCTGCACCTGGCCACCTCAGGGCACTACGACCTTATCCTGCTCGATGTGGGGCTGCCGGGCGCCAGCGGCTGGGATGTGCTGCAGGGCATTCGCACACAACAACAGACACCGGTGTTTTTCATATCGGGCCGCGACGAGGTCGAAGATCGCGTCAAGGGGCTGCTGCTGGGTGCCGACGACTACATGGTCAAGCCCTTTGCGTTTTCCGAACTGCTGGCACGCATCCAGGTGGTGGCGCGCCGCCGCGCCCCCATGTCCGCACCAGAGGGCGTGCTGCGCGTGGGCGAGCTGGAGGTCGATACCGCGCGCCGGCGCGTCAAGCGAGGCACGCTGCGCATTGACCTCACCACCCAGGAGTTCGTGCTACTGGACTACCTGGCCCGCCATGCCGGGCAGGTCGTGTCGCGCACCCTGATCGCGCAAAACGTGTGGGACATGCACTTTGACAGCGACACCAATGTGGTCGATGTGGCGGTGCGCCGACTGCGCGCCAAGATCGACGAGCCCTTCGCCGAGAAGCTCATTCACACCGTCAGGGGCGTCGGCTATGTCCTCGAACTCCGAAACAACGCCTAGGGCGAGGACTTTCCTGCGGCGCTCTCTGCCCCTGAAGATCGCGCTGGCGATTTCTTCGATCACCCTGCTGTTGATCACGGCCAGCTTCTGGATGGTGATCTACCTGCTGGGCCAGGATTTCAACGACCTCCAGCCTCTGCTCGCCAGCAACGGAGGCATGGTCCATATCCCTGCAGAGGATTTGCACGCGCGGGGCCATGCCTTTGCCCTGCGCTCATGGCGTGTTTTTGCCATCACGCTGGGCGTCGGCGCGCTGGCCGCGAGCCTCTTCGCTTGGTGCACGGCCAGGCTCATCCTGTCCTCGGCCCACCGCCTGGCCAACACGGCCAACCGCATCAGCGCCCACGCCTTGCACGAACGGCTGGCCCCCGAGAACAACATTGCCGAGCTGGAACCCGTGGCCCGCGCGTTCAACCACATGCTCGACCGGCTGCAGGATTCCTTCACCCGCCTGTCGGGTGTGTCGTCCGACATTGCGCACGATCTGCGCACTCCCATCCACCGCCTCCTGATGGTTGCCCAGGTGACGCTGGACCGCCCCCGCAGTGCGGAGGAATACCGTGCGGTGATCGAGTCGGCCGTGCCAGCGTATGAGCGCATGGGGCGGATGATCGAGAACATCCTGTTCCTCGCGCGCGCCGAGAGCCAGCAAAGCGCCGTTCATGCCACCTTCATCCCGCTGGAGCAACGGCTGGGGGCCACCGCAGCCTTCTTCGAACTGCTCGCCCAGGAGCGGGGTTTGGAGCTGGCGCTCCAGGTGGACCAGAGCGCCCATGTCTGGGCTGATGACACCCTGCTCACCCGCGCCACCGGCAACCTGCTGACCAATGCCATTCGCCATGCCCGCCCAGGCAGCACGGTTGCGCTCTCAGGATCGGTGGCATCGAATGGTGGCTGCCATATTTCGGTCTCCAACGAGGGCGAACCCATCGCCCTCCAGCACCAAGCCAGGATTTTTGAACGCGCATACCGGGTCGAAAGTCAGAGCAACGAAGAAGCACCCGGCGTTGGCCTGGGGCTGGCCATCGTAAAAAGCACAATGGAATTACATGGAGGCTTGGTCTACGTGCGCAGCGCCCCAGGCCATCCGACGGTGTTCACCCTGTGGTTCCCGCCACCGCCGCCGCGTGCACCGGGGGCTGGGCCATCGCGCGGGCGTATCAGCCGGTAGCACGGGGTGCGATCGGGGCTGGGACCGTGGGTCGCAAGATCAGCGCAGCGCCGTGACGCCAAACAACCCCACCCCGTTGTCCCACGCCACCTTGCGCGCCACATCGGTAGGCAGGCCGCCCAGCCACTGGCGGTAGCCCTGCATCAGGTTTTCGTAGTGCTGCCAGCGCTGGTTGACCCAGGTGTCCGAGCCGATCACGAAGCGCGTGGGGTACTTGAGCAGCAGCGCACGCCAAGCGGGGCACAACTGGTTGTCGTCGCACACCAAGCCGGGGCGGTACGAGAGTTCGCCCACCAGGCCGGGGTAGCGCGCCATCAGCGCATCCACCCGCTCCACCGGCGCGCCGCCGATGCCGGTGTGGGCCCAGATCAGGCGCGCCTTCTGGCCCTTCGACGGGGTGTGGGCCATCAGCAGGTCGATGGCGACATCATCCACATGGGCCAGCACCACCAGGTCACGCTCTTCGGCCAGGGCCATGAGCTTCTGGGCCACGGGGCCGTTGGCATTGGCGCTGTCGTACAGGTGGAACTCGCCAATGCCCCGATACGGCCCCGCCGCCGTGCCGCGCGCCAGCTCGGTCTGCACCATGGTGTAGATGCTCTCGTCGGCAAACCAGCCGGTGTAGTCCGCCCGGTTGCGGTACAGCCGCACAAAGGGCACGACGGTGACACCCGCCTCACGCGTCTGCGGCAGGCCCGCCAGGGTGAGCGAACCCGCGTTGGGCCGCGAATTGGCCACGATGGCGCGCACGCCGCTGGCCTTCATGCGCGCGAGCACATCGGCGGGCGGGTGGGGGCCGGTTTTGCCGTCCCACGCTTCCTCGTTGTAGTGCAGGTGCGCATCGAACAGGGGGCCGGTGTAGTCGGCCGCGTGGGCCTGAAATCCAAATGCTATTAAAACAATAGCTGCCATCGATTTACAGGCAAGCGGTAGCGGCCAAATTTGCCTCAAAACCTGGATATACGTCGAACTCGCCATGGCGGCCTCCAAACATTGAGCAGTTCATCGCTGCGCCCTGGCGCCTGCAATGGGCGCGCCCCCGCCAGAGACGCCAAACAAGGGCCGCCCCGCAGCGACGGCGTCGTCCCCCTTGGGGGAAGGCGCGCAGCGCCTCAGGGGGGATTCCAATTCATGCGAGGTGTTTGTCGAAGAACGCCAGGGTGCGATCACGCGCCGTCATGGCCGCAGGCTCGTCGTAGCTGCCGCGTTGGTCGCAGTTGAAGCCATGGTCGGCTGCGTAGATGTGCACCTCGGCACCCGGCTGTGCGCGGGCAAAAGCCTGCACGCTATCCACCGGGATCCAGTGGTCGCGCTCGCCAAAGTGGGCCAGCACGGGCACGCGGGGCTGGCGCGCGGCTTCGTCGGGGCTGGTCATGCCGCCGCCGTAGTAGGGCACGGCGGCCGACAGGCCGGTGAGCGTACAAGCCGCACGCCAGGTGAGCAGTCCACCCCAGCAAAAGCCCACGATGCCCACCTTGCGGCCGCTTTGCGCAGCGGCGTAGTCGATAGCGGCCTGGATGTCGGGCATCACGCCAGGGGCGGGCAGCGCCTCCACCGCCGTCTTCAGGCCCATGCCGGCCTGCATGTCGTCGCCGGTGTAGCCCAGTTCCACGCCGGGTTTCACACGGTGGAAGGTCGAAGGCGCCACCGCCAGGTAGCCACGTGCCGCGAAGCGGTCGGCCACGGCGCGGATGTGGGAGTTCACGCCAAAAATCTCTTGCAGCACCACTACGGCGCCACGCGGTGCGGCATCGGGCTGGGCCACCCAGGCCGGAAATACAAAACCGTCACCCGAAGTCAGATCGACAAACTGTCCCATGCTGCAATCTCCTTGATAAAAAATGCGCTGGAGTGGCGGTGCACCTGCTGCAAACCGCTGCCCGCAGCACCCAGAACCTGTTCCAATGCGCCATTCTTGCAGGAGACCCCGATTTCATGGACAAGATCGCCTTAATCACCGGTGCCAGCCGAGGCATTGGCGCTGCCACCGCCCTACTGGCGGCACGCCAAGGCTGGGCGGTGGCGGTGAACTACCAGGGCAACCAGGCCGCCGCCGATGCGGTGGTGCAGCAGATCCGCGCCGCAGGCGGCACCGCACTGGCCGTGCAGGCCGATGTGGCTGACGAAGCCCAGGTACTGGCCATGTTTGCCACCATCGACGCGCAACTGGGCCGCATCACCGCACTGGTAAACAACGCAGGCGTGGTGGACACCACCCAGCGGGTGGACGAGATGAGCGTGGCGCGCCTGCGCCGCATGTTCGACATCAACGTGATCGGCAGCTTCATCTGCGCCCGCGAGGCTGTGCGCCGCATGAGCACGCACCATGGCGGCGCTGGCGGGGCCATCGTCAATGTCTCCAGCGCCGCGTCACGCCTGGGTTCGGCCCACCAGTATGTGGACTACGCGGCGGCCAAGGGCGCCATCGACACCTTCACCGTGGGCCTGGCGCGCGAGGTGGCGGCCGAAGGCATCCGCGTGAACGCCGTGCGCCCGGGCCTCATCGAGACCGACATCCACGCCAGCGGCGGCCTGCCCGACCGCGTGCGCGACCTGGCCCACCAGGTGCCCATGTTGCGCGGCGGCACGGCCGAAGAGGTGGCCGAGGCCATCGTGTGGCTGATGTCGGATGCTTCGCCTTACACCACCATGTCCCTTTTAGAAGTCTCCGGAGGCCGTTAATGGATCTCAAACCGCTCATTACCTTGCTGGCCATCGTGAACCCGCTGGCCATCGTTCCGTTCTTCATCCACTACACCCAGGGCTTTTCGTACGCGCAGCGGCGCCGCACCATCCGGGTGGCCAGCTTCAGCGTGTTCTGCGTGATTGCGGCCTGTGCGCTGCTGGGCCTGCAGATCCTCGACTTTTTCAACATCTCGTTGCAGAGCTTTCAGGTGGGCGGCGGCATGCTGCTGCTCATCAGCGCGATGAACATGCTCAACGCCCAGCCCGCTGAGGCCAAGCCCAGCACCAATGAATACGAAGAAGGAGCCGAGAAGGCAGCAGCGGGCAGCAGCATTGCCGTGGTGCCACTCACCATCCCGCTGCTCACCGGCCCGGCCAGCATGTCCACCGTGGTGATCTATGCCGACCGCGCGCAAGGCGTGTGGCAGACCGCCACGCTGGTGGGCTACGGCGTGGTCATCGCGCTGGCCACCGCGGTGTGTTTTTCGCTGGCCGACCCGATTGCGCGCGTACTGGGCAAGACCGGCATCAACGTGATGACCCGGCTGATGGGCCTGATCCTGGCCGCGCTGGCGGTGGAGGTGATGGCCGACGGGCTGGGCAAGATTTTCCCCGTACTGATCGCGCGCTGACCGTCCATGTCTGCCCGGCTGCTGCTCCTCGAAGACGACCCCGCTATTGCCCGCACCGTGGCCTATGCGCTGGAACGCGACGGGCTGCTGGTGACGCACAGCCTGCTGGTGAACGATGCGCGCCAGCAGCTGCAGCGCGCACGTTTTGACCTGCTGGTGCTGGACGTGGGCCTGCCCGACGGCAGTGGACTGGACCTGCTGCGCGACGTGCGCAATGCGCCGCCCACCGCCGCCCTGCCCGTGCTCATGCTCAGCGCCCACGGCGAAGAAATCGACCGCGTGCTGGGCCTGGAACTGGGCGCCGATGACTACCTGACCAAACCCTTCAGCCCGCGCGAACTGGCCGCGCGCGTGAAGGCGCTGCTACGCCGCGCGGGTCACGGAAACGGCAACGGCCACCCGGCAGCGCCCGCCGCCACGGCCGCCGCACTGTTCCACGACGACGAGACGGGCCAGCGCATCAGCCTGCGCGGCCAGGCCCTGCCACTGACCCGGCGCGAGTACCGCCTGCTGTCCCACCTGCTGCGCGGCGCAGGCCGCATCCACTCGCGCGACGCCCTGCTGGCCGCCGCCTGGGGCGACGACAGCGAAAGCACCGACCGCACGGTGGACACGCACATCAAGACCCTGCGCGCCAAGCTGCGCGAGCTGGACCCAGCGCGCGAATACATCAGCACGCACCGGGGCATGGGGTATTGCATCGATCTTTGATTCCCAATGGGCCCGTCGGTTGAGTCCATGCAAATGCACGTACTTACGGGTGAAGGAAATGGAGCCCCGCGCACCACGCTGGAATGGAGCGTGACGATCCAAGTGACAACCTCACCGCATGGAACGTGGGCAACCCCCTCGGCACCCAAAGATGCAGTGCGCACCCAGACCGTGCCCTCAAGCGAGAGAGCGTCCAAGGCATCCCCTCAACAGGCATCCACAACTCCGCCGCTACTCACGACCCAGGGTGTGCAGGCCATATCCTGCCTGCCACTGAAAACTGTGCACGCTTGGGCAGCAGGCTGGACGGGCGGGTCACCCGGTGGGTTGGGGATGCAGAGGCTGAGCAACGCTGCGCCCTGAGCGCCCCAGCCCTGCAGGCCTCAGAAACGATGGCGAATCGACAGTGCCAGGCTATTGACGTCTTTTCCGGGCGCTGCCGCAACGCCACCCAGAAATCCGTTGCCGCCCAACATGTCTTGCGACGTGTTCTTGTTGTTCAGGTGTGTGAGTACGGCATTCAGGTCGGTGCGCTTGGACAGTGCATAGGTGTAAGCCACCCCATACGACGCACGATCCGCATTGAACGGGCGTTTGTCGTTCATGTTGTTGTACGCCACGGTCACTGCGTGCACGCCGCTGGTGATGCGGTAGCCAACCTGGAACAGGCGTGCGTCTTGCCGGAAACCTTGAATGAAGGCGTTTTGCACCAGGCCGGCCACTGGTGCCGTGGCAGGGTTGGCAGACAGGACTGCGGAAATGCCGGACAGGTTGGTGGGATGGTCGTCCTTGATGACGCTGAATTGGCCCGACAGGGTGCCCGGCCCGACATCCAGCGTCGCGCCGAGGACAGCGGTCGTCAGCGACTTTTCACCCAGTTCGTTGTTGCGTGTGTTGTAACCGCCGCCGAACGAATAGCCGTTGCCGTTGTACATGGCCATGGCACCCCACAGCCGCCCAGCGCTCGAACGGCCAGCGACTTCCCCGGCTGCGTACATCGCGGTGGCGGTGAATCCGTTCAATTGCAGACCGTACTGGAGTGAGTTGTTCACGCGGATATCGAACGAAGCCGGAATCGCCACCAACTGTCCCAGTGACAGGCTGGACTCGGTCTTCATCGCGTCAAAGTTGGCGTTGGCCAAGTAGCCCGGTGTGTACTGTCGCCCGAATGTGAAGGCACCGAACGGGGTGATCAGGCCGGTGAATACTTGCCGATCAAAGAAGTTGTTGCCCAAGTTGACGCCCACGGAACTACCGATCTGGGCGGCCACTGCGGACACAGCAGGCTGAAGCGCAGCGGGCAGGCCCAACGATCCAGCGTTGCTGAGTCGGTCCGGCAGCCGCCCTTGGGAAATGGGGCGGTTGCCCAGTGCGCCGGTGTCAGCTTCGAGCCGCGATTCGAGCGTGAAGACGGCGCGGTATCCACCGCCCAGGTCTTCATTTCCCTTGAATCCGAGGCGCGAACCTTGCATGTTCCCACTGGTAAGGCTGGTCTTAGAGCCGCCGGGTGCTCCGGTGACATGGTGGATGCCAACGTCGACGATGCCGTACATCGTCACACTGCTCCCGTCAGCCGCGCTTTGCGCCATGCCAAACGACGAAAAGCACCCAAGCACGGCCGCTGATAGGGCACGCATTTTGTTCATAACTTGTCTCCTGTTGCTGCATGAAATTGGCAGAAGCCCACGCCACACCGTGGGCAGCTCCGGGTTCAGCCTAGGTGACATGTCTCAAGCGGTAACAGCGGGTAGCACGGGATCGCTGGAGCAGCCCGGTCGTACCGACCTGTTTTCGAGCGAAAACGTTGCGCGCTTGCAACTTAGTTAGGCCACACAACAGGCTTTGCGTCCCCACGGTGCATCCCGTGCCAGATGGCAAGGACTGCGTCGCAGCATCACGCACAGGAAGCCCGCATCGCGCTTCCTGGCCAAATTCACCTTGCGATTCAACCGCCTGTACGATCTGAGCAGCATGTCCGCCAGGCGTGCTACGCACTACCCGTCCCCCACATCGTCTTGCTCCATACCGATACTCAGCGCTTCTGAAACGCTTTGCCGGTCAAGATTTTTTAAGAGAACTGCCCCATGCGCCTGGGCATCCGCCTGCTGTTCGCCTTCTTCCTGATCAACGGCATCGCCGCGTTTTTTGTGCTGCGCGTGTTCATGGCCGAGATCAAACCCAGCGTGCGCGAGGTGATGGAGGACATGATGGTGGACACGGCCAACATCCTGGCCGAGCTGGCCAGCGATGACCTGGCGGCCGGGCGGCTGGCGACGGGGGCCGACAACAGCAGCCACAGCCCGTTTGCGCAGCATGTGCGCCGCTATGCCACGCGGCCCATCGACGCAGCGATCTGGGGGTTTTCCAAGCAGTCGCTGGACTACCGCATCTACGTGACCGACACCACGGGACGTGTGCTGTTCGACTCCGAAAACCGCGCCATCGGCGCCGACTACTC
This sequence comes from Acidovorax sp. Root267, assembly GCF_001429215.1. NCBI lineage: Bacteria > Pseudomonadati > Pseudomonadota > Betaproteobacteria > Burkholderiales > Comamonadaceae > Acidovorax > Acidovorax sp. Root267. The sequence continues at coordinate 23,657 of NZ_LMJC01000012.1, forward strand.
GCAGTGGCGCGACGTGGCCCGCACGCTGCGGGGCGAGTACGGCGCGCGCTCCACGCGCGATGTGGAGGACGACGACACCAGCGGCGTGATGCATGTGGCCGCCCCCATCTATGTGCAGGCGCCCGAGGGCCGCAAGATCGCCGGTGTGTTGACCGTGGCCAAACCCACGCGCACCGTGCAGCGCTTCATCGACCGCGCCGAGCAAAAGGTGTTCATGGGCGGGCTGCTGCTGCTGGCCCTCTCGGCAGCCGTGGGCGTGGCGGTGACGCTGTGGATGGTGTGGAACGTGCGCCGCCTGCGCGACTACGCCTTGAGCGTGCAGGGCCCGGCCGATGGCGAGCGCCATGATCCCGGCACCCCGCCCACCACGGCGCTGGCCGTGCCCGAGGTGCCGGGCGAACTGGGAGACCTGGCCCGCGCCATGGACCGCATGCGCGCTCGGCTGGAAGGGCGCGACTACATCGAAGGCTATGTGCGCGCCCTCACGCACGAACTCAAAAGCCCCGTGGCCGCCATCCGCGGCGCGGGCGAGCTGCTGCAGGACGACCTACCCACCGCCGACCGCGCCGAATTCGCGACCCAGGTGGTGCAGCAAAGCGAGCGCCTGCAGCGCATCATCGACCGCCTGCTGGAGCTGTCCAAACTGGAGCAGCGCCACCACGCCGAGGGCCGCGCGCCCGTGGCCCTGCAGGCCTGCGCCGAGGCCGCCATCGGCCAGGCGCGCGCGCGCGCTGCGCAACGCGGCATCACCCTGGCCCTGGTGGGCGCGGGCCGCAGCGGCCCGTGGGAAGCCGAGCTGGTGACCATGGCGCTGACCAATTTGCTCGACAACGCCATCGACTTTGCGCCCGCAGGCAGTACGGTGCAGGTGGAACTGGACAGCGCCACCGTGGCCGTGCGGGACAGTGGCCCGGGCGTGCCCGACTACGCGCTGCCCCGGCTGGGCGAACGCTTCTTCACCACGGCACGGCCGGGCGGAGATCGCAGCGGATCGGGCCTGGGGCTGGCCATCGTCAAGCGCGTGATGGCGCTGCACGGGGGGCAGATGGTGGTGCGCAACACAGCGCCCGGACTGTGGGTGGCACTGGAGTTTCCCGCCAGCTAATGCGAGCGGCGCAGGTGCACGGCCAGGGCCACCACCAGCAAGGCCAGCGCCACCCCATCCACCCGCACGACCATCACCAGTGGAGCGCTGAGGCCGCTGCCCCGCTGCAGCCACGACAGCAGCAGAAAAGACACCACGCTCACCAGCCCCGCCACCAGGGCCAGCCGATGGAGTTCGGCTCGCGTGGCGGCATACCCCATGAAGGCGGCCAGCAGCCCGAAAAGGACGGCCCGGTGCCGCAGCAGCAACTCCACGCCTGCATCCTGCACCGGGGTGCCGTACAGCTGCGCCAGCTTGCCCGCCCCCAGCACGCCCACCAGCGGCAGGGCATGGACCACTGCCACCAAGACCAGAACCACCGGAACCACATGACGCATGCCGAACCCCTCGTTGCAATGCGCCGTTTGTAGGCGCAAGGGGCGCGGCCGTCGATGACCTGGCAGGTCATGGCGATACGGGCAGCCCCGACTTCACACTGGCCTCACAAACTTCATAGCGCCCTCACACCGGGCCACAACACTGCCCCCACAACATCATTTGTGGAGGATCTCTTGTTCAAACACCCCCTGTTCACCAAACTGGCCGCGCTGGCCGCCATCACCGTGCTGCTGCTCTTTGGCCTCGGCATGATCGAAGACGTGGTGCGCGACCGGCTGCGCTACCGCAGCATCACCGCGCAGAGCGTGGCCGAAAGCCTGGCCGGGCCGCAGACGCTGATGGGCCCGATGATCCACAGCGCCTGTGTGGAGAGCTGGGAGGTAGAGACCGGCAAGGGCGACGAGCGCCGCATGGTGGAGCAGCGCCGCGAGTTCCTGCTGACCGCCATGCCCGAGCAGCTCAAGCTCACCACCGGCGCCGCGATGGAGGAGCGTTCGCGCGGGCTGCACAAGGTGAACACCTTCAACCTCAAGGCCCACGTGACGGCGCAATGGGGGTCACTGGCAAGCCTGGTACCGCAGAGCAGCATGAAAAACTCGCGCATGCATTGCGGCGCCCCCATCGTCATGATGGCCGTGGGGGATGCGCGCGGCATCCGCACCGCGCAGTTCACCATGGACTCGCATGCCCTGGCCCTCAAGCCCGGCACCTTCCACCCCACTTACAGCCGGGGCCTGCACGCCGTGTTGCCTGAAGCGGTGCGCGGCAAGGCCGACGGGCTGACCGCCACGCTGGACCTGGAACTGGTGGGCACCGAGCGCCTGGCCTTCGTGCCGCTGGGCGGCAACACCGAAGTGCAGATGACCAGTGGCTGGCCCCACCCTTCGTTTGGGGGCCGCTTTCTGCCAGCGGAGCGCGAGGTCAAGAAGACCGGTTTTTCGGCCCAGTGGCGCTTGTCGTCGCTGGCCACCACGGCGCAGGCCGATATCGCCAACGGCAAGCGCATCTGCCTGGGGGGTTCGGACGACGGCAACCGCAGCGACTACGTGCCCGGCGAAGCCACCCCCGGCGACTGCGCCGACAGCTTCAGCGTGGCCTTCATCGACCCTGTGAACCCCTATTCGCTGTCTGACCGCGCCACCAAGTACGGCGTGCTGTTCATTGCCCTGACCTTCGTGGCCGTGGGCCTGTTCGAGCTGATGAAGAAGCTGCGCGTGCACCCGGTGCAGTACCTGCTGGTGGGCAGTGCGTTGTGCAGCTTCTTCCTGCTGCTGGTGAGCCTGTCTGAGCACCTGCCGTTTGGCATCTCGTACGCCGTCGCCGCCAGCGCCTGCGTGCTGCTGCTCGCCTACTACGCGAGCCACATGCTGGGCAGCCTGGCGCGGGGCATTCCGCTGGGCGGGGGCATCGCGGTGCTGTATGGGCTGCTGTACGTGCTGCTGCAGCTGGAGCAGACGGCCCTGGCGGTGGGTGCGATTGCGCTGTTCCTGGTGCTGGCGGCCGTGATGGTGGCGACCCGCAAGGTGAACTGGTACGGGTTGTCGCAGGGCACCACCCCGCCACGCCGCCCCACGGCCCCACCCGTTGCGCGCCCCACCACGCCCCCAGCGAGCGCCGTATGACAACACACACCACGCCCCGGTCTTGGGCGCAGCACCTGGCCGGCCCGGCGGCAGGCGCCGGAGCGCACCCACCTACCTTGACACTGGCAGAGGCCGAGCGCGTGCAGCGCCACCGCGACCAGCTGATGGCCGCCCTGCGGGCACAAGACCGGGTGGCGCTGGTCAGCGCCAAGCAGCAGGTGCTGGAGGCCGCGTTTTGCCCGCGCAGCGATCCCAGCCCTGTGGGTGTGCAGGATTCACCCGCCATGCGCCGGGCCCTGCGGGATCTGTCCTGGCGCATGGCGGCCCTGCTGCTGCCCCGCAGCCCGGGGCACTGAGACACTGAGGCAGTGCTGGAATTTTGATGAAAATTGGCTCCAGCGCTTTAGAGAAAAGCGCTATTAGCTATCAAAATGGAAGCAAATCGCTGCGCAGGGCCCTACACCACCACCGTTCGGTTGCGGCCTTCGCGCTTGGCGGCATAGAGCGCCGAATCCAGCGCGCACAGGGTGATGTCGAGCGGGCGCAGGGGATCAAAGTTGGACAGCCCCATGCTCACCGTCAGCATCAGCGGTGGCTCCACGCCAGGCACCGGGTGGGCAGCCAGCGCGGCATGCACGCGCTGCGCCACCGCCTGGGCCTGGTCGACCCGGGTGGCGGGCAACAGGGCCAGAAACTCCTCGCCACCCCATCGGCTCACCACATCGGCCGCGCGGAACACGTCGCGGCAGAGCGTGGCCACAAGCTGCAAGGCCTGGTCACCCACATGGTGGCCGTGCACGTCGTTGACACGCTTGAAGTGGTCGATGTCCATCATCAGCAGGCAGGCGGGTTCGCCGTCGCGCTGCAAAAGGGCCTGCTCCTGCACAAGGCGCGCGGTGAACGAGCGGCGGTTGGCCAGGGTGGTGAGCACGTCGGTATGGGCCAGCACGGCCATCTGGCGGCGCGCTTCTTCCAGCTCCACCAGCATCTGGCCCTGGCGGTCGTTGGCGCGCTTGAGCTCCAGCAGGCGGATCACCTGGCGCGCCAGCGCGGACAACATGTCCTGCGCTTTCTGGGACAGCTGGCGCGGCCGGTGGTCCAGCACGCAGAGCGTGCCCAGGGCATAACCATCGGGCGTGACCAAGGGCGCCCCGGCATAGAACCGCAAGGGGTTTTCCTGGGTCACGATGCTGAAGTGGGCAAAACGCGCATCCTGCGCGAGGTCGGGCACGATGAACACACCGGGCTGCCGCACTGCGTAGCGACACACGGACTGGTCCAGCGGGGTTTCCCGCAGCGGGAGCCCCACCGATGCCTTGAACCACTGGCGGTGGCTGTCCAGCAGGCTGATCAGGGCCACCGGGGCTTCGCACACATGGGCCGCAATCTCGGCCAACTCATCGTAGGCAGGCTCCATCGGCGTGTCGAGAATGCCGTAGCGCTGCAGGGCCTGCAGGCTTGCGGCGCCGTCGTACAGCGCCACCGTGGAAGAGATTTCGGCCATGGAGCAAAGCGGTCATGCCGCCCACCTTTGCCTAGAGACTTGGCAGCATGCCACACCGGCGCAGCCCACGCACGGGTGAAAGCACGCTTGCGCCGCGCCATGGCTGGCCGCGTGGGCGGACCGGCAGGCAGCGGCGCTGTGCGCCCGGCTCTCAAAACGTGTTCACGAGCTCAGGCCATTGCTGCGGGTTCGGCGGCGGCAACACCGGCCGAGGTATCGGAGCAGGTCGATCCACCACAACCCTGGATCAGTTCGCCCGGCAGCGCGTGCGGCGCATGCACCACGCCCGAGACCGGGTCAAACCCCACGCGGCGCAGGTGAAGGGCCAGCGCCGCGTCCATGCTCTGGGCGTGCTGCGGAAACCACAGCGCCAGCTCGCTGGCCATCACCCGCAGAACCTGGAGGTCGCCCTGCTCGGCCCGCACCACCCCTTCGCGCATGACCTGCAGCACCACCCTGTGCTGCATGCTGTGGCAGTTGCCCGAGGCAAAGCGGGTGGACGCCATCCAGGCATCCTCTTGCGCAAAATGGTGGTCGGTGTGCTCCACCAGAGCGTGCCAAGCGGAGAGCAACTGCCCATCCTCAGCCCGGCGCACGGCGGCCAGCAGATCCACGAATTCGCGGTGGGTGTCGTCCATCAGGGGCAGGTCCAGGGCCAGCGCGTCCGACCATTCGAGTTGTGCCATGCGAATCCCTTTGCAGCGAGACAAAAACAGGGCGCGAGCTTAGGCCGCCAGCCAACAGGGCGTGTTGATGCAGGTCAGTTCGGCGCCAACCGCGCGGCACCATTCGGCCCCCACAACAAAAAATGCCCCGCACGGGGCGGGGCATTTTTAAGACTGCCAGCGGCTGGGAGTACCGGCCACTGTGCGGTCCACAGGGGATCAGCTCTTGCCGTACATGCGCTTCATGTCGTCCACACACTTGGACTTGGCATCACCCGACAGCGCATCGCAGCGCTCCTTGGCGGCCTTGTAGTTGGCGTCGTTCTTTTCTGCGTTGGCATCCTTGCGGGCCTCCGCCACGGCAGCGCCCTTTTCGGCAGCGTTGTCCGCGGGCTTGGCCTGCACCGCGGCGACCTTGGCATCTTCCTTGGCCTTCACATGGGCAGCCTTGGCGTCCTTTTCACAGACATCCTTTTCATTGCCCTTCAGGTCATCGCATTTTTCCTTGGCGACGGAGTAGGCTGCATCAGCACGGGCTTCAGCGACCTTCTGGGTGGCTTTGGCGCTGGGCTTGTACTGGGCTTCGAGTTCGGCCTTGGCCACGTCTTCCTTGCCCTTGGCTTCCTTCACACAGATGTCCTTGGCGTTGGCCGACAGGGCATCACACTTTTGCTTGTCGGCCTTGTAGGCGGCCGAGATCTGGTCCTTGGCGGCCTTGTGTTCAGGGGCTGTCATGGCGAAGGCAGAGGTTGCCAGCAGGCCAGCAGCCACGGAAGCGATCAGAGTTCGTGCGAATTTCATGGGTTTCTCCTCGAATTGGATAGGTAGGGGATAGGGAGCAGGCCGGTGCGAAGGTGCGCCTGCCGCCTGCTGGTTGCCCGTGCGGCTCAGGCGCAGGGGGCTGGCCCCGGCACCAGACCCCGGTCAGTCGTTGAAGCGAAAGTCAGGGTGGCGGTCCTGCCACTCCTTGAGCTGCTTTTCGGCGGCGTCGCGGGCAATGCCCTGGCGCTCTTGCAGCTTGCCCAGGAACTGCTCGCGCTTGCCGTCGATGACGTCAAAGTCATCGTTCGTGAGCTTGCCCCACTGTTCAATCATCTTGCCCTTGAACTGCTTCCAGTTGCCCTTGACGGTGTCTTCATTCATGGTCTTCATCCTTGAGAGTGGCTCGCTGCGGCCATGCCACCGATATGGCGGTAAACGGTGCCGGACAGCGATGAGCCCACTGTAGAAACACTGCAGTGCGCCGCGCGTAGGCTCCCGGTGGCAGCGAACGTCGGCCTCTGGACTACACCGCTGCCGGACAAGCCGCCGCAGGGTGCGCAGCAAGATCCGGCGGGAATACGCCCTAGTCGAAACCAGCCTCTTTGCGTAAACCGTTGCATTTGGTGACTGTTGTAGTCATTCATAACGATTTAGCCCAACAGGCTCTCAGTTGCAAATCCATACACTTGGACCAGGCCTTGGCATCCATGGCAGAGCTACCGAAGCGCACCGTCCATGCATGCAGGGCGCCTGATAGCTCTGCGTGTGGTGTTGCTCCCGCTACCAACAACTAGCAGACCCACCATGACACTGATGAAAGAGGAACCTCGCGCAGCGGCGCCTGCCGAAGTTGCAGAGGGAATCGACACCGCGCAGGCGGCTCCACGCCCGGCCCCGTTGCCCAAGGAAGCCACGCTCGCCGCCCTGATGGCCAGCGTGGCGCTGGCAGCCTGCGGTGGCGGCGACGCAGCCGATGACACCGTGAGCCCGCCCGCCACGCCCGCTCCAGGGACCACACCGACCCCCACGCCAGGCCCGGCCCCTACCCCCGGCCCGGCCCCCACACCCAGCCCCACGACTCCCCCTTCCCCCGGGCCTGCACCGGCGCCCGGGCCCACGCCCGCGCCGGGGCCATCGACTCCACCGCCCCCGCCGCCTCCACCGGCCCCGGGTGCGGGCTCCTACACGTACACAAAGGCCGGCACCGATTCGGAGGCGGCCCGCTTCCTGCTGCAAGCGCAGTTCTCGGCCTCGACGGGCGAGATTGCCACCCTGCGCGCCGGCACCTACGACGGCTGGATCAACAACCAGTTCAGCCTGCCCGTTGGCACCAAGGGGTGGGACTGGCTGAACCAGCGCGGCTACAACACGGTGGACAACACTACGTCGTACTACGACAACACCTACCCGGGCGACTGCATGATCTGGCAGCAGCTCATGACGTCCACCGACGGGCTGCGCAAACGCGTGGCCCTCGCGCTGTCCGAAATCTGCGTGGTATCGCTCTCGGGCCTGGACTTCAGCTGGCGCAGCCACGCCATCGCCCACTATTGGGACCAGCTCGTGGCCAATGCCTTCGGCAACTTCCGCCAGCTGCTGGAGGACGTGACCCTCAACCCCGCGATGGGCTACTACCTCAACACGCGCGGCAACCAGAAGGAAAACCCCTCCACGGGCCGCCAGCCCGACGAGAACTATGCGCGCGAGATCCTCCAGCTGATGTCCATCGGGCTCGTGGACCTCAACCAGGACGGCACGGCCAAGCGCGATGGCTCGGGCCAAGTGGTCGACAGCTATACCCAAAGCGACATCACCAACCTGGCACGCGTGTTCACGGGCTACGACTACGACCAGTCGCAAAACGTGCAGACCACCGTGCCGGGTACCACGCGCACCGTGCCCAGCACCCATTTCACGCGGCTGCCCATGGCACTCACCGAGTCGCGGCACTCCACGCTGGCCGCCACCTTCCTGGGCACCACCGTTGCCGCCGGCACCCCCGGCGCGGCGGCGCTCAAGACCGCGCTGGACACCATCTTCAACCACCCCAACGTGGGGCCGTTCATCGGCAAGCAGCTGATTCAGCGCCTGGTCACCAGCAACCCATCGCCGGGCTACGTGAGCCGCGTGGCCGCCGCCTTCAACAACAACGGTGTCGGCGTGCGCGGTGACATGCGCGCCGTGGTCAAGGCGGTTTTGCTGGACAACGAGGCCCGCGGGCCCGCCGGGCTCACGGACTCCATGTTCGGCCGACTGCGCGAACCCATGTTGCGCTTCGTGCAGTGGGGCCGCACGTTCGGCATCGCTTCGCAATATGGCAGCTGGAAGATCGGCGACCTCAGCTCGGCGGGTTCGCGCCTGGCGCAGAGCCCGCTGCGCTCGCCGTCGGTGTTCAACTTCTTCCGGCCGGGCTATGTGCCGCCCTCGACCGCTCTGGCCACGGCGGGCGCCGTGGCGCCGGAGTTCCAGCTCGTCAACGAAAGCAGCGTGGGCGGCTACCTCAACTACATGCAGGGCGTGATCCGCAACGGCATCTTCGTGAACGCGCCAGACCTGCCCAACAACGGCAGCACCAGCAACAACGGCGTCGACATCAAGGCGGCCTACACCAACGAACTGGCCATCGTGGCCGATGCCGACGCGCTGGTCGACCGGGTCAACCTGCTCATGACAGGCGGCCAACTGTCTGCGGCCACCATCAAGCTCATCGCGGATGCCCTCAAGACCACGGCCGTCACGGCCGCGAGCGCGGACAACGCCAAGCGCGACCGCGTGGCGGCCGCGATTTTCCTCGTCATGGCCTCGGCCGAATACCTGATCCAGAAATAAGGCGCGCCGCCATGCATCTCCTCCAACCCGAACTCCACTCCCGCCGCGCTTTCCTGCGCCGCTCGGCCCAGCTGGGCATGGCGGGCACGGCCCTGCCCTTTGCGCTCAATCTCGCGGCCGTTGGCGAGGCCGCAGCCTTCACGGCCACGGATTACAAGGCGCTGGTCTGCGTCTTCCTGTACGGCGGCAATGACTACGGCAACACTGTCATCACCTACGACGACGACAGCTACAACAAGTACAACGCCATCCGTGGCGGCGGGGCCGGCCAGACGGCCGGTGGCATCGCCCTGGCCAAGTCCGCGCTCACGCCCACGCTGCTCACCCCCACCACGCCGCTGGCCGGGGGGCGCCAGTACGCACTGCACCCCGCGATGACCGGGCTGACGAACCTGTTCAACACCGGCAAGGCCGCCGTGCAGCTGAACGTGGGTCCCCTGGTGGTGCCACTCACCCGTGCGCAGTACAGCAGCAGCAACCGCACGCTGTACCCGCTGCCCCCCAAGCTGTTCTCGCACAACGACCAGCAGTCGGTCTGGCAGTCGTCTTCGCCCGAAGGCTCCACCGTGGGCTGGGGCGGCAACATCGGCGACCTGGCGCTGTCCTCCAACGGCAGTTCGCTGTTCACCTGCATCTCCGTCACGGGCAATGCGGTGTTCCTCTCGGGTGACTCCGCGCTGCAGTACCAGGTCAGCACCAACGGCGCGATCGCGATCAACGGCGTCAAGAACAACGTCTACGGCTCCACGGCCGTGCGCGCGGCACTCAGCTCGTTGATCCAGCAAAACAGCGGCCAGACGCTGGAAAACGAATACAACCGCGTCACCGCGCGGGCCGTGGGCGCAGAAGCCTCCATCACCTCGGGGCTGGCCGGGGTCAACCTGGCCACGGCCTTCCCCTCCAGCAATTCGCTCGCCGACCAGCTCAAGATGGTCGCCCGCCTCATCGGCGCGCGCACCACATTGGGCAGCAAACGGCAGGTCTTCATGGTGTCGCTCGGCGGCTTCGACCTGCACGACAACCTGATCTCGCAGCAGCCCACGCTCATGCAGCGCGTGAGCGAAGCCATGACCGCGTTCTACAACGCCACTGTCGAACTGGGCGTGGCCGACAAGGTGACGGCGTTCACGGCCTCGGACTTCGGCCGCACGCTCAGCTCCAACGGCGACGGCTCGGACCACGGCTGGGGCAGCCACCATCTCATGGTGGGTGGTGCGGTCAAGGGCAAGGCCTTCTACGGCAAGGCGCCACCGGTCAGCATCACCAACACCGCCGATGCCAACGACCAATGGCATGTGGGCCAGGGTCGCCTGCTGCCCAGCACCTCGGTGGACCAATACGCGGCCACGCTGGCCAGCTGGTTCGGCGTGAGCAACAGCGAACTGCCGGGTGTGCTGCCCAACCTGAGCCACTTCGGCGGGGCCGACTACCCGACCAACCTGGGCTTTATGGCTTGATGTGAAACATCCCCCGAGCGGCTGTGCCGCTCGGGGCGGGCCTTGGCTTGCTGCCCTTGCCCAAGGCGGCGCCAGTTTCACTGGCCGCCCGGAAGCTGCGAGCCCCAATAATGGGGGCATGACCACTTCCTCCGCTCCCTCGCCCCGTCCCCGTGTTGTCATCATCGGCTGCGGCTTCGGCGGCCTTGAAGCCGCCCGTGCGCTGCGTGGTGCCGCACTGGACGTGACGCTCATCGACAAGACCAACCACCACCTCTTTCAGCCCCTGCTCTACCAGGTCGCCACCGCCGGGCTGTCGGCCCCGGCCATCGCGGCGCCCATCCGCCACCTGTTTCGCCAGCAGCCCAACGTCACGACCTTGCTGGGCGAGGTCACGCACATCGATGTGGCGGCACGCACCGTACACCTGAAGGGCGGACCCCATCCCTCCGCACCCCAGCCCTACGACCACCTCATCGTCGCGGCCGGTGCCACGCACAGCTACTTCGGCCGGGACGCCTGGGCCACCCACGCGCCCGGGCTCAAGACGCTGGACGATGCCTTCGAGATCCGCCGCCGCATCCTGCTGGCCTTCGAGGCCGCCGAAAAAGAGACGGACCCTGTGCGCCGCGCCGACTGGCTCAACTTTGTGGTCGTCGGCGCCGGCCCCACGGGCGTGGAGATGGCGGGCACCCTGGCCGAGATCGCACGCCACACGCTGCCGGGCGAGTTCCGGCACATCGACCCGGCCAGCGCAAAAATCATCCTGCTCGAAGGCGGCGCCCGCGTGCTCCAGTCCATGCCGGAGACGCTGAGCCAGCGCGCCAGGGAGCAGCTGGAAAAGCTGGGGGTGGAAGTGCGCCTCAACGCCCGCGTTACCGCCATTGACGCCGAGGGACTGATGGTCGAATCGCCATCCAGCGCTGATTCATCAGGCGCAAATAGCTATCAAATCAAGAGCAAGTGCATTGTCTGGGCTGCGGGCGTGGCCGCTTCTGCGCTGGGCCGCCAGCTGGCCGAGGCCACCGGGTGCACCACCGACCGCGCTGGCCGCGTGGTCGTGGCGCCCGACCTCACGCTGCCCGGCCACCCCGAGATCAGCGTGATCGGCGACCTGGCTGCGGCCAAGAGCCACGCGCCCGGCCAGGAGCCGACGCCTGTCCCCGGTGTATCCCCCGGCGCCAAGCAGATGGGCCGGGCCGCCGCCGCCAACATCCTGCGCCGGCTCAGCGGCCAGCCCGCGCAGCCGTTCCGCTACAGCGACTACGGCAACCTGGCCACCATCGGCCGCAACTCCGCCGTGGTGGACCTCACCTCGCCCGCCGGGCCGGTGCGGTTCTCAGGCTACTTTGCGTGGCTGTTCTGGCTCTTCGCGCACGTCTACTTCCTGATCGGCTTTCGCAACCGCCTGGTGGTGCTGCTGGACTGGGCCTGGGCGTACTGGAGCTTTGCGCGCTATGCGCGGGTGGTGACGGGAATCGAGGGGCAGCCTTCGGTGGCCGCTGCGCCTGTGTCGAAGCCCCCCCAAAAACCCCAGCCGTAGGCCGCAGCACCACAGCGGGAGTGCGCCGTCCCGCCCCGCCTGCGTACCGACGTTCCAAGGACCTGATTCAGCCGCGCGCCCCGGCGGCGCCCTGCGGGCCCCGGATGTGCGCGATCAGTTCCGCCAGCTTGAGCTTGCTGGCCATCTTGTGCCGCAAGGTCTTGAGCTCTGCCATCACGGTCTGCAACTCGCCGGGTGTGGGCTGCAGGGGCCGCAGGCACTGGGCGAGCACCGGCACTACCTCGCGCCGCATGAACCGCCCGCCCGCCAGCACCATCTGCACGATCACGAGCAGCACGCCCAGGGCCATGAACACCAGCACCGCCAGGTCGGACGAGTCGGGAGACAGCTTGTGCACGATGGCGGGCCCTGCAATCATCAGGCCCAGCGCGACGAGGGCGGAGATGCCGACCTCCTTGTCGAAATGGGTGGATGCAAAACGCTTTTCGACCTTGGGCGACAGCAGCAGAAATGGGCTGCGGATTAGCGCCTTGCGGTCATCGGCGTGCAGGGCGCGCGGGTCTGCGCGCAACTGCCGCTCCAGGTCCAGCCGCTCCTTCCAGGCCTGCTCCAGGTCCGGAAAGGTCTGCCGGGCCAACTCGGGCAAAGGCGCGGGCTTGGGTGCCACTGCAGCGTAATGGGTGGGCTCGGCGCTGAACGAGGTGTCGCACCGCACGCAGGTGCGCTCGTAGCCCACCAGCTCTCCCTGGCTCACCGTGATGTAGTACACGTGCCCCGCAGACCCCAGGCGCCGCAGCACGAACGGGCGCGGCTTGCGGCAGATGGGACAAAAATCGGCCACATGGCCGAGTTTTCGATAGACGAGCTTCTTCCCCCAGACGATGAACATGGCGTCCCTCTCGATGTGTTGTGTGATTTTTGGATGCGGGAAGCGACATGGTACGCACTGCGGCGGCCGTTGGAAATGTGCCCGTGCCCACGCCAGCACACCACCCAGACATGCGCGATGCGCTGGACTTCGGTCCAGCGATTGGGGGGACTCCCCCCAAGGAAACACCCGCTCCATGGCCTGCGCCCCGCCGCGCTCCTTGGGGCAAGTCTGTGCAGCGTCTTGCGGCTCAGCCCGGCGGGCTGCTCCGCCGCGTCATTGGCGGACGTCGCCCACCTGTTCCACCCACGCGGCCAGTTCCTGCGCCACCTGGGTGGATGCCTCGGCCAGTGCGGCCACGCCGCCCGCAGCGTCGGCACTGCGCGCGGGGGTGCGCGCGATGAACACGCGCTGGCCGCGCAGCACTTCACCAGACAGCGTCAGGTCCACCACCGTGGCGCGCAGGCGCACCACGCCCGCACTCTCGGTCGGCTGGACGAAGATGTGGCTGAACTCTTCCAGCTCCACGCGCAACACCGAAGGCAGCCGGTTGCCCTGGGCCGTATCGCGTGCCTGGGCCGCAGCATCGTCGGCCTTGAGCACCGCACGCCGCTGGCCCAGGTGTTCACGCAGGCGCTGCTGCAGCAACTGCGCAGGCGGCTGGCTCCAGCGGGCCTGGCTGTACGGGCGCAGCTGCTGGGTGTCGGAATAGGCCAGGCGGTAGAGCACGGCATTGCTCCCTTCGGGCAGGCCGGGGGCCTCCACATCGGCCAGCGCCAGGGGTGGCAGGGGCGCGCGGCGGTCGGTGGGCACCGGGGCAAGTGCGCCGGGGCCAAAGTCATACAGTGCGGGGCGCGATGGCGGGCTGGGCAGCGCCGAGCAGCCTGCGATGCCGAGCACCACCACAGAAAAAATAGAGGCAAACAGACCTCTAGCGCTTGACTGATATGCGTTAGCAGCTATGTTTTTAATAGTATTGGTCATAAACGCTCCTCACGGTGCGGCAAAGCCCTGTTCACCCGGGCCGGGCGGGATGCGGCCAGACCCATAGATGAACAGCTGCGGGTTGTCAGTGACGCCGCCCGCTGTGCGGCTGAGCTGGCGCGCCGCGCGCGAGGTGTCGTCGGCGGCACGGTTCAGGCGCGGCAGCGTGGTGGTGCTGAACTGGTCGGCCGCGCGGGCGAGGGACTGCGTGCCGATGGTGATCTGGTCGATGGGGCCACCCTCCGCCCCCAGGCGCTGCGTGGTCTTGCTGACGTCGGCCGCCAGCACCGACACGCTGGCGCCGGCCTGCTGCAGCGACTGCAGGGTCTTGCGGGCATCGCTGGCCAGCGGGGGCAGCGCGGCCAGGGCCGGGTCCAGGCGCTGGGCCACGGTGGCATCGAGCCGCTGGGTCAATGTGTTCACGCTGCCTGCCGCCTGGGCAATGTTGCCCAGAGCCTCCGTCAGCTTCTGCTGGTTGGTGTCGCCCAGCAGCTGGTTGATGCGGCGCGTGGCTTCGTCCACCTGGGCGAGGATGGCGGGTGCCTGCTCGGCGAGCTTGCCAAACGGCGACGGCTTGATGGGCAGGCGCGGCAGGCCGCTGGGGCCCGGAGGCAGCTCGGGGTAGGGCTTGTCGGCGTCGTCCAGCAGGACGTGGGCCAGGCCCGTCACGCCCTGGTAGCCCAGCACGGCGAAGGTGGTGGGGCTGATGGGCGCCTGCTCGTTGACCGCAATGCGGATGAGCACGTTGCCCGTCACCTGCGGGTCGAAGCCGATGCGCGTGACCTTGCCCACGGCCACGCCCTTGTAGCGCACGGCGGCCTGGGGCTGCAGCCCGCTCACGCCGTCCTTGGTGGACAGCTCGTACTGCTCGTAGTTGGCGCTGTCGCGCGTGAGCCAGATGGCCAGGCCCGCCAGCATGGCGGCCACCACCAGCACAAAGATGCCTGCGGCGAGGGCGTGGGATTTGTTTTCCATCAGGTGGGTTCCTTGTCGGGCGTGGGCGCGACGGCGGTCTGTGCCACGGCGTGCTCCACGGATTGCACCGGGGCCATGGCGCGCTGGCCACGTTCACCCAGGAAGAAGTGTTCGATGAACGGGTGCTGGAAATGCGCCACCTCGTGCGGCGGTCCGGTGACGATGACCTTTTTATCGGCCAGCACGGCCACGCGGGTGCTCAGCGCAAACAGCGTATCCAGGTCGTGCGTGACCATGACCACCGTGAGCCCCAGTGCGGCCCGCAGCTCGCGCAGCAAGGCACAGAAGTCGTCGGAGCTGCTCGGGTCGAGCCCGGCCGTGGGTTCGTCGAGCAGCAGCAGCGGCGGGTCCATGATGAGCGCGCGCGCCAATGCCACGCGCTTGACCATGCCGCCCGACAGGTCTGCCGGCATGCGCGTGGCGTGCTCGGGCTGAAGGCCCACCATCTGCAGCTTGACCAGCGCGGCATCGCGCACCAGGTCGTCGGGCAGGGTGCCCTGCTCGCGCAGCGCAAACGCCACGTTGTCGAGCACGTTGAAAGCCGAGAACAGCGCGCCGTGCTGGAACAGCATGCCCACGCGGCTGGCCGCGCCCTCGCGCCCCATTTCAGACGCCGGGCGCCCCAGCACCGTGACCTGGCCCCGCGCCGGCCGGGCCAGGCCCAGGATCTGGCGCAGCAGCACCGTCTTGCCCGTGCCCGAGCCCCCCACCAGCGACAGCATCTCGCCACGCTGCACGGTGAAGTTCAGGTCCTGGTGCACGGTGAAGGCTTCGTCGCCCTTGCCGAACACCGTCCACAGGCCTTGCACGTCCACGATGGGCGGCTCGCCGGGCGCGACGGCGATGTGTTCGGGCTTGGCGATGCGCTCAGTCATATGCCGATGTTTTTGAAAGCCACCGCAAACAAAGCGTCCACGATGATGACCATGGTGATCGACGTGACCACCGAGGCCGTGGTGCCTTCGCCCAGGCTCTGGGTGTTGGGCTTCACGCGCAGGCCCCAGTGGCAGCCGATGAGCGCGATGAACGCTCCAAACACCACCGACTTGGCCATGGCCAGGCCCAGGTTGCCGATCTTGACGGCGGCGGGCAGGGCCTGCACGAAGTAGCCCGGCGAGATGTCCATGGCCACGTCGGCCGCCAGCATGCCGCCCGCCAGCGCGGCCAGCGTGGTCCACACGCTGATGAGCGGCATCGCCAGCGCCAGCGCAATGGTGCGGGGCATCACCAGCCGAAAGCCGTGGGGAATGCCCATCACGCGCATGGCATCGAGCTCTTCGGTCACGCGCATCACGCCGATCTGCGCGGTGATCGACGAGCCCGAGCGCCCTGCCACCAGGATGGCGGCCAGCATCGGCCCCAGCTCGCGGATGAGCGAGATGCCCAGGATGTTGACGATGAACGACTCAGCACCAAACTGCCGCAGCTGCAGGCTCATCAGGTAGGCCAGCACCACGCCGATGAGAAAGCCTACCAGCGCCGTGATGGGCAGGGCCGTGGCCCCCATGCGGTACAGGTGGCCAGAGACGTCGCGCCACGGACCCCGGCGCGGGGCACGCGCCAGGCGACCCAGGTCCAGTACCAGCCGGCCGACCATTTCGAGCATGTGGCGGGCATGGTCCACGCCGTGCAGCACCAGCACCCCGAGGTGGTCCACCTGCTCGCCCAGCCGCCAGGGCTCGGTCGGCGGCGCGGTGCAGGTGAACTGCGCCACGCGCGCAAGCATGTCGCGCTGTGCGTCGGTGCAGGCCAGGCGCTCGGGCCAGGCATGCTGCCAGTGGTTCCACAGCAACTGGGCGCCCACGTGGTCCAGCCACTGCAGCTGCGTCAGGTCCCAGCCCAGCGTGGGTGCGGCCGGGTGGCTGCGCAGTTGGCCCGACACGGCCTCCCACTGCGCCCCGGTTCCCAGCTCGGCCGCGCCCCAGCGCCCATGCAGCTGCGCACAAGGCCCCTGGGGCGTATCGGCGCTAACAATGCGAGGAGCGGGGTCGGTCATGAACTGGGCAGCGCGGGCCGCCAAGAATGAAAGGGAGGGTGCATGGTAGCGGAGCCAGCGGCAGGCGGCGCGTAGGATTTATGCCCGCACAGGCCGTGCGCCAAGCACAGGTGGGCCAAGAATGCGTGAAATTAATATCAAACAGGCCGCCAGCGCTTTATCAATAAGCGCTGATAGCTATACATTTAATAGCAATAGGCACTGACCCTCTCGACACACCCGGCGCCGTCCGCACAATGGCCCTCCGTCTCCTTCCACACATTGCCACCGCCCCCTGCCCATGAGCGACCACACCACGTTTGACACCATCATCATTGGCGGCGGCACGGCCGGCGCCCTGCTCGCCAACCGCCTGAGCGCCGACGGCCGCTACCGGGTGCTGTTGATCGAAGCCGGCCGCAAGGACGACTACCACTGGATCCACATCCCCGTGGGCTATCTGTACTGCATCGGCAACCCGCGCACCGACTGGCTCTACAACACCGAACCCGACGCGGGCCTGAACGGCCGCACGCTGCGCTACCCGCGCGGCAAGACGCTGGGCGGCTGCAGCAGCATCAACGGCATGATCTACATGCGCGGCCAGGCCCGCGACTACGACCAGTGGGCCGAGCTGACCGGCGACGCCAGCTGGCGCTGGGACAACGCCCTGCCCTACTTCCGCCGCCACGAGGACCACTGGCGCCTGGACCAGCCCGGCGGCGTGAATGAAAATTTCAAACGCCTGCACGGCAACAAGGTCACCGGCAGCACCGGCGAGTGGCGGGTCGAAAAGCAGCGCCTGCGCTGGGATGTGCTCGACGCGTTTTCCCAGGCAGCGCAGCAGGCCGGCATCCCCGCCACCGACGACTTCAACGGCGGCAGCAACGAAGGCGTGGGCTACTTCGAGGTCAACCAGAAAAGCGGCTGGCGCTGGAACACGGCCAAGGCCTTTTTGCGGCCCACGTGCTACGGCCGCCCCAACTTCGAGATGTGGACCAGCGCGCAGGCCGCCAAGCTCGTCATCGAGACGCAGCCCGACGGCAGCAAGCGCTGCACCGGCGTGTTGGTGTGGGACGGCCAGGAGATGGTCACGGCGCATGCCTCAGGCGAGGTCATCCTGAGCGCGGGCGCGGTCAACTCACCGCAGCTGCTGCAGCTGTCGGGCATCGGCCCCGCCGCGCTGCTGCGCCAGCACGGCATCGACGTGGTGCACGACCTGCCCGGCGTGGGCGCCAACCTGCAAGACCATCTGCAGATCCGCGCGGTGTTCAAGGTCAACGGCGTGGCCACGCTCAACACCATGGCCAGCTCGCTCTGGGGCAAGGCCAAGATCGGGCTCGAATACGCGACCAAACGCAGTGGCCCCATGAGCATGGCGCCCTCGCAGCTGGGGGCCTTCACGCGCAGCAGCGCGGACCAGCCCTACCCGAACATCGAGTACCACGTGCAGCCGCTGTCGCTTGACGCGTTTGGCGAGCCGCTGCACAGCTTTCCGGCCTTCACGGCCAGCGTGTGCAACCTCAACCCCACAAGCCGGGGCACGGTGAACATCAAGAACGCCGACTTCAAGGCCGCCCCCGCCATTGCGCCCAACTACCTGAGCACCGCCGAAGACCGCCAGGTGGCCGCCGACAGCCTGCGCGTCACGCGCCGCATCGTGGCCCAGCCCGCACTGGCCAAGTACCAGCCCGAGGAGTGGAAGCCCGGCGTGCAGTTTGAAAGCGACGAAGACCTGGCGCGCCTGGCCGGTGACATTGCCACCACGATCTTCCACCCCGTGGGCACGACGAAGATGGGGCGGGATGAAGACCCGATGGCGGTGCTGGACTCCCAACTGCGTGTGCGCGGCATTGCGGGCCTGCGGGTGGTGGATGCAGGGGCGATGCCCACCATCACCAGCGGCAACACCAACTCGCCCACCCTGATGCTGGCCGAGAAGGCAGCGGAGTGGATCATCCAGGCGCGGCGCGCGGCATAAGCGTGGGTACCATCGCGCCCATGTACTCCTCCACCTTCATCTTTGCCACCAAACAGTTCGACGACGCCTTCCACCGCCTGGACGAGGCGATTGCCACCGCCGCCCGCTCCATCGACGGCTACCTGGGCGAGGAGTCGTGGGAGGACACGGGCAAGGGCCTCGTGTCCAACGTGTATTACTGGCAATCGCTCGAGGCCCTGCAGGCCCTGATGCAACACCCCACCCACCTGAAGGCCAAGGCGGCGCAAGCGCAGTGGCTCAACGGCTACCAGGTCGTCATCTCGCAGGTGATGCGCACCTATGGCGACGACAAGCTGGTCGGGCTGCTGCCCACGGCGGGCCTGTTCGTGCAGGGCGCGGCAGCGCACTGATCCCGCCCAGCCCCAGTCATACCCCGGCCACACGGCCGCGGCGCGGTCAGCGGATTCCCCCCACATACCGAGGCACTTCGGGCGCTGGCTCGGGTGCGGGCGGCGGCGCCATGCGCTGGCGCACGGCCTGCGTGGCCACATCCAGCAAGGGACGGCGCGGCGCAGCGGGTGGGGCGGCATGGATGGCCAGGTCCAGGCGGTCGGCCCACTCGACCAGCTCTGGAACGTTGTCCTCCTGGGCACGCCGGCGTGCGAAACGCACGATCTCCAGCGCATATTCGGCGTTGGCCGCCATCCATTCGGTGTCGGTCACGCGCCCCGTCTTGCGGCGCAGCAGCACATGCAGGTGGGCGGCAATGGCGAGCTTGTCGGAATCGGGCATGGTCGGCTCCTTGTGGCATTTCAGTCATCCATGGCGCTGACCGGCGCGGCCCAAGCGCGGGCAGCCGCGCAAGGGCCGCCCCGCCGCGCTGGCTGCGTCCCCCTGCCCGCATTGCGCAGCAATGCGAGAGCGGGGGGAAGGCCCGCAGGGCCTCAGGGGGGTGGACTTCATTAACTCCCCAGGCGCTCACGGTGCTGCGCGATGTCGAGCCCGGTCTGCTCGCTCTGCTCATCCACCCGCAGGCCCACGGCGAAATTGGTGATCCACAGCAGCACGGCGGTCGCAACGAGGCTGTAGGCCATCACCGCCCCCACGCCAATGGCCTGGGTGAGCAGGCTGCCGGAGACACCCCCCACGGTGCGGCTGGCCAGCACGCCGGTGAGCAGCGAGCCCACGATGCCGCCGATGCCATGCACCCCAAACACATCGAGCGAATCGTCGGCGCGCAGCAGGCGCTTGAGCCCCGTGGCGCCCCAGTAGCATGCCAGCCCGGCCACCAGGCCAATCGCCACCGCCGAGCGCAGCGTGACAAACCCCGCCGCCGGCGTGATGGCCACCAGCCCCGCCACCAGGC
Source organism: Acidovorax sp. Root267 (assembly GCF_001429215.1). Classification (NCBI taxonomy): domain Bacteria; kingdom Pseudomonadati; phylum Pseudomonadota; class Betaproteobacteria; order Burkholderiales; family Comamonadaceae; genus Acidovorax; species Acidovorax sp. Root267. The sequence goes on from NZ_LMJC01000012.1 coordinate 43,533, forward strand.
CAGAGCACAGCCCCAGCAGGGACGGCCGCCCGCGCACCACCCATTCGCCCAGCATCCACGACAAGGCCCCGGCCGCTGCGGCCAGGTGCGTCACCGCCATCGCCAGCCCGGCGCGCCCGTCGGCGGCCACGGCAGAGCCCGCGTTGAAGCCGAACCAGCCCACCCACAGCAGGCCCGCACCGGCCATGGTGAGTCCCAGGTTGTAGGGCTCGAACGGCTCACGCCCGTAGCCAGTGCGCCGCCCGAGGAACCACGCACACACCAGCCCGGCCACGCCCGCATTCACGTGCACCACCGAGCCCCCGGCAAAGTCCAGCGCGCCCATCTGGGCCAGCCAGCCCCCTGGCTCCCACACCCAATGCGCCACCGGGGCGTAGACCAGCAGGGTCCACAGGCTGATGAAGATCAGCATGGCGGAAAACCGCATGCGCTCGACAAACGCCCCTACCAGCAGCGCGGCGGTGATGATGGCAAACGTGAGCTGGAACATGGCGTACACCGACTCGGGGATGTGCGGTGCCACATGGCTCACGGCCAGCTTGCCGCCAGCGAGCTGAAAGTCCAGGCCCGCAAAGCCGATGCGCTCCCATCCCCCCAGCCAAGGGCTGCCCGGGGTGAAGGCCAGCGAGTAGCCCGCCCCAAACCACAGCAGGCTGACCAGCGCCGCAATGGCGACCACACTGGCCATGGTGTTGAGCACGTTCTTCTTGCGCACCATGCCCGCGTAGAACAGGGCAATGCCCGGCAGCGTCATCAGCAGGACCAGCGCCGTGGAGGTCATCATCCACGCGGTATCTGCCGCGCTGATGGTGGTCTGCGCCACCAGCCCGGGGCGGGTCAGGGGCGGGGATGGCACTGCCGCCACCGCACCCGCTGCATCGAGCGCCGTCTGGGCCAATGCGCTGGCGCACAGGCCCAGACACAACGACACGACCACAAAGAACCGGTGGTTGACTGCCCGCATGGCGGCTCCCTTTCGCAAATTGTTACAAGCGCAATTGCACGAGCCGTGCCAACCCAAACACCCTGTTTTCGCCCCCCTGCGGCGCGTTCACCGCCCCACAACGGGGGCGGGAAACCCCCAATGCACCAGCGAAGTGCAGTCGTTACAGTTGCGGCACTCGAAAGCGCGCTTCGGTGTGCCAAGCGAGGGGCCCGAGGAGACATCCTTTCTACCAATAATCAAATTTCAAGCACCCAACGAGGTGCGGTTTTTTTCCAGGCGCTGGCGATCCCAGCGCCTTTTTCTTGCCTGTTCCACGCTGGCCTCCCTTTCGCCAATGCCTTGGGAGGTCCTGAATCCATAGCAGACAAGCTGCGAAAATCCTGCGATGGAATGGATTTTTATTACCCTGGCCTCGCTGCTGGCAGGTTTTGTGGATGCGATCGTGGGTGGGGGCGGGCTGGTGATGGTGCCGGCGCTGTTTGCGGCTTTTCCCGGGGCCCCTCCGGCCACGCTGCTGGGCACCAACAAGGCCGCCTCGGTGTGGGGCACGGCCATGGCCACCTGGCAGTACAGCCGTCGCGTGCAGGTCCGCTGGTCGGCCATGCTGCCTGCCGCCGCTGCGGGTTTTGCGGGTTCGTTTGCCGGCGCCTGGGCTGTCACGGTGATGTCGGCCGATTTCCTTCGCAAGCTGCTGCCCCTGGTGCTGCTGGGGGTGCTGGTCTACACGCTGGCCAAGAAGGAGTTGGGGCGGCACCACACCCCACGTTTTGTGGGCGGCACCGAAGTGCTGGTGGCCAGCCTGATCGGCGTGCTCATCGGCTTTTATGACGGCTTCTTCGGCCCGGGCACCGGCAGCTTTTTTGTCTTCCTGTTCGTGCGGCTGCTGGGCTATGACTTCCTCAACGCCTCGGCCTCGGCCAAGCTGCTCAACTGCGCCACGAACGTCGCCGCCATTGCGCTGTTTGCCGCCAAGGGCCATGTGTGGTGGCACTTTGCGGTGACATTGGCCATCGCCAATGTGGTGGGCAGCCTGCTGGGCACGCACCTGGCGCTCAAGCACGGCACGGGTTTCGTGCGTGGCATCTTCATCGTGGTGGTGAGCACGCTGATCCTCAAGACGGGTTACGACGCGTTCCTGCGCTAGCGGAGGCCCAAAGGGGCTCGTGCCCCCGGATGGCATCATGCTTGCTAAGCTGGGCAGGCCTACCACCAGGGCGCCCCGAGGTCATCGGGGTTGCCCTGCATGGCCCGAATGCGAACGCCCGTCCTATAATTTCTGCGCATTTCCGTTTGATGACGAGGCCCATCGCTGTTGGCGATGCCTGCATTCACCCGCTCCGGCCTGCCTACCCGCATGCCGGATTTTTTGTACCTGAACCACCCCCACAGGAACCCTGCCATGAAGTTTTTCAAGTCTGCCGTTGTCACCGCCGTGGCGCTGTGCGCCGCCCTCGCCGTCCAGGCCCGCACGCTGGATGAAATCAAGAAAGACGGCAAGATCATCGTGGCCACCGAAGGCCAGTTCGCGCCGTTCAACTTCTTTGAAGGCACCAAGCTCACGGGTTTCGAGGTGGAAGTGGCCGAGCTGGTGGTCAAGAAGATGGGCCTGAAGCTCGAATGGAAGACCCTGGGGTTTGACGCGCTGCTGACCGGCCTGGGCCAAAGCCGCTGGGACGCCGTGATCGCATCGCACGGCGTGACCGAAGAGCGCTCCAAGGCTGTCACGTTTGCCAACCCCCACTACTGCTCGGGCGGCATCATCGTGGCGATGGACGCAAAGATCCGCAACGCTCAGGACCTCTCGGGCAAGGTGGTGGCCGTGCAGACCGGCACCAGCTACCTCGAGCAAGTGAAAAAGGTCAGCGGCGTGAAGGAAGTGAAGAACTTTCCGCAGGACACCGACGCCCAGCGCGCCCTGATCTCCAAGCGCGTGGACGCGTGGGTCAGCGACAAGTTCGTGGCCAAGGAAGCCGCCGCCAAGAACGCCAAGGCCGGTTTCAAGCTGGGCGACATGCTGTTCATTGAACGCATCGCCCCCGCAATGGCCAAGGGCAACACCGACCTGGCCGATGCCTGGAACAAGGCGTTTGCCGAAGTGCTGGCCGACGGCAGCTACGCCACGGTCTCCAAGAAGTACTTCAAAGAAGACGTGCGCTGCAACTGAGTTAAAAATACGTGATGGGGTGCGCAGGGCCTGGCCCTTGGCGCACCCTTTGCTGTTTCTAGCGGCGTCACCCTGGTCCTGCCGCTGGCCCGATTCCAACCAAGACCTTCCGGTCGTCTGATCCATGCTTCTCGCTCTTTGGCCACAAGGCTGGTCCCGACAGCAGCGCAGCAATGCCACGCTGGTCGCTGCACTGGTGGTGATGGTGCTGGCCCTCTCGTTGCTGGGCCAATTGCTGTCGTTCTTCCCCGACCCCATCGGCCCCAACGCCCAGGCGTTTTCCGAAGGTGCGCGCACCACGCTGTGGCTCACGCTGGTCAGTGGTGCCGTGGGCCTGGTGCTGGGCACGGCGGCGGCGCTCGCCCGCACCGCCCGCTGGACGCCCGTGCGCTGGGTTGCTGGCGTGTACATCTGGGCCATCCGCGGCACGCCACTGCTGGTGCAGATTTTGTTTGTGTACTTTGCCCTTCCGGTGCTGGTGCCGGGGCTGAATTTGCCCGACTTTGCCGCGGCCGTGGTGGCCCTGGGGCTGAACGTGGGCGCCTACAACGCCGAAGCACTGCGCGCAGGCCTGCTGGCCGTGCCCCGCGGGCAGACCGAGGCGGCCAGGGCGCTGGGCCTGGGGAGGGTGCATGTATTTCTGGACGTGGTGTTTCCGCAGGCGTTCAAGATTTCGCTGCCGCCGCTGGTGAGCAACTTTGTGGCGCTGCTCAAGGATTCGTCGCTGGCTTATGCGATTGGTGTGGTGGAGTTGACCAACGTGGGCAACCGCATCCAGTCGGCCACTTTCCAGCCCATTGCCACGCTGACCACGGTGGCCGTCACCTACCTGCTGCTGACCACTCTGGTCACGCAGATCTCCAACGCTGTGGAATACCGCTTTGACGTGGAAGGGCGCAACCAATGACCGCGACCCACCAGCCCAAGCCCTACATCGTGGCCGAACGGGTGTGCAAGTCGTTTGGCGCGCACCAGGTGCTCAAGGATGTCTCCACCGTGTTCCACACCGGCGAGGTGACGGTCATCATCGGCGCGTCGGGCTCGGGCAAGAGCACGCTGCTGCGCGCCATCAACCGGCTGGAGCCCCACGACAGCGGGCGCATCACCATCGACGGCGTGGAGGTCTGCGACGACCTCGGCACGCTGCAGCGCCAGCGCTGCGAAGTGGGCATGGTGTTCCAGCAGTTCAACCTGTTCGGCCACATGAGTGTGCTGGACAACGTGACGCTGGCCCCCCGCCGCATTCGCCGCACGCCGCGCGCCCAGGCTAACGAGGAAGCCATGCAGCTGCTGCGCCGCGTGGGCATGCAGGACCACGCACACAAGTACCCCTGGCAACTGTCGGGCGGGCAGCAGCAGCGCGTGGCCATTGCGCGGGCGCTGGCCATGCAGCCCAAGGTCATGCTGTTTGACGAGCCCACGTCGGCGCTCGACCCCGAGATGGTCAAGGAAGTGCTGGACGTGATGCGCGGCCTCGCACGCGGCGGCATGACGATGATTGTGGTCACCCACGAAATGGGCTTTGCCCGCGAGGTGGCCGACCGGGTGATGTTCTTCGACCAGGGCCGCATCGCGCACGACGCGCCGCCGCAGGAGTTCTTCGGCAACCCGGCCAACGACCGCATCCGCGCCTTTCTGGGCCAGGTCAGCCACTGACCCGCGTCCGAGCCGCTCTGCAGCGCAGAGGCCGCCGGGCAACCGGCGGCCCTTTTTTCTTTTGGTTTTGGGGAATTCTTCCGATGCGTACTGAACGTTGGGGCCTGATGGCCCTGCTGGTTGTCACGGTGGTGTGGGGCACCACCTTCCCGGCGATGAAACTGCTCTCGGCGCAGCTCGATGCGCTGCAGATCATCTGGCTGCGTTTTGTGATCGCGCTGGTGGTGCTGGCGCCGCTGTGGCGCGGCATGCTGCGGCACGAACGGCGCTGGGGTTGCGCCCTGGGCCTGCTGCTGTTCCTGGCGTTCTGGCTGCAGATCGAAGGGCTGGCGCGCACCAGCAGCAACCGCAACGCGTTTGTCACCGGGCTCAACGTGCTGGTGGTGCCCCTGATCGCCATGGCCTTCCTGGGCCGGCGCTATGGCTGGCGGCTGTGGGCGGCGTGCGCCCTGGCGTGTGCAGGCATGGCGCTGATGTTCCATGAGAACGAGCCCTGGAACCTGGGCGATACGCTGACGCTGGCCAGCACCGTGTTCTACGCGCTGTACATCCTGGCGCTGGAGGAATGCGCGCGCCGCACGGCGGCGCAGCCGCTGCGGGCCACGCGCATGGCCGCCGCACAAGCCACGGTGATGGCGCTGGCCTCCACCGCGCTGCTGCTGGCGCAGGGCGGTGGCATGGACTGGCTGCGCTCCACGGCAGACCTGCCTGTGGATGCCTTGCTGGCGCTGCTCTATCTGGGCCTGCTCGCCAGCGTGGTGGTGGTGACGCTGCAGGCCTGGGGCCAGCAGCGCGTGGATGCCATGCGCAGCGCCATCGTGTTCGGCCTGGAACCTGTGTTCGCAGCCCTGACGGCCTGGGCGCTGCTGGGCGAAAGGCTGGGTTGGGCGGGGCTCGGCGGTGCCGCCCTGATCGTGGCAGCGCTGGTGTTCAGCCAGATCCAGCCCGCTGGGCGGGCCGGCACCGTGCAACGGGCCTGACGGAGCGGGACGGAGCGGGACGGAGCGGGACGGAGACCGGTTGGGAACGAAAATCTTACTAAAAATAGGCTCTGGCGCTTATCTGTATTGCGCTACCAGCTATCTTTTTTGAACCAATTGCTTAGGGAGCGATCATCTGCACTTCGCTCGCCTTGCGTGGCTTGCCAATCGGCGCGGAGGCCAGGCCTTTCTGCACGGCAGCCAGATCTTCCTCGTTGGGGTATTCGCCCAGCAGCCAGTAGTCAAACACCCGGCGCGCGATGGGGGCGGCATGGGCCGCGCCGAAGCCGGCGTTTTCCACAATCGCCGCGAGCACAATGCTGGGGTTTTCGGCCGGGGCAAAGGCGGTAAACAGCGAATGGTCGCGTTGGTGTTCTTCGAGGGACTTCGCGTTGTATTTGACGTTCTGCCCCATGGTCACCGCTTGGGCGGTGCCGGTCTTGCCACCGGCCGTGTACGGCGCCCCGGCAAACACGCGCGTGCCGGTGCCGCCCTTGTTCACGGCGACCATGGCGTTGCGCACGATGTCCACGTTCTTGGGCAGAAAACCCAGGTCTACGCCAGGGGGCTGGTGGATCTCGGTGATGGCCCCCGTAACCGCATTCTTCACGGCCTTGGCCATGTGCGGCCGGTAACGAATGCCGCCGTTGGACAGCGTGGCCTGCGCCAGCGCCAGCTGCAGCATGGTGAAGTTGTTGTAGCCCTGGCCAATGCCCAGCGACACGGTTTCGCCAGGAAACCAGCGCTTCATTTCGGGACGCTTGTAGGCATTGCGTTTCCACTCGGTGCTGGGCAAGGTGCCCCGCACCTCGCCATTGAGGTCGATGCCCGTGGCCTGCCCAAGGCCCAGCGGCTTCATGAAGTCATGGATGGCATCCACACCCATCTCCACCGCCAGCGAGTAGAAGTAGGTGTTGCTCGATTGCTGGATGGCGCGGTGCATGTCCACCCCGCCCAGCCCACCTTCATGGCTGCGGAAGGTGTGGCCGCCGAAGGTGTAGAAGCCCGGATCGTTGACCACCAGGCTGGGCGAGCGCTTGCCCAGCTGCAGCGCCGCCAGCGCCATGAAGGGCTTGTAGGTGGAGCCTGGCGGGTAGGTGCCGCGCATGGCGCGGTTGAGCAGAGGCTTGTCGATGGATTCGTTGAGCGCCGTCCAGTTCTCCACGTCAATCCCCTCGACAAAAAGATTGGGGTCGAACGTGGGCTTGCTGACCAAAGCCAGGATCTCACCGTTGCGCGGGTCGATGGCCACCAGCGCACCCCGGCGGTTGCCGTACATGTCTTCAATGAGCTTTTGCAGCTTGATGTCGATGGACAGCATCACGCTGTCACCAGGCGTGGCCGCGTGGCTGGACAGCTTGCGCACCGCCCGCCCGCCCGCCGACGTTTCCATCTGCTCGACCCCGGTGGCGCCATGCAGGGCGGACTCGAAACTCTGCTCGATGCCCAGCTTGCCGATGTATTCCGTACCCCGGTAGTTGGCTTCGTCCTCGGAATCCTGGATGCGCGCCTTCTCGGTCTGGTTGATGCGGCCGATGTAGCCGATGGCATGGCTGGCCACATCGCCCATGGGATAGTTGCGGAACAGGCGCGCCTTGATGTCCACACCCGGGAAGCGGTAGCGCTGGGCGGTAAAACGCGCAACCTCCTGGTCGGTCAGGCGCGTGCGGATGGGCAGGGACTCGAAGTTGCGCGACTCTTCCATGAGCCGCTTGAAGCGGCGGCGGTCACGGCTCTGGATCTCCACCACCTTGGACAGCTCATCGATGGTCTCGTCCAGCACCCCCGCGCGCGAAGGCGTGATCTCCAGCGTGTAGGCCGAATAGTTGGTGGCCAGCACCACGCCGTTGCGGTCCAGGATGAGCCCCCGGTTGGGCACGATGGGCACGACGGCCGTCCGGTTGCTCTCCGCCTGCGCCGCCAGGTCTTCGTGCCGGACCACCTGCAGATACACCAGCCGGGCAGCGATGAGGCAAAACGCAAAAAACACCAGGGCGCCGATGACCAGCGCCCGCATCCGAAAGCGCGAAGCATCGGCTTCGCTGCTGCGCACCTCGGTCACGCCCTACCCCCCATTCGGGCACACGCAGGCCCGTGCTTACCGTCCACGGGCAAATACGGACCGTTGGCAAAACGCGCTGGCATCAAGGAAGGCATGGGCTACAGAGGCCGGTTCTGGTCGCGGTCGGGCGGGCGTCGCTGCGGGGCCAGCAGCACCCAGCTGGCCAGAGGCCACAGCAGGGCCTCCAGCACTGGCGCGAGAAAACTCCACAGCCCCGGGAATATGCCCCCGGACGCCATCCGCAGCAAGAGCTCGATGGCGTGGGCGAGGGCAAACAGGGGCAACACCTGCAAGGCCTGCGACGGCACACTGAACCACAGCAGGCGGCGGTGGATGGCAATCGCGCCAAACGACAGCACGGTGTAGGACAGCGCATGCTGGCCCAGCAGCGCCGACTGGCTCACATCCATGCACAGGCCCAGCAGGAACGCCACGCCCATGCCGATGCGCAGTGGCTGGTGCACGCCCCAGAAGACCAGCAGCACCATCAGCACATCGGGCGTCCAGACGATGCGACCCAGTGGCAGCATGTTGATGGCCAGCCCCACAGCCAGGCTGGCGACAATAAATACCGGGTTGACCGGAAGCAGCAGCGGCTCGCCGCGCGGCATGATCATCGCGCGCTCCCTTTCGAAAGGGGTTCACCCTTTCGCAGGCCGTGGTCCAGCCACCGCCTCCTTGACACGTACTTCGTCATCCCCGGCGCCCTCCGCGTTTCGCGGGCGCGGGGTGCGCGGGCTCCGGCCGCGGCAGTGCGTTCTCGGCCAAGGGCTGGAGGACCACCACGTGGCGTGCCCCCTGCACCTGGGCCAGGGGCGTGCAGTAGACCCTGGCGAAGGCGGAGTCGGCCCGGCGCTCCACCCGCAGCACCCGTGCCACGGGCAGGCCCGAGGGGTACAAACCGTCCACGCCGCTGGTCGTCAGCAGGTCATCCTCGCGCACGTCGGCATTTGCAGGCATGAAGCGCAGCTCCATGCCGCCGCCGTGTCCGGCCACGGGATCGCCATAGGCCACCCCGCGCGCGCCCGTGCGAACGTTCAGCACGGGAATGGCCTGGTCGCGATCCACCAGCAAAGTGACTTCGCTCACGAGCGGAAAAACCCGCGTGACCTGGCCCAGCACGCCCGCCTCGTCCATCACCGGGGCACCCAACATCACGCCGCCCATCTGCCCGCGGTCGATCACCACGCGGCGCGTATAGGGGTCGGCCGTGTCATAGATCACCTCTGCGGCCTGCGCCGGGGTTTCCAGGCGGTCGCGCAGCGCCAAGAGCTGTCGCAGCCTCCCGTTTTCCAGGGCCAGTTGTTCCGCCTGGTTGGCGCGCTGGCCCATCAGGGTCATCTTCTGGCGCGCGGCATCCAGCCCTTCCTGGGCGGTCTGCAGCGACTGGAAGTAGTCCGCACCGTGGCTCGCAAACTCCACGGGTTTGAGCATCAGCCATTGCACCGGATAGAGCACGGTGGCCACCGCTTGCCGAAAAGGCCCGGTGAGCTGAAAGCGCGCATCGGCCACCATGAGAAACAGCGCCAGCGCGCTGTAGACGGCCAAACGCGACAGGGCCGAAGGGCCCTGTTTGAAGAAAGGGGGAGCGCTGCGCTCAAGAGTACCCAGTGGCATCGTGCGAAGCGGTCAGGATCTGCCGCGTGGAGGCAACTCCACGGGCATGTGCTCAGACAGAAGCAATGGAGCAGGTGCGGTCATGCAGTTCAGAGCGAAAAAGTGCCTGCAGCATACAGGCCCGCAGGCTTACTCGCTCGTGAAAATGCTACCCAGGCGGTCCATGCGCTCCAGCGCAATGCCGCAGCCGCGCACCACGCAGGTCAGCGGGTCTTCCGCCACCAGCACCGGCAGGCCGGTTTCTTCGGCCAGCAGGCGATCCAGGTCGCGCAACAGCGCGCCACCACCGGTCAGCATCATGCCGCGGTCGGCGATGTCGGCGCCCAGCTCGGGCGGGGTCTGCTCCAGCGCGTTCTTCACGGCGGAGACGATCTGGTTAAGCGGGTCGGTCAGCGCCTCCAGCACTTCGTTGCTGGAAATGGTGAAGCTGCGCGGTACGCCTTCGGACAGGTTGCGGCCCTTGACCTCCATCTCGCGCACTTCCGAACCAGGGAAGGCCGAGCCAATGCTCTTCTTGATGGCCTCGGCCGTAGGTTCGCCGATCAGCATGCCGTAGTTGCGGCGGATGTAGCTGATGATGGCTTCGTCAAACTTGTCGCCACCGACGCGGACGCTGCCCTTGTAGACCATGCCGCCCAGCGAAATCACCCCGACTTCGGTGGTGCCACCGCCGATGTCCACGACCATGGAGCCCGAGGCTTCGGACACCGGAAGGCCCGCACCGATACCGGCGGCCATGGGTTCTTCGATCAGATAGACGGCAGTAGCGCCAGCGGCTTCTGCGGCGTCCTTGATGGCGCGGCGCTCGACCTGGGTAGAGCCGCAGGGAACGCAGATGATGATGCGCGGGCTGGGGGTGAACAGCGTGCGCGGGTGCACCATCTTGATGAACTGCTTGATCATCTGTTCGGTGATCACGAAGTCAGCAATCACGCCGTCCTTCATGGGCCGGATGGCCTCGATATTGCCAGGCACCTTGCCCAGCATGGCTTTCGCCTCGCGGCCTACCGCCTGAATGACTTTCTTGCCGTGCGGCCCGCCTTCGTGGCGGATGGCGACGACGGAAGGTTCGTCAAGCACAATGCCCTTGTCGCGGGCGAAAATGAGGGTGTTGGCGGTGCCAAGGTCAATGGCAAGGTCGGTGGAGAAATACCGACGGAAAGCTCCGAACATTCAAAAATCCTCTCAGGCACGGCATGCACGTCGGCCTGCCATCGCCAGGTGTGTCAGGGTGTGGGTGGGGGTCAAAAATCGCTTTTTTCGCACAAAAACCGGCAGTGAAGGGGGTATTGCGGCAAAGCCGGGATAATACCCCATCCCCTGTGAATAACTCCCTCCGGCGCGGCCCGGATCACAGCTTTACTTCTGGTTTCTCTAGATTCTCCTCCCTATGGCACTGACCCCCCAGGACATCGGCCGCATCGCCAATTTGGCACGGCTTGAGCTGACACCCTCCGAAAGTGAGCGCATGCTGACCCAGCTCAATGGCTTCTTTGACATCGTGGAACAAATGCGGGCTGTGGATACCTCGGGCATCACGCCCCTGGCGCACCCCGTCGCTGCCATCCAGGACGTGGCTTTGCGGCTGCGCGAGGACGTGGCCAGCGAGCCCAACCAGCGTGAAGCCAACCAGAAGAGCGCACCCGCTGTAGAGCGCGGCCTGTTCCTCGTCCCCAAAGTGATCGAGTGAGACGCGCATGAGCACAACAACGACCAAAGCCCTGCACGACCTGGGCGTTTCCGAGCTGGCCACCGGCCTGCGCAACAAGCAATTTTCTGCCGTCGAAGCCGCCCAGCACTTCCTGGCCCGCGCCAAAGCGCACCAGAATCTGGGCGCCTATGTGGCCCTGAACGAAGACGCCACCCTGGCCCAGGCCCAGGCCGCCGATGCGCGCCTTGCCGCTGGCACGGCGGGCGCACTGGAAGGTGTGCCGATTGCCCACAAGGACATCTTCGTCACGCGCGACTTCCCCAGCACGGCGGGCTCCAAGATGCTCGCCGGCTACCAGTCGCCCTTTGATGCCACCGTCGTCACCAAGCTGGCCGATGCGGGCGCCGTGACGCTGGGCAAGCTCAACTGCGACGAGTTCGCGATGGGTTCGTCCAACGAGAACTCCGCAGTCGCCCCTGTGGGGTTTGGCGCCCCGGCCCCCGTGCGCAACCCCTGGGACACCAGCCGCATCCCCGGCGGCTCGTCGGGCGGCAGCGCCGTGGCCGTGGCCGCGCGCCTGGCCCCGGCCGTCACCGGCACCGACACTGGCGGCTCCATCCGCCAGCCCGCATCGTTTTGTGGCATCACCGGCATCAAGCCCACCTATGGCCGCGCCAGCCGCTACGGCATGATCGCCTTTGCGTCCAGCCTCGACCAGGCTGGCCCCATGGCCCGCTCGGCCGAAGACTGCGCGCTGCTGCTGTCCGCCATGTGCGGCCCCGACCCGGACCGCGACTCCACGTCGCTCGACGTGCCTGCCGAGAACTTCAGAGCGAAGCTCAACGACAGCATTGACGGCCTGCGCATCGGCATCCCCGCCGAGTTCTTTGGCGAAGGCCTGGCGCCCGATGTGCGCGCCGCCGTGGATGCCGCCCTGAAGGAATACGAAAAGCTCGGCGCCAAGCTCGTGCCCATCAGCCTGCCGCGCACCGAGCTGTCCATCCCCGTGTACTACATCATTGCCCCCGCCGAAGCCTCGTCCAACCTCAGCCGCTTCGACGGCGTGAAGTTCGGCCACCGCGCCAAGGACTACACCGACCTGGTAGACATGTACAAGAAGACCCGCGCCGAAGGTTTTGGCGACGAGGTCAAGCGCCGCATCATGATCGGCGCCTATGTGCTGAGTCACGGCTACTACGACGCCTATTACCTGCAGGCGCAGAAGATCCGCCGCATGATCGCCGACGACTTCCAGAACGCGTTCAAGAGCTGCGACCTCATCGCCGGCCCCGTGGCCCCCACCGTGGCCTGGAAGCTGGGCGAGCATGGCGCCGACCCGCTGGCCGACTACCTGGCCGACATCTTCACCCTGCCCGGCTCGCTGGCCGGCCTGCCCGGCATGAGCGTGCCTGCAGGTTTTGGCGAAGGGGGTTTGCCCGTGGGGCTGCAGCTGATTGGCAACTACTTCCAGGAAGCCCGCCTTCTGAACGCTGCGCACCGCCTGCAGCAAGCCACTGATTTCCACCTCCGCCAACCCGGAGGTCTGTGACATGACGACGACCAGCAAATTGATCCACGGCTACGAAGTTGTCATCGGCTTCGAAACCCACACCCAGCTTGCCACGCAGAGCAAGATCTTCAGCCGCGCGCCCACCGCCTTTGGCGCCGAGCCCAACACCCAGGCCTGCGCGGTGGACCTGGCCCTGCCCGGCACGCTGCCCGTGATGAACCGCGAGGCAGTGGCCTGCGCTATCAAATTAGGACTGGCTCTGGGCTCCCACATTGCGCCAGTGAGTATTTTTGCCCGTAAAAACTACTTCTACCCCGACCTGCCTAAGGGCTACCAGATCAGCCAGTTCGAGATCCCGGTGGTGCAGGGCGGCGAGGTGGAGTTTTTCCTCGGCGACGAAAAGAAAACCGTGCGCCTGGTGCGCGCCCATCTCGAAGAAGACGCGGGCAAATCGCTGCACGAAGACTTCATCGGCCAAAGCGGCATCGATCTGAACCGCGCCGGCACGCCATTGCTGGAGATCGTGACCGAGCCCGACATGCGTTCGTCCGACGAAGCCGTGGCCTATGCGAAAGAGTTGCACAAGATCGTGACCTGGATCGGCATCTGCGACGGCAACATGCAGGAAGGCAGCTTCCGCTGTGATGCCAATGTGTCCGTCCGCAAGCCCGGCTGCCCGTTGGGCACACGCCGCGAGATCAAGAACCTGAACTCGTTCAAGTTCATGCAGCAGGCCATTGACTACGAGATCCGCTGGCAGATCGACCAGATCGAGGACGGCCACGCCATCCAGCAGGCCACCGTGCTTTTCGACCCGGATACGGGCGAAACACGCGCCATGCGGACCAAGGAAGACGCGGCGGATTACCGCTACTTCCCTGATCCGGATCTGCCTCCGCTACACATTTTAGAGCAATGGGTGCAGGAACAACGTGCGCTGATGGCCGAATTGCCCCGCACTATGGCCGCGCGTTTTGTGGCGGACTATGGCCTGCCCGAATATGACGCCACCACACTTACACAGAGCAAGGCGATGGCGGCCTATTTTGAGGCAGCAGCCAAGGCCTGCGGTCAGCCCAAGCTGGCCAGCAACTGGATCATGGGCGAAGTGTCACGGCGCATGAACCTGGGAGAGATCGGCATCGAGAAAGCGCCGGTCACTTCGGTGCAACTGGCTGCGCTGATTGGCCGGATCGCCGATGGCACGATTTCCAACAATGCAGCGAAGCAGGTGTTTGATGCATTGTGGGAAGGTGAAGCTGCAGACGTGGATACCCTCATTGAGTCCAAAGGCCTCAAGCAGATGAACGACTCCGGCGCGCTGGAGAAAATCATCGACGAGGTGATTGCCGCCAACCCCGACAACGTGGCCCAGTTCCGCGCGGGCAAGGACAAGGCGTTCAATGCACTGGTGGGCCAGGCGATGAAGGCCAGCAAGGGCAAGGCGAACCCGCAACAGGTCAACGACCTGCTGCGTGCCAAGCTGGCGGGCTGACTTCAACACCTGTAAACACTGGCGCAAAGAACAAAGGGGTCCGCGAGGCCCCTTTGTTTTTTTATCCTGAAGTCGGTTCTTTAAGTGATTTTCGCGGCGCGGGCTCTGGGCAGATCAGCCCCCCAACCTCGTCTATCGAGCTCCCGACGCAGGAGGCACCGCGCTGGCAGAGGGTTTCGCAGCCGCTGCGGGGGACACGCGCTGAGGATCCCACAGCTTGCGCAGCTGGGCCAGTTCAGCGTCAAAGCGCTGGTGCACGCGGCGCTTTTCCTGGTCCTGCCCCGCAATGAAGCGCTGCTGCTCGGCAAGGCTGTCGTCAATCTCAGCGATTTTGCGGCGCAGCGTCATGGGCGCCTTGTTGGGATCCTTCTGGTAGAACTCCATCTCCACATCGAGCTTCTTGCGCTCAGCTTTCAGCTCGACTATGCGTTTTTCTGCGGTAGCCGTGACATCGTCCACCAGCTGGATGGCTGCAGTGCGCTCCACATCATGGGCCGGTTTGTCGGGGTAGCGGGCGACAAGAACGCGTTCACGCCGGCGCTCTTCGACAATGCGGGACCGCTCCTCGGCGTCCTTGCGGTTCTGGGCGTCCTGGGCGGCACGCTCCAGCTCCGTGAGCGAGGGTCCGATCTGGCGGCGTGTGGTGCCCGAGGGGCTGAGTTCGCGCTGCTCCCGGTCCAGGCATTCCGGAATAGGCCGGTCGGCCGTCAGCCGGCGCCCGTTGCGGTCCACACACGTGTAGATACCGCCAGTCGCACCTTGCTGCGACTGCGCCGAGGCCAGCTCCACGCCCAGGGTAAGCAGCACCAACCCGCCCATGATCCACGCCGACTTGCTCAAATCATCTACCCTTCGTTAACGCCGTACCGCTGGCGGTAGGCCAGCACTTTTTCGTGATGCGAGCGCATCCCCTCTTCCCCGTTTTGCGAGAGATACAGCAATAAGTCTGCCAGCCGGGCGATGGCACACACCTGCATGCCCAGCTGATCGCGCACGTACTGCACCGCGCTATGGTCCACATCTTGGCCATTCTCTGTGGCTTTTTCCTGGCGGTCCAGCGCAATTGCAACCGCATGCGGCGTGGCACCGGCGGCCTGGATGATCGCAATGGATTCGCGGGCAGCGGTCCCTGCCGACATGACGTCATCCACGATCAGCACCCGGCCTTTCAAGGGGGCACCCACCAGCGTGCCGCCCTCGCCATGGTCCTTGGCCTCCTTGCGGTTGTAGGCAAAAGGCACGTTGCGCCCCAGCCGGGCCAGCTCCACCGCGACCGTGGCCGCCAGGGGAATGCCCTTGTAGGCCGGGCCAAAAACCATGTCGAATTCGATGCCGCTGGCCAGCAGGGCTTTTGCATAGAATTCCGCCAGCCGCCCCATCTTGCGGCCATCGTCGAACAGGCCTGCGTTGAAGAAATATGGGCTCAGGCGCCCCGCCTTGGTCTTGAATTCACCGAACCGCAGCACGCCCGATTCGACGGCAAAACGTACAAAATCCTGCGCCAGCTGGCCCTGTCCAGAGGTTTGCGCGCCAACATCCACCATGGGGAATTCCTTGTTCAAGTTAACCAGCCTCAATCTCAATGGCATCCGCTCGGCCACCAGCAAAGGCGTGGAAAGCTGGATGGCAGCCACGCGGCCGGATTGTATTTGTGTACAGGAAGTGAAGGCCCAGGCGGCCGACATGGCCAACCGCTTCGAGCGCATGGCCGGCCTGCAAGGCCACTTCCACTATGCCCAGAAAAAAGGCTATTCCGGCGTGGGCGTCTACACGCGGCACGAGCCTTCGGATGTAGTCATTGGCTATGGCTCTGAAGAGTTCGATACAGAAGGCCGCTATGTGGAGCTGCGTTTCGACACGCCGGCCCGCAAGCTGTCGATCATCAGCGCGTACTTTCCGAGCGGCTCGTCGGGCGAGGAGCGCCAGCAGGCCAAGTTCCGGTTTCTGGCCGAGATCCATCCCCACCTGATGAAAGTCAAGGGCGAACGTGACTTCATTCTGTGCGGCGACATCAATATTGCGCACCAGCAAATTGACCTCAAAAACTGGCGCAGCAACCAGAAAAACAGTGGTTTTTTGCCCGAAGAACGGGCCTGGATGACAAAGTTGTTGCACACAACTGATGAAGGCGGCGGCATCATAGACGTTTACCGCCAGTTACAACCTACCGCCACGGACACCGCCTACACATGGTGGAGCAACCGGGGGCAGGCGTATGCCAACAACGTGGGGTGGCGGCTGGACTACCACCTGGCCACCCCCGCGCTCGCGGCGCTGGCACGTGCTGAATCCATCTACAAAAGTGAAAAGTTCTCGGACCACGCGCCCATCACGGTGGACTATGACTTCAGCCTTTGACGATGCCCGCCTCTGACCACTGATGCCCGACACCGCAGCCCCCACCGCCCCCCCGCCCCACGGTTTCCGCCCCGCCAACGCGGAATCCTTGTGGAGACAGCTCTCCACCCCCCATCCCACCGTTGGCAAGGCGCGCCACCTGGGGGAGGCGCTGGTCCATGCGGGCATGCTGTCCCCCTCGGCCCTGGAAGACGGCCTCAAGAAGCAGTTGCAGGAGCGCGGCGCCGGGCAACACCGGCTGATCGGGCAGATCCTGGTGGAAGGCGGCGTCCTCACCCAGGAGCAGCTGCGCCAGGTCATTGCCGCATGGCTGGGCGAGTACACCGTACACCCAGGCGACATTGCGCCAGAAGCGACGGCCCTGGCCCTGGTGCCACGCGCAGTGGCAGAGCGTGAATCCGTGCTGCCGCTGATCGCCCGCGAAGACGCGCTGGTGTTGCTCATGGCCGATCCCTGTGACCGCGTGCTGCTGGACGAACTGCGGTTTCTCACACAGCGCCGGCTCCTTCCGCTGCAGGCCGCACCGGGCACGCTGATGCCCGCCATCCACCGCGCCTACCGCACCCAGCCCGGTGGCGGCGCCGACGCGGCCACCGCCGCACGCGCCACCTCCCGCGAGCTGGCGGCAAACCTCGGCAGCACGGCCCCGGACGCGGACTCCGAACAGGCCGACGTGATCAGCGAGTCGGACAACACCCTGGTACGGCTCATCAATTCGGTGATCGACGAAGCCATCCACCACCGCGCCTCCGACATCCACATTGAGACCGAGCCCGCTCCGCAGAACGTGCGCATCCGCCTGCGCATCGACGGCGACCTCACGCCCTACCTGGAGCTGCCGGCACGCTACCGCTTCGCGATGGTGGCGCGCATCAAGATCATGGCGGGCATGGACATCTCGGAGCACCGCAAGCCCCAGGACGGCAAGATCGACTTCGCCCGCTTCGGCGGCCCGCCGGTGGAGCTGCGCGTGGTTACCGTGCCCACCTCGCGCGGGCTGGAAGACGTGGTGCTGCGCCTGCTGGCCGGTGCCAAGCCGCTGCCGCTGGAGAACATCGGCCTGAGCCCGCCCAACCTGCAGGCCCTGCGGGCGGTGGTGCAAAAGAGTTACGGCCTGGTGCTGGTGTGCGGCCCCACGGGCTGTGGCAAGACGACCACGCTGCACTCGGTGGTGCACGACATCAACACCGCCGGCCGCAAGATCTGGACGGCCGAAGACCCCATCGAGATCACGCAGGAGGGCCTGCGCCAGGTGCAGGTGAACCCGCGCATCGGCTGGACTTTTGCAGCCGCAATGCGCACCTTTCTGCGCGCCGACCCGGACGTCATCATGATCGGCGAGATGCGCGACGAGGAAACCGCGCGCATCGCCATCGAGGCCTCACTCACCGGCCACCTGGTGCTGTCCACCCTGCACACCAACTCGGCGCCCGAGAGCATTGCGCGGCTGCTCGAGATGGGCCTGGACCCGTTCAACTTCTCGGATTCTCTGCTTGCCATCCTGGCCCAGCGCCTGGTGCGCCGCCTGTGCACGGCCTGCCGCGAGCCGCGGGTGGCCGACCACGACACGCTGCTGGGCCTGGCGTCGCAGTACCTGGACAGTGGCACCCGCAACACGCCCGAGGCCTGCGAGGCGCAGGTGGCGCGCTGGCGCCAGCAGCATGGCGGCGCACAGGGCGAGCTGCGCCTGTGGCGGCACGTGGGCTGCACGAAGTGCGACGGCCACGGCTACCACGGCCGGCTGGGCATCCATGAGCTGATGCTGAGCGACGAGGCCATCCGCCAGCACATCCGCCACCGCGCCCCCGCCTCGGACATCCGCCATTCGGCACTGGCCGCGGGCATGCTGACGCTGCGCCAGGACGGCATCGAGAAGGTGCTGCAGGGGTTGACCGACATGTCGGAAGTGGTGGCGGCAACCAACCTGTGATGTGCGCCCACTCCGGCGATGGCTACCGCTGGAAAAATGTGAAAAAAAGGCCAATGGCGCTTAACGAATAAGCGCCAACAGCTATCAAAAAATGAGCGTCATCCGGATTGAGCCCCGCTCGCCGACTTGTTCACGCCGTCGCCTCAGCGATCCAGCTCGTAGTGAAACACCTTGGCAATGATCTGCCAGCGCCCATCGACATGGATCAGGGTCAGCAGGTCGGTGAAGTGCTTGGGCAGGATGGCGCATTCGACCTTGGCCAGGGCGGTCACCGGCCCGGCAAATTCAATCGACAGGATGCGCTCCTGCACCGTCTCGCCCCGGCTCGCGGGCGAGGGGCGCTGGTCCACGATGGGGAAATACTCCTCCATGCGCAGGATCACCGCAGGCTCGGCCGTGGCGCAGGCATAGACCGCCTGCGGGTGGAACACGCGGCGCAGGCGCTGGGTATCGCTGTGGCACAGGCCGTCGAAATACTCCTGCAGCACGGCGGCGACTGCGTCGAAGCGCGGATCACTCATGGCGCGCTCCCGTCGGTGGCGGCGCGAGCGCGCTGGCGCCGCACGGTCACCGTCTCACCGGCCACCCCCCAGTTGTCGGTCTCGACCTCGTCGATCACGACAAAGGTGGTGGCAGGCTCCTTGTTCAGAACGCGCACCAGTAAATCGGTCGCACCCTGGATCAGTGCGGCCTTTTGCGCACTGCTGACACCTTCGCGGGTCACTTTGATGTTGATGTAAGGCATGGCGTGTTCCTTGTGGATGGATGAATGAACGGCGTCTCAGCCCAGCAACCCTTCGGCCCGCATCGCGGCCTGTACCGCGGGGCGCGCGGCCACACGGCGCATGAACGCCTGCAGATGGGCCAGGTCGCTGATGTCCAGCTTCACGAACTTGGCCCAGCCCAGCACCACAAAAAGATAGGCGTCGGCCGCCGTGAAGTGTTCCCCCGTCAGGTAGTTGCCGTCCTGCAGCTGCGCGTCCAGCCACTCCATCTTCTTGCGCAGCAGGGCGGCCAGCGCGGCCTTGGCGTTGTCGTCCAGCCCGGCGTGGAACAGGGGCGTGAAGGACTTGTGCAGCTCGGTGCTGACGTAGTTCTGCCACTCCATCACCCGGTAGCGCGCCCGCGTGCCGGCGGCCGGCATCAGTTGCGTGGCCTGGGCCTGGTCGGCGATGTATTGCGCAATGACCGGGCCTTCGGTGAGGCGGGAGCCGTCGTCCAGCTCCAGCACGGGCACCTGGCCTTTGGGGTTGATCGCATAGAAATCCTGCCCATCGGCCGTCTGGTGGCGCGCGGTATCGACCTTCTCCAGCGCAAACGGCAAGCCACATTCCAGCAGCAGGATGTGGGGCGACAAGGAGCAGGCGGCGGGGGAAAAGTACAGCTTCATGGGGAGGCCTTGGGGGCGTGGTGGAAAGGTGAAGCGATGGTATTGGCGATGCAAACAGCAATAAACTAGACACCAGTAATTTCACTGATTACATGAAGTAATAAACAAGACATGGCGCGCCAATTTGACGACCTGAAGCTGGGCAGCATCGAGCTGTTCTGCCTGACCGCCCAGTGGCAAAGCTTCACGGCCGCCGCCCAGGCGGCCGGGCTGACGGCGGCGGCGGTGAGCCGATCCGTGGCACGCATGGAGGCGCGCCTGGGCGTGCGCCTGTTCCAGCGCACGACACGCCAGGTGCGGCTGACCGACGCCGGCAAGCGCTACTACGAGCAATGCCGCCAGGCGCTGGGGCAGCTGGCCGAGGCAGAACGCGAGCTGTCAGGCCAGCAACAAAGCCCGGCGGGCCTCGTCCGCTTCAGCCTGCCCACCTCCTATGGGCACTGCCGCATCCTGCCCCTGCTGCCCGCATTTGCGCAGGCCTACCCCGGCGTGGAGCTGGAGCTGCAGTTGAGCAACCGCAACGTGGACTTCACCGAGGAAGGCTTTGACCTGGCCGTGCGCGGTCGCGCACCCATCGACTCGGGGCTGGTGGCACGCAAGCTGGAGGACGCCGCCCTGGTGGTGGTCGCCGCCCCGGCGTATCTGGCGCGTTGCGGCACGCCACACGAAGCGGCCGACCTGGCGGCGCACGAATGCATCCAGTTTGTGCTGCCCAGCAGCGGGCAGGCGGTGGCGTGGATACTGCGCGACGCGGCCGGGCGCGATATGGAGGTGCCCACCCAAGGCCGCCTGCGCTGCGCCGATGACATCCTGGGCCCCGTGACCCTGGCGCGTGCCGGCGCAGGGCTGCTGCAGACCTACCGGTTCATTGTGGAAGCCGACCTGCACAGCGGTGCCTTGCAGGAGGTGCTGCCCGCACATGCCGGTGCCTCCCGCCCGTTTTCGTTGCTGTACCCCGCCAACCGGCACATGCCGCTGCGCGTGCGGGTGCTGGTGGATTTCCTCGTTGATCGGCTGGCGCGGGCTTGACCCTGTCCCGTCCGCCATGCGCCAGACCCGCAAAATACACAAAACCAATCCTCACCCACCATGCTCCGCTACCTCACCGTCCCTGTTACTGCGTTCCAGCAAAACTGCTCCCTCGTCTGGTGCGACGCCACCCACAAAGCCGCCGTGATCGACCCCGGCGGTGACCTGGATGTGCTGCTGGCAGAAATCCAGCGCCTTGACCTCACGCTCGAACAGATCTGGCTCACCCACGCCCACATCGACCACGCGGGCGGCACGGGCGAGCTGGCAGAGCGGCTTTCGCTGCCCATCGTCGGCCCTCACCCGGGCGACCAGTTCTGGATTGACGGCCTGCCGCAGCAAAGCGCGATGTTTGGTTTTCCGCCCGCCCAGCACTTCACGCCCACGCGCTGGCTGCACGACGGCGACACGGTGCAGATTGGCGACGAGACGCTGAATGTGCGCCACTGCCCCGGCCACACCCCTGGGCATGTGGTGTTCCATGCGCCGCAGATTGACCGTGCTTTTGTGGGCGATGTGCTGTTTGCCGGCAGCATGGGGCGCACCGACTTCCCGCAGGGCAACCACCAGCAGCTCATCGACAGCATCACCCAGCGCCTGTGGCCCATGGGCAACCAGACGGTGTTCATCCCTGGGCACGGTCCTGAGAGCACGTTCGGGCGTGAGCGCCAAAGCAACCCCTATGTGGGTGGGACGTGAGTCGGTTTTTGGCGTTTTCGGGCTCTAGCGCTTTCCCAGAAAGCGCAGACAGCTATTATTTTTGAAGTAGCCCTGTGCCTCTGCGCGTGCCGCAGGGGCCAGCGTGCCCACCAGGACGCATGCCGGCCCCTGCAATGCGGCGTCAGAAATCGAACGAGGCCGACAGGCGCACGGCGCGTGGCGCACCCACGTTCACCCGGCCCGCACCCCAGATACTTTCAAAGTAAGCGCGGTTGGTGGGGTTGGTCACCGTGGCGCGCAGCACCACGGGTTGTGCGCCAAAACGCGTCGCATAGCGGGCGCCCACATCCAGCGTGGTCCAGGACGGCAGCTTCACGCTGTTGTCGCCCGTGAGCCACTGTGCACCCGTGTGGTTCACCCGGCCGTTCACCGACAGGCCCTGCACACCAGGGATGGCCCAGTCCGCGCCCAGGTTCAGCGTGAGCTTGGGCACGCCAAACTGCGCACGGCCCTGGTTCACGCCCTTGGCGGTCTGGGTCTGCTCGGTCTCGGTGTAGGCCGCGCCACCCAGCAGCGTGAGGGCCGGGGTCAGCTGGCCGAACACGTTCCACTCCACGCCCCGGTTGCGCTGCTCGCCGTCCAGCACCTGGCGGTTGTTGGCTTCGATCAGGGCAGGCTTGCTGATCTGGAACAGGCTCACCGTCTGCGTCAGGCTGCCCGCCACCCACTTCACGCCCACCTCGGCCTGCTTGCTCTTGTAGGGCTTGAAGGTCTCGCCCTCGTTGGCATAGGGCGCCTTCACGGTGGTGCCGGCGCTCAGGCCTTCCACGTAGTTGCCGTACAGCGAAACGTTCTCGCCCCAGGGCTTGGCGACCACGCCCACCAGTGGGGTCACGGCGCTCTCCTTGTACTTGTTGAGCTTCTGGTTGACCTGCTGCGCGCGCACGCCCAGGGTGAGCTGCACCCTGTCGTCGGCGAACGCCAGTGTGTCCACCACGCTCATTGCAGTCATCACGTCGTCGTTGAGGGGGTTGTAGGTGGAAGCCGCCCCGCCCGGCGGCATCGCAATGGGCCGGGGGTTGTAGATGTTGCTGTTGATGGCGGCCGTGCCATTGGCCCGGCTGCCACCCTGGTAGCTCATCACGTTGGCGGCCAGCGTCAGCTTGTGGGCCACGGCGCCGGTGCTGAACTGGCCGCGCACGCCCAACTCGGCCGTGGTGGTATCGTACTCGCCCCAGGAGTTGTAGGCCGTGCCCGTGGCGTTGCCCGAAGCCGCGTTCGCCGCCGTCCACACCGGGCGCGTGCCGAAAATGAAGCCGTCGTATGCATGCTCGGCCTTGCCCGCCGATGCAAACGCCGTCCAGCCGGTATTGATCCGCGCCTGGCCGCGCACGATGAGGCCCTGCGTCAGCGTATTGCTGTAGACGCCTTCGCCGTAGAAGAAGTTGGTAGAACCATCGGGTGCCTTGGGCACCGTGGTCCAGCCCGTGATGATGGGCTGCATGGGCGAGCCCTTGCGCACCTTGTTCTTCAGCGAATAGGCATCGGCCTCCACGTTCCAGCCTTCGCCCTGGTAGTCCAGCGCCAGGTGGCCGATCTCGCGCGCCTTGGTCTGGTGGTCCAGCCAGGTCTCGCCGCCCGACAGCACGCCGTTGACACGCACGCCCAGGCGCTGGCCTTCGCCGAAGCGGCGCGACACGTCGGCGTGCACGCCCACGTTCGATTTGGACGAATAGGTGGTGGTCACGCGTGTGAGCGGCTCCTTGCCCGCGCGCTTGGGCACGAGGTTGATGGCGCCACCCACATCACCTGACGGCGGCAGCCCCATCATCATGGCGCCGGGGCCCTTGAGCACTTCCACGCGCTCGAAGATCTCGGTGGGCGTGTTCTGCTCGGGCGCGAGGCCGTAGGCACCATTGATGGCCATGGAACTGGCGCCCACGCCGAAGCCCCGGATGATGAAGTTCTCGACGATGTGCCCTTCGTTGGTGGTGGTGCGCACCGAAGGGTCGTTCTTGAGCACGGCGCCCACGGTCTGCGCCTGCTGGTCGGCAATGCCTTCGGCGGTGTAGCCCGTCATGTTGAAGGGCGTGTCCATCACGCCCACATTGCCCAGCACCCCCAGGCGCGTGCCCCGGGCCACCTGGCCACCGGGCGCGGCAGCGGGCAGGCTTTCGGGAGTCTCGGCCGCCGCGTTCACGGTCACTTCCTTGAGCACCACCGGGGCTGCCGGGCTTTGCGCCCAGGCTGCGCCGGCACTGGCGAACAAGGTCCACGCACAGGCCCGGGCGGCCTGGCGCAAGGCAAAAGGGTGTGCCGGGGTGGCACCCCGGGATGGGCGGCGAGTCTGCATAGAGAAAGTCCTGAATCAAAAACGGTAGAAAAAGGGAACGCCACCCCGCCAACGGACTGCAAACAAGAATGAGTGCGATTTCACCCAGGACACAGACCCGCTCCAGGACGGAGCGGTAACAACGAAGTGCCCGGGACGTGTTGCAAGGCGTGCCGACTTGTTACATCCGGCATGCAGCGATGGTTCCACGCGGCCCGTGGACCTGTGTTTGCACGGTCAACAAAGATGTTTGCGGCACCCGCGCTGCCCGCAAAGAGCACATGGCCAAGCTACGTTGGAAGCGCCTTCCTGGGGAAGCGCACTGCCATGGAATCCTGGGCTTCGAATCTCCCCACGCGCCTGCAGCGGGCGCGGCCCCGCCAGGGCCGCCGCGCAAGGGCCGCCCCGCCGCGCTGGCGGCGTCCCCCTCTGGGGGAAGGCGCCGCAGGCGACTCAGGGGGTTTCAGATTCGTGCCCGGGCCAGCTTGGGCGGCATGCCAAAGCGCTTGCGGTACGCCGTGGCGAAGTTGGCGGCGCTGTTGTAGCCCGCGACCAACGCCGCCTGCCCTACCGTCAGGCCGTCGCATTCCAGCGCGTGGCGCGCCCGCTGCAGACGGTGTTCGCGCACAAAGTCGAACACCGTGGTGCCATACACCGCGCGGAAGTGCCGCTGCAGCGTGTTGGCATTGGTGCCTGCCTGGCGCGCCAGCGCATCGAGCGACATGTCCATCGCACCGTCGGTCTGCAAGAAGGCGTGCAGCGCGCGCATGCGCTGGTGCTCATGGGGCAGCAAGCGCAGTGCCGCCGCGGCCGGTGCCGGGGCGGGCGCGGGCGCTGGGGCTGGCCCCGGGGCGTGCTGCGCCAGGCTGCCCAGGGCTTCGCCCACCAGTTCCAGCGCGCGGCTTTCCAGGTACAGGTGCAGCAGCAGGGGGCTCAGGTCCGGCGCATGGGTGATCTGCTCTGCCAGCGCGGCAATGCGGGGCGACGGCTGCCAGTGGTGCATGGCCAGGTGCTGGCGGCGAAAGGCCTCGATGGCATCGGACGCTACGGGCCCAGCCACCTGCTCCAGCCACTCGCCCCCCAGGCCCACGCTCACCCGGCGCGCGTAGGCCCCCCGGCGGGCGCGGCGCTCGAAGCGCTCGGGCTGGGCCACTGACACCAGCAGCGCGCGCGGCAGCCCTGGCTCCCGGGGGCGTTGGGCAGTAGCGCTCGACAGCGCCACGCGTCGCGGGCCATAGCTCACGTCCACCGAGCCCTCCAGCAGCAGCACGATGCGCAGCCCCGCATCCATGTCGCCACTGGCGGTGAAGTCCTGCGCGTCGGCCGCATCGTCGGCGTGCAGGTGCAGCCCGGGGCGCAAGACCCGCACCCGCTGCAGATGGCGCTGCAGCGACGCCTGCATGCCCTCCGACGGCGGTGCCGCTGGCTGGACATTCAAGGGGCTGACAACGGACATGGGCGCAGGTGCGAGGAGATGCAAAAAGGTGTGGATGAAAGCGCAGTGAAAAGGTGCAGGCCCGGGGTTGGCAAGGGATGTACCCGAACCACACCGGCCACGCCTGACGTTTGCGCAAAGGTTTTTCTCCACGGGGCAAACACGGCAGGCACCGCGCCATGGGATGCTAGCAACTTGCGATAATAAATGCAAATGATTCTCAATATTGCTTGTTGCCTGGGAGCTTCTTCAGCGGGCCCCCAGGCCCTCGCAGCCGTCCATGACCTTCACACTCCCCCGTTTTTTCGGCTCCCTGGGCGTTGCGCTCTGCGCCGTGCTCATCACCACAGCCCCGGTACAGGCCCAGGGCACACCCCAGACCGTCACCGACCTGGCAGGCCGCACCGTCACCCTGCCCGCCAAGGTGGACCGCATCCTGCTGGGTGAAGGCCGGCTGTTGCCTGCACTGGGCGTGTTCGAGCGCGACGACGTGGCACGCCGCCTGGTGGGCATGATGGGCGACTACGAAACGCTGGACCCCGCCGGCTATGCGCAGTGGCGCAGCCGCTTCCCGCAACTCGACAAGGTGCCCCGCGTGGGCCGCAACAACGCCGGCAGCTTCAGCGACGAGCAGGCGATAGCGCTGCGCCCGCAGGTCGCCATCCTGGGCCTGGCCAGTGGCCATGGGCCGAGCAAGAACGACCGCGAGACCCTGGCCCGGCTGGAGGCGGCCGGCATCGCCGTAGTGTTCATCGACTTCCGCCATGACCCGCTCAGGAACACGCCGCGCAGCATGGAACTGCTGGGCGCCGTGCTGGGCAAGCGCAAGGAGGCCGACGCTTTCAACACCCTGTGGCGGGCCCAGCTCGAACGGGTCGAGTCTCGCCTGCGCACCCTGCCGGCCGGCACCCGCCACCCCAGTGTGTTCCTCGAAAACCGGGTAGGGCTGGCCGACGACTGCTGCGCCACCATGGTGGGCCTGGTGGGCGTGCTGCTCGATGCCGCTGGCGCCGAGAACGTGGCGCGTGGCCGCATTCCGGGCGAGCATGGCACGCTCAACCCCGAGTTCCTGATCGCCACGCAGCCCCGGCTGTACATCGGCACCGGCATCGGCAGCATGGCCACTACCGAGAAGTCGCCTCTGCGCATCGTGCTGGGCGCCGACGCCACGCCCGAGGCGGCCCGCGCGTCGCTGGCGCGTGCCACCCAGCGCAGAGGCATCGCCCAGCTGGAGGCCGTGCAGCAGAACGGGCGCGCCCACGCCATCTGGCACCACTACTACAACTCCCCCTTCAACGTGGTGGCGGTGCAGGTGTTCGCCAAATGGCTGCACCCCGCGCTGTTCGCCGACCTGGACCCGCGTGCCACGCTGCAGACCCTGTTCACCCAGTTCCAGCCCATACCGCTGACCGGCGTGTACTGGACCAGCCTCTGATGCCCGTGCCCCTGTCCCCACAGAGTACGCGCCGCGCACTGCTTGCCGCAGGCGCCGGTGCGAGCCTGGGCTTGCTGGGTGGGTGCGCCCACGGCAAGGCTACGGCGCCACCGCTGCTGCAGGCTGCACCCGCCCAGCTGCCGGGCACGCACCAGCAGGATCTGCGCGACCCGGCCAGCGGCCGCACCTGGCGCATCTGGGTGCAGCAGCCTGCAGGCCCCACGCCCGCCACGGGGTACCCGGTGCTGTACCTGCTCGACGGCAACGCCGCCTTTGCACTGGCGGCCCAGCTGGCCCGCAACAGCGCGGGGAGGCCCGGAGACATGGGCACCGACAGCACCATCGTGGTCGGCATCGGCCACCCTGGTGACGCCGTGATCCACCCCGCAGAACGCCAGCGCGACTACACACCTCCCGTGCCCGGCAGCACGGCCACGCCCGAAGCAGGCGGCGCTGACATCCTGCTCGACTTCATTGCGTGCGAGTTGCAGCCGCGCGTGGCGCATGCCTTTGCCATTGACCCGCAGCGCCAGACCCTGAGCGGGCATTCGTTCGGCGGCTTGCTGGTGCTGCACGCGCTGTTCACGCGCCCCGCGCAGTTCACGCGGTACGCAGCCACCAGCCCCTCGGTGTGGTGGAACGGCGCACAGCTTCTGCGCACGGCCGGGCAGTTCGCACAGGTCCACGCGATGGCGCCGCGCCCCTTCCGGGCGCAGTTGCTGCTGCGCGTGGGCAGCCTGGAACAGGCGCAGACGGCACCCACCGCAGCCCGCTCTGCCATACAGGTCGAGCGCCGCATGGTCGAGCGCACCCTGGCGCTGGCCGACCAGCTGGGCGCGCTGCAGTGGCCCGAGCTGCGCGTGGACATGGCCGTGCTGCCCGGCCTGGACCATGGCAGCGCCATGGCCCCGGGGCTCATCGACGCCCTGGCATTGGCCCAGCAGCCCCGCTGAAAAACACGGACGCTCTGAAACCCTTTCGCGCACCACACGCCCTATACCGGAATTGCCTCCGTTGAACCCAGCCACTGCCTCTCCCTTGCCCGTAGCCATGGCCTCCACCGATTCGCTCGCGCAGCGCTACGGGCATTTCGTGCGCCGGCGTCTGCTGCTGCTGGCCACCTTGCTGGCCGTGCTGTGCGCCAGCGCCGTGGCCGACATTGCACTCGGGCCCTCCACCTTCGCGTTTGCCGACGTGCTGCGCGGCCTCTTCGCACCCGACGCCCTGCCGCAAGCGCAGCAGGTCATCCTGTGGGAAGTGCGCCTGCCCTATGCAGTGATGGCCGTGCTGGTGGGCGCCAGCCTGGGCCTGGCCGGGGCCGAGATGCAGACCGCGCTCAACAACCCGCTGGCCAGCCCGTTCACGCTGGGCGTGTCGGCCGCCGCGGCGGTGGGCGCGTCAGCGGCCGTGGTCAGCGGTTTCACGCTGCTGGCCTGGGGCGAGAACCTCGCGGTGCCGCTGTGCGCCTTTGCTGGAGCGGCGTGTGCCACGGCGTTGATCCAGCTGCTGGCTTGGCGCCAGGGCGCCAGCGTGGACACGGTGGTGTTGTTCGGCATCGCGCTGCTGTTCAGCTTCGAGGCGCTGCTGTGGCTGCTGCAGTTCATTGCCGACAGCAACGCGCTGCAGCAGATCGTGTTCTGGACCATGGGCAGCCTGGGCCGCGCCACCTGGACCAAGATCGGCATCGTGGGCACCGTGCTGGCGCTGTGCATGCTTTGGTCGGCGCACCAGGCCTGGGCCCTCACGGCGCTGCGCGCGGGCGAGGACCAGGCGCGCAGCTTCGGCATCGCGGTGGAGCGGCTGCGCCTGGTGACACTGCTGCGCGTAAGCCTGCTGGCGGCCACCGCCCTGTCGTTCGTGGGCACCATCGGCTTCGTGGGCCTGGTGGGACCACACATCGCGCGCATGCTGCTGGGCGAAGACCACCGCTACTACCTGCCGGGCAGCGCGCTGGCCGGGGCGCTGATGCTGTCGCTCGCGTCCATCCTGAGCAAGGCGCTGGTGCCCGGCGTGGTGCTGCCCATCGGCATCATCACCGCGCTGGTGGGCGTGCCGCTGTTCATGGTGCTGGTGCTGCGCCAAAGAAGGGCTGCATGAAGCACCGCCTGAGCCGCTGCGCGTCTTCCCCCTCTCTCACATTGCTGCGCAATGCGGGAGGGGGACGCCCCCAGCGGGGCGGGGCGGCCGTTGCGCGGGGGCGCTGGCCTGGGCCGCGCCAGTTTCATTGGCGGCTGAGGGTGCGTAGCGCCATGAAGGCTTGATATGACAACGGGCCTGACCCTCGAACAACTCACCGCCGGCTACCCCGGCCGGGCCGTGCTGCAGGGCGTGGACCTGCCTGCCGTGCCCGCCGGCACCCTGGTGGCCGTGGTGGGCCCCAATGCCGTGGGCAAGTCCACGCTGCTCAAGGCCGTGGCCGGGCTGCGGCCCGCACAGGGGCGCGTGCTGCTGGAAGGGACCGACCTGGCCATGCTGGCCCCGCGCGAACGCCTGCGCCGCGTGGGCTACCTGCCCCAGGCGCTGCCGCAGAGCACCTCGCTCGTGGCCTACGAGACCTGGCAGAGCGCCCTGCGCGCCGGCCGCAGCGAATGGAGCACCGCGCAGCGCGAGGCGGCCATCGAGTCGGTGGTGGCGGCGCTGGGGCTGCAGGCGCTGGCGCTGCGCCGGCTCGACGAGCTGTCGGGCGGCCAGCGCCAGATGGTGGGCCTGGCCCAGGTCATCGTGCGCGCGCCGCGCCTGCTGCTGCTGGACGAACCCACCAGCGCCCTCGACCTGCGCTGGCAGCTGCAGGTGCTGCAGGCCGTGCGCGCCATGGTGCAGCAGCAGGGCTCGATCGGCCTGGTGGCCGTGCACGACCTGAACCTGGCCCTGCGCTTTTGCCAGCACGTGCTGGTGCTGGGCGGCGGCACGGTGCTGGCTGCCGGCGAGCCCGCGCAGGTGCTCACCCCTGCCCTGCTGCAGCGTGCCTATGGCGTCGAGGCCCGCGTGGAGCGCTGCTCGAAAGGCAATTTGCTGGTGTTGGCCGATGCAGCGCTGCCACTGTCCGAACCCTTTTCCCCCACAACAACATCGCCGCACCCATGATGCAACGCCAGGGCCACCTGCCCACCACCGAGGCCAGCCGCTACCTGCAGCGCCTGTGTTACCACTTCACCCGCAAGATCCGCGTGACCTACGACGCACACCATGGCGAGGCCCACTTTCCCTGGGGCCTGTGCGTGTTGCGCGCGGATACCGAGGCCTTGCGTTTCGTCTGCAGCGCCGAGGACGACGCCAGCCTGGCGCGCGTGCAGTTCGCCATCGACTCGCATGTGGAGCTGTTCTCGCGCAAGAGCCCCATGGCCGTGTGCTGGCAGCCGGCGCAGACCGGCCCAGGCGCTGGCGTCGCGCCAGAAATTTGAACAAAATCAGGCCCTAGCGCTTATTCAGAAAGCGCTGGTAGCTATCAAATTTGATAGATCCAGGCACACAGGGGCGCCCGACAGGTCAGCCGCGTTGGGCGGCTTGGTAGAGGCCCTGCACCTTCGGCACGTTCATTTCCAATTCCTTGATGCGCGCCGGACCCGAGGGGTGGGTGGAGAGGAAGGCCAGCCCGCCCTGCTTGTTGCCGCTGGCGTTGCCCATCTTTTGCCACAGGCTCACGGCCGCCGAAGGCTGGTAGCCCGCGCGGGCGGCCAGCTCCAGCCCCACCAGGTCGGCATCGGTCTCGTCCGACCGGCTGAACTGCAACGTGAGCAGTTGCCCGCCCAGGCTGGCAGCCGCATTGCCCAGGTCTCCCAGGCCGAGCAGCTGCGAGCCCAGGCGCAGCGCCAGGTTGGTGCCCTGCGTCTTGGCGATGCGCTCACGCGCATGCTCGCGCAGCGCGTGGGCCATTTCGTGGCCCATGATCATCGCGGCTTCGTCGTCGGTGAGCTTGAGCTGGTCGAGGATGCCGGTATAGAACGCAATCTTGCCGCCGGGCATGCAGAACGCATTGATCTGCTGGCTGCCAATGAGGTTGACCTCCCAGCGCCACTGCCTGGCGCGCTCGTTCCAGGGCGTGGCGTGCGGGATCAGCCGCTTGGCAATGGCGTGCAGGCGCTGCAGCTGCGGGTGGTTGTCGGGCGCCAGC
This sequence comes from Acidovorax sp. Root267, assembly GCF_001429215.1. NCBI lineage: Bacteria > Pseudomonadati > Pseudomonadota > Betaproteobacteria > Burkholderiales > Comamonadaceae > Acidovorax > Acidovorax sp. Root267. The sequence continues at coordinate 74,294 of NZ_LMJC01000012.1, forward strand.
GCACGTTTGGCCTTGGCCTGCTGCAGCATCTGCTGGTACTGCTGGGCTGCAGAGTTTTCCAGCGTCTCGGCGGGCACCAGCTTGCGCAGGCTGGACGCGGTACCCACATCCACCTGCGCCAGCACCGGCGCCGCAGCGCTGACACCTGCCGCCAGCAGGAAGGCGCGGCGCGCCGACCACGGGGACGAGGGCGCAACAGAGGGAGCGGGGCAGAAAAGACACATACAAGGCGATCCCAGAAGGAATAATGAGCAGAGCTGGCACACAACACACCAGAGTCTGCCGCGCAGATGGAGGCCGACAGACTGGCTACAAGGGTGTGTCGGCGATGATAGACAAAACCCACGCTCGCCCATGTCAGACACCTCCACATCTTCCCGCCCCAGCCTCGCACCCAGCACCGCCCCGGACAAGCCCCCGCGCACGCCCTGGCTGCAGACGCTGCGCGTGTACCTGGAGCCCGCCAGCCTGCGCATGCTCACGCTCGGGTTCTCCGCCGGGCTGCCATTGCTGCTGGTGCTGGGCACGCTGAGCTTTCGCCTGCGCGAAGCGGGCATTGACCGCAGCACCATTGGGTATCTGAGCTGGGTGGGCCTGGCCTACGGCTTCAAGTGGGTGTGGGCGCCGCTGGTGGACCGCATGCCGATCCCGCTGCTCACCCAGGCGCTGGGGCGCCGCCGCAGCTGGCTGCTGCTGTCGCAGGCACTCATCGTAGGCGGGCTCATCGGCATGGCGCTGGCCGACCCGCGCCAGACGCTGGGACCCATCGTGTGGTGCGCGCTCGCGGTGGCGTTTGGCTCAGCCACGCAGGACATTGCGTTGGATGCGTTTCGCATCGAATCTGCCGACGCCAATCACCAGGCCGCGCTGGCAGCCTCGTACCAGACAGGCTACCGCCTGGCCATGATCTGGGCCGGTGCGGGCGTGTTGTGGATTGCGGCGCGCTCCGAAGTGGCCCCTGCGGTGGGGCAGCTGGTAGCGCAAGGCGCGGCCGCGTACCAGAACGGCGCCTGGCAGGCGGCCTACCTGGCCATGGCGGCGTCAATGGCGGTGGGCGTGATCACCGTGCTGTTCTCGCGCGAGCCTGCGCCGCGGGCCCCCGCTGATGAGCGGCTGGAGTTGAGCCAGGCCATCACCCGGCTGGCGCTGAAGGGCGTGCCGCTCTGGGCACTGTTGGTGGTGCCTATGGTGGCTGTGGCGATCAGGCTTGGAAATCTGCCCATGTTGCTGGTGCATTCGTTTTCACCGCCCGGGTGGCTCGCGGCCTTCGCGGGCATTGCCAGCACCGGCTTGGCCCTGCTTGTGCTCGGGTATTGGCTGCGCTCTCTTGCTCGCAAGGACGTTCGGGTACCCGCGCCGGCGGCGCTGCGCCCGTCCTTGGCTTGGCTGGAAATTGCGGTATTCAACCCCTTCAAGGACTTTATCCAGCGCTATGGCAAACATGCCTTGCTGATCCTGGCGCTCATTGCCGTGTACCGCATCAGCGATGTGGTGATGGGCATCATGGCCAACCCGTTCTATGTGGACATGGGCTTCACCAAGGACGAGGTGGCGGCCGTCACCAAGGTGTACGGCGTGATCATGACGCTGGCCGGTGCCTTTGTGGGCGGCGTGCTGTCGATGCGTTTTGGCGTGATGCGCATCCTGATGCTGGGCGCCATCCTGAGCGCCGCCAGCAACCTGCTGTTCGCCTGGCTGGCGGGCCACGGGCACGACGTGACCGCGCTGATCGCCGTGGTCTCGGCCGACAACCTGGCCAGCGGGATTGCCTCGGCCGCGTTCATCGCCTACCTGTCGAGCCTCACCAACGTGAGCTACTCGGCCACGCAGTACGCACTGTTCAGCTCGATGATGCTGCTGCTGCCCAAATTTGTAGCGGGCTTCTCGGGCGACTATGTGAATGCCTTCGGCTACGCGCACTTCTTCACGGCCACCGCGATGCTGGGGCTGCCGGTGCTGGTGCTGGTATGGCTGGCTGCACGGGTTCGGGCGCCATCGGCAACGCCACCCGCACACAGGTCCCCTGACCCGGCGCAGCCGTGATCTCCAGCTGCGCGCCAATGGCCTGCGCCCTGGCCCGCATGTTGGCCAGCCCCTGCCCTCCAAGCTGGGCCGAACGCTCCATGCCGACTCCGTTGTCGGCAATCTCCAGCACCAGATGCGGCGGCTGGCCCGGCCCATCCTGATGGCGGGCACTCACCCGCACGGTGCTGGCCTGCGCGTGCCGCAGCACGTTGGTGAATGCCTCCAGCAGGAGGCGTTGGATCTGCAGCACCATGTGCGGCGTGAGACTTTCTAGGGCGGGGAGCTCCTCCACCTGCCAATCCACCTGGATGCCTGTGGCCGCCAGGCGCGGTTGCATCCGGTAGCGCAGCGTGGCCAGTACCGTAGCCAGATCACCACCCACCGGCTGGATGGCATCCACGGCCATGCGCAGTTCATCCAGCGCAGCATTCGCGTGCTCGCGCAGCTGGGCGTTGGTGCGGCCTTTGCCAATGAGGCTGAGCAACCCCACCAGTTGCGAACCCACGCCGTCGTGAATGTCGCGCATGATGCGCTGGCGCTCCAGGAGCGCGGCATGCTGGGCGTGCTCCTGCTGCAACAGGGCGTAGCTGACCTGCAGCTCCTGCTCGCGCTGGCGAACCTTCTCGTCCAGCGAATTGCTCAAGCCCTGGTAGGCACGCACCTGCCGGGCGTAGCGGTTCAGGATGAGCCATCCCATGAGCAGCACGAACAGCATGGTGGCCAGTGGCAGATAAGAAGAACGGCCCACACTTTCTGTGGACACCCGAATTTCCAGGAAATCGTAAAGTCCTGCGCCGATGGGAATAAAGCTGGCAAGACACAACGCGATGGCTTCTGGCTGCCGGGCCACCAGCGCCTCTCGTGCCGCAACGGCATACGCCCAGAATGCAGGCACAAACAGCAGTGCCAGGGCGGCAGTCCAGCACCAGGGCTGCCCAAACCCAAAGCCCCCCACGACCAGTGACGCCTCGGCGGCCAGCAGCATCCAAAAGCCCCGCCTGGCCCCCACACCGTCCCGGCCCACCAGCGCCAAGGCGAAGCGCACCAACAACAGCATGTGAACCGTCAACGAGAAAGCCACGATGCCGCCCCATAGCGGCCACCCCAGGGGGGATGTCTCCCACAGCCGATCGCCATACCGCAGCATCCCGAACGGCGCGCAAAGCGCAAAATAGCCATACACAGGCTCGCGATTCAGGTGCCACAGCCCCCCGGCAACCACGCCCGTGAGTGCCAGCGCAAACACCACGGCCACCGCGCCCCACTGCCGCCAGATATAGCGCTCGCGGTATTGCGGCAGCAACGTGGCCTCTGGCCCGAAACGTGGCGCGGCCAACCCTCCCCAACGTACGGGTTGCACCGCCACACGCACCTCCAGCGCCGTGGAAGCGGTGCTGGAAAGGAGGCTTGTAGGTACAGGCACCCACAGCGGCGCCTTGGTTGCATCGTTGCGGCTGTCTCCGAGAACGCCGCGATGCGCTATCAGATCCCCCCCCACATATATTTCCACCTGGTTTCCCACACGAGGGAAATAAAGACCCCGCAGCACGCCGTCCGGGGCGACCGGGGGCAGGACGAGCTGGTAGCGGGCGCGCCCTGCCAGCCCTGGATAGGCCTTGTCCCAAAGATGAGGAAGTTTCACCTGTCCTGACCAGGCCGGAGCCCCCTCCGGCTCCAGGTACGCCTGCGCAATGTCAATCGTGTCCGCACCCACCTGCGCCTGCACCGCGCTGCACAGAAGCATCGACAAAGCCACCACCACACGCCATGCCCACGCACGCCCCAAGCACGGGAGCTTGCTACAACAGCCCCAGCTGTCGTGCCTCAAAAATCGCTTCCGTCTTTGAGTGAACGGCCAATTTGTTGTAGATATTCTTGACATGGGATTGGACGGTGGACGGCGCGATGCCAAGGATCTCTGCGGCTTCGGCATAGGTAAATCCGCGTGCGAGTTTGGCCAGAATTTCCCTCTCGCGCACCGTCAAGGTTTCGGCGACTGGCAATGGCCCCTGTGGCAAGGGCACAGGGGACAGCCGGGCCAGCAGCTGACGCGCAATGATGGGCGTCATCGGGGAACCCCCTGCGTTGAGGCTCAGCACATGTTCCGCCAGATCGTCTTCGGTGCCATCCTTGAGCAGGTAGCCGCGTGCGCCCGCCTCGAAAGCGCGCATCATGTTCGCCTCGTCGCCAAACATGGTGATGACCATGATCTCGGTACCTGGAGACAATTTCTGGCACTGGCGGATCACTTCCAGACCCGATCCATCCGGCAGACCGAGATCCACCAGGAGCACATCCACACTGTTCTCGCGCAACCAGGCGACCATCTCGCTCACTGTGGCCGCGGCATAGGCCAGACACAGGCGCTTTGCACGCGCGAGCGCCCGTGCAAAGCGCTCACGGGTGCGCGGGTCGTCTTCCACGATAGCGACGGAAATGCCCAGGTCTTGCACGGCGGAGCGGTGCTCGGAGGATTTCATGCAGGGGCCCGAGCCTTGGTCTCTGGCTGCAAAGCCCCATTCACCGCCATTTCAGCGCCCTCTTGCCGCACATCCCTGACCTGCGGCCTACGCATTGAATCCAGGGGGTTCGCCGCGTCCATGTAGGAGGTGAAGACGATTTTCATGCGCTTAAGCGTAGAGGCAAAGCAGGGGACGCACAAGAAGCCGCAGCTCCCATGTTCATGGCATGCGCACATTTCGTGGTTTGGAGAAAGTCAGATCAACGGGTGACCAAGGGCACGCCTGGCGGAGCCTTGTCGCCAACGGCCGTGACCCGCAGTGGTGCTTCATCCATCAAAGGCCGTCCCGGCACACCTGCTCCAGATGCAAAGGTGGCGTGGAGCGGCACGATGGTCATCGGCGAAACCACATGCACAACACCTTCTGCGAGGCACTTGGGCGCCAAAGCCTGGAGGTCATGTGCATCCAGCGGGGCTTACCACCGGACTGCATCCAACCCGTGCTGCCAAGGGCACGTTTTCACGCTCCCCCAGGGGAGCTTTTTTTATTGCGCTCCATTGACCGTTGGCTCCCGTCCAAGCACGGCACGCCGGGATGTGCTTTACGGAAGCTTTACCTGGCCGATAAAACCGCGTGACGGCCCGTCGCCACCATGAGAGGCACCCCCCACTACACTGCCCCCATGAGCTCCCAACTGCTGATGATCGAAGACGACGCCCGCCTCGCACAGATGGTGGGCGAGTACCTGGGCCAGTCGGGCCTGCAGGTCACGCACCGTGCGGACGGCAAAAGTGGCCTGGCGCAGCTGCAGGGGCCCGATGCCGGGCCACTGCCCGACCTGGTGATCCTCGATCTCATGCTGCCCGACATGGACGGCCTGGAAGTGTGCCGTCGCATCCGCTCGCTGCAAGGCAACGCGGCCCAGGTGCCGGTGCTCATGCTCACCGCCAAGGGCGACCCCATGGACCGCATCATTGGCCTGGAGCTGGGCGCCGACGACTATCTGCCTAAGCCTTTTGAACCCCGCGAGCTGCTGGCCCGCATCCGCGCCATCCTGCGCCGCCGCACCGATGGCGGCAACGCGGCGGCGGCCACGCAGGTGCTGCGCTTCGGCACACTGGAGATCGACCGCGACGCTCGCACCGTGACCGTGGCAGGCGAGCTGGCCGACCTCACCTCCTACCAATTCGATTTGCTCGTGGCGCTCGCCGAGCGCGCGGGCCGCGTGCTCACGCGCGACCAGATCATGGAGGCCGTGCGCGGCCGCGAGCTGGAGGCGTTTGACCGCTCCATCGACGTGCACATGGGCCGCATCCGTGCCGCCATCGAGGCCGACGCCAAGAACCCGCGCCGCATCCTCACCGTGCGCGGCGTGGGCTATGTATTCGCGAAACAACAAGACTGACCGGTGGAGCGCGGCCTTGCCACGGCGCGCACCCCCGCTTTGCTGAATGTCCCTCTCCACCCCCTTTTCCCGCCGCCTGTACCTGCGCATCTGGCTCGCCGTGGTCGGCGGCATCGCGGTGCTCACGCTGACCGTAGGCTGGGCCTGGCGCATGGCCGAGGAGCAGAAGGCACAGACCACGCAGCCGTTTGTGCCGCCCTCGCGCGAGATGGTGCTGCGCGACCCCACGGGCAACCTGGTGCTGAAGGGCCTGGCCACACGCCAGCCCACGGAACCCGGCGAAGGGGCCGAGTTCCATATTGAGTCCGACACGGGCCAGTCCTTCACGCTCCAGATGGCGCCCCGCCAGCCCCGGGGTGACCGAGGCGGCGGCCGGCCGGGAGGCGGGGGCCCCAACCAGGGCGACGCCGCGTTCTGGACCCGCCCGCCGTTTGGCTTCCTGTGGCTCCTAGGCATCGTGGGCCTGGCCGTGGCCGTGGGCGTGTACCCCATCATCCGGCGCCTCACGCTGCGGCTGGAAGCGCTGCAGCGCAGCGTGCAGAAGTTTGGCGAGGGCGACTTGTCGGTGCGTGTGCCCGAGCAGGGGCAGGACGAGGTGGCCGACCTCGCGCGCCAGTTCAACGCCGCCGCGGCGCGCGTGGAAACGCTGGTCAAGTCGCACAAATCCCTGCTGGCCAACGCCTCGCACGAACTGCGCTCGCCGCTCACCCGCATCCGCATGGGCATGGAGCTGATGGGTGGGCAGCAGCCCTCGCCCGCCTTCCGTGAGGAGATCCTGCGCAACATCGCCGAGCTGGACCAGCTGGTGGACGAAATCCTGCTGGCCAGCCGCCTGGATGCGCGCGAGGCCGATGTGGGCACCGTGGAGCTGGTCGACCTGATTGGCCTGGCCGCCGAGGAATGCGCGCGCGTGGATGCCGACCTGGATGTGAGTTCGGATTCAGTGGATGTGCGCGGCGTCTCCAAGCTGCTGCGCCGCGCCATCCGCAACCTGCTGGAGAATGCACGCCGCTACAGCACGGGTGACATCACCGTGGCGGTGCTCCGCCGCCAGGGCCATGCCGAAGTGCGCGTGAGCGACCGGGGGCCGGGCGTGCCTGTGACCCACCGCGAACGCATCTTCGAGCCCTTCTATCGGCTGCCCGGCGCCAGCGAACGCGCCGGGGGCGTGGGCCTGGGGCTGGCACTGGTGCGGTCCATTGCGGGGCGCCACAACGGCACCGTGCACTGCGAAGACCGCGAGGGCGGCGGCGCCTGCTTCGTGCTGCGGTTGCCGGTCAGCACGGCTGGCGCCAGCGCCACGCCATGAAGCCATAAATCACCGCCCCCATCACCAGCATCGAGCCCGCCACGGCGAGCGCCCAATCGAACCCCTGCGCCTGAGAGCCCGCGCGCGCCAGCAGCGCAGCCGCCATGGGCGGCCCCACGATCTGGCCGATGCCATACAGCGCGGTCATCAAGCCCGTGAAACCTGCGCCCGCTTGCGGCCACTGGTGGCGGGCCTCCTGCAGCGCAAAGAACGTGATGGCTGTGAAGGGCAGGCCCAGGAGCAGACTGCCGAGCGCAAAGCCCGCAGGCCCGGGCCACAACACGCCCAGTGCCACACCGCCGGCCTGCAGCACATAGGCCACGGCCAGCAGCAGGCGCCGGTCCCGCCCGGGGCTGATGCGCGTGGAGAGCAGCGCGCCCAGCGCCACGCCCGCACCAAAGATCGGCCAGAACAGATCAGGCCACACCGACCCCGCTGGCAAGGCGGCGCGCGCGATGACCGGCAGGAACGTGGCGGTGACGATGTAGCCCAGGCCGGCAAGGCCATACGCGGCGGCCAGCAGCGACCGCTCGGCTGCAGGGCGCGGTGGGGGCATGGACAACCCGGTGGCGGCGGCGCCGGATGTACCGGTGGCTGACGCATCGCCATCGTGAAAGACGCGCCATGCACCCGTGCACAGCACCGCCGCCAGCACCGCAAAGGCCGCCCAGCCCGTGGCAGCGCTCCAGCCCGCCGCCACCATGGCGCTGGTCAGCAAACCGGTGATGACAATACCCAGCCCCGGCCCGCAGAAGATCAACCCACCCCAGGCCGGGCGCCCCAGGTGCGCCAACCGCCCCATGCACCAGTTGGCCGTGCCCAGAAAAACCAGCGCGCTGGCCACGCCCGCCAGCAGGCGCAGCAGCGGCCAAGACACCGGCCACGGCAGGGCCAGCAGCCCTGTGAGCAGCACCGTGGCAACCAGCCCGCCACGCACTAGGGCCGCATTGCCGGGCACCGCGCCCACGCGCCGGCCCAGCCAGGGCAACGCCATGTACAAGAGCGCCCCCGCCAGGTAGCCGGCGTAGTTGGCCGTGGCCAGCCAGCTGCCGGCGGCGATGTCCACCACGCCGTCGTGCAGCATCATGGGCAAGAGCGGGGTGAAGGCGAAGCGGCCGATGCCCATGGCCGCGGCCAGTGCGGCCATGCCGGCCAGGGCCACGCGCAGCGCTGCGGCGCCGTCGGTGTGCGGATGATCGGCGGAGGGAGAAAAAGACGCCTGGGTCACGGTGCAGGGTGGTGGAGGGTTGCCACGGCGGTGGAGGGTGTTTATCATCTTAACAAGAGATTGAATTTTTGTGATTCATACTTTTTAAAGATGGACAAAGCCCCGCCCCTTCTGGACCTCGCCACCCTCGACATCTTCCGCACCGTGGCGGCAGAGGGCAGCGTCACGCGCGCGGCCGAGCGGCTGTCGCGTGTGCAGTCCAACGTGACGACGCGGGTGCGCCAGCTGGAGGCCGACCTGGGCACGCCGCTCTTCCTGCGCGAGGGCAAGCGCATGGCGCTCACGCCCGAGGGCCAGGTGCTGCTGGGCTATGCCGACCGGCTGCTCGCGCTGGCCGAGGAGGCGCGGCAGGCGCTGCAACCCGGCCCGCCCGCCGGGCGCCTGCGCCTGGGGTCGATGGAAAGCACGGCCGCCAGCCGCCTGCCCGCGCCGCTGGCGCGGCTGCACAGCCGATGGCCCGGCGTGGCGCTGGAGCTGACGACCGCCGCGACCCGCGTGCTGGTGGAGCGCCTGCGCGCGCACGCGCTCGACGCGGTGCTGGTGGCCTGGCCGCCAGGCCAGCCCGCAGACCCGGCCCTGGAAACCCGGCCGGTGTTCACTGAAGAGCTGCTGCTGGTCCTGCCCGCCGGACACCCGCCCGCCGCCGGCCCCGACCAGGTGCAGCCCGGCACGCTGGCGGTGTTCGAGCCCGGCTGCACCTACCGCCGCATCGCGCAGGAGTGGTTTGCGCCGCGGCGGCAGCCGATGCAGTTGCTGGAGCTGGGCTCGTACCACGCCATCCTGGCCAGTGTGGCGGGCGGCGGCTGCGCGGGCATCGTGCCGCGCTCGGTGCTCAGCATCTCGCCCCACGCGGCATTGCTGAGCCAGCAGCCGATCACCACCATCACCACCTTGCTGGCCTGGCGCCAGGGCTACCGCTCGGCCGCGCTCGATGCGCTGCAGCAGGTGCTGGTCGAGTGACCGCCTTCAGCTCGTTTCCTCCTTTATTTCCTTCTTTCTTTCACGGAACGTCACCATGCCCGACCGCAGCCTGCGCACCGCCCTCTCCCTTCGCCTGCCCATCGTGCAGGGGCCCATGACCGGCGCCGACACGCCGGCCCTGGCAGCGGCCGTGTCCGCGGCGGGCGGGCTGGGCACACTGGGCTGCGGCATGCGCTCGCCGGCGGCCATGGCCGAGGCCGCCGCCGAGGTGCGCCGCCGCACGGATCGGCCCTTCGGCCTCAACCTCTTCGTGCAGGACACACCCGCGCCCGATGCCGCCACCGTCGACCAGGCACTGGCGCGCGTGGCGCCGCTGTACGCCGAGTTCGGCCTGCAGGCCGCCGTGCCTGCGCGCTGGTGCGAGGACTTCCATGCGCAGTTCGATGCGATGGTCGAGGCACGGCCCGCGGTGGCCAGCTTCACCTTCGGCATCCTCACGGCCGCGCAGGTCGAGCGCCTGCACAGCGCAGGCTGCTACGTGATCGGCACCGCCACGACGGTCGCCGAAGCGCTGGCCTGGGCCGACGTGGGGGCCGACGCGGTCTGCGCATCGGGCATGGAAGCCGGCGGCCACCGCGGCACCTTTTTGCCCACGGGCCGCGCGCAGGCCGAAGGGCTGGCGCCCGCGGACTCCGCCGTGCGTGCAGGAGCGCCCTCGCAGGCCGACTTCGCCGCATCGATGGTGGGCGTGATGGCGCTGGTGCCGCAGTGCGTCGATGCGCTGCGCCCCCGCGGCGTGCCCGTGATCGCGGCCGGCAGCATCATGGATGGCCGCGGCATCGCCGCGGCGCAGGCGCTGGGGGCCGAGGCGGTACAGATGGGCACCGCCTTCCTCGCCTGCGACGAGTCCGGCATCGGCCGCGCCTACCGCGACGCCATGGTGAACGCCATCGCCACCGACACGCGCACCACCCGCATCTTCTCGGGCCGCCCGGCGCGCGGCATCGTCAACCCCATGCTGCAGAAGCTGCACGCCCACGAGACCGACGTGCCGGCCTACCCCGTGCAGAACGCCCTCACCGGTGCCCTGCGCCGCGCCAGCGCCGAGGCAGGCCGCGCCGACCACCTCTCGCTGTGGGCCGGCCAGGGTGTGGCCGGGGTGCGCCCCATGCCCGCCGCAGCGCTGGTGGCCGCACTGGAAGCGGAATGGCGGGCTACGCTGGCCGGAATGGCGGCACAACTCACCGCACAGTAAAGCTATTCGATTGATAGCAGATACCGCTTGATAGACAAGCGGTATCTGCCATTTTTGTTTCCAAGCGAGCCCCCAATACCGGCGCGCCCCTAACGCCAGTGCACCCGCGGAACCGGCTTTGCCGGGCCACTGGGTGCGTCCCCCTCCGGGGGAAGGCGCGCAGCGCCTCAGGGGGCTTCACTGCCTCCAGGGCAGTTCGCGTGCAGGCCCCAGGATGACAGGGGGCTGGGCGTTGATCTTTTCACCGGCCAGCACGCGCTCGTACATCCGCAGGTAATTGCGCGCCATGCGCTCGGCGCCAAAGTGGTCGACCACGTGCTGGTGGCAGGCCCGGGCGTCGAAGCGGTTGTTGCGCACCGCCTCGGCCAGCACGTTCGCCTCGGCCGACAGCACGCCGCAGTGCAGCGGCACCAGCTCGGGCAGCGCGCCGTACGGCGTGGAGAACACCGGGCACCCGAAGTACAGGCTCTCGATCACCGCCAGGCCGAAGGGCTCGTGCCAGCGCACCGGAAAGATGAGCCCGCGCGATGCGTTGAGCAGCCCGGTCTTCTGCGTGCCGCCCACCATGCCGTGGAAATGAATCTTGCGCGACAGCGTCCAGCGAAAGCCCCGCTTGAAGTTGATGCGCGTGCCGCCCAGCACATCGAGCTCCACACCCGCGCGCAGTGCCACCTTGATCGCGCCGCGCACGTTCTTCACACCCCAGGCCGCCTTGCCCAGGAAGTGGTAGCGCGGACGCGGCAGGCCAAAGTCCACCGGGCCGTAGCCGCTCCAGTCCAGGCCGTTGTAGACGAACTCGGTAGAGCCGTACCGCGCAGCGTGGTCGCGCGAGAGGAACACGGTGTTCAGCGGCAGCGGCTTAGGCTTGCGCGCGTTGCCGTGCTCGGTCACCAGGTACGGCTTGGCCAGCTCGGTGCGGGGGTTGAACTGGAAATGCGTGATGTCCACGCCCTTCGGGATCTGCCCCTCCCACGGCTCGTCGGGGCGGATGGGCAGCACGTCGCCGAAGTCGCAGGTCGAGCCCTCGGGCACCAGGTAGCTCACCCGGTGGCCTTGCTGGACCAGGGTCTTGCCCAGGTCCCAGATCACGCGTTCGGTACCGCCATAGCCGTAGACCGGGATGGGAGAGTTGTTGACCAGCAGGATATGCATGAAGAATGCCTCTCGTCTCAGGAGTCCATGGCGCTGGGCACCGGCCGCAACGGTTGAAACTGGCGCGGCGCAAGCCAGTGCCACCGTGGCACTGGCTTTGCCAGGCCACCGGTGGCGTCCTCCTCCCGCGCAGCGTGAGAGGGGGAAGGCGCGAAGCGACTCAGAGGGTGCTTCATTTCACAGTGGGCGGGGACAGCCCATGCGCGTGCGCCGCTCATGCAGGGCTGCCAGCACCAGGGGGCACATGAAGAGGTAGAACATGTTGCCGCTGTTGTGGGCCAGGAAGACCTGCGTGAGACCGAAGCCGATGTACGACAGGGGAACCATCACACCCACCAGGCACAATGAAAGCGACTCCTTGTCCATCTTTCCAGACCCATCGCGGATGCGCCAGGCCGTGGGCCAGAACATCGCCAGCGGTATGCCGTAGAAAGCCATCAGCAGCAGCACACCGGGCAGCCCCCGCTTGGCAAACAGGTCCAGGATTTCGTTGTGCGCATGGCCAAATTCAAGCACCACCGGGTGCGCCAGCCCGGCCGCCACGCGCCGTGCCTTTTCCTCGGTATACCCTGCCCGGCCCCAGCCAGTGAAGGGCCGGTCCCAGCCCATCTGCCATGCCAGGCGCCAGTGCGCCAGCCGCTGGCCCACCGAGCTGCGGCCATCGCCGTGGTTCTGGTAGGTCTGCACTTCCTGGCGCGCCTCGTCCACCCGCTGCTCCACTGCGGGCACCTGCGACAGCGCAGCTGCGGCCAGCGCCAGCGCACACAGGCCCCAGTACACGCGGCGCTGCCCCGTGGTGCGCACCAGCAGCCACGCGCTGACCGGCAGCAGCAGCACCAGGGCCAGCCAGCCCCCACGCGACTGGGACAGCACCGACCCTGTGGCGCCCAGCAGGATGGCACTGGCCAGCAGCAGGCGCTGCCACAGCAGCCAGCGCTTCCACTGCACCACCAGCAGCAGGCCACTCATGACGGCCAACAGCATGCTCAGGTTGCCATACTGGATCGCATTGGTAAAACCACTCGCGCGGGGCAATGCCATCACGTAGGTCTGGTACAGCGCTACCAACCCACTGCCCACCGCGCCCACCGCCACGCCCATCCACAGCCAGGCGGCGCGGGGCTCGAACGTCATCAAAAAGAAGATGCAGGGCAAGGCGAGCAGGTATTTGATCGGGCGGTCCATGCTGCCCCAGCCCCAGGTGGCGCCCACATCCAGCATCCACAGCGCGGCCATGCATGAAAAAGCCGCCGTCAGCCACCAGGCGGCACGCGGTGCCGGGCGGCGCAACCACAGCGGCGCACTGGCCAGGGTGGCCAGCAGCAGCAGGACGGCACCGTAGGAATAGCCCGAGGGCAGCCACAGCGCCAGCCCCGGAACCATGAACGCACCCACACTGGCGCTGCGAGAAAACCAGCGCCGGGTGTCCTGCTGAGACGTCATCACCGAATCACCCGCCCCGTCAGGCTGTCGCGGTCGTAGTGCAGGGCGGCATAACGAAAGAAACCCTCCAGCGCCACAAACAGGCAGTACAGGAATCCCGCACCACCACACAGAAAGCCCAGGCGAAACACATACAGCCGCAGAAACATCGACAACCCCGACGCCAGGCCGCGCAGCACCCCGCCGCGCTGGCCCTTCTCGGCACGCTTGGCGGCACCCAGCATCACGTACTGGGTGAGCTTTTCCAGGCTGCCGCGCACCGTGGTGCGGGAGTAGTGCAGCAGCCGCGCCTTGATGAGGCGACGCGGCACTTCTGCGCCGCCGGGCAAGGCATGCAGCTGGGCCTGCTCGTGCACCACGCCGGTAAATTCCCGGACGAGCGCGCGCACAAACAGGCGTTCGATCTGAGATTGGGAGCGGAAATACGTGAGCTCGTGCCCATAAGCCACCATGCGCCAGCGAATGGTCCACACCGCCTGCTCGCCCGAGCGGACGATGGCTTGCAGCTCCTGGGCAAACGCAGGCGTCATCACTTCGTCGGCATCCAGGAAGAACACATAGTCGCCACGTGCATGCGCCAGCAACCGGTTGCGCTGCACAGCAAAACCCTGCCAGTCGGGGTGGCTATGGACCTCGGCGCCCAGGCGCGTGGCGATGGCCACCGTGTCGTCCGTGCTGCCACTGTCCACCACCAGCAACTGGTCGGCAAACGCGGCGCTCTTCAGGCAGGCTTCAACGCGGTGTGCCTCGTTGTGGGTCAGCACCGCAACGGTCAACGTGGGCGACACCGATGCGCCGCCGGTTGCAACTGGCATCAATCAGTGGCCAGCGTGTACGTGTTCGCCCGCCTTCAGGCGGTACACCGTCCCGCAATACGGGCACTTGGCTTCGCCCGTGCGGGCCACATCCAGGTAGACCTTGGGGTGGCTGTTCCACAGCTTCATCTCGGCCTTGGGGCTCGGGCAGAAAACACCACCCTGGGCGTTCAGGTCTTTGGCCAGCAATTCAACGGCAGCTTGCGACATAGGTATCAGTTCTCCATAGTGCATCGCGCGGGGGGCGATGCTGAAATCGGTGCGGCACACGCCCGCAGACGCAGCGCAAGGGCCGCCCTGTAGCGGTTGCGCCGTCCCCCTGCCCGGCAAAGCCGAAAGAAAGGGGATGCGGCGCGGCCGCTCAGGGGGTTGGTCAGACTTTCGCGAGCCAGTGGGCGTATTTCGGATTGCGGCCACCCACGATGTCGAAGAAGGCGCTCTGGATTTTTTCGGTGATCGGGCCGCGCGAGCCCACATAGCCCTCTTTACCCAGTTCGATGCGGTCGAGTTCGCGAATCGGCGTCACTTCGGCCGCCGTGCCGGTGAAGAAGGCCTCATCGGCGATGTACACCTCGTCGCGCGTGATGCGCTTTTGCACAATTTCCAGGCCCAGGTCCTTGGCAATGTGGAACACGGTGTTGCGGGTGATGCCGTTCAGGGCGCCGGCCGAGAGGTCGGGCGTGTAGATCACGCCATTCTTGATGACAAAGATGTTTTCGCCGGCGCCTTCGGACACAAAACCCGAGCTGTCGAGCAGCAGGGCTTCGTCGTAGCCGTCGTCCAGCGCTTCCATGTTGGCCAGGATGGAGTTGGTGTAGTTGCTCACCGCCTTGGCCTGCGTCATGGTGATGTTGACGTGGTGGCGGGTGTAGCTGCTGGTCTTGACGCGGATGCCGCGCTTCATGCCCTCTTCACCCAGATAGGCTCCCCAGGCCCAGGCGGCCACCATCAGGTGGATCTGGTTGCCCTTGGGGGAAACGCCCAGCTTTTGCGAGCCGATCCAGGTCAATGGGCGCAGATAGCACGATTCGAGCTTGTTCTCGCGCACCACGGCCTTTTGGGCCTCGTTCACCTCTTCCTTGGTGAACGGGATCTTCATGCGCAGGATCTTGGCGCTGTTGAACAGGCGTTCGGTGTGTTCTTCAAGGCGGAAGATCGCCGTGCCGTCCGCCGTGTTGTAGGCGCGCACGCCTTCGAAGGCGCCGCAGCCGTAGTGCAGGGTGTGGGTCAGCACATGGATCTTGGCGTCGCGCCAGTCGACCATCTGGCCGTCCATCCAGATCTTGCCGTCACGGTCGGCCATCGAGGGAACTACGGGGCTCATGGGAATCCTTTGGTTGCTGTGGGTCGCAAAACAGGGATTTTACGGGGCCGCCGCATGCACGGAATCCGTGCAAAAGGGTGCAGTGCAGCAAATCGCACCCCGCCGACGGCGATTGTGGCGCCCCACGGCACACAGACATTCCAGGCCCGGCTGCGCCAGTGCCTCCTTCGGCGGCTAGTCCTGCGGTGTGGCGGGTGCACTGGTATCGGGCCGCACCAGCGTCCATTTCACCAATTTGCCGTGACGGAACTCACAGGTCACGTGCGACTGGGTGCCGTCCGTCCAGCGGTACATCTCGGGGTCGGCGCCCTCTGGCGACAGCAGCTCGCCCAGCGCCTGCGTCATTGCCACCACATGCATCAGGTTCACGCCCTCGGCCAGTCGCGCATTGAGCATGACCGCGCTGCCCACATAGCCGATGGGGCGCTTGGCGGCCTTCTTCATCACATTCACCAGCCGCGTGAAATGCAGCAGGGCCCACATGACCAGCCCTCCGCCCACGGCGGCCACACCGGCCCAGCCATAGGCGTAGAAACCAAACCCGATCAGGCCCACGGCGCCCAGGGGCACCAAGATATTGCGCAAATTCATGGGTCGATTGTCTTACGGCGGAGCACACACCACGCTGTGGGGATTGCTTACAGCCCCCGCACCACGTTCATGGCCTCTTCCACCCGCTCTACGGCGTGGATGGTGAGACCTTCGATGGGCTTCTTGGGCGCGTTGGCCTTGGGCACCACGGCCACGCTGAAGCCCAGCTTGGCGGCTTCCTTCAGGCGCTCCTGCCCGCGCGGTGCGGGCCGCACCTCGCCGGCCAGGCCCACTTCGCCAAAGGCCAGGAAACCCCGCGGCAGCGCCTTGCCCCGCAGGCTGGAGGTAATGGACAACATCACCGCCAGGTCGGCCGCTGGCTCGCTGATGCGCACGCCCCCCACCGCATTCACAAACACATCCTGGTCCATACACGCCACCCCCGCGTGGCGGTGCAGCACGGCCAGCAGCATGGCCAGGCGGTCCTTGTCCAGGCCCACCGACAGGCGCCGCGGGCTGGGGCCGCCGCTGTCCACCAGGGCCTGGATCTCCACCAGCAGCGGGCGAGTGCCTTCCAGGGTGACCATCACGCAGCTGCCCGGCACGGGCTCGCTGTGCTGGCTCAGGAAGATGGCGCTGGGGTTGCTCACGCCCTTGAGGCCCTTCTCGGTCATGGCGAATACGCCGATCTCGTTGACCGCGCCAAAGCGGTTCTTGATGGCCCGCACCAGTCGGAACTGGCTGTGCGTGTCGCCCTCGAAGTACAGCACCGTGTCCACCATGTGCTCCAGCACGCGCGGCCCGGCCAGGGCGCCTTCCTTCGTCACATGCCCCACCAGCACGATGGCCACGCCCGAAGACTTGGCGCAACGTGTGAGGTGCGCCGCACATTCGCGCACCTGGGCCACCGAGCCGGGTGCGGACGTGAGCTGGTCGGAATACACCGTCTGGATGGAGTCGATCACGGCCACCGCAGGCTGCATGGACTCGATGGTGGCCAGGATTTTCTCGAGCTGGATCTCGGCCAGCACGTTGACCTGGCTGTGGTCCAGCCCCAGGCGGCGCGAGCGCAACGCCACCTGGGCGCCGCTTTCCTCGCCGGTCACATACAGCGTGGGCAGCCCGGCGCGCTGCAGGGCATCGAGCGCCTGCAGCAGCAGCGTGGATTTGCCGATGCCCGGGTCGCCGCCGATGAGCACCACGCCTCCTTCCACAATGCCGCCGCCCAGCACCCGGTCCAGTTCGTCGATGCCACTCGGTGTGCGCTCCACATCGCTGGCCTCGATGGCCGACAGGGGCATCACCGCCTGCGCCTGGGCCAGGCCCGCAAACTGCGATCCGCTGTAGCGGTTCTTGCCTGGCCCGGCCTCGGCCACCGATTCGATCAGCGTGTTCCAGGCGCCGCAGGCCGGGCATTTGCCCAGCCAGCGCGGGCTGGTGCCGCCGCACTCGGTGCAGGTGAACGTCGTTTTTTCTTTGGCCATGGCAGGTATCGGTAAGGAGCCCCGAGGTGGGGGCAGCCGACTATAGCGGCCGTGCCAACACGCGCGGGCCACAGCCCGTACGATGGCGGGCTTGGCACCGCCGCATGGAGCTCACATTGCAGACACCCAACAACCCCTTCAAACAGGCCATGGCCCAGGGCCAAGCGCAAATCGGCCTCTGGCTAGGGCTGGCCGACGCCTACAGCGCAGAAATCCTCGCGGGCACCGGCTACGACTGGCTGCTGGTCGATGGCGAACATGCGCCCAACGATGTGCGCTCCATCCTGCACCAGCTGCAAGCCATTGCCAGCGCCAGCAGCGCCCTGCCCCCGGGCGCGCAGGCGCCCCACCCCATTGCCCGCGTGCCCGTGGGCGATACCGCACTCATCAAACAGTACCTGGACATCGGCGCACAAACCCTGCTCGTGCCCATGGTGGACACCGCTGAGCAGGCGCAGCAGCTGGTGCGCGCCACGCGCTATGCGCCCGAAGGCGTGCGCGGCATGGGCAGCGCCCTGGCCCGCTCGTCGCGCTGGCAGGCCTACCCCCGGTATGTGCACGAGGCCAACCAGCAGGTCTGCCTGCTGGTCCAGGCCGAAACGGTGGAAGCGATGGGGAATCTGGATGCGATTGCCGCCACCCCGGGCGTGGACGGCGTGTTCATCGGCCCGGCCGACCTGTCAGCCTCCATGGGGCACCCCGGCAATGCCGGGCACCCCGACGTGCAGGCCGCCATCCACGATGGCATCGCCCGCATCCTGCGCGCGGGCAAGGCGCCGGGCATTCTGGCCACCACCGAATCGCAGGCGCGCCAGTGGCTGGCGGCGGGTGCCCTGTTTGTGGCTGTGGGGGTGGATACCATGCTGCTGGCCAGTGCCGCCCAGGATTTGCTCGGGCGTTTTCGCGCCGGTGCCGTGGGCACATCAGCGCGCCCGGCAGGCTACTGAAGCCCGCACGAAGCCAAACGCAACCATTCAGAACCACACTCCCTGGAAGACAAAGGCTCTACAACCATGAAAGCATGTATTTACGGCGCGGGCGCCATCGGTGGCTGGATTGCCATGGCTTTGGCCCAGGCGGGCAACCCGGTCAGCATGGTGGCGCGGGGCGACACGCTGCGCGCCCTGCAGGCCGACGGGCTGCGCATGCGGCGCGCCGATGGCACGCTGGCACAGGCGGCGGTCACCGCACACGACGACCCGGCGGCGCTGGGCGTGCAGGACCTGGTGGTGGTCGCAGTCAAGGCGCCGGGCCTGCCCGATGTGGCGCGCGCCATGGCACCGCTCATCGGGCCGGGCACCATCGTGCTCACGGCCATGAATGGCGTGCCGTGGTGGTTCCTTGACGGTTTTGGCGGCGCGGCGCAGGGCCATGCCCTGCAGTCGGTGGATGCAGGCGGCGTGATTGCCAAAGCCATCCCGGCGCGCAACGTCGTGGGCAGCGTGGTGCACACCAGCTGCTCGCTGGAATCGCCTGGTTTTGTGCGCCAGCATTTTGGCAACCGCCTCATCGTGGGCGAGCCCGATGGCAGCCGCAGCGAGCGGCTGCAGACCCTGGCCGACACGCTGCAGCGCGGTGGCATCGACGTGGAGGTGACCGACTGCATTCAGAAGGACATCTGGTTCAAGCTCTGGGGCAACCTCACCATGAACCCGATCAGCGCCCTGACGGGCGCCACCACCGACCGCATCCTGGACGACGACCTGGTGCGCGGCTTTGTCAGCGCAGTGATGCTGGAGGCCAAGGCCATTGGCGAAAAGCTGGGCCTGCCGATTGACCAGCAGCCCGAGGACCGCCACGCCGTCACGCGCAAGCTGGGTGCATTCAAGACCTCGATGCTGCAGGACGTGGAGGCCGGCAAACCCATGGAGATCGACGCGCTGGTGGGCGCCGTGCGCGAACTGGGGCAGATCACCCTTACGGCCACACCCCACACCGATGCACTGCTGGGCCTGACCCGCCTGATGGCACGCACACGAGGCCTGTACTGAAATATTTCAAGAAAATTGGCCGCTAGCGCTTATCTATCAAGCGCCAATAGCTATTTATTTCATAGCACATCAACCATGACCACTCTCACGCTCTACTACACCCCCAGCACCTGCGCGCAGGCCGTTCGCATTGCTTTGGAAGAGGCCGGCGCCCCGTACCAACTGGTGCGCGTGGACTTTGCAGCGGGCCAGCAGCGCACGCCCGAATACCTCGCCGTCAACCCCAAGGGCCGCGTGCCCGCGCTGGCCACGCCCCACGGTACCCTGACCGAAACACCCGCGCTGCTGGCCTACGTGGCGCAGAGTTTCCCCGAGGCGCGCTTGGCGCCCGCCGATGCCCACGGCTTTGCGCGCCTGCAGGAGTTCCACAGCTACCTGGCCTCCACGGTGCACATCGCCCATGCGCACCGCCCCCGCGCCAGCCGCTGGGCCGACGAGCCCGAAGCGATTGCCGCCATGCAGCGCAAGGTGCCGCAGAACATGACCGACTGCTTCAACCTGATTGAAACCCACTATCTGCCCCCTGTAGAACACGGCCCCTGGGTCATGGGCGCGCAGTACACCGTGGCCGACGGGTACCTGTTCACCATCGCCAGCTGGCTGGCAAGCGATGGTGTGGACATTGCGCTCTTTCCCAAGGTGCACGCCCACACCCAGCGCATGCTGCAACGCCCCGCCGTGCAGCGCGCCCTGGGCTGAAGGCTGCCGCGAGCGGCAAAAAAAGCCCCGGGCTCTGGCAGCACCGGGGCTTTTTTGCGGGGCGCAGGTGATCAATTCACCTTGAGATAGCGCCAGTCGATGCGGTTGTCGGCACGGTGGATGATGTCCACCTTCTTCGTCGCCGCCCACGGAATCACCTGGTTGTACAGCGGGATGTGCGACACCAGCTCGTGCTCCTTGATCAGCGCCTGCTCGATCAGCTGGTTGCGTGTTGTGGTGTCGGTTTCCTTCTTCACACGCTCGACCAGGGCGTCGATCTGCGGATCAGAGAAGCGGCCCAGGTTGAAGTTGCCATCGCCCCCCGCGCCCGTTGTGCGCACCAGCGACTGCAGGCTGTAGAACGCATCGAACGTGGGCACGCCCCAGCCCAGCAGGTAGATGCTCGCCTCGTTGCGCTGGATCATCGGGAAGTAGGTGGCAAACGGCAGCGAGCGCAGCTTGGCTTTCACGCCCACCTTGGCCCAGTGTGAGGTGATGGCCTGGCACAGCTGCTCGTCGTTGATGTAGCGGCCCGCGCTGCAGGCAAAGTCCACTTCAAAGCCGTTGGGGTAGCCCGCGTCGGCCAGCAGCTTCTGTGCGGCCTTGGGGTCGTAGGGCCAGCGCACGTCGGCCTTCTTGGTCCAGCCGTTGACCTGGTTGGCGATGAGTGTGCCGGTGGGCTGGGCCAGGCCACGCAGCACCACGCGCTGGATGGACTGGATATCGATGGCCTGGTACAGCGCCTTGCGCACGCGCAGGTCCTTGAGCGGGTTCTTGCCCTTCACGTCCGAGCCAGGCAGCTCGTCGCGGAACTGGTCCAACCCCAGAAAGATGGTGCGGTACTCCGGCCCTTCGAGCACCTGCAGGGTGGGCGTCTGCTTGATGCGCGCCAGGTCTTGCAGGCTGGGGTCGATCACAAAGTCAATCTCACCCGACAGCAGCGCCGCCGTGCGCGTGGCGTCGGCCTTGATGGGGGTGTAGACGATCTCGGTCAGGTTGGTGGGGTACTTGCCCTTGCCCCACCAGTTCGGGTTGGGCTCCAGCACCACGCGCTGGTCAGGCGTCCATTGCTTGAGCTGGTAGGGGCCGGTGCCCAGCGCGTTGCGGTGGGCATAGGTTTCGTCCTTGGTCTTGATGTCCTTGGGCTCGACCGACTTGTTCTTTTCGGCCCAGGCCTTGCTCAGAATGCGCAGCTCGGTGAGCTGGTTCACCAGCACCGGGTTGGGCAGGTCGGAGTGGATGTCGATGGTGTAGGCGTCGATCTTCTCGACCCGGTCAATGCCCTGCGTGTACACGGCAAAGTTGGAGCTTTTGGCCTTGGCCCGTTCCAGTGAGAACTTGGCATCGTCGGCCGTGAACTCGCTGCCGTCGCTGAACTTCACACCCTTGCGCAAGGTCAGGCGCAGCTGGGTGGGCTTGATGAGTTTCCACTCGGTGGCAAGCGAGGGCTCGGGCTTGAAGGTCTTGCTGTTGTATTCGACCAGTGTGTCGTACACCGCGCCGTGCATGGTGTTGTTCACGCCCACGTTCTGGGTGTGGATGTCCCAGGTGGAAATGTCCACCGAGCGGGACCAGCGGAAGGTCTTGGCCTGTGCCGCCATCGGCAGGGCGGTGGCCAGGGCGGCCGCCAGCAAAAGGGTCTTGAAACGCATGGGGGAATCACTCCAGATCAGTCAGTCCCCCACTATCGCCCAAGTCACCGTTTTGCGGAACGAACTTGTCCTTCTTAGCTTAGAACCATCACACCCGCCAAAATCATCATGGTGGCTGCAGTCACCCCGTCCAGCACCCGCCATGCGCCGGGCGATGCAAACATGGGCGCCAGCCATCGCGAGCCAAACCCGAGGGTCAGGAACCACAAGGCGCTGGCCAGCGCCCCCCCGGCGGCAAAGGTGGCCCGCCCCCAGGTGGGGTACGGGGTGGCCATGGTGCCCAGCAGCAGCACGGTGTCCAGATAGACATGGGGGTTCAGCCAGGTCAGCGCCAGCACCGTGAGCACGGTGTTGCGCATGCTGGCGCCCGGCCCGTTGGCGGACACCAGCAAATGGGCGGGCTGGAAGGCCCGGCTTGCGGCCTGCACGGCATAGGCGGCCAGAAACAGCGCTCCCGCCCAGCGCATGAACTGCGCCCACTCCGGCCGGGCCAGGAGCACGCCGCCCATGCCCCACACCCCCGCCTGCAGCAGCGCCGCATCGGACAGCGCGCACACCAGCACCACCGGCAGCACATGCTCGCGCCGCAGGCCCTGGCGCAGCACAAAGGCGTTTTGCGCGCCAATGGCCATGATCAGAATGGCCGTTGAAGTGAATCCGTGAAGAAAGGCTGGGGTGCTCATGGGCGTGGATTCTGGGCACTGCACCCTGGTCATGCCAGCTATACTTTTTAACGATCCGTCAGAATGGCTAACCACCCATGCGCCTCGACTCTGCCCAGCTCAACGCCTTTGCCACCGTGATCGACGAGGGCAGCTTCGAGCGCGCCGCCGCTGTGCTGCACGTCACGCGTTCTGCGGTGTCGCAGCGCGTCAAGCTGCTCGAAGAACGCGTGGGCCAGGTGCTGGTGCGCCGTGCCACGCCCTGCACGCCCACCGAGGCCGGGCAGGCCCTGTACCGGCACGCCCGCGAAGTGGCCCTGAGCGAGGCCGACGCGCTGGCCACCCTCGGCGGCGGGCAGCACACGTCCACGCGCCTGGCGATTGGTGTGAATGCCGACTCGCTGGCCACCTGGTTTCCCCACGCCATGGCCCAGGCCGCAGAGGGCCAAAGCATCACCTTCGACATCCATGTCGAAGACCAGGACCACTCGGCCAACCTGCTGCGCGAGGGCCGCGTGATGGCCGCCGTGACGGCCGACCCACAACCCGTGCAGGGCTGCAAGGTGCTGCCCCTGGGCACGCTGCGTTACCGCGCGCTGGCGAGCCCCGTCTTCATGGAGCGCCACTTTGCCCAGGGGGTGAACGCCGCCACCCTGGCGCAGGCGCCCATGCTGGTGTTCAACCGCAAGGACGCCCTGCAGGCGCGCTTTGTGGGGCGCATCACGCGCCGCAAACTCGCGCCGCCTGTGCACTGGCTGCCCGAGGCGAACGCGTTTGTCATGGCCTCCCGGGCTGGCCTGGGCTGGGGCATGACCCCGGACCCGATGGTGCAGCACGACCTGAAGGCCGGAACGCTGGTCGAACTGATTCCGGGCAAGCCGGTGGATGTGCCGTTGTACTGGCAATACTGGCGCCTGAACGTGCAGGCGCTGCACCACATGACCGAAGCGGTGCAGCAAGCGGCGGCGCTTACCCTGCTGCGCTGACCAGGTCTTCGTGGTGGTCTGCAGCGCCGCGCTTCCAGTAGGCAGAGATGCGCATGCGCTTGGCGTCCACGCCCGGCTTGGCCAGCACGGCACGGCGCACGGCAGCCATGTCGCTGTGCTCGCCGGCCGCCCAGATGTAGCCGGCGCCCGGTGGCAGCACCAGGGCATCCACCGCGCCGGGCAAGGAGTCCGCCCACATCACATCAAGCTGCGCGGCACTGGCCAACGCACGCTGATCTGCCGGGTTGCGCAGGTAGATACGCACCACGGCCATCGTGCTGGCGGGCAGCTCGGCCAGGCGGCGGGCAATGGCCGGCAGGGCCGACTCGTCGCCGATGAGCCAGTGCCAGTCAAAACCGGTGGGTACGACCATGCTGCCGCGCGGCCCGGCAACGCCCACCCACTGGCCCACGGCGGCGCTCGCGGCCCAGTCGGTGGCAGGGCCTGCGTCGTGCAGGGCCACCTCGATGTCCAGCTCGCCCGCAGCGGCGTCATGGCGCGCAGGGGTGTAGTCGCGCAGCACGGGGCGTGGGTCGGGGAAGACGGGGCGGCCGTCCTGCATCGACGGCAGCGACGGGCGCTCCTGGCCTGGCTGGGGCAGGATGAGCTTGAGGTGGTCGTCAAACCCCGCGCTCACAAAACCGGCCAGCTCGGGCCCGGCCAGGGTGAGCCGCACGAAACCGGGGCTGACGGCGGTGCGCCGCACCACCTGGAGGTGGCGGGCCTGCAAGGGGTGGCGAACGCGTTCGACGGCAAGGTGCGCAGCGTCGGCGCGGGATGTGGCGGTAGGCAGGGGTGCGTTCATGACTTAAAATGTTGATTTAATCAACCAATGATCTGCGAATTGGTTGATTTTGTCAACCACAAATCCCCATGACCACCCACGCGCCCGCCGATGTCTTTGAAGCCATGCACGACCTGCTGCATGTCTACCGGGCCCACATGGTGCGCACCATGGCCGCCATCCACCCCGACCTGACGCACAACGAAGTGCGGGCGCTGATGTTCGTGGGCCGCCACCCTGGCACCACGCAGCGCGAACTGGTGGCGCACAGCGGCGCGGACAAGGCGCAGGTGGCCCGCATGGTGGGCATGCTGCAGGACAAGGGCTGGCTGGAGAGCGCACCGAATGCCGAGGACAAACGCAGCCGCTGCCTGCGCCTGAGCGCCCAGGGTGCGGCCCTGCACCAAGCGCTGCGCGACGCCCGCCGGGGGCTGGCGGCGTCGCTGCTCAAAGGGTGCGACAACGCCACGCAGGCCCAGCTGCTCGCCCTGCTGGCGCAGGTACGCAGCAACCTGGACGCCATCGATACCGGCTGCCAGGGCGGCCGGGACTGCCGCCGCTAGCGACGGGAAGGAGGCGCAGGACGCCAGCCCCCCGCTCAAAGAGGAAAAATGGTGAAATTGGGATCTAGCGCTGGATATTTCTATATTTATAGCTACCAATTTAGTAGCAATTTATCTTTTCCATCACTGCCCCTGGATCACGCGCACGGCCTGGGGCAACGACTGCACGCCGGGCATGAAATGGTCGATGGTGGCACCCAGCACCACGGCGCAGACCAGCGCGCCCAGCAAGGGCTTCCAGGTCAGGCGCACGGCGGCCGTGAGCCAGCCCTCGCGCTCCACGCCCACGGCGGCCCTCGCAGTGGCCACCGAGAAGGCGATCTCCACCGCCACGGTCAGCAAGACATCCCAACCAAAAAACAGCATCGCCAGCGAGCCCGCGCCAAAAATGATCGCCGCGCCGATGAGGAAGATCGCCACCACGGGCACGACCACCACGGCGCCTTCGTCGGCGCTGCCCAGGGCGTCGGCGGCGCCACTGGCCAGGTCGCCCAGCGCGCTGGAATCGCTGCTGGAGCCCCCGCTGGACAGGCCTTGCGTCCACCCGCCGCCAAAGTCGCCGGAAGCCCCGCCACCGCCAAAATCACCGCCGCCCGTGCGCGGCAGCGGCACCTGGCCACTGCCACCGCCGGACGACCCGTTGCCAGGCCAGGACACGTCGGGCACCTCCGGACCACTGCCATCGCCACCCGTGTCGCGGTCCTGCCGCACCAGCCGCGCCGCCCAGGCCCGCAGCACCAGCAGATACCCCAGGTAGCCCACCGAGAGGGTGACGAAATACCGCAGCGCCAGCGACTCCACGCCCACCAGCATCTGCACATGCGAGGTGCACCACATCAGCAGCAACGTGAAGCTGCCGATCAGCAGCCCATGCCAGCGCAGGCTGTAGCGCTGCTGCAGGGTGCGCGCCACCGTGCCGTGGTGGGGCATGCGCACAGAGCGCCAGGTGGAAGTTTTCTTCTTGCTATTGCTGTTGCGGTCGCTGCGGGAAGTGGCCATGGAGGAAACACCTGCGGTGGAAAGAGGGGAGCGGCCAGCGGTGTTGCGTGCCGGCGCCGCGCCATTTCACACCACTTTGGCCCGGCAGTGCAGCCCCGCGCCCCGCCTTGCGTGAACTTGTCGACGGATCGGCTCAGCCGATGCCATCCACCGACACAGGCACACGCTGGGCCAACGCCGTCAGCAGCTCCCAGCTGACGGTGCCTGCAGCGCTGGCCACCTCGTCTACACCCAGCACCGTGCCGTTGCTGGCCTGGCCCCACAGCGTGACTTCCGCGCCAAACCCTGCGGCCACGCCCGCCTGTTGCAGCGGCGTGAGGTCCACCGTCACCATGTCCATGCTCACCCGCCCCACCAGCCGCGTGCGCACGCCGTTGACCAGCACCGGGGTGCCGGTATCGCAGTGGCGCGGGTAGCCGTCGGCATAGCCACAGGCCGCCACGCCGATCAAGAGCGGCCCCTCGGCCGTGAAGCGCGAGCCATAGCCCACGGTGTCGCCCGCCTGCAGTTGCTGCGTGGCGATGAGGCGGGTGGCGAGGGTCATCGTGGGGCGCATGCCCCAGTGGCTGGCGTCATGCTCCGGATAGTCGGGGGCGCTGCCATACAGCGCGATGCCAGCGCGCACCCAGTCGGCGCGCACGCGCGCGTCCGCCGCGTGGCGCAGGGTGGCGGCGCTGTTGCTCAGCGTGCGCTCACCGGGCAGGTCCTGGGCGGCGGTGTTGAACAGGGCCAACTGGTGAGCCACGCCCCGGGGGCCATCGGCGTCGCTGAAGTGGGTCATGAACGAGATCTCGTCCACCTGCGGCAGCGCGTTGAGCCGCGCCCAGGCTGCGCGAAAGCGCTGCGGCGCAAAGCCCAGCCGGTTCATGCCCGAGTTCATCTTGAGGAACACGCGGTGGGGCACCTGCGTCTTGTGGGCGGCCAGCATGTCGATCTGCTCGTCGCAATGCACCGCGTGCCACAGGCCCAGGCGCGAGCACAGTTCCAGGTCGCGTGGCTCGAACACGCCTTCGAGCAGCAGGATGGGCCCACGCCAGCCCAGCTGCCGCACGCGCTCGGCCTCGGCCAGGTCCAGCAGCGCAAAGCCGTCGGCGCCGCGCAGGCCTTCGTACGCGCGTTCGATGCCGTGCCCATAGGCATTGGCCTTGACCACGGCCCAGACCTTGGCATCGGGGGCCGCCTGTCGGACACGCTCCAGGTTGTGGTGCAGGGCTGCGGTGTGGATGGTGGCGGCAATGGGACGGGGCATGGGGTTTGACCGGGTGGGAAGCACCGGATTCTGGCACCGTGGCCGTTTATCCGCGTGATATAACCGTCCGTCACTTGCCAGGGTCCCCACATTTAACAGGGCATCAGCCGAACTGATGCAGCCAACAGCCATTCGATGAAGCGCGGTTTTTACACCATCATGTCGGCGCAGTTTTTCAGCTCGCTGGCCGACAACGCACTTTTCGTGGCCGCCGTGGAGCTTCTGCGCACAGAAGGTGCCCCCGAGTGGCAACGCGCGGCCCTGGTGCCCATGTTTGCGCTGTTCTATGTGGTGCTGGCGCCCTTCGTCGGCGCCTTTGCCGACGCCCTGCCCAAGGGCAAGGTCATGTTCGTCAGCAACGCCATCAAGGTGGTGGGCTGCCTGATGATGCTGTTCGGCTCGCACCCGCTCATTGCCTACGCGGTGGTGGGGCTGGGTGCTGCGGCCTACTCGCCCGCCAAATACGGCATCCTCACCGAGCTGTTGCCAGCCTCTCAACTGGTCAAGGCCAATGGCTGGATCGAAGGGCTCACCATCGCGTCCATCATCCTCGGGGTGCTGTTTGGCGGCCAGCTGGTGGGCCAGCACCTGTCGCGCCTGCTGCTGGGCATCGACATCCCGATGATCGACACGGGTGTGGACACGCCCGCCGAATCGGCCATTGCCGCGCTGATCGCGGTGTACGCATTGGCCGCGTGGTTCAACACCCGCATTCCACACACCGGGGTGGAGATGCGCCCCATGCGCAGCGACACGTCGCGCGGCATTTTCTCGAACGCGCTGGGCCTGCTGCCCGACTTCTGGGCCTGCAACGGCCGCCTGTGGCGCGACAAGCTCGGCCAGATCTCGCTGGCCACCACCACCCTGTTCTGGGGCGCGGGCGGCAACCTCAAGTTCATCGTGCTGGCGTGGGCCGCCGTGGCGCTGGGCTACAACACCACGCAGGCCTCGGCGCTCACCGGCGTCGTGGCCATCGGCACCGCCGTGGGGGCGGTGGTGGCCTCGATGCGCATGCGCCTGGACATGGCGACCAAGGTCATCCCCCTGGGCATCGCCATGGGGCTGCTGCTGATCCTGATGGTGTTCATCAGCAACATCTGGCTGGCGATTCCCTTCCTCATCCTGCTGGGTGGCCTGGGTGGCTACCTGGTGGTGCCCATGAATGCGCTGCTGCAGCACCGGGGCCACAACCTCATGGGCGCGGGCCGCTCGATTGCCGTGCAGAACTTCAACGAGCAGGCCTGCATCCTGGGCCTGGGCGCGTTCTACAGCCTGTCGCTCAAGCTCGGCCTGTCGGTGTTTGGCGCGATCATCACCTTCGGCCTCGTGGTGGCCGGGATCATGTGGATCATCCGCCGCTGGCACCAGCGCAACTGCGTCAACTACCGCGACGAAGTGAACCACCTGCTGCACATTGCGCGGCACGATACGCATCACTGACTCCTGATTGCGAAGCCCCCCTGTGCGGCTGCGCCGCTTCCCCCGGAGGGGGACGCACCCGGTGGCCTGGAATCACGGAAGGCTCCCCCTGAGGCGCTGCGCGCCTTCCCCCTCTCTCGCTGCGCGGGAGGTGGACGCACCCCGTGGCCTGGCAGAGCCAGTTCCACGGGTGCACTGGTAGGGGAGCGTGCCAGTTTTAACGGCTGTGCTGCGTGGAACTATTTGCTACATAATTGATAGCTATTAACGCTTATTCATCAAGCGCCAGAGCCTGTTTTTATTCTCAATGCATTCACCCCTGCCCTTTGCCGCCCTGCTGTTCAACGCTTTCGTCTGGGGCCTGGCGTGGTGGCCGTTCCAGCGCATGCACCAGGCGGGGCTGCATCCGCTGTGGGCCACGGCGTCGATGTACGCCGTGGTGCTGGTGGCGCTGCTGGCCGGGCGCCCGGGCATCTTGCGGCAGGTGCGCGACCACCCGCAGCTGTGGCTGCTGGCGCTGGCCTCGGGCCTGAACAACGTGGCCTTCAACTGGGCCGTGACCATTGGCGACGTGGTGCGCGTGATCCTGCTGTTCTACCTGATGCCCGCCTGGGCCGTGCTGCTGGCCTGGCGCATCTTGGGCGAGCGGCCCACGCCCTCGGCACTGCTGCGCCTAGCCCTGGCCTTCGCGGGCGTGGTGCTGGTGCTGTTGCCCGAGGGCGCGCCCGCGACGCGCCTGCTGCAGAACCTGAGCCTGGCCGACGGCCTGGCCCTGTTGGGCGGCTTCATGTTCGCGCTCACCAATGTCACGCTGCGCCGCCTGCACGCCGTGCCGGGGCCTGCGCGCATGGTCACCATGTTCGGCGGCTGCATGCTCATGGCGCTGGCCGTGGCCTGCGTCGGGTTGCAACTGGGCGTGGTCGAGCCCTTCCCCGCCCCCAACAACACCTGGGTCGTCACCGGCCTCCTGCTGGCGGGGGTGCTGATGCTGGGCAACTGGGCGCTGCAATTCGGCGCCGCACGCCTGGCGGCGGGCACCACGGCGCTGGTGATGCTGTCGGAGGTGATGTTTGCCAGCGTGTCGTCGGCCCTGCTTGGCGCAGCCACACTGAGCACGCGCACCGTGCTGGGTGGGGCGCTGATCCTGCTGGCGTCCTTGCTCGCGGCGCTGCAGTTTCGCCGCCCCGGCGCCACCGCCCACTGAGCGGGGCGCGCACGCCGAGAGCCAACGGCTACCATGGGGCGTCATCCCAACCCCGGAGGTTCCGCATGCCCACCAGCATCTACGACTTTGAAGCCCAGCAGATGAACGGGAAGACCGTGCCGCTTGCGCAGTACCAGGGCAAGGTGCTGCTCATCGTCAACACGGCCAGCGCCTGTGGCTTCACGCCGCAGTTCGGCGGGCTGGAAGAGCTGCACAAGGACTATGCCGACAAGGGCCTTGTGGTTCTGGGGTTCCCCTGCAACCAGTTTGGCAGCCAGGACCCCGGCAGCAACGACGAGATCGCCAGCTTCTGCCAGCTCAACTACGGCGTGAGCTTTCCGATGATGGCCAAGATCGACGTGAACGGCGCCGACGCGTCGCCCCTGTACCAGTGGCTTGCCGCCGAAGCCCCCGGGCTGCTGGGCAGCAAGGCGATCAAATGGAATTTCACCAAGTTCCTGGTCGGCAAGGATGGCCGCGTCATCCGCCGCTACGCGCCGCAGGATGCGCCGAAGAAGCTGGCAGGCGACATCGAGGCAGCGCTCGCCGCCTGACGCTCAGAGCGTGTTCAGCCTGCGGCCGCTGCCGCAGGGGGGCGCCACCGGCACAGCACGCGCTCCCGGCCCGTGGCCGGATGGGTATCGACAGCACCCTCCACCAGGCCATGCCGCGCATAAAAGCGCCTCGCACTGTGGTTGGCGGTGGCCACATGCAGGGTCCAGCCGCCTGGGCACAGGTGATGCACCTGTTGCAGCAGCGCAGCCCCCACGCCCTGGCCTTGGCAGTCGGGGTCCACAAACAGCTGGTGCAGATGGGCGTGGGCCATGTCCAGCACCAGAAACGCCGTGACCTCTTGCCCGATCGCACGTACCCGCGTCACACACGGCAGACCAAACTCCGCACGGACCCGCGCCTCCCAGTGGTCTGGTGGAGCCACCGACGCCACGGATGGGTTGGCGGAACACCAGGCCCTGCGCCATACGCGGGCCAGGCTGGCAAGGTCGGCGTCGGTCGCGGGCCGCACCAAGGGCAGGACGGTGGAATCATGGGAGTTGGACGACACGGATGCATTGTCTCCGGGCACCCCCCGAAAACCCTTCTTCCTCAGTCCCGGCTGGGCAAGTTGCGGCCCTCAACGCACCGGCGGTAGCGGGTCTGCGCGCAAACCCGCTACCGCCCCTTGGGCCATCGGCACCCTGCCTCGGCCCGGCAACCCGAACAGCGGCCGCAGCCATCCCACACGCCGCACCACAGCGGTCAGCCCCCAGCACAGAACCACCGTCCCGGCCACCAGGGCCAGCGGCTCCACCACGGGCCCCAGTTGCACAGGCGCCAGCCAGACCACCAGCACGATGATGGCCGTCTGGTGCAGCATGTACCACGGGTAGACCGACTCGCTGGCCCAGCGCAGCCAGGGCCAGGGCCGGTTGAGGCGGTGGTGGGCCCAGCCCAGGATGGCGATCAGCGCGGCCCACAGGTACACGTCCGCCAGCACGCGCAGGGGCAAGCGCGCGGCCCGAATCCCGTGCTGCTGTGCCAAGCCGAGCAGCCCCAGGTACAGCGCCAACACCCCCAGCGCCAGGGCGAGGGTGCGCCAGCGCAGGCGCACGAGTTCCGTCCACAAGCCGGTATCCAGCCCGATCCAGTAGCCGTAGACAAACACCGTGAAGTACACGGCATGCAGCCATCCGTCATGGATCAGGTCGTGGGTGGGTGGGAAATGCCGCCACAGCAGTACCGAGTACAGCGCCAGCGGCAGCACGGGCATCAGCACCAGCGCCCAGCCCCGCAGGTGGAGGAAGGCACGGCGCACACGCTGGCCGACGACAGACTCGGCCAGGGGCAGCAGCGCGGCCAGCACCACGGTGTAGACCCACAGGTAGGCCAGGTACCAGAGGTGGTTCCAGGTGACGCCCGCCTCCCAGCCATCGAACGCCCCCGCCGGCCAGGTGCTGCCAGCGTAGTAGCGCAGCAAAAAGGCGCCAAAGCCTGGCGCAATGAGGCCGTTGGCCACCCCCTGAGCATAGGGCTGGTAGGGCACGACGACCGCCATGCCGAGGGCCAGCGGGATCAGCAGGCGCAGGCTGCGCAGCCGCACCAGCCCAGGCACCGTCTGCCCCCGGCGCACCAGCCCGAAGGCCAGGCCAGAGACCAGGAACACCAGGTCCATGCGCCAGAGGTTGAGCGCCCGCATGGGGGTCTGCAGCCATTCGGCCGCGTGCGGGCTCTTGAGGTGCCAATGCCAATCGGCCACGTAATACATCGCCACGTGGTAGAGGATGACCAAGCCAAAGGCCAGCGCCCGCAGCGCGTCAATGTCATGGCGGCGGACGGGGGCGGCGGCGCAGGAAGGGGTAGACATGGCACAAGTCAGGCAGGGTGGATCACAGGGCGGGATGCTGGGCCCCCACCCCATCGTGCGGTGTTCCCAGGGGACGGGCCGGGGCGCCGCAGGGACGAGCGGCGGGTGGCAGGGACGAAAAGGAGTCGCTCCGGGGGAAACTCCCGCCCGTCGGCGCACGGCCCTGCCTACACTTGCCATCCATGACCGCCCCCGCGCCCGCCTGGATCGACCGCTACCCCCACGACCGCGCCCTGCGGCGGCGTGCCGAAGTCGGCTTCTGGGCCGTGGTGCTGCTGGTGCAGGCAGCCTTCAACACGGTGGTGACATGGATCGACCTGCGCGGCTCCGGCAGATCCGTGGCGGCGTGGGAGCCACTGCTGTGGGAGCTGTCGAGCGTGGCAGTGGTCGCAGCACTGATCCCGGCCGTGGTGGCGTTCGAGCGGCGCTTTGTGCTGCGCAGGGGCACGCTCCGGCGCCATCTGCCCTGGCATGTACTGGCCAGCGTGGTGTACTGCACCGTGCATCTGGCGGGCATGTGGGCCTTGCGCCATGCGGGCTACGCGGCCCTGGGCGAGCACTACCAGCCGCCCGGCTGGTGGACGCAGTGGGGTTATGAATATTTGAAGGATGTGCGCAGCTACACGCTTACCTTGGGTGCGCTGGTCAGCTACCGCTTCTTGCTGCTGCGCCTGCAGGGCGAGGCCCGCGTGCTGGATGCCCCCGAGCCGCCCGCAGAGCCAGAACCGCCGCTCCACACGCCGGGTGCGCCCGGGGCAGCCACGGCCACGCAAGCCCCGGCATCAACGCCCGAGGCCCCGGCCGCGCCTCCCCCCCAACGCCCCGAACGTTTCCTGGTGCGCAAGCTGCGCCGCGAATTCCTGATCGCGGCGGGCGACATCGCCTGGCTGCAGGCCGAGGCCAACTACGTGGGCCTGCATGTGAACGGCCACGACTACCTGCTGCGCTCCACGCTCACCGACTTTCTAACGCAGCTCGACCCCACACGCTTCGTGCGCGTGCACCGCAGCTACGCCGTCAATCTGGACGCCATCGCCGAGATTGAGCCGCTGGACAGCGGCGATGCGCGTCTGGTGATGAAGGATGGGAGCAGCGTGCCTTGTAGCCGGCGGTACCGGGACGGGCTGGTGACGACGGCACGATAGCGCGTGACGCATGCGAGCCGGTGCGCGCGCCTGCGCGGACCCCTCAGGCATTCAACCCGGGTGTCTGCGCAGCCGGCCACTCTGGCGGACACGAGCCCATCTCCGCCTCCACCTTGCGCAGCATGTCGGCCAGTGTCTTGCCGGGCTCCTGGCGGAACTGTTCGTCGAGCACCACCAGGTCCACGATGCGGTCGATGCGAAAGCCCCGGAAATCGCCCCGCAGCTCGCACCAGGCTGAAAGCGTCCAGACCTTGCCCCAATAAAAGCAGCCCAGCGGGCGCAGGCGGCGCAGGCTGGGACGGCCTTGGACGTCGGCGTAGTCGATCTGCACCACATGCCGGCTGTGCACCGCCTCGCGCAGAGCCTGCAGGGTGGCCTGGACGCGCGGGTCCAGTCCCACGGACGGCGCATACAGCGCCTGCGCCTCGGCCGCCACGCGCGCGGCCGGGGGCAGCACCGAAAGGATCTTGCCCAAGGCGCCTTCCACCTCGCGCGCCAGCCCGGCATCGAGCCAGGCCTGGGCCAGCCGTGCAGCGGCCACCAGCGCATTGGCTTCGCCCTGGCTGAACATGAGTGGCGGCAGCTCGAAGCCCGCGCCCAGGCGGTAGCCCACACCGGCTTCGCCCTCAATGGGCACGCCCTGGTGCTGGAGGTCCGCCACATCGCGGTAGATGGTGCGGGCCGAGACTTCGAGCCGCTCGGCCAGGAAGGCGGCGGTGGACAGGCGCCGCCCCCGGATGAGCTGGACGATCTGGAACAGGCGGTCAGCGCGGCGCATGGGATCTCGATTTTTCAGTGATTTCGGGCAATAGCGCTTGAAAAACAAGCGCTGATCGCTACTAATTTGGAAGCATGACGCCAATATGGATGGCCACCCGGTCCGGGCCTTCATAAGCTTCGAAGTCGGTGCCAAAGCGGCGTTGCACCTGCGTATTCTCGGCAAAGTAATGCCAGATGCGAACCCAGGTGTCGATCACCATCTGCGGCATGTCGCCCTGGCCGGTGAAAACCAGATAGTCGCCTTCCTGGATATCGATGCGGGCAGCGCCGGGCACGGCCTGAGCCAGATCCGGGTCAGCCACGGCCACACCGGCGGTCACATCGAAAGCGCCATGTTCGTTGGACTCGTAGCCGCTGTACACACCGAAGATACGCCCGTCGTCGCCCCGGCTGGGCAATTTGCGCTCCCAGCTCTGGCTGAAAAATCGGTCCCACAGGCCTCCGAGGCGTGCGATCGCGGGGTTCATCTCTTCGCTGTTGCGCGTGCGCACGGCAATGCCGGCCACGCTGAATGCGGGAATCTGGATGGTTGCGGGGGTGTTTGTCATGGCGGGTCCTCTCTGGTCAGTGAATGGGATCAATCGGCAGATCGATCAGGGTGTGCAGCTGCGAGGGACGAATGGTGCGGGTCTGCTACTGACACCTTGATGTCAGTAGCGTGCAGGCTCTTCAAGCCGCAGGCGGAAGGCTGCTGACACGGGGCGTCAGCAGCTTCCGCGCGGTCCGGGAGGACAGGCTGTCAGCCCTGTGGCTCCACGATGGCGGCCGTGGCCCGGCGCACCAGCGGAAGCACCAGCAGCAGCGTGGGGAACGCCACCAGCCAGGACAACGCCCAGGAGCTCATCCAGAGACGGGGCACGTCCATCGACAAGCCCACCACACGCAGGGTGCTGATCAGGGACACGATAAAGGTCATGAGCAGCGACAACAGCAGCGGCGTGACCCAGGCCGCAGAACGCGCAGGGAGCTTGCGCAGGCCGAAAAAGGTCCTGGAGGACGAGGACCCAGAGGTGCGAGGAGACGAAGGTTGGTTCATTGAAGTTCCAGAAAGCAAACCGGTCAAGCAAGGCGCCGCCCCCAGCCCGCGCACGACCTGCCGTGCCACTTGCGAACCGGGGACCACCACCCCGGCAGGGCCGGTGTTGGTTGGCGCGTTGATTGACGTAAACGCTTACGGCAACCCATGAACCGGGTCACAACTGGCATTCTAAGCCGCCCGTGCGCTACGCCTTGGGGCGCTGTGCTGCGCCCTGCAAATGGTCTGCAATGTGTGCAGCCACTGCGCCCGCGTGCGTCACGGCCAGATCGTGGCCACCGCCCACCAGCACGTGCATCCGGCTGTGGGGCAGCAGCCCGGACAAACGCTGCCCCACGGCAGTGGGGCTGATGGCATCCGCATCCCCCCACAAAAGCAGGCTGGGTGCCGGCACCGAGGGAAGGTGGGAGGACAGGTCCAGGCGCACATCGGCCAGCCACTGCGGAAACGCGGGATTGGATTGCAGGAAGCCTGGGCGCCAATCCTCGGGGTGCAGATCGTCGATGGGGATACCGCCCGAAGTCGCCACCAGCACCAGGTGCGTCAGCCACCCGGGCCGCTCCAATGCGGCCAGCAGGGCCACCACGCCTCCCATCGATTGCGCAATGAGCGCGCAGGGCCGGTCCATGTGCACCG
This sequence comes from Acidovorax sp. Root267, assembly GCF_001429215.1. Classification (NCBI taxonomy): domain Bacteria; kingdom Pseudomonadati; phylum Pseudomonadota; class Betaproteobacteria; order Burkholderiales; family Comamonadaceae; genus Acidovorax; species Acidovorax sp. Root267. Next base: position 109,815 of record NZ_LMJC01000012.1, read on the forward strand.
TGGTGGCCTCCACGAGGTCCTGCATATTCCGGGCGCCCGTGGCGGGCAGGTCGGCCGGGGACGCGGCACCAAACCACGGCCAGCCGAGCAACACATGCGCCGCAGGCTGTGGCAGTGCGTCCGCCACAGGCCGCCAGAAGGCGGGGTTGCCCCCCACGCCGGGGAGAAAGATGAGTTTTTCAGGCGCACGCATCAAGATTTTTCCAACGCCCGTGCACACGGCACGACTATCAACACGCACGTGGGGTAGCACACCCTGCAGGCCAGCCTGCAGCCGGGTCAGCTATGCGCCTTCGGGCGCAGGTGTTGCTGCGGCGGCAGCGCTGGCGGCTGCGGCGGCCGCGGATGCCAGCCGGCGCGCACGCTCCAGCTGCTGCCCCACCGTGCGGGGCACCATGCCGTACATGTCGGCAAAGGCGTCCAGCGTCTGGCCGCTGGCTTCAAAGGCGCGCAGCAGGGCCTCATCCTTGGCGTTGCGCGCCGACCATTCGGCAAAGGCTTCTTCGAGGATGGCGTTGGCGGCGTCATCGCGGCTCAGCACCAGCTCGGTATACGCCTCGCGCGTGAGGCCCGAGGCCTCGAACGCGGCCATCATGCGGTTGCGCAGCTTGGGCAGCAGGTCTTCAGTGGCGCGCGCCTTCTTGCGGCGATAGACCTCCAGCAGCGCATGGTGCACATGCTCGGGGGCCATGTCTTCCACGGGTTGGCCTTGCAGGTCGTGGCGCTTGTCGCCTGCCGCCACGCTTTGCAGATAGCGCGTGGAGCGGGTGTGGATGCCCAGGGCCACCTTGAGCGCCTCGCGCTCGAACAGCTCGGGGTGCGCGGCCAGCAGGTCCTGGAAGATGCCCCGTTTGAGCGGGCGAAACACCGCACCGAACAGTGGGGGGTACAGCGCGGCCAGTTGCTCCAGCGCAGGGTGAACACGCTGGGGCGCGCGTGGGCCTGCGCCTGGTGCTGCCCCCGCGGGCACTGCGGCGTCCGCCGCACCCGGGGACACCTCGCGGCCCTCGGGCTTGCGGCGGTTGCGGCCACCACGGCGCGAGCCGCCTGTGCGCGGCTGGTTCGCCCCGGCTTCGGTTGACGCGATGGGCGCAGTGGCTGCCACGGCAGCGGCGGCCTCGGCCGCAACAGGCGCTGCCAGCGGTGCGGCAGGGGCTGTGTGGGGTTGTTCTTGTGCGGACACGGAGTCGGTCATGGCGTTGCAGTTCGGGGCAAAAATGGGGGCGACAAAACCCTCGATCATGCCAGCGTTGCGGCTACAGGCACCAAACTGCCTTTGTTGCGGCCCCATTTGCCAGCCAGCAGCCCATCACCGCATGAAAGCTCAGCCCGCGCGCATCGCCTCGTCCAGCACCTCCACCCAGTGCCGCACCGGCGTGCCTGTGCCACTTTGCAGGTGGGTGATGCAGCCGATGTTGGCCGACAGGATCATGTCGGGCGGCTGATCGCCAAAAGCCTCGCCGAGCACGCCGAGCTTGCGGTCGCGCAGCTGGTAAGACAGGTCGGGGTTGAGCACCGAATACGTGCCTGCCGAGCCGCAGCACAGGTGGGCGTCGTTGCGCGCGGTGCGCAGCTTGAAGCCGAGCTGGTTGAGGTGCGTCTCTACCCCGCCACGCAGCTTCTGGCCGTGCTGCAGCGTGCAGGGAGGGTGGTAGGCAAACAGCGTGTCGGGCCGCTGCACGCGCCCGGCGAGCTTGTCGGCCAGCTCGGGCAGCAGGGCGGGCAGCAGCTCCGAGAGGTCGCGCGTGAGGGCGCTGATGCGCTCGGCCTTGGCCGCGTACAACGGGTCGTCCTTCAGGATATGGCCGTATTCCTTGACGGTGACACCGCAGCCTGAAGCGTTCATGACGATGGCCTCCACCACGCCCGGCCCCTGCTCCACCAGCGGCCACCAGGCGTCGATGTTGGCGCGCATCTCGGCCTTGCCGCCCTCCTGGTCGTTGAGGTGGAACTTGACGGCGCCACAACAACCCGCCTTGGGCGCGATCACGGTCTGGATGCCCACGGCGTCGAGCACACGCGCGGTGGCGGTGTTGATGTTGGGCATCATGGCCGGTTGCACGCAGCCGGCCAGCAAAAGCACCTTGCGCGCATGCTCGCGCGTGGGCCAGGCCCCGGCAATTTGGGGCGCAGGCACCTTGGCCTTGAGGGATGCAGGCAGCAGGCCGCGCACCAGTTGCCCGGCCTTCATGGCGGGGGCAAACAGGGGCGAGGGCAGGCCCTCCTTCAGCGCCCAGCGCAGGGCTTTCTCGCCCACGGGGCGGGGCACTTTTTCATCGACGATCTTGCGGCCGATGTCCACCAGGTGGCCGTATTGCACGCCGCTGGGGCAGGTGCTTTCGCAGTTGCGGCAGGTCAGGCACCGGTCCAGGTGCATCTGGGTCTTGCGCGTGGGGGTCTCGCCTTCGAGCACCTGCTTGATGAGGTAGATGCGGCCGCGCGGGCCGTCCAGTTCGTCGCCCAGCAGCTGGTAGGTGGGGCAGGTGGCGGTGCAAAAGCCACAGTGCACACATTTGCGCAAGATGGATTCGGCCTCCAGGCCATCGGCGCGGGCGCGGTATTCAGGGGAGAGCTGGGTTTGCATGGTGCATGCCTGGGCGAAGAAACAGAAAATTTCAGGACGGATTCAGCGCGTGGCCGGTGGGTCAGCAGGTGGGCCCAGGGGTGGGTCGAGCGGAACATTGAGCGCGAGCGACTTTCGCAACGGGTGGCGCAGCCGGGCACGGTCGGCCCACAGCGGGGGCAGCGACAGCGCCAGCAGCACCAGCGCCAGGGGCACCACAAACACAAAACCCACATGCTTGAAGCCCGCCGCGCCCGCAATGCCGCCCACCAGGAACATGCCCACCAGCCCAGCAAACAGCCGCAACCGGGCCTGGTTGGCGCGCACCTGGGATTCGGGCGCCGTGCCGGTGCGGTTCCAGTACAGCATCTTGCCCATCTCGATGCCCAGGTCGGTCACCACCCCCGTCATGTGGGTGGTGCGGATCTGCGACGAGGACATCTTGGTCACCGTGGCGTTCTGCAGGCCCATGATGAAGGACAGCAGCAGCACCGTCATCGGCACGGCAAACGGCGTGGGCCAGCTGAGCGTGATGGCGCCCACCAGACCGAACAGCAACATGAGCACGGACTCCAGCACCAGCGGCAGCGCGAAAGTGCTGCGCAGCCTGCGCTGGCGCGCCCAGTTGATCATGATGGCGGTGGTGCCCGCGCCCGACATGAACGCCCACAGCGCGCCGATGGCACCCAGCACGATTTTCATCTGGCCCAGCACCAGGTTGTCCGCCAGCGACGACAAAAAGCCGGTCATGTGCGAGGTGTACAGGTGCACCACCAGAAAACCTCCGGCGTTGACCGCCCCGGCATTGAAGGCGAGCAACAGGCCCAGCACCCGGTTGCTGGCCACCGTGCGGTGGTGTCCTGTGAGGTGGCGAAGGCGTCGCATGGCGGAGGACGCAGTGATGGCGCGCCTACCAGGCCCGCGCCATGCGGCCGGGGTTGAAGATGCCGGCCGGGTCAAAGCTGTGCTTGAGCCGGGCGTGAATGTGCTCCAGCGCCTTGGATTGAAGGTCAAATGTGCCCCTGGCGCTTGATCCACCTGCACCAGCAGCTACAAAAACAGAAGCGTTCCCACCCACAGCCCGGGCGGCTTCGCGCAGGGCGTCGCCCGCAGCTTCGGGGGCTTGCACCCAGCGCAGCGCGCCATGCCACTCCACCAGCGGCTGCGCGCCGCCCGGCAAGCTCAGCACCGGGGCCGTGGCGGGCACCGACAGGCGCCACAGGGCATGGCCGGGCTGCGCAGCGCGGGCCGCGAACCAGGGCAGGGTCTGCTCGCGGCAGGCAGTCCAGTCGGCAGCGACCGTGGCGTTGTCCATGCGCGTGCCACCCATGGTCTTGCACGCGGCCTCCACCGCCGCCACGGCGCCACGCAGGCGCACATAGAGGGTGCCCACGCCCCCATCTTGCACCCAACAGCTGGCGTTGAGCGGCAGCGGCTGGCCGCCCCAGGCGTGCAGCTTGCGCAGGGCATCGGCCTGGTTGATGCCATCAAACCGCAGCGTGGCCTCGCCGGGCGCTACGGGCAGCACCTTGAGGCTGACCTCGGTCAGCAGGCCCAGCGTGCCCCAGGCGCCCGCCATGAGGCGCGAGACGTCATACCCCGCCACGTTCTTCATGACCTGGCCCCCAAAGGTCAGCAGCTCGGCTTTGCCATTGAGCAAGGTCACGCCCAGCAGGTAGTCGCGCACCGCCCCGACACTGGCACGTGCCGGGCCCGACAGGCCAGCAGCCACCATGCCGCCCACGGTGGCAGCGTCTGAAGGGGTTTTTGCGAAGTGCGGGGGCTCAAAGGGCAGGCACTGGCCTTGTTCGGCCAGTGCGGCCTCCAGCTCGGCCAGCGGGGTGCCCGCCCGCACAGTGACGACCAGCTCGCTGGGCTCGTAGCTCACGATGCCGCGCAGCACACGGGTGTCGAGCACTTCGCCGTGCAGCGCCAGGCCATGGAAGTCCTTGGTGCCCCCGCCGCGGATGCGCAAAGGGGTCTGGTCGGCGGCGGCGGTGCGCACACGTTCTGCGATCTGGGCAAGGGCGAAGTCCATGCCTTGCATCGTAGCGGCAGCCATGTCCGGCGCCACACAAGGAGCGCGTGAATTTTTTGAACAGCGCCTGTGCAAATGACTGGGGGGCTGCCGGGAGACGGGTCTGGGGATAGGTGTTCTGGCATGCATGCCAAAACAGGCAGCGAGCCCTCCATCGGTACGAAAAAAACCCGCCGTTGCCGGCGGGCTCAACAACCAAAGGAGTGACTCGCTTGTTCTTGTTGCGACGCTGCGGTGCCACCAGACACCGCAGCGCGTGGGGCGCAGGCGGATCAGCGGTTGTACGCTGTTTCGCCGTGCGAAGTGATGTCCAGGCCTTCGCGCTCGTCTTCTTCCGTGACACGCAGGCCGATCGTCAGGTCAACGATCTTGTACGCCACGAAGGAGACCACACCCGACCACACGATGGTCAGCAACACGGCCTTGGTCTGCGTCCAGACTTGCGCGGCGATGGAATAGTCGGCAGAGGTCACCATGGTGGCGGTCACCCAGTCGGCCACATAGCCAGGGCCACCCAGGCCAGGGGCGTTGAACACGCCGGTCAGCAGGGCACCCACGATACCGCCAATGCCATGCACGCCGAACACGTCGAGCGAATCATCCGCACCCAGCAGCTTCTTGAGGCCGTTCACACCCCACAGGCAGGCAAAGCCGCCCACGAGGCCGATCACCAACGCACCGCCGATGCCAACGTTGCCGGCAGCAGGCGTGATGGCCACGAGGCCGGCCACGGCACCCGACGCTGCACCCAGCATCGAAGCCTTGCCACGCATCAGCGCTTCACCGATAGACCATGCCAGCACGGCCGCAGCCGTGGCCACCAGCGTGTTGATGAAGGCCAGGGCGGCGAAGCCGTTGGCTTCCAGCGCAGAGCCGGCGTTGAAACCGAACCAGCCCACCCACAGCAGCGAGGCACCGACCATGGTCAGCGTCAGGCTGTGAGGCGCCATGGCTTCCTTGCCGTAGCCGATGCGCTTGCCCACCATGAACGCGCCCACCAGGCCCGCCACAGCGGCGTTGATGTGCACCACGGTACCGCCAGCGAAGTCCAGAGCACCCCACTGCCAGATCTGGCCGGCCTTGCCGGTCATGGCGTCGGCCACTTCCTTTGAGGCGTAGGCGTCAGGACCCATCCAGAACCACACCATGTGGGCGATCGGCAGGTAGCTGAAAGTGAACCACAGCACCATGAACATCATGACGGCGCTGAACTTGATGCGCTCTGCGAACGCACCGACGATCAGGGCACAGGTGATGCCGGCGAAGGTTGCCTGGAAGGCGGCGAACACCACTTCCGGAATCACGACACCCTTGCTGAACGTGGCTGCATTGGCGAAGGTGCCGGCAGCGTTGTCCCAGATGCCTTTCATGAACAGCCTGTCAAAGCCACCGATGAAGGCGCCGCCTTCGGTGAAGGCCAGGCTGTAGCCGTAGATGAACCACAGCACCACGATCAGCGAGAACGTGACCATGACCTGCATCAGCACGGACAACATGTTCTTGCTGCGCACCAGGCCGCCGTAGAACAGCGCCAGGCCGGGCAGGACCATCAGGATCACGAGGATGGTGGAGGTCATCATCCAGGCGGTATCACCCTTGTTGGGCACGGGCGCAGGCGCCTCGGCAGCGGCCGGAGCGGCAGCCGCTGCCGCAGCGGCCGGAGCGGCAGCCGCTGCCGCAGCGGGCGCCGGGGCAGCTGCCGCAGCAGGGGCTTCAGCGGCCGGAGCGGCTGCAGCAGCGGGCGCGGCGGCGGCCGGCTCGGAGGCGGCGGGCGCCTGTGCCAGGGACAGGTTGCCCATGGTCAGCAGACCCAACCCCAGAATGAAAGAAGCAAGCAGTTTTTTCATGGCGTTTCTCTTCTTGGATGTAGTACGGCCGCGCCCTTACAGCGCTTCCTTGCCGGTTTCGCCAGTGCGGATGCGCACCACCTGCTCCAGGTGGGTCACGAAGATCTTGCCGTCGCCGATCTTGCCGGTGCGGGCGGCGCTTTCGATGGACTCGATCACGCGGTCCACGAGGTCATCCGCCACGGCGGCCTCGATCTTGACCTTGGGCAGGAAGTCGACCACGTATTCCGCGCCGCGATACAGCTCGGTGTGGCCTTTTTGGCGACCGAAGCCCTTGACCTCAGTGACCGTGATGCCTTGCACGCCGATGTCCGACAGTGCTTCACGCACCTCGTCCAGCTTGAAGGGCTTGATGATGGCTGTCACCATTTTCATTTTGGTTCCTCCGACAATGGACGCACCGTGCGCCCATTGAGACTTGCTTACAGGGTTTTGGTGAGCGTGACGATCACGCGCGACTTGTTGACATGGCCGAAGAAGGCCTTCTTGTTGGCGCCCACCACGGCAGCGCCCAGCGACAGGCCGCTGCCGAAGTCATAGGCACCGCCCACGCTGTAGTCCATGTAGTTCGGCACGCCCAGGTCCTTGATGTCGCTGGCAAAACGCGTGAAGCCCACCGAGGCCTTCACAGTGACGCTGGGAGCCACTTCTTGAGCGAAGGCGAAGTTCAGGTAGCCGGTGTTGCGGCCCTTGAGGCCCGAGCCGGACTTGGCGCCAGCCCAGCCGAAGTAGTCGTTGGAGATGGTGTGCGAATACTTGGCAGTGAAGGGGCCCATGGTGGCCGCACCGTACAGCTCGGTGGTGTTGCCATTGGCGTTGCCAGGGTAGATGTAGGTCAGCGCGCCCAGGTCGAGGTCTGCGCCACCGGCCTTGAACTTGTAGCCACCGTACAGGTCGGATTCGATGGAGTTGTTGGCCAGCCAGTCCACGCTGGAGTTCCAGTTGCCCACGTACCAGCCGGAGTCACCGAAGGCGTAGTCAAAACCACCCTGGATGGCGGGCTTGACGGCTTTGGACTTGGAAACGTCCTGGTCCTGGCCACGGAACTTGTAGTTGGTGGTCAGGCTGACGTTGCCAGTGAGCTGGGCATTGGCCAGCAGGGGAAGGGTTGCAACTAGGGCAACGCCCAGGGTCTTGATGATGGCGCGGGTCATGTTTCCTCCGGTTGGACAAAGTAGGGACGAGCGCTTTAAGCACGGACCGTGCCACACGCCGGTGCATCCACCCCATCGCCGTTGCGTTGCGTTACACCGATCCCCAAGTACAGTGGCGGTGTGCGCGCAGACGATGCTGCACCTTGTTGGTGCGCGATGCAACCCGGCCGCGCTAAAAAACCATAAAACGCACCCATCTGGGGAGAAACCGCTTCATGAGTCTTGCTTTGGTGCAAAGCCGCGCCCTTCTGGGGCTGCAGGCACCTTCTGTCACCGTCGAAGTGCATCTGGCCAACGGTTTGCCCAGTTTCACTCTGGTGGGACTGGCCGAGGTGGAGGTCAAGGAAGCCCGCGAACGGGTGCGCTCGGCGTTGCAGAACGCGGGACTGGAGTTCCCCCACAACAAGCGCATCACGGTGAACCTGGCACCCGCCGATTTGCCCAAGGATTCAGGCCGTTTTGACCTGCCTATCGCGCTGGGCATCCTCGCCGCCAGCGGGCAGGTGGACGGCAGCCGCCTGGCGGGCTATGAGTTTGCGGGTGAGCTGTCGCTGTCGGGAGAGCTGCGCCCGGTGCGCGGCGCGCTGGCCACCAGCCTGGCGCTGCAGACGCAGCAGATCGACGCGCAGCTGGTGCTGCCCCCTGGCAGCGCCGAAGAGGCCGCCCTGGTGCCCGACGCACAGGTGGTGCGCGCACGCCACCTGTTGGATGTGGTGCGGGCCTTCCTGCCGCCCGGCAGCACAGCCGTGGGCGATGCGGCCGTGGACAACGACGGTTGGACGCGGCTGCAGCCCACGCCCCTGACCGCCACCACCACCGGCGCCGACATGGCCGATGTCAAAGGCCAGGCCACGGCCAAGCGCGCGCTGGAGATCGCGGCCGCCGGGGGCCACAGTGCCCTGATGGCAGGCCCGCCCGGTTCGGGCAAGTCGATGCTGGCACTGCGTTTTGCCGGACTGCTGCCCGCCATGACGGTGCAGGAAGCCCTGGAGAGCGCCGCGATTGCGAGCCTGGCCGGGCGCTTTCGGCCCGAACTCTGGGGCCACAGGCCCACGGGGTCGCCCCACCACACAGCCAGCGCCGTGGCGCTGGTGGGCGGGGGCTCGCCCCCACGCCCTGGCGAAATCTCGCTCGCGCACCACGGGGTGCTCTTCCTCGACGAGCTGCCTGAATTCCCCCGCGCCGCGCTAGAGGCGTTGCGCGAGCCGCTGGAGACAGGCCACATCACGATCTCGCGTGCAGCGCAGCGTGCGGAGTTTCCAGCGCGTTTTCAGATGATCGCGGCCATGAACCCCTGCCCCTGCGGATTCCTGGGCTCCACGCAGCGCGCGTGCCGCTGCACGCCGGACCAGGTGAACCGCTACCAGGCCAAGCTCAGTGGTCCGCTGCTGGACCGCATTGACCTGCATGTCGAGGTGCCCGCCCTGCCCGCCGAACAACTGGTGCAGGCGCCCGCCGGCGAATCCACGGCCGCGATCCGCCAGCGGGTGGAACAGGCGCGCGCCCGCGCGCTGGCCCGCCAGGGCAAGACCAACCAGGCACTGCAGGGCCAGGAGATCGACACCCATCTGCATCTGCAAGATGCCGCCGCCAAGTTCCTCAACACCGCCGCCGCGCGCCTGGGCTGGTCAGCACGCAGCACACACCGTGCGCTGAAGGTGGCGCGCACCATTGCCGACCTGGCTGGCGCACCCACCACCGAGGTGGGCCATGTGGCCGAGGCAGTGCAATACCGCCGCGTGCTGCGCAGCCCCGCCTGAAGCGCAATGGGCTCCGCAGGTGCGCCGTGTGTGGCAAGGGCCGCACACTGAATACTATTATTTTTATAGCAACAAACAGCCATCAAATAAGCGCTAACGGCTGATTTGAATCAAATTTTTCGCGAACTGCTGCGCAACCCGCGCCCACCCCCGCCACAATCGTCCCATGTCCAGCGTTCGCCCCACCAAAAAGACCACGGCCTCCATGGCCCCAACCACCCCAGCCCCTGCCTCCGAGTCCGTGGACACCGGCTTTCTGCGCACGCTGGTGGGCTACAACGCGCGGCGCGCGTCGCTCGCCGTGATCGAAGTGTTCATGGAACGCATGGCGGTGTACCGCCTGAAGGTGGTGGATTTTTCGGTGCTGTCGCTGGTCGCGCACAACCCCGGCATCACCTCGCGCCAGCTGTGCGCCACGCTCAACGTGCTGCCGCCCAATCTGGTGGGACTGATCGCCGCGCTGGAGCGGCGCGGGCTGATCGAGCGCCGCCCGCACCCCAGCGACGGCCGCGCCATGGGCCTGCATCTGACGCCTGCCGGTGTGGAGTTGACCGCGCAGGCCGAGCAGACGGCTGCGCAGCTGGAGGTGGACGCCACGGCCAGCCTTACGGGCGCCGAGCGCAAGACGCTGATCCGCCTGCTGCAGAAGGTCTACACGCAGAGCGCGTCGTAGCGCACGGGCTGGGGCTCACTGCAGCCACCAGCGGCAAAAAGCCAGCGCGCCCCTCGGGTTCGCTGGCTTTTTTTCGAGCTGGCGCTTGCTGGCCTTACGCCGCCGACCGGGGCCAGCGGCTACCAGCAGTCCTTCAAGCCTGCGCGGCCTTCGCCGCCATGGCCTGCGCCAGCCCGCCCCACTGCGCGCGGAACAGGCCCGCGTCCATGGTCTTCACGTTGCGCATGATGGGCTTGAAGCCCATGTGCGCCAGCACGTCGCGTTCCAGGTCGATGCCGGGTGCGATCTCGGTCAGCTCCAGGCCTTCGGTGGTCAGGTGGAACACGGCGCGCTCGGTAACGAACAGCACGTTCTGCTCGCGCTGCGCGGCGTCCAGCCCGTTGAAGGTGATCTGCTCGACCTTCTCGATGAACTTGCGCGAGCGGCCTTCCTTGACGATGGTGAGCTTCCCATCAGCCACTTGCACTTCCAATCCGCCCGCAGTGAAGGTGCCGCAGAACACCAGGTGCTTGGTGGACCGCGTGATGTTCACGAAGCCGCCGCAGCCCACAGGCCGGCCGTTGAACTTGCTCACGTTCACGTTGCCGTGGTTGTCGGCCTGCGCCAGGCCCAGGAAGCTCGCATCCAGACCGCCGCCGTCATAGAAGTCGAACTGCAGCGACTGCTCGATGATCGCGTCGGCGTTGTAGGCAGTGCCGAAGTCGCCCAGCTGCGCCGGGATGCCGCCGGTGATGCCGCTTTCCACGCTCAGCGTGAACTGGTCGGACACGCCCTCTTCCGCCGCCACCGACGGCACGCCCGCGGGGATGCCGATACCCAGGTTGGTGATGGCGCCGGGCGTGAGCTCCAGCGCCGTGCGGCGGGCGATGACCTTGCGCTCGTCCAGCGGCATGGGCGCCAGCGAATTGAGCGGCACACGCACATCGCCGCACAGCGCGGGGTTGAACTGCGTGGTGATGGTCTGCATGTGGTTCTCGGGCTGGCTGACCACCACATAGTCCACCGACACGCCCGGCACCTTGACCGACTTGGGATGCAGGCTGCCGGCCTTCACGATGCGCTCCACCTGCACGATCACGATGCCGCCGCTGGCCTTGGCCGCGTGGGCGATGTTGATCTGCTCGAGCAGCACGCCTTCCTTGTCCAGCGTGATGTTGCCGTTCTCGTCGGCCAGCGTGCCGCGGATGATGGCCACATCGACCTTGGGCGCGGGGTAGAACAGCCATTCCTCGCCGTTGAATTCGACGAGCTTGACCAGGTCTTCGGTGGACTTGCTGTTGAGCTTGCCGCCTTCGATGCGCGGGTCCACAAACGTGCCCAGCCCGACCTTGGTCAGCAGCCCGGGGCTGCGGCTGGCGATGTGGCGTGTGAGGTGCGACAGGCTGCCCTGCGGGAAGTTGTAGGCCTCGACCTCGCCGTCGAAGACCATCTTCATCATCTCGGCGCCCGTCTGGCCGAAGTGGCCGGCCACGGTGCGCTTGATCATGCCGGGGTGGGCAAAGTGCACCATGCCCGCGTCCTTGCTGTTGCCGATGGCGCCGCAGGCCCAGGTAGTCACGTTCTTCGGGTGGCCGGTATCGAGGAAGTTCTTTTCCACGCCCTTGAGCACTTCTTCGGGCAGGCTGGAGACGGCCAGGCCGCCCAGGAAGATGGTGGCGTTGTCGGGGATCAGGGCCCCGGCCTGGGCGGCAGTGATGATTTTCATGGTGACCTTCAATTGAAAACTATTACTTCGATAGCTGCTCGCGCTTATCCCATAAGCGCTTGAGCCCTGTTTCTCTCAAATTTCAAGCATCCGGGTTCTCGATGAGCAAGGCAATGCCTTGCCCGCCGCCCACGCACGCGCCGGAGATGCCGTAGCGCAGCCCGCGGCGGCGCAGCTCGCGCGCCAGCGTCACCGTCAGGCGCACGCCGGTGGCGGCCAGCGGGTGGCCCAGGGCGATGGCGCCGCCGTTCACGTTGAGCTTGTTCAGATCCAGGCCCAGTTCACGCCCCACGGCCAAGGTCTGCGCGCCTTGCGCTTCGTTGATTTCAAAAAGGCCGATGTCCGCGAGCGTGAGCCCCGTGCGCGCCAGCAGCGCACGGATGGCCGGCGCCGGGCCGATGCCCATGTACTCAGGTGCCACGCCCACGGCCGCGGCACCACGCAGGCGCGCCAGCGGCTTGAGACCACGCCGCTGCACATAGGCGTCGCTCGCCACGACGGCGCCGACGGCCGCGTCCACCAGGGCCGAGCTGTTGCCTGCCGTCTGCACGCCGCCGGGGTACACCGTGCGCAGGCCCGCCAGCGCCTCGACGGGCGAGGGACGCGGGTGCGTGTCGCGGTCGAGCTGCGCCACCTTGCGCGGCAGCGTGATGCCGCGCGTGGCATACCCTGCCAGCTCGAACTTCTCGCTCGTCACCGGCACGATCTCGCCGGCCAGAAAGCCATCGGCTTGGGCCTTGAGCGCCAGCTCGAACGATCGGGCCGCGTACGCGTCCACGTCTTCGCGGGTGATGCCGTACTTCTTGGCCAGGTTCTCGGCGGTTTCGATCATCGTGACGGGGCCTGCGGTGTCGATCAGCGCCTCCATCAAAAAGTCCTTGAACTCCACCGGCGCACCGAGCTTGAAGCCCGTGCGGTGCGTGTACGCGGCAATCGGGTTGCGCGTCATGGACTCGGTGCCCACCACCAGCGCCACGTCGGCATAGCCCAGCGCGATCTGATCGGCCGCCTGGCGGAACAGCTCGAAGCCCGTGCCGCAGATGCGCTGCACCAGAATGGCCGGCACGCTCTGCGGCACGCCGGCATACAGGCCGATGTGGCGCGGCAGCACGAAGGCGTCGAAGTCGGCCTGCGCCATCGACCCGGTGATGACCGAGTTCACATCGGCAGCGGGAACACCGCTGCGCTCCAGCACGGCGCGCGCCACCTTGATGCCCATGTCGGTGGGCGACACATGGCCCAGCGGCCCGCAGTAGTCGACCATGGGCGTGCGCACGCCGTCGACCAGCCAGGCGTTCAGCGGGGCAGAAAAGGAATGTTCGGTGCTTGTTGTCATGGTCAGACCTTGGTGGTTGTACTGGTTCTGCTGTCGGTCACGCGCAGCACGGTGGCGTAGCCCGTGTCGCCCGCCGCGCAGCCGGTGAACAGGCCCACGCCGCCGCCGCGCAGCACCAGCTCTTCGATCAGTTCGATGATGGCGCGCATGCCGGTGGGCGCCTGCGGGTGACCCCAGATGATCGAGCTGCCGTAGTTGTTCATGCGCTCCCACGCAAAGCCGGTGTCGCGCGCCAGCGCGATGTCGTTCACCGCAAACGGGTTGTGCGTCTTGATGGCGTGCACGTCGGCGATGGACAGGCCCGCGTGCTTCAAAGCGTTGAAGGCGGCCGGCGACGGCGCCATGGGCATGAAGCCGGCTTCGACCCGCGACATACCGAAGCCCAGGATCTCGACCTCGATGCCGGGGTCGGTGGCCACGGCACGCGCCCGGTCACGCGTGGTGACGATGGCGCCCGCATTGCCGTCGGCCGGGTGCGTCTGGCCGCCGAAGGTCACGGTGCCGCCTTCCTTCACAGGCTTCAGTTTGGCCAGGCCTTCGGCGGTGGTGGGGAAGATGCCTTCGTCCGCGGCGAGCGTGCCGGTCTGCTTGCGGAACTTCGAATCGGTGACGGGCACGTCGGCCATGTAGCGCTTTTGAAAGGCGCGGTCGTCGGCCAGCGCCGCCTGGTACTGCGTGTAGCGGTGCAGCTTGAGCGCGTGCTGCTCTTCGGTACTGATGCCGTAGCGCGCCGCCACGTTCTCGCCGGTCTGCAGCATGGGGTTCTTGGCGTAGGGGTCGTGGCCCATGTTGTCGGGCACCCAGTGCTCGGTGATGCCGTAGCCGCCAGTGCCGCTCGAATCGGGGTAGTACACCACCGGGCCGTTGGACTGGCGGTCGGCCATCACCAGCAGGGCGCTGGTGGCGGTGCCGCAGGCCACCTCTTGCGCGGCCATCTGCAGCGCGCGCACACTGGTGGCGCAGGCCTGCTGCACCGTGGGGCCGGCCACGCGGTCGATGCCCATCATGCCGGTGACCCAGGGCAGGCCGTAGAAGCTGCCCTTTTGCGGGTTGGTGATGCCGAGGATTGCCAGGTCCACCGCCGCCAGGTCGTACCCGCGCGCAGCCAGCGCCTGCTTGCCCACGGTGGCCGCCAGTGGCAGGGCATTGAGGTTGGCCAGCGAGCCTTGCCACTTGGCAAACGGGGACGACCAGTAGATACCGTAGGGGATGAAGGCGTTCATGGCGGGTCCTTGCGATGAGTCGGTGTCATTTTAGTTATTTATCATAACCATATGATGATCCCGGAAAGCTAGGGAAACCACCTAGCAAAGAGCACCATTGCGGCCTTGTTTTAGTTATTTTTGATAACCATAATTTCCCTAACTCATACACACCACCATGACCAAGCATTCCGACATCTCCCTTGAAATCCGTGGCGAACACGAGGAAATCGCGGTCATCCGCCTCACCCGCCCCGCCAAGCGCAATGCCTTGAACGACGGCCTGATCCTGGCGCTGCGGGACCTGATGGAGACGCTGCCCGCCTCCGTGGGCGCGGCGGTGATCGATGGCGAAGGCGACCATTTCTGCTCGGGCCTGGACCTGTCCGAGCTCAAGGAGCGCGATGCCGGCCAGGGCCTGCACCACTCGCGCATGTGGCACGCGGCGCTGGACCGCGTGCAGTTCGGCCCCGTGCCCGTGGTGGCGGCGCTGCACGGCGCGGTGGTGGGCGGCGGCCTGGAGCTGGCCAGCGCCTGCCACATCCGCGTGGCCGACGAGTCGACCTTCTACGCGCTGCCCGAAGGCTCGCGCGGCATCTTCGTGGGCGGCGGCGGCGCGGTACGCATTCCGCGCCTGATCGGCACGGCGCGCATGACCGACATGATGATGACCGGCCGCGTCTACAACGCCGTGGACGGCGAGCGCGTGGGCTTCGCGCAGTACCTCGTGCCCACCGGCACGGCGTTCGACAAGGCCTTCGAGCTGGCGCAGCGCATTGCGCAGAACGCGCCGCTGACCAACTACGCCTTGATGCACGCGCTGCCGCGCATCGCCGAGCAGCCGTCGGACCAGGGCCTGATGACCGAAGCCATGATGGCCGCCATCGCCCAGAGCGCTCCCGAAGCCAAGGCGCGCGTGCGGGCTTTCCTCGACGGCAAGGCCGCCAAGGTCAAGAAGGACTGAGAAAGCGGTATCGCGCCCGCGAAAAGCCTCGAAAGCACCTATGACGGCAACCAACCCCTCCCCCCGCTACCGGCCGCTGCGCTTTGGCGTGACCGAAGTCAGCACCCGGCAGGCCGACGACGGCGTGGTCTACGTGCGGGCCACGCAAGACCTGGAGGCCTACCCGCTGCGCCTGACCGACCGGCTCGCGCACTGGGCCCAGACCGCGCCCGGGCGCACCTGGATGGCCCAGCGTGTGAAGAACGCCGACGGCAGCCTGGGCGAGTGGCGCCACATCACCTACGGCCAGGCCTGGCAGGCCGCACGCAGCATTGCCCAGGCCCTGCTCGACATGCACCTGAGCGCCGAGCGCCCCGTGGCCATCCTGAGCGAGAACGACCTGGACCACGCGCTGCTGTCGCTGGGCTGCCTGGTGGCCGGCGTGCCGCAGTGCACGGTGTCCACCGCGTACTCCACCATCAGCCAGGACTTCGACAAGCTGCGCCATGTGCTGGACACGCTGACACCCGGCCTGGTGTTCGCCAGCGACGCCACGCGGTTTGCGCGCGCCATCGAGGCCACCGTGGCCGGCGACGTGCAGGTGGTGCTGGGCACCGGCAGCATCCCGGGCCGCAGCACCGTGGCCTTCAGCGCCCTGCTGGCCACCCCTGCCACGCCGGCCGTGGATGCGGCGCACGGCGCCATCACGGCCGGCAGCATCGCCAAGTTCATGTTCACCTCGGGCTCCACCAAGCTGCCCAAGGCCGTGATCGTGACGCACGGCATGTGGGCCGCCAACCTGCAGCAGATGAACCAGTCCATGCCGGTGCTGGCCGAAGAGCCCCTGGTGCTGGTGGACTGGCTGCCGTGGAACCACACCTTCGGCGGCAACCACAACTTCGGCATCGTCATCTACAACGGCGGCACGCTCTACCTCGACGAAGGCAAGCCCACGCCCAAGGGCATGGCCGAGACCATCCGCAACCTGCGCGAGATCGCGCCCACGGTGTACTTCAACGTGCCCACGGGTTTCGAGGTGATCGCGCAGACCATGAAGACCGACGCGCAGCTGCGCAAGAACCTGCTCAGCCGCGTGAAGATGTTCTTCTTTGCCGCTGCTGCGCTCTCGCAGCCCATCTGGGACTCGCTGTTCGAGAGCGCCGAGCGCGAGGTGGGCGAGCGCATCGTGATGAACACGGGCCTGGGCATGACCGAGGGCTGCCCGTTCTGCGTGGCGGTGAACAGCCCCGACGTGCAGGCCGGCGACATCGGCGTGCCCACGCCGGGACTCGAGCTCAAGCTCGTGCCCGTGGACGGCAAGGTCGAGGTGCGCTACCGCGGCCCCAACATCACGCCCGGCTACTGGCGCAATGCCGACGCCACGCGCGACGCCTTCGACGACGAGGGCTTCTACTGCTCGGGCGACGCGGTCAAGTGGATCGACGAGCACGACCTGAACAAGGGCCTGAAGTTCGACGGCCGCATTGCTGAGGACTTCAAGCTCAGTACCGGCACCTTCGTGAGCGTGGGCCCCATGCGCGCCAAGATCATCGCCGCCTGCGCGCCCTACGTGCAGGACGCGGTCATCACCGGCATCAACCTGAAAGAGATCGGCGCGCTGCTGGTGCCCACCCCCACCATCCGCACGCTCAGCGACCTGCCGGAGAGCGCCAGCCTGCACGAGGTGCTGGCGAGCGCCCCGGTGCAGCAGCACTTCCAGCAGGTGCTGGACAAGCTTTCGGCCGAGTCCACCGGCAGCGCCACCCGCGTGGCCCGCGCGCACCTGATGGCCGAGCCGCCCTCGCTCGACAAGGGCGAGGTCACCGACAAGGGCTCCATCAACCAGCGCGCCGTGCTGCAACACCGCGCGGACGTGGTGGACGCCCTGCACGGCGGCACGCTGCCCGGCACGCTGGTGCCGCGCCACTGAACGCCAAAGACACACCCAACATTTTTCTCAAGGACACACAGCATGGACATCCAAGGACAAGCCGCCATCGTGACCGGCGGCGCATCGGGCCTCGGTGAAGCCACGGCCCGCGAACTCGCCCGCCTGGGCGCCAAGGTCGCCGTGCTCGACCGCAATGCCGAGCTGGCCGAGAAGGTCGCGGCCGACATTGGCGGCGTGGCGTGCGCCTGCGACATCACCGACGCCGCCAGCGTCACCGCTGCACTGGAGAAGGCCGCTGCGGCCCACGGCCCCGCGCGCATCCTGATGAACGTGGCCGGCATCGGCAGCGCCAAGCGCATCGTGCAGCGCGACGGCAGCGCCGCGCCGCTGGAAGACTTCACGCGGGTGGTGACCATCAACCTGATCGGCAGCTACAACGTGAGCCGCCTGTTCGCCGCCGCCTGCGCGAAGCTCGACGCCCTGCCCAACGGCGAGCGCGGCGTGATGATGTTCACCGCCTCGGCCGCCGCGTTCGACGGCCAGGTGGGCCAGCAGGCCTACAGCGCCTCCAAGGGTGGCCTGGTCGGCATGACGCTGCCCATGGCGCGCGACCTGGCGCAGCACGGCATCCGCGTGTGCACCGTGGCGCCGGGCCTGTTCGCCACGCCGCTGATGAAGGAGTTGCCCGAGGCCGTGCAGCAGTCGCTGGCCGCGAGCATCCCCTTCCCCCCGCGCCTGGGCAAGCCCGAGGAGTTTGCCGAGCTGGCCTGCCACATCGTGACCAACGGGCACCTGAACGGCGAAGTCATTCGCCTCGACGGCGCCCTGCGCATGGCACCGCGATGAGAAGCCCCCCTGCGCCGCTTCGCGTCATCCCCCCAGGGGAACGCCACCGGTGGCCTGGCAAAGCCAGTTCCACGGTGGCGCTGGCTTGCGCAGCGCCAGTTTTGTGCGCCACGGGAGGCGCAGCCCAGTCGATAACAAGAGGGTGTGCAAACACCCCAGTTGATTTTTGAAAATTCCGTCAGATACACACCAGGAGACAAACCATGACCACCACACGCCGTCAATTCGTTCAGGCCCTTGGCGCCAGCGCCGCGCTGGGCGCCCTGCATCCCTTCGCCGCCCATGCGCAGGTCGAGCAGGTCAAGGTCTACTTCGGCTTTCCGGCCGGCAGCTCGGGCGACACCGTCGCGCGCCGCGTGGCCGAGAAGTGGGGCGGCACCGCGTTCAGCAAGAACGCCGGTGTGGTGGAGAACAAGCCCGGCGCAGGCGGCCGCATTGCGCTGGAGACACTGAAGGCAGCGCCTGCCGACGGCTCCGTGCTGGCCGTGGCGCAGGTGTCGGCGCTGGCCAACTACCCGCACATCTACAGCAAGATGAACTACACCGACAAGGACTTCGCGCCCGTGTCGATCGCCGCGGTGATGCACCACGGCCTGGCCGTGGGCCCCATGGTGCCGGCCAGCGTGAAGACGGTGAAGGACTTCCTGGCCTGGGCCAAGGCCAACCCCAAGGACGCGAGCTACGGCTCGCCCGGTGCGGGCTCCACGCCCCACTTCTTGGGCGCGCTCTTGGGCATCAACAGCGGCGTGGACCTGCGCCATGTGCCCTACCGCGGTTCCATCCCCGGCGTGACCGACGTGGTGGGCGGGCAGGTCGCCGCCATGGTCACGCCGCATGGCGACTTCATTGCCAACTACAAGGCCGGCAAGATCCGCATCCTGGCCACTTCGGGCCCGAAGCGCTCCATCTACGTGCCGGATGTGCCGACGTTTGCCGAACAGGGCTTCCCTGAGCTGACCACCGAAGAATGGTTTGGCTTCTACGCGCCTGCTGCGACACCCAAGCCCGTGATCGCCGCCGCCAACGCCGCCATCAACGCGGCGCTGAAGGAAAAGTCGGTCATCGACAGCCTGGCCATCGTGGGCCTGATGCCCCACGGCTCCACCCCCGAAGAGCAAGCCCGCTGGCAAAAGGCCGAGTACGACACCTGGGGTCCGCTGATCAAGAAGATCGGCTTCACCGCAGATTCTTGAGTTCCCCCTGAGCGGCTTCGCCGCTTCCCCTGAGGGAGACGCCACCCGTGGCCTGGCAAAGCCAGTTCCACGGTGGCGCTCGCCTGGGCCGCGCCCGTTTTCAAGGTTTCCAGCAAAAAGAGCCGCCAGCGCTTATCCATAGAGCGCGATAAGCTATCAAATAGTGAGCAAACCATGCCAGCACGCCAGGCCCTTGCCGACATCCAGCATCTGCTGACCCATGTGCTGCAGGCGCCCAGCCGCTGGCAGGCGCTGCCACCGTTTGCCGACACCGACGGCGAACTGGCCGCGCAGGTGCTCGACGAAGCCGCCAAGTTTGTCGACAACGCCGTGGCCCCGCTGCAGCGCATGGGCGACGAGGAGGGTTGCCGCTTCGACGCAGGCCAGGTGCACACGCCCGCAGGGTTCCGCGATGCGTACCAGGCCTTCTGGCAGGCGGGCTGGCCCTCGCTCTCGTGCGCGCCTGAGGATGGCGGCCAGGGCCTGCCGGCGGTGCTCGAATGTGTGCTGTTTGAATGGCTGGCCGGTGCCAACCACGGCTGGACCATGGCGCCGGGCCTGCTGCATGGCGCCTATGAATGCATCAAGCACCACGCCAGCGACGCACTCAAGGCGCAGTATCTGGAAAAGATCGCCACCGGCGAATGGCTGGCCACCATGTGCCTCACCGAAGCCCACGCGGGCAGCGACCTGGGCCTGGTGCGCACACGCGGCGTGCCGCAGCCCGACGGCAGTGCACGCGTGAACGGCAGCAAGATTTTTATCTCCGGCGGCGAACACGACCTGACCGACAACATCGTGCACCTGGTGCTGGCGCGGTTGCCCGACGCACCGGCGGGCCCCAAGGGGCTGTCGCTGTTCCTGGTGCCCAAGGTCTTGCCGGACGGAAAGCGCAACGCCGTGGTGTGCGAGCGCATCGAAGAAAAGATGGGCCTGCACGGCAGCCCCACCTGCGTGATGCGCTTTGACGACGCCACCGGCTGGCTGGTGGGCGAGCCGAACAAGGGTCTCAACGCCATGTTCGTGATGATGAATGCGGCGCGCCTGCACGTGGGCCTGCAGGGCATCGGCCTGCTCGAAGCCGCCTGGCAAAAGGCCAGCGCCTATGCGGCCGAGCGCCGCCAGATGCGCGCGCCCGGCGCCGCCGACACCAGCCTCATCCAGGACCACCCGGCCATCCGCCGCATCCTGCACACGCAGCGCGCCTGGATCGACGGCGGGCGCGTGCTGGCCTACCACACGGCCTTGCAGCTTGACGTGGCCAAACACCACCTCGATGCGGGCGAGCGCGCCGCGGCCCAGCGCTGGTGCGCGCTCGTCACGCCCGTGCTCAAGGCGGCACTCACCGACCAGGGGTTTCACGGCGCCAGTGCCTGCCTGCAGGTGTTTGGCGGCCACGGCTACGTGCGCGAATGGGGCATCGAGCAGATCGTGCGCGACGCGCGCGTGGCCATGATCTACGAGGGCACGAACGAGATCCAGGCCATCGACCTGCTGGTGCGCAAGGTGCTGGCCGACGGTGGCCAGGGCCTGACGGCGCTGTTGGCATCGCTGCCCGGCCCCACACCCTCCCCCGCCGCTGGTGCGCGCCGCCACGCGCTGATCGAGATCACGCAGACGCTGGCGATTGCCGCGCAGTCCGAGCCCGAGCTGCCCTATTGGGTGGCCGACGACTACCTGCGCGCCGTGGCGCTGGTGCTGCTGGACTGGGCCTGGGGCCAGATCCGCGCGGCCAGCCAAGGCGAGCGTGGGAGCGAGCCCACCGGTTCCTCCGAGCGCGGGAACGAGCCAGCGCACAACCCCGAACGCTGGAGCGCACCCGCCCAGGCCCTCACCCAGTGGGTGCTGCCCGAGTTCGACATGCGCGCCGCCATCCTGCGCCAGCGCATCGCGCAGTCCCTCGAAATCAAGACCAAATTGGCCGCCATCGCTTGATGGAAGAGCGTTAACAGCTACTCAATTTGTAGCAATCGCTTCTCTTGCCACACCAATCCCTGCTGCGCGTTGAGGCCGCGCTGCGGGTTTCCTTGGGCCTCAGATCACGGAGACAACAGCATGAATATCAAGAAAAGAAGAATGCGCATCCACCCCCTCGCCCTATCGGTCCTGCCGGCAGCTCTGCTGATCGGATGCGGAGGGGGATCGTCGGACGGGGGCCTGCCGCAACTGGCAGCGGCCAGCCCTGGGACCTTGCAGGCATGCGCGAATCTGGCCGCCACCCTGGTGCTGCCGGAGACCCGGATCATCTCGTCAGAGCTGGTCCCGCAAGGCCCCCTGACGGTACAGGGCGCAACGGCTCAAGCGCCCGCACATTGCTTGGTCAAGGGGAAGATGAAGGAACGCACCAGCCCCGTGGATGGCGCCAGCTACGCCATTGGTTTTGAGATTCGCATGCCGCAGGCGTGGAATGGCCGATTTCTGCACCAAGCCAACGGCGGGTTGGACGGGAGCGTGGTCACGGCGCTGGGAGCGGTGAGTGGGGCCGCGCCGGTCTCCCCAGCGCTGGTACAAGGTTTCGCCGTGCTCAGCTCTGACGCAGGGCATCCGGCCCCCACCCCTTTCTTCGGCGTGGACCCGCAAGCGCGGCTGGACTATGGCTACCAGGCTGTGGGCACACTCACTCCCATGGCCAAGAATCTGATCAAGAGCGCCTACGGCAAGGGCCCGGACCGCTCATACATTGCAGGTTGCTCCAACGGTGGTCGCCACGCCATGGTGGCCGCATCACGTTACGCCGACCAGTACGACGGCGTGCTGGCGGGCAACCCCGGTTTTAGCCTGCCCAAAGCCGCCACAACCCAGCTATGGAAAGCCCAGCAATACGCAAAGGTGACCACGGCCAACGACGCCGCAGGCCTG
The DNA here is from genome assembly GCF_001429215.1 of Acidovorax sp. Root267. NCBI lineage: Bacteria > Pseudomonadati > Pseudomonadota > Betaproteobacteria > Burkholderiales > Comamonadaceae > Acidovorax > Acidovorax sp. Root267. Next base: position 131,825 of record NZ_LMJC01000012.1, read on the forward strand.
CCCAATCTCACCACCGCTGTCACCCCCGCAGAGTTCCAGCTCGTCAGCAACAAGATCCTGGCCAAATGCGACGCCCTGGACGGAGCTTCGGATGGGCTGGTGAATGACGTCGCTGCCTGCCAGACAGCCTTTAACCTGCAAAACGATGTGCCCAGTTGTACGGGTGCACGCGACGGAACCTGTCTGACGCCCGAACAGAAAACTGTTCTCTCCAGCGTTTTTGCGGGGCCCAAGAACAGCAAGGGCGAAGCGCTGTACACCGGTACCTGGTTTGACCCCGGCATCGCGGGCGCCAACTTTGCGTCATGGCACTTTGGGTCTCCCGCCACGCGGGATGCTGGCGCCGTGGCGTTCATCTTCACCTCGCCGCCATCTTCCGTGGCAGCGTTCACAGCCATCCCGGGCATGCGCTACGCGCTGGACTTCAGCATGGAAACGGACTACCCCAAGATGTTTGCCACAAGTGCTGTGTACGCAGAGGCGCCCTGGTCTTACATGACGCCACCCAACGCCTCCGACCTGAGCACGCTCAAGAACCGTGGCGCCAAGATGATGGTCTACCACGGCGTGGCTGACGGCGTGTTCTCCCCCGTAGACACCGCCGGCTGGATGGACCGCCTGCAGGCCAACCATGGCGGCAAGGCCGACGCGTTTTCCCGCCTGTTCCTGGTGCCCGGCATGAACCACTGCTCCGGTGGCCCCACCACCGACCAGTTCGACATGCTGGCCCCGCTGGTGGCCTGGGTAGAGCAAGGCAAGGCCCCCGACAGCGTGACCGCCCGTGCACGCGGTGCGGGTGCCAACGTGGTCAACGCCGAGCTGCCCGCAAGCTGGTCTGCCACCCGCACCCGCCCGCTGTGCGCCTACCCCAAGGTCGCGCGCTACAACGGCACGGGTGACATCGAAAGCGCCAGCAGCTTCAGCTGCAAATAGGGCAAGTGCGGGAAGGGCCATGGCCACCGTTCGGCCAGGGCCCTTCCCTCCCGGTCGCCCCCGTGCCACCATGGCGCGGCAGCCCCCACAACCCCCAGGAGACCACCGCATGAACACCCGCCTCCCCATGCGCCCCCGCGCTCTGGCCCCCTCTTTCACATCTTCCGCCTCTGCAGCCACGGCAGCCCTGGCGGCCGCCGCCGCGCTGCTGGCGGGCTGCAGCACCGCGCCCCGCGCCAACGTACCGCAACTGGCCGCCGCAACGCCCGCCACCTTGCAGTCCTGCACCACGCTGGCCACCAGCCTGGCGCTGGCCGACACACGCATCACCTCCGCCGAGCAGGTGCCGGAAGGCCCCCTGACCCTGCAGGGCGTGACCACCCAGGCCCCCGCGCACTGCCTCGTCAAGGGCAAGATGAAAGAGCGCACCGGCCCCGTGGATGGCGCGGCCTACGCCATCGGTTTCGAGATGCGCCTGCCCGTGGCGTGGAACGGCCGCTTTCTGCACCAGGCCAATGGCGGGCTGGACGGCAGCGTGGTGACCGCGCTGGGCTCGGTGAGCGGGGCCGCGCCAGTAGCCCCTGGCCTGGTGCAAGGCTTTGCGGTGCTCAGCTCGGACGCAGGCCATGGCGCCCCCACCCCGTTCTTCGGCCTGGACCCGCAGGCCCGGCTGGACTACGGCTACCAGGCCGTCGGCACCCTGACGCCCATGGCCAAGAACCTGATCAAGGGCGCCTACGGCAAGGCCCCGGACCGTTCGTACATCGCGGGCTGCTCCAACGGCGGGCGCCATGCCATGGTGGCCGCATCACGTTACGCCGAGCAGTACGACGGCGTGCTGGCGGGCAACCCCGGCTTCAGCCTGCCCAAGGCAGCCACGGCCCAGCTGTGGAAGGCCCAGCAATACGCCAAGGTATCCCCAGCCGGAGCCAACGGCCAGCCCGACCTGACCAAGGCCGTGAGCCCCGCCGAATTCCAGCTCATCGGCCGCAAGATCGTGGAGCGCTGCGACGCACTGGACGGCGCCACCGACGGCCAGGTGAACGACGTGCAGGCCTGCCAAACCGCGTTCAACCTGCAGCGCGACGTGCCCACCTGCACCACTACCAACACCGCGCGCGACGGCACCTGCATCTCTGCCGAGCAAAAGAACGTGCTGGCCAGCATCTTTGCCGGGCCCAAGAACAACAAGGGCGAAGCCCTGTACACCGGCACCTGGTTCGACCCCGGCGTGGCAGGCAGCAACTTTGCGTTCTGGCACTTCAACGCGCCCACCACGCGCGACGCGGGTGCCGTGGCCTTCCTGTTCACCACACCACCCTCCACCCTGGACGCCTTCAAGGCCACCACCGGCCTGCAGTACGCGCTGAACTTCAGCCTGGAGACGGACTACCCCAAGATGTTCGCCACCACGCCGGTCTATACCGAGTCATCGTGGTCGTACATGACGCCGCCCAACGCCACCGACCTGGGCGCGCTGCGCAACCGGGGCGCCAAGATGATGGTCTACCACGGCGTGGCCGACGGCGTGTTCTCGCCCATCGACACCGCCCACTGGATGGACCGCGTGCAGGCCCACCACGGCGGCAAGGCCGACGACTTTGCCCGCCTGTACCTGGTGCCCGGCATGAACCACTGCTCCGGCGGCCCCGCCACCGACCAGTTCGACATGCTGGCCCCGCTGGTGGCCTGGGTGGAACAGGGCAAGGCGCCCGACAGCGTGACGGCCAAGGCACGCGGCGCAGGGGCCAAGGTGGTGAATGCCGAGCTGCCTGCGACCTGGTCTGCCAGCCGCACCCGGCCGCTGTGTGTGTACCCGAAGGTAGCACGCTACAACGGGACGGGGGATGTGGAGAGTGCGAGCAGTTTTAGCTGCAAGTGAGGGGGATTAAAAGTGGGAAGCCCGGCTTGTGCCGGGCTTTTTCCTTGTGCGGAAGGGTGGCTAGAAGTGCTGCCTCGTGCGGCCCTGGAAGCTCAAGACTTTGCGACCCGAGCTACACACCAGTGAGAAGCGATTTACGCAGATTCATTGGCAGCTTTGCTGCAATTGCAGCCGTTCGCACCTCGGTCACAAATGGGTACTATCGGCCAGAATCGGGCTTAGGCGAAGCCCGGCGCGACACATTCGAATCTTCATATGATCTACCTAGCAATCACCTCTGAGGGCCTCTCCCAAGCGCTGCGTGTAGCAGGGAATGATGACGCGGTATGGTGTGGTGCCGATGCGATTTCAGAAACAGCATGGACCGCGTTACCCGCGCCGAAATGCACTCGTTTTGTCCACGAGTTAAGGGATCGAGTTCTGCTGGATGACGCTTTAGGCACCATCGAAGAGCATCACCCCGGGCAGACCATTTGGATCGAGGCGACATCTCCTGCATGACCAATAGCGGCCAGAAGCAGTCATCTACAGCAGCGGCCGAATATCGAGCATGCTTGACACGGACTAAGAGGATCACGAGTGAACGAATACATACTTCTGATGCATCAGGACGCTCCCGACACGGAAGCCGCCGACGATTCGAAATGCTGGGCGCAGTACATTGCAAAGCTCCGCAGCACCGGCCAATTCGATGGGGGTAGCTCGATAGGGCGTGGAGAGCGCCTCAGGAAAAATCATTCAGGTCAACCGACCGACAATGATCTGGGCGGCTTCATCCGAGTGCGTGCAGCCAGCCTCGAAAGCGCCAAAGAGTTTTTGGCAGGCAATCCAGTGTACGAGGCTGGCGGCACGGTGGAGATCCGAGAGCTGCCCCAAACCTAGTGGTACAGGTGCCGCAATACGGGGGCCGCTTTGGGGCCCTGGCTGCCGCTGATGCGATGGCTGTCATCGGCCAAGAGCGACCACCGGGAAAAGGACTAGATGAGTGTTGATAACGATCTTGTAAGCAAGCACCTGCGGCGACCCTTCAGTGCCAGGGAACGAGGCTGGACAGGGATTGGATTGGGCCTCTGTGTGGGGTTGTTGGCTTGGCAAGAATACCTCCAGCCGTCCGCGAGGCCCTTCGCGGGCAAATGGGCTTGGCTCAAAGACTTTATGTACGCGCAGTTGGGCCCCCATGGGGTTGCTGTCGGATTCGGTCTAATCGGCTTGATGCTTGCGCTATGGGGTGCTTATGAAGTGGCAACTTCGCGGCGAAATGAAGCAAACAAGCAGAGTTGATTGAGCGCTCACGAGTTTGTTCTCGGGCGTCGGCTTCGGGCCCTAAGGCGACAGTGGTAATGATGGCTCAGAGGCGTCAGCGGTACTCAGCGCTGGTCAGAGCTAGAAATAGATGTTGTGTGTTTCTTGAGCAAGTTTTCTGGACTTCGCGGACTATCTTGCTTTGCCGGTACATTGGCAGCGATTCCTGATTGCGAAAGACGAATCATGCACATGCGATACGCGGCGCTTTTGCTGCCGCTCCTACTCGTGCCTTTGCTATTCACCTCACCCGTTGCGTGCGGATGTGAGCCCGACCCAGGCTCCATGGCGGGTCAGATGTCGATCTATGTATCTCCCGGCGGCCGACCAGTATCCGCCTCTGAGAATCAATCACTCGCCAACATCGCATTTGCAGGCAAGGACATCCGCCACCTCGCCGCTGAGGGGTCTTTTCATAAAAATTGCCAGCGGACCAGCCCGACTCATCTTGAGTGCATTTATTGGAATGAAGTTGGCATCGTCTACAGCAGCGGCCGAGTGGTTCACGTGGCTGCCGATGCGACCTATCGGGTTACTGCCGTCACCGTTTCGACTATCCGAAAACTGTTTGGAGTGTCTTTCGGGTGAGGCGCTAGTCTTTTAACGGAGCCCCGCCACTTGATTCACATGCTGACAGCCTGAGTCAGCAATAGGGCTACGACCGCTTCTGGCCGATAGTACTCATTCGAGGCGGACACCGTATGCCCCAACCAGCCTGAAGCAGTCACCCCAAATACCTGCTTCTCCGCGCGCCTTGCCTAACTTTCGCAGTGGCTCAGTTCACGCCATCGATTGCCAGCCGATCACAGTACCGTGGTCCGGTCAGTCGATGACTTTGGAAGGGCTGGACCCCTGGGTTGGGGCGATTCGCACGTTGTTGGGCTGATACAGCCCAGACCGTCGCCTGAAATCAGCGACTACTCCGACGCGCCCGGCGTCCGTTCCATCAAGCCCTGCCGCTTACTGGCATCTTCTTTCGCCTTCTTCCCTTGGTCGTAATGCCACTTGATGGCGAAGAACATGCCGGTGCCGAACACGAGCACCTTGAACACAATGAAGACTATCGGGACCCAATCCATCTTTGAGATTTTCCTGGCTGTTGATGGGCACTCACTACCGCGCAGTGCACTGCCTCAAAACGCTGCGTCAGCAGCTTCATCGTGTTCAAGCCGTCGTCGAATTTCACATCGACAGCGCCGGGCAAATGATCTGAAAACTTGGTGCGATGCTATCGGGCCTGCTGGGCGAGCGTAAGCATCAGTTCTGCATAAATTTCCCGTAGCAGATGGAGACCGCTGCCGAACGCGACTGCCTGCACTCAACGCCGATCTGGGTACACAAAAAGGCTTGCATGAGGAAACCCCATGCAAGCCTTTGATTTGTGGCGTGCTACTGCCGAGTGCTCAGAACGGCAACCCCACATAGTTCTCCGCGAGCGACCCCAGCGCCTTCTCTGACGAGAACAGATACGCCAGGTCCGTGTCCTGCAGCTTCTGGTCGTAGGCCAGCGACTCGGGGAAGGTGTGCAGCATGGTCGTCATCCACCACGAGAAGCGCTGGGCCTTCCACACGCGGGCCAGGGCCTTTTCGGAATACTTGTCCAGACCGGTGCTGTCGCCATCCTTGTAGTGCGCGACCATGGCGTGATACAGGTAGTAGATGTCGGATGCCGCGCTGTTCAGGCCCCGTGCGCCGGTGGGCGGCACGATGTGGGCGGCATCGCCCGCCAGGAACAGGTTGCCGTAGCGCATGGGCTCGGCCACAAAGGAGCGCAGGGGGGCGATGGACTTTTCGATGGATGCGCCGGTGATGAGCTGCGCGGCCACCTCGGCGGGCAGGCGGCGTTTGAGCTCGGCCCAGAAGGCTTCGTCGGACCAGTCTTCCACGGTGTCCGTCAGCGGCACCTGGATGTAGTAGCGGCTCAGCACCTGCGAGCGCAGCGAGCACAGCGCAAAGCCGCGTTCGTGCTTGGCATAGATCAGCTCGGGCGAGACGGGCTTGGTGCGCGAGAGCACGCCCAGCCAGCCGAAGGGGTAGACCTTTTCGTATTCCTTGAGCACGTCGCGCGGGATGGACTTGCGGCTCACGCCGTGGAAGCCGTCGGCGCCGATGACGAAGTCGCAGTCGATACGCACCACCTCGTCGCCGTTGCGGTAGGTGACATACGGGTTGGCGCTTTTCAGGTCGTGCGGCTGCACGTCTTCGGCGTTGTGGATGACGATGCCCTTCATGCGGTCGCGCGCTTCGTACAGGTCGCGTGTCAGCTCGGTCTGGCCGTACACCACCACCGAGCTGCCGCCGCTGTACTTGTGCAAATCGACCCGGTCCATCTTGCCGTCGTGGGCGATGATGAAGCCGTCGTGGATCTCGCCTTCCTTGTCCATGCGCTCGCCGCACTGGGCCTCGCGCATGAGCGCGGCAAAGCCGTGCTCCAGCACGCCGGCGCGGATGCGGCCCAGCACGTATTCACGGCTTTGGCGCTCGAGCACGATGGTGTCGATGCCCTTGAGGTGCAAGAGCTGCGAGAGCATGAGGCCCGAGGGGCCTCCGCCGATGATGCAAACCTGGGTTTTCATGGTGTCTCCTGGTGTGGTTGGTGCGTTCATGACATGGGTCAAACGGACCACCCAAAGATACGTGGCACAGTCGCCGCGTTGAATGGACGGATGGAGCCAGAACATGCACTTTTCGAACATCGATGGCATTCGCTCGTACAGCCTGTTTGGCGAGTCGCAGCACCTGCCCGATGTGCTGCACTGCGAGACGATTGCCGAGCGTTCGGTGCTGCACGACTGGGAGCTGGCGCCGCACCGGCACACGCGGCTGCACCAGGTGCTGCTGATCACCTCGGGAGGGGGCGTGGCGCACCTGGACGGCGAGCGGATCCAGCTGTTTGCGGGGGCGCTCATCAACGTGCCGCAGGGGCATGTGCACGCATTCCGCTTTACGCAGCACACGCAGGGCTGGGTGGCCACGCTGGCGGATGAATTGATGGACGAAATTTTTGTGCGCGTGGGCGATGTGCGGCGCGACCTGGCGCGGCCCGCTGTGGCGCCTGCGCCGCCTGAACTGCACCAGGCCATGGGCCAGGTCTGGCAGGAGTTCTCGGGCCGGGCCAAGGCGCGTGCGCTGGTGCTGCGGGGCCTGAGCGCCACGCTGCTGGGCTGGGTGGCGCGGGCCATTGAGGACCACAGCCCCGACGACACCGCTGCACCAGAGTCCAGCCTGGTGCAGCGGCTGGAGGCGTTGATCGAGGCGCATTTTCTGGAGCACTGGCAGGTGGCGGACTATGCGCGGGCGCTGGCCGTTTCACCCACGCACCTGAGCCGCGTGGCGCGCGCTGCCACGGGCGTGTCGGCCCAGCGACTGGTGGAGGCGCGCCTGATGCGCGAAGCGCGGCGCAACCTGGCCTACACCCACCTGGGCGTGGCCACCATTGCCTACACGCTGGGCTATGCCGACCCGGCGTACTTCACCCGCGCATTCACGCGCGATGCAGGCTTGTCGCCCCGCAGCTTTCGCGCGCAGGTTGCAGCATCGAGCCCGGTCCGCAGCACGTGAGCCCGGTGACACGCTGCTGACACTCCGCTGTCAGTAGCCCCCGCACACCATCGAGGCTTCTTTCTTTCACACACAAGGAGCCTCCATGAAAAACGCCATCGCCTGGTTTGAAATCCCCACCACCCAACTCGACCGCGCCCAGGCCTTTTATGAAACCGTGCTGGGCCAGCCCATGCGCCGCGAGAACATGGGCCCGAGCGAAGGCGCCGTGTTTGCCTACGACGGCGCTGCAGACGGCGTGGGCGGCGCGCTGATGATGGGCCCTACGGCACCGCAGGTATCGGGCAGCGGCACACTGGTGTACTTGGATGCCTCGCCCTCGCTCGACGCCGCGCTGGAGCGCGCCGTAGCCCAGGGCGGCCAGGTAGCCCTGCCCCGCCAGGCCCTGCCGCCGGGCATGGGGTTTTTTGCACACATCCACGACCTGGATGGCAACCGCGTGGGTCTTCACGCACTTTCTTGAAGAAGGGACAACCGCATGGAAACACAGGAACTGCACCGAGGCCGCCTGATTGACCACATCCAGCTCGTCGTGCGCGACCTGGCGGCCAGCCAGGCGTTTTACACAGCCGCACTCGGGGCCCTGAAGGTGCCGATGGGTGGCGCGGACGAGGGCTATTTCTGGGCGGATGAGCTGTTTGTGTCGTCAGCAGACAGCCTCGCTGCGCAAGGCCACCTGACCGGCCGCACGCACCTGGCCTTCCAGGCGCAGGACCGGGCGATGGTGGATGCCTTCTACCAAGCCGCGCTGGCCCATGGCGGCACCGACAACGGCGCGCCCGGCGAACGCCCCTACCACCCTGGCTACTACGCCGCGTTTGTGCTGGACCCGGACGGGAACAACATCGAGGCCGTGTTCCACGGCGAGGCCCAGCGCAGCGCGCCGTCGGTCAAGGTGACGTTCTGAGGTTCTGAGGTTCTGAAGGCTGGGGCTTGTCGCCCCCCGCCGGCCCAAGCCCGTCACGGCACTATTCGCCCTCGGGACGGGCCAGGCCACGCAGCGGTATCGGCGTGGAGAACACGATGGATGTGCGTGTTTCCCCATACCCATTGATGTCCGCCAGAAACCGTTCCAGGTCCGGCAAATCGCGCGCGACCACCTGCAGCACATACGAATCGTTGCCACTGACATGGTGGCACTCCAGCACCCGCGCTGACTGACGCAGCTTGTCGATCAGCGCCTTCTTGCCGGGCTGCGGCACGTTGATGCCCACCACGGCGCGCACGCCGTAGCCGACCTTGGCGGGGTCGATGTCGGCGTGCACGCCACGCACCACCCCGGCCTCCTGCAGCCGCCGCAGGCGCTCCAGCGTGGCGGGCACCGACAGCCCTACCGTGTGCGCCAGGTCTTTGAGGGAGATACGCCCATCGGCCTGCAACGCGGTGATGAGCCGCCAAGCCTTGTCATCGACTTCCATAAAAGCCTTTATCGGTAGAAGCGGAAAAAATCGAAATCAAAATTCAACAATACCTAATTTTCTGCATTCTCCATCGCAAACCACCGCCCTAGCATTGGTGCATGGACTTCGCCTCACTCACCCTGTTTCTCCAAGCCGCCATCATTGGCGTCCTCATCGCGGCCCCCGTCGGCCCCATTGGTCTGCTGACGATGCAGCGCACCCTGGAGCGGGGACTGGCGGCCGGGCTGGCCACGGGCCTGGGCGCCGCTGCCGCAGACGCGGTGTACGGCGCCATCGGCGCCTTCAGCGTGCGCTGGCTGATCGACCTGCTCGCCAGCGCCAAGACACCGCTCGCGCTCGGCGGCGGCGCGTTGCTGCTGGTGCTGGCCTGGCGCACCTGGCATGCGCCGGCGGCCCACACCGCTGCACCGGCGCGCGATGCGCGCGGCCTGCTGGGCCTGGCTGCGGGCACCTTCGCGTTGACGCTGGCCAACCCGGCCACCATCGTTTCTTTCATCGCGGTGTTTGGGTCGCTGGGCGGTGGCCAGCAAGCCATGCCGTCCCCGCTGTGGATGGTGGCGGGCGTTCTGGCGGGCTCGGCAGCGTGGTGGCTGCTGCTGACTGGCGCGATTGCGTACCAGCGGCGGCGCTTCACGCCGACCTGGCGCCAGCGCATCAACCAGGCCTCGGCACTGCTGCTGGGCGGGTTTGCGCTGTGGCAATGGGTACAGCTCGTCTAAGAGCGTGTTTACGATCTCGCAGCCAACGAGGTAATGCTGCAAAGGTACTGACACTGCGCTGTCAGCAGCGCACCCGCACCATCACGGCTTCTTTCCCCTCAAGGAGCTTTCCATGACCGACGCCTTGTTTCAGCAAGCCCTGTGGCGGGACGCCGAGCCCATGTCCGCGGCACTGGCCCCCTTCGTGACAGAAACCCCCGCGGCCCCACCGCGCCGCAACTGGATTGCGGTGGCCAGCGCCCAGCATGCTCGCCGCGGGTGTGCAGCGCCAGGCGCAGGCTACATGCAGGTGTGCCATGGCAAGGCCGCGCCGCTCAAGCGCATCCAGCCGGGAGACCGCGTGGCCTACTACTCGCCCACGGTCACCATGGGTGGCAAGGACCGGCTGCAGGCATTTGTCTCCATCGGCATTGTTCTGGCCGGGGATCCGTATGCGTTTGACATGGGCGGCGGGTTTGTACCGTTTCGCAAGGACGTGGCCTACGTACCCGCGCGGGAGGCTGCGATTGCGCCGCTGCTCGACGACTTTGAGTTTGTGGACGACCGCACGCATTGGGGCGGCAAGTTCCGCTTTGGGCTGTTTGCCGTCAGCGACCACGACATGCGCCTTATCGCGCAGGCGATGGGGGCAGACGCCACATTGCTCCATTGGACATAGCCGCGCGCTACCGGGCGGCAAACACTGACCGGTTTGCAGAGGCGCCACATGGGGGCTGGCACCTGCCGTGGCAACACAGGCAGTACAACAAGACGGGACAACGCCGCCAGGGGAGTTTTGTGAGCCGCGCTAACACACGGCCATCAACGCATCCACAATTCTTCGTTGGGCCGCGCTCAGGGCGGCATAGCCTTCGCGCATCATGCGCAGCACGATCGCGTGGATTTCCAGTTCACCAGTAGGCATGGTCTGCTCCTTGGAGGAAAGTCTTCGGCCACCGCGCAGGCAGGCCGACGGATCACAGTGCATGTTGCAGGCTCGCAGACCTACAAGCACCCGGGCCTGCCCCGCCATGGACCAAGCCCTCATGCCACTGTGCCGAGGTAGCAGCACTGGCGGTAGCGCGATAAAAGGGGAAGTTCGCGGCTTTTTTCAGACGCCGCCCCGTGGCTGGTGCGCACCCTACATCGCCACCCGGGGGGCGCAAACACGCTCTACGGCGCAGTGGCACCCGGCACGTAAGCATCCACGATCGAGGGCTCCCGGTCTCCAGGGGCAGTGCGGGCCAGTTTGGACCATGACCAGGTTTCAACATCGGGCGCGTCGTAGGTACCGTAGGACTGGCCACCCCATGAGAAGTAAGAGCCCTTGTTCCCCGTGGAGACGGTGCGGGTGCCCACAGCCAGCGCACCATCCTTCAGCAGCGCAAGGCGAAAACCCTGGAGAACGCCCGTGCCCCCAGCATCCTTGCCCTCGGGGATGTCCTGGGGAACCACGTCGAGCATGCCGGAGGTGCAACGCGTCTGCGCGCCGCCGTAGGTGACCAGGCTCCATCGGCGAGTAAGGGAGGAGCGTATGTTGCGTGCGCGGTTGATGGTGCGCGTGCGCATGGTCATCTCCCCACCCGCCTGCTGCACCCATATCTGCATCTCGGGCCCATTGACATAAAAGGGCAGCCCGCCCTGCTCCCACCGGCGGTTGGACGGCCTGTTGCCATGCACGCCGCTGGCATCGACTGGAGGCCAGGCGTAAACCCCTTGCAGGGGCGGGCAGCCGAACCAGCTGCTCTGCACGGGGCCAAACGCCTTGGGCGGCTTGGGCGACCCTTGCAATTCAGGCCCGCAGGCCGATAGCGCCACACAACACAGTGCCAGCACAGCCACCAGGCGCGCGTGGCATACACGCGGGTGCCCGGTGCGGGGGCCACCGTGCGATGGCGGAGGGAAGGCTGGAGTCATGGTCACAGGTCTGCCGTGGTGGCCCGATTGTCGTGCCGAACGCCGCCTTGTGCGCACTCTGTTTTTGATAGCTGCCCGCGCTTATCCAACCTGCGCCAGGGCCTGAAATTTCATCAAGGATGCGCTGACCCCGCCCGCACACGCACCAGCGCCTCGGACACATCGCGCCACGCCGGGCGGCCCGGCGCATAGCGCTGGCGCATGTAGCCTGCCAACTCGGCGATTTGCGCATCGCTGAGCGCGTGGCCAAACGCGGGCATGAAACCGATGTCGCGCGTGGCGGGCTCGCGGATGCCGTGCACGATGACCTGCAGCAGGTTGTCGGGCCGGTCGCTGTGCAGGTTGCTGTTGAGGGCCAGGGGCACGTTCACGCCCAGCAGGCGCGGACCGTCGCCGTCGTGGTGGCAGGCGGCGCAGGCGCCGTCGAACAGGCGCTGGGCCTGGCCGGGCTGAGGGGCCAGCGCAGCGGCCTGGGCCACAGCGGCTTGGGCGCGCTGCTGGGGGTCAGGCACAGGCTGTGTGGCTGGCTGGGTAGCCGCGTCCGTCGCAGTGAATGAGGCCAGGTAGCTTGCCATGGCGCGGATGTCTTCGTCGGGCAAGTGGGCCAGCTCGCGCACCACGGGTGCCATGGGGCCGGAGGCGCTGCCGTGCTGCGGGCTGTGGCCGCGGCGCAGGTAGCCATACAGCGCATCGGCCGTCCAGGGCACGGGCGCCTTCGACAGGCCGGTGAGCGCAGGCGCCTCCCAGCCATCCACCATGGTGCCCGAGAGGAACGCAGCCCCTCCCAACTCGGCCCCCAGCGCATTGCGCGGCGTGTGGCAGGCGCCGCAGTGGCCCACGCCCTGCACCAGGTAGGCGCCCCGGTTCCATTCGGGCGGGCGATTCGGGTCGGGCTTGAAAGGCGTGGCGTCGTGGAACAGCGCGTTCCAGCCGGCCATCAAAGGGCGCACGCTGAAGGGGAAGGCCAGTTCCGTCTTGGGCACCTCGGCCCTCACCGCAGGCTGCGCCATGAGGTAGGCATACAGCGCGGTCAAGTCGTCGTCGCTCATCTTGGCGAACGACGTGAAAGGGAACGCGGGGTACAGGTACTTGCCGTCGCGCGAGATGCCTTCGCGCATGGCGCGCTGGAAGGCGCTGAAGGACCACTGGCCGATGCCGGTCTCGGCGTCGGGCGTGAGGTTGGTGGTGATGACCTTGCCAAAGGGGGTATCCATGGCACGGCCCCCAGTGTTGGGCGTGCCGCCTGGGGCGGTGTGGCACACCACGCAGTCGCCTGCAGCAGCCAGCAACCGGCCCCGCTCGATGGTGGCTGCGTTGTAGACCGAGGCACCCGCCGTCTGCACCACGGGTGCGATGGACGGGCGCCAGCCCAGCAGTGCCGCGCCCATGGCCAGGCCACCGGCGGCCAAGGCCAGTGCACGTGCCCAGGGGCTGCGTTGGCGCGGCCACGTGGCGCTGGCGGGCACGGCGGGCGCGGGCAGCTCCAATGTGGGCAACACCTCGGCGGGTTCTGCGGGTTGGCTACCACCCGCAGCAGCGTCGCCCGCCCCACCGGGCAGGGGATTGAGCCCGGCGCGCACCACCTCGGGGGTGAACGGCGGCGCCCGAAACCGCACGCCCGTGGCGTCGAAGATCGCGTTGGCGATCGCCGCCGTGCCGGGCACCGAGGACGACTCGCCCGAGCCCAGCGGCGCCTCGTCCTGCCGGGGCATGTGCATGACCTCGATGACGGGCACTTCGCGGAAGCTCAGGATGGGGTAGCTGCCCCATTCGCGGTTGTCCACGGCCTGCTTGATCGGCTCGAACGCCACCTGCTCCTTGAGAGCCCGGCTGGTGGTCTGCAGCACATTGCCATGTACCTGCTGCTCCACGCCCGCGGGGTTCACCATCAGGCCCGCGTCGTGCCCCACGACCACGCGGCGCACATGCACCTCGCCGGTCTTCTTGTTGACCTCCACATCGGCCACCCAAGCCGCCCAGGCTGCGCCAAAGCCGGGCCACTTGCTGTGGATGTAGCGCGCGTAGGCAAAGCCCTGGCCCTGCACCCAGTCGCCGTCCAATTCCCGCTGCAGCGGGCCGGTGCGGCGCACCCAGCCGGCTTTTTCTGCCGTGGCCTGCACCAGTTCTGCTGCGCGCGGGTCGTTGAGCAGTTGCAGGCGGAAAACGACTGGGTCCACCCCGGCGGCCGTGGCCAATTCGTCCACATAGGATTCGTGCGCAAACGAATTGGGCAGCGCCGACACCCCACGCAACCACGAGGCACGCACGATGGGTGCCATATCGTTCACGGCAACGCGCAGGTTGTCGTAGCTGTACGGCGGGCGGGCGGTGCGGTCGCCCATCTCATAGGCCTGGGCCACAGGCTCGATGGTGCGCGTAAGCAGCAGGGCCAGCGTAGGGGCGCCGTTCGACGGGTACGAGGTCTCGAAGTCGTACGCCGCCACCGAGCCATCGGCGTTGAGCCCGCCGCGCACCTGCATGAGCTGCGCCGTGCCCTTGGGCTCCCACAAATGCTCCTGCTCGCGCGTGAGCTGTACCCGCACCGGGGCGCCCACCGCGCGCGACAGCAGCGCGGCGTCTGCGGCCACGTCATCCGCGCCATTGCGGCCATAACAACCTGCGGCCTCCATGCGGATCAGGTCAATGTCCACATCGGCCAGCCCCATCAGACGCGCCAGGTCGGCGCGCAGCACGTGCGGGTTCTGCGTGCCGGCCCACACGGTCATGCGCGGGCGGCCTGCGCTGTCGCCGCTGCGCCACTCGGCCACCGCGCAGGACGGGCCGATGGAGGCGTGCATCTGGTACGGCCACACGTAGGTGCGCGGCATCGGCTGATCGGAAGCGGCCAGGGCGGCATCGACATCGCCCTCGTCCACCAGGCGGCGCTGGGTGGCAGGGTTGGCGCGAATGGCCTGCTCCAGCGCCTCGGTGCTGTCCTGGCGTGGGAAGCCGGGCCAGTCCTTCCATTGCACCTTCAGCTCGCGCAGGGCCTGCTCGGCCTGTTCCTCGCGCTCGGCAACGATGCCAACGAAGTCGCGGATGACCACCATAGCGCGGATGCCGGGGATGTGTGCGATGGACGACCGGTCCACCGATTCCAGCGTGTTGCCGATGAAATCGCCGTGGTCGGCCCCCGCATACGGCGGGCGCACCACGCGGCCGTGCAGCATGCCGGGCACACGCATGTCGTGCACAAAGACCAGCTCGCCGCTGACCTTGGCCGGAATGTCCACGCGCGGCACCGACTGGCCGACCACGCGGTAGTCCGCCGCTGGCTTGGTGGGCGTGGCATCGGCCAGTTCCAGCGTGGTGTGTGCGCCCGCGAGCAGCGGGCCATAGGCGACCTGGCGCGATGGGTCGGCTGTGAAGTGCACTACGCCCGCACGCACCTGAAGTTCATCAACCTTCACACCCAGCCGCTCTGCGGCCTGCGCCACCAGCCAGTGACGCGCCTGCGCAGCAGCGGCACGCAAAGGCTTGGCGTGGATCTGGATGGACGCACTCGCAATCGTAGCGCCCTGGTTGGGCGCACGCGTGGTGTCGCCCAGCACCATGTTGACCTTGTCGAGGGCCACGTCCAGCTCTTCGGCCACGATCTGCGCCAGCGCGGTGCGGATGCCGGTGCCCAGGTCCACGTGGCCGTTGAGCGCGGTCACGCTGCCGTCGTCCCACACGGCGATCAATATCTCCACGCCCTCGGCCGGGTTGCCCGCCACTAGGGTTGGCTGGCCCTTGACGGGCGGCGGTGCGGGCGGTGGGTTGCGCACGACCAGCAGCACGCCCGGGGCGGCATGGAAATCGGCGCGGGTGAGCGGGGTGTGGGCGCGCAGGGGCCGGGCGTTTTCGGGTGTCGCGCTCATGCCTGGGCCTCGCGCATCAGCACGGCCGCGCGCAGCACGGCACGGATGATTTCGACATGGGTGCCACAGCGGCACAGATTGCCCGACAGCTCTCGACGCACGGCGGCTTCATCGGGGTCGGGGTTTCGCTCCAGCAAGGCCACGGCCATCATCACCATGCCGTTGAGGCAGTAGCCGCACTGCGCGGCCTGCTCATCCACAAAGGCCTGCTGCACCGGGTGAAGTCCTTGGGTGCGGCTGCAGCGCCCGGGCAGCCCTTCCAGCGTGGTCACCTCGCGGCCTGCCACGCCCTGCGCCGGGATCACGCAGGCCCGCGCGGCAATCCCATCCACCAGTACCGTGCAGGCACCACACTGCCCCAGGCCGCAGCCGTACTTGGGGCCATTGAGTGCCAGGTCGTTGCGCAACACATGCAGCAGCGTGGCACCGGCCGAGGTTTTCGGCGGAAGAACACAAGGCTGGCCATTGACGACCACGGCGTGAGGCGAAGCGGGCGCGTGCATGTCTCTTTGGGGTGTCCTCAGCGTCGAAGCGACCCGGTGCGCGTGTACATCTCCAGGTCCACGAAGTTGGAGCCATTGTGGTTGTTGGGCCCATATTGCAGCGGAAAGTCGCCGATCTTGGTCGTGCCCATGTCTTCCATGGCCTTGATGAAACCCTCGCGCGTGAGGTTGCGGCCCACGCGTTTGAGGCCCTCCACAAACACGCGCGCAGCGATGTAGCCCTCCAGCATGGTGTAGCTGTCGATCTTCTCGCCCGCGTCAGTGCGGTCCTTGCGGTAGTCCACCACGATGGGCAGGCGACTGGCCTGCGGCGAGGGGACGATACTGGCCGTGACCAGCCCCTCCAGGCCACCGTTCAGGCGCTGGGCCGAGCCCGGGGCGTCGGTGATGCCAACCGAAATGGTGTATAGCGGTGCAGCGCTGCCACTGGTGCGGTAGTCGCGCAGGAACACCTCCACCATCTTGCCGGCCATGATCATCACCACGGCACCGGGCTGCGCCTTGGTGAGGGCCGCCGACTGGGCTTTGGCGTCGGTGGCGGCAATCTCCATGGGCACGGTCTCCACCACCTTGACCTTCAGCCCTTGCGCAATTTGCAGGCAGGTGTCGAGGTTGGATTTACCGAACGCGCTGTTCTGGTAAATGACAGCAATGTTATTGATGCCAAGGGTGGCCAGGTGCCCCACGATTTTGCGCAGTTCCGTTTCGTAGCTGGCGCGCACATGGAACAGGTAGCGGTTGTGGTTGGTGCGAAACGAGGTGGTGCCCACCAGTGGCGCAAACATGGGCACGCCCGCCTTCTCGGCAATGGGCATGGCGGCGATCAGATTGCCCGTGGCCACATAGCCGATCAGGGCAAAAACCTTGTCTTCATCAATGAGGCGTGTGGTGTTCTCCGCGGTTTTCTTGGGGTCGTAAGCATCGTCGTGGGAGACGAGTTCCAGCGAACGCCCCTGCACGCCACCGGTCTTGTTGACCTTGTCAAAGTAGAGCGCAATGCCCGCCTTGTAGTCCACCCCGAAATCCTTGGCAGGCCCCGTGAAAACGGCCGACTGCCCCACCTTGATGCGGGTGTCCGTCACCCCGGTCTCGGCGGCGGCCGGGCCAGCCACTGCCAGAGCAGCGGCGGCCAGGGTTGTCAGCACCACCCGGCGGTCGATGCCCCTGTCATCCATCCCACGACATTTCATGAAACGCTCCTTACATCAAAGGCGCAAGTTTCCCTGCAAGCGGAGCGGGTGTGCAACCATTTCTGCGGGGTGTTGTGAATCTGTCAAACCCTGGTACCGCCGCACCAGAGCAGTGCGCCATCAGGCGATATCGATGTCGCTGGACTGAATGCGCTTGACGCCTTTGGCCTTCATGTTTTTCCAGGCGACGTCCAGCGAGCCATTGAGGTCAATGGCCCGGCAGGCATCTTCGACCACATAAGTCTCGAAGCCCAGACGTTTTGCGTCGAGCGCCGTCCAGGCCACGCAGAAGTCGGTGGCCAGGCCGGTGACAAACACCGTCTTGATGCCACGCTGCTTCAGGTAACCCGCCAGGCCTGTGGAGGTTTTGCGGTCAGCCTCTTCAAACGCCGAATAGCTGTCCACATGCTGGTGAAAACCCTTGCGCAGAATCACCTGCGCCTGGGGCACCTTGAGGTCTTTGTGCAGGGCGGCATCGTCGGTGCCCTGCACACAATGGTCGGGCCACAGCACCTGCTGGCCGTAACTGAGCTTGGCGGTCTCGAACGGCTTCTTGCCCGCATGGGTGCTGGCAAACGAGGCGTGGCCCTGGGTGTGCCAGTCCTGTGTGACCACCACGTTTTCAAACGCCGTGGCAATGCGGTTGATGACCGGCACCACTTCGTCGCCCTTGGCCACCGGCAGGGTTCCGCCGGGGACGAAGCAGTTCTGCACATCGACCACGATGAGCGCCGCTCGCTCACCGGGCTTGATCTTGCCCGCCGCCCAGGTGGCGGGGAAACTGGCTCCGGCCACGGTGAATGCGGCCGATTGAAGAAGAACGCGACGACGCAGGGCTGTTTGCATGGTGAACACTCCGGTTGGGAACGCACTGACACATTGGCCACGGCCCGGTAGGGCCAGGCCCGGGAACGTCTTCAAACACTGAGGTAGGCCCGCCGAACTTCCTCGTTGGCGGCCAACTCGGCCATCGTGGCCTGGTAGCGGATCTGCCCCTTCTCCAGCACATAGGCGCGGTCGGACACCAGCTCCGCAAAGTGCATGTTCTGCTCGGACAGCAGAATGCTCACGCCCTGCTCTTTCAGCTCCAGGATCATGTGTGCCATCTGCTCCACGATGACGGGCGCCACGCCTTCGGAAGGCTCGTCCAGCAGCACCAGGTACGGATTGCCCATGAGCGTGCGCGCCACGGTCAACATCTGCTGCTCACCGCCGCTCATGCGCCCGCCGGGGCGCTGAGGCATTTCGCCCAGATTGGGGAAGAGCTTGAACAAGCGCTCGGGCGTCCACACAGGCGCTGCCGTGCCATCTGGCCAGTGGCGCGCGGGCTGGCGGCCCACTTCCAAGTTTTCCATCACCGTGAGGTCGGTGAACACACGGCGGTCCTCAGGCACAAAGCCCAGGCCCAGGCGCGCGGCGTCGTGCGGGTCGCTTTTGGAGATGTCCTTGCCCATGAACTGGATGCTGCCCTTGCGCTTGGCGAGCATGCCCATCAGCGTCTTGAGCGTGGTGGATTTGCCGGCGCCGTTGCGGCCCATCAGGGCCACGACTTCGCCACGGCGCACATCCAAATCCACGTCATACAGGATTTGCGCCGCGCCGTACCAGGCTTGCAGCCCCTTGGCCTGCAGCAGCAGTTCTTTGGGTTCGTTGGTCGTCATGCTCATGCGGCCTCTGCAGCAGCGGCTGCCGTTTTCTTCTCGAAGGTCTTGCCGGTGCCGAAGTAAACCTCCTGCACCTTGGGGTGGTCGCGCAGCTCCAGCGGCTTGCCCTCGGCAATGAGCCGCCCGCGCGCCAACACGATCATGCGGTCGGCATAGGCGAACACCACGTCCATGCTGTGTTCGGTGAACAGCACGGCCATGTTGCGGTCGATCACCAGTTGCTTGGTGAGCGCCATGAGCTCATTGCGCTCCTTGGGCGCCATGCCGGCGGTGGGTTCATCCATGAGCAGCAGCTTCGGGCTGTTGGCCATGGCGATGGCCAGTTCCACCCGTTTCACATCGCCATAGGCCAGCACGCTGCAGGGGCGGTCGGCTTGGGACTTCATGCCCACCTGGTCCAGCAGCGCCAGGGCTTCATCGCGCTTGTGGTCCGCGGCCTTGCGCCACATCGAGAACAAACGGCTGTCGCTGGAGATCAGTGCCATCTGCACGTTCTCCACCACCGTGAGCGAAGCAAAGGTTTCGGCGATCTGGAAGGTGCGACCCACGCCCATGCGCCAGATGTCGCGAGGCTTGCGGCCCACCAGCTCCTGGCCGTTAAGCTGGATCGAGCCCACATCGGCCGACAGCTGGCCGTTGACCATGTTGAAGGTGGTGGACTTGCCCGCGCCGTTCGGGCCGATAAGCGCCAGCAGCTCACCAGCGGCCAGCTCGAAGTGGATGCCATCCACCGCCTTGACGCCACCAAAGGATTTACCCAGGCCTGTGACTTTGAGCAAGCTCATGCCTTGCCCTCCTTCGTGTTCTTGGCTTCGCGCTGGTTGTCAAAGAGCTGCTTGATGGCGCCCGCAATGCCCTGCGGGAAGAGCAGCACCAAGATCAGGATGATGGCGCCCAGCATGGCACGCCAGTAGTCGGTATTGCGCGCCACGGTATCGTGCAGCCAGGTGAAGGTGACGGCGCCCACCACGGGGCCCGCCAGCGTCTGAATGCCACCCAGCAGCACCATCACCAGGCCATCAACCGAGCGGCCCACGTGCAGCGTCTCGGGCGAGATGCTGCCTTTGGAGAACGCGAACAGCGCGCCGCCCAGGCCGGCGAACAGGCCGGCGATCACGAAGGCCGTCCACTGCATGCGTTTCACATCGATGCCAATGGCGTCTGCACGCAGCACCGAGTCACGCCCTGCGCGCAGCGCATAACCAAAGGGCGAGAACAGCACGCGGCGCAGCAGCAGCACGCCGCCCACTACCAGGGCCAGCGTGAGGTAGTAGTAATTGCGTTTGTCCGAAAGCCACTCTGCAGGCCACACGCCCGTGAGGCCATTGCTGCCGCCCGTGAATCCATCCCATTGGTAGCAGATGGCCCAGGTGATCTGGGCAAACGCCAGCGTCAGCATGGCCAGGTAGACGCCCGACAGGCGCACACAGAACCAGCCGTAAAGCAGCGCACCCGCCGCCGCCGCCAGCGGCGCCAGCACCAGCGCCAGTTCCATGGGAATGCCCGCCGAACGCACCAGCAGCGCAGCGGCATAGGCGCCCAGGCCAAAATACGCCGCATGGCCGAACGAATGCATCCCAGCCGGGCCCATGATGAAGTGCAGGCTGGCCGCAAACAGCGCGGCGATCAGCAGGTCGATCATCAGTACCGTGAGGTACGGCGAGCCCGTGGTCAGCAACGGCAGCAGTACCAGCGCCGCCACCAGCACCGCCCCGCCGATCTTGAACCAACGCTCGGGCTCACGCAGGGGCGCTTCGGGCAGGCCGGTGTTGCGGCTCACGCCCTGTGGCTTGCCCATGAGGCCCCAGGGGCGCCAGACCAGCACCACGGCCATCACCAGAAATTCAACCACCAGCGTGAGCTTGGAGAACGACACGCTGATGCCAAAAATCTCGACGACGCCCAGCCAGATGCAGATGGCCTTGATCTCGGCGATCAGCAGCGCGGCCACATACGCGCCTGGAATGGAGCCCATGCCCCCCACCACGACCACAACAAAGGCGGCGCCGATGGTGTTGAGGTCCATCTCCAGCGTGGCCGGCTCGCGCGGCAATTGCAGCGCGCCGCCCAGGCCCGCCAGCAGCGCGCCCAGCGCGAACACCGCCGTGAACAGCCAGGCCTGGTTCACGCCCAGCGCGCTGACCATCTCGCGGTCTTGCGTGGCGGCGCGCACCAGCGTGCCCCACCGCGTGCGGGTGAGCAGCAGCCACAGCAAGCCCAGAACCACCGGCCCGACAACGATCAGAAACAGGTCGTAGGACGGAAACTGCCGACCCAAGATATTGACGGAGCCCGACAACCCCGGCGCGCGCGGACCCAGCAGCTCTTCAGGCCCCCAGAACCACAGCGCGGCGTCCTTGATGACCAGCACCAGCGCAAACGTGGCCAGCAGCTGGAACAGCTCGGGCGCCTTGTAGATGCGGCGCAACAGCACCACCTCCACCAAAGCGCCCAACGCCCCCACCACGACGGCCGCCAGCAGCAGCGCAGGCCAGAAACCCAGGCCCGTGCCCAGCTTGGCCACCAGCGAATAGGCAACGTAGATGCCCACCATGAAGAACGAGCCGTGCGCAAAGTTCACGATGCGCGTGACGCCGAAGATCAGCGAGAGCCCGGCCCCCACCAGGAACAGCGAGGAAGCCCCCGCCAGTCCGTTGAGCAGCTGAACGATAAAACTCGAAAAACTCATTCCACATCCTTCGGGGTCACGGCAAGGTCCATCCCTGCAGGTCGGCGCCTGCGCTATGGTTCAGAGATCAGGGGCAGTTGGCAGGGAGGGAGCCCTCCCCGGCCTTGCGCGGCCGTCAGTCGGCGGGGCGCATTTTCTTGACTTCGTCGTTCGAGGGCTGGACTTTGCTGCCATCCACATAGCGGTAGTCCACCATCACACCCTTGCCGCCTTCGTTCTTGGTGCGGCCCACATAGCCACCCATGGTGGACTGGTTGTCTTCGGGGCGGTAGGTGATGCGGCCAAACGGTGTAGGCACCTGCAGGCCCTTGAACGCTGCCACGAGTTTTTCGGTGTCGGTGGAACCGGCTTTCTTCATACCTTCGGCCAGCGACTTGATGGCACTGTAGCCCACGATGGAGCCCAGGCGCGGGTAGTCATTGAACTTGGCCTGGTAGGCAGTCTGAAAGGCCTTGTGCTCAGGCGTCTGGATGCCATACCAGGGGTAGCCCGTGACGATCCAGCCGTTGGGCGCTTCGTCCTTGAGCGGGTCCATGTATTCGGGCTCGCCCGTCAGCAGACTGACCACCTCACGGCCCTGGAACAGGCCACGCGTATTGCCTTCGCGCACAAACTTGGACAGGTCGGCACCGAACAGCACGTTGAAGATCGCATCGGGCTTGGCGTCGGCCAGGGCCTGCACCACGCTGCCCGAATCGACCTTGCCAAGCGGCGGCGCCTGCTCGGCCACGAACTCGACATCGGGCTGTGCAGCCTTGAGCAGCTGCTTGAACGTGGCCACCGCAGACTGGCCATACTCGTAGTTGGGGTACACCAGCGCCCAGCGCTTCTTCTTGAGGGCTGCCGCCTCGGGCACCATCATCGACACCTGCATATAGGTGGAGGGACGCAGGCGGTAGGTGTAGCGGTTGCCGTTCTGCCAGACGATCTTGTCGGTCAGTGGCTCACCCGCGAGGAAGAAGAATTTCTTTTGCTTGGCAAAGTCGGTCAACGCCAGCCCGATGTGCGAGAGGAACGAGCCAGTGAGCACATCGACCTTTTCGCGCGACACCAGTTCTTCGGCTGCGCGCACGGCGTCGCCTGGGTTGGCGTTGTCGTCGCGGATGACGAGCTGGACCTTCTTGCCCAGAACACCGCCCGCAGCGTTGATCTCATCGACCGCGAGCTCCATGCCTTTCTTGTAGGGCTCCAGGAAAGCAGGTTGCGCCTTGTAGCTGTTGATCTCGCCAATCTTGATGACATCCTGGGCGTGCACCACAGGGGCCAGCGTGAGGGCCAGCGCGGCTGCGGCCGTGGCACGCATGAGGTTTCGTCGCATCGTCATGGGGAAGCTCCTGAAAGGTGGGGTTGGGAAAGGGATCGGTGAGTGTGCTCGGGATGGTAGTGCGCGCTCAACGCAGGCCATCCTCGCCTTTGATTTCGGAAACCTGAAGACCGCCGATACGCGCCAGCGGACGACCGCTGTCGGTGACAACAACGGCCACCACAATTTCGTTGGCGCGCGGCGCGTCGGCCACACGGGCTTCCATCGCATCGAAATGGCTGCGCACATAGGCGGCATCCTTGTGGCCAAGGGGAACGTCAATCGCAGCACCCAGGCCGCCGATCTTTTTGCTCGACGGCACAAGGGCTGCGCCTTTCTCGACCGCCACACGCAGTGGCGCGCCCAGCTTCGGGTGGAGGATGGCGGCAGCATGCTCCAGCTCGCCCGCCTCGCCCACGATGGCAGCCTTGCCATAGCTGTGCGACTGGCCGGGAGCGATGCCCAGGGCCGCAACGCAGCGAGCACCCAGCAGCGCGCCCAGCTCTTCGCCGATGGCCACGAGTTCATCGAGGTTCTCGACATAGCGGCCAGCGCAGGGGTTCTCGATCACGGCCATGGCCAGCGCTTTGCGCACAGGCGGCTGCACTTCGCGCCCCATCTCCACGCGAACTTCGTCAGTCTGAACAATGATCTTCCGAATCTTGGCGGGCATGTTGTGGTCTCCTTGGGTCTTGTGTTTACGCAGTAGATCAGCGCAGGCCGTTCCACTGGCTGATGTCCGCGGCCTTCAGGCCTCCGACGCGCGCATGGATGCGAGCGCCGGTGGACATGGCCAGGATGAAGACGATTTCATCCGACACGGGCGCGCCGGGCACACGCACTTCGATGGCATCGAAATGGCTGCGCACATAGCTCGCGTTGATGTGGGTCAGTGGCACATCCAGCGCCGCGCCCGGGCCTCCCACCTTTTTGGTGGAAGGCACGATGGACAGCGCGTTGGCGGGCTGCCCCGTCTTCTCTTCGGCCTGGCCCTTGGCGTAAGCGTTGCGGTCGCCCTTCCAACCCAGCAGCTCGCGCATGGCGTACCCACCGGGCACATGCCACAGCGCGCCATGCTCCAGTTCCCCAGCCGCCCCCACGATGGCGCCCTTGCCATAGGTTTCGATGCGTTCGGCAGGCACTGCCATGGCCCTGAGAAGGCGCTGGGCCATGTCCAGCCCCACGTCCTGCAAGGCGTCCATCATGGGGAGGATGTCGGGCTCGTACCGACCCGCAAAAGGGTTGGTCAGCACCGCGCCGATGGCACCACGCAGAAGCGGCATATCGGCCACCGGCCCGAATTCGTGCCTGATTTCCTCAAGATGGGTGAAAACGCGTCGTATCTGGATCATTTTTTGAGACCTGTGCAATTCGTTAAGCAAATACTGAACCAACTTCCGATTCCGTCACCCATTCCGCCGGCCACTTTGCACCCGCAATCGCTTCTGGTGCCGCCGTTGCCACAAACTGGCCCTGGCACGCCAGGAGTGCAAACCACAGCAAGCCGCCGGACTGCAATTCTTGCGCCTTTTGCAGCCCCTGCTGCAAGGCCCGGCGCACCTGCACTTCTGGCAAAACAGGGACGTCCACAGTGACAGGAATGGCACCGAGATCGCTGTCGTCCCGCACCAAACACGCCGGCATGCGGCCAATGCGCGCATCCTGCACATTGACAGCGTTGGCCACGATGGTCGCCGCCGCATCGGCCTGCGCGGCCGTGCGCGCCAGCACCGTGACGCTGTCGGCAATGCCCAGTGACTGGCTGCGCCCGCGCCAGCCACTGGTCGCCACACCCCGCACCGGCATGGCGCTGGTGACGCGGATCTTCCCGTCGAGCACCAGGCCGCTGTGCAACTGTGCGGCACTCAGTGCTGCAATGTCAGCGTACACCCCCACAGTGACGGACCGCCCAGATGCCAGGTGCAGGGCAATATCACCCCCGTTGTTGACCCAGGCACGGTCAATGCCTGGCTGGTCATAGCCCGCCAGAATCTCCTGCGCCACGGCACCCGCCACCGCCGCCATCGACGTGATGAAGCCTGCGCGGTAAGGAGCGCACGCCTCCCACATGCGACGCGCCACCGCACCCTGCAACACACAGCGATCACCCACGGGCGCCCTCAGGCCGGGGAGTTCATCCACCAGCTCCTGCAGCAGCCCTTCAAAGCGGTGCCAAGCGCACTCGTGCGCCTGCGCCACGGCGTCGCGTTCCCCTTCAGCCTGGAGGATGAGGTCCATCGGCCCATGCTGGAAATGCCAGCGGCCATCGGGCAGGAGCTTGCGACAAGCGTTCACGGCGTGTACCCACTCAGCCTAGCAAGGGCGGACGACCCAACGGCCACGGATTGGCGGCGGGCAAGGTTTGCCACACGCGCGCCTGCGGTGCCCCGTCGTTGTGCCAGGCACCACGCTCCAACACCTCGCGCAAGCTTCGGATCTGGTCGGTATGCCCGCCCAGCGCTTCGTAGTCCGCGCGGCGCATGCTGAACTCGATGGGCGCGACGATGGCGGGCGTGGGCACGGTGCCAAAGCTGTTGTCGGGCATGCGCAGCACATCGGCCATCACCGTGATGCCGCCCCCTGGCCACACATAGGCGGGTGCGCCGCCGCAGGTCACGTTGACCAGCGCATTCTTGATGGCGCGCGTGAGCAGCACCGGGTTTTCGGTGACTCCCGCGCGGAGGCTGCCGCCTGCGCCGCCGAGGAACAACACGGAGGCCAGCGAGGGCTCGCAGTTCTCGCCGATGCGGTCCACGATGCGGCGGATTTCGGCGGGCATCTCCGCCTCCACCGGCACCAGGGCGTCGTCGAGCACATACCAGCTTGCATGCTCACCCGTGGTGGACGTCATCAAAAGGCGCAACCCGGGCCAGGCGATAGATTCGTCCCAGCCCTCGATGATCGACAGCGGGTCGGCGATGTCGGTGCCGCCCCAGCCTGTGCCGGGGTTGGCCACCTGAAAGTAACGGCCCGGCGTGGACTTGCGCCCGCGCATCTGGATACCCGAGGACTTCATGTCCAGGCAACGACCGGCCTGGTGTTCGGTCAACACACCCGTGATGTGGTCGTCCACCACCACCACCTCGTCGGCGTGGCCATAGAACTGGCGCGCAAAGATGCCGATGGCGGCGGAGCCACAGCCCACGCGCATGCGCCGCTCTGCCACACCATTGACGATGGGTGCGCGCCCCGCCTGGATCACCAGTTGGGAGCCACCGTCGATGGTGAACTCCACAGCCTGCTTGTTGCCGAGCAATTGCATCATCTCGGCTGCGATGCGGCCTTCCTTCTTGGTGCCGCCCGTGAGGTGGTGCACGCCGCCCAGCGACAGCATCTGCGAGCCATACTCCGCCGTGGTCACGTGGCCCACCACCTCGCCTTTGCAGCGCACATTGGCCTGCTCGGAGCCGAGGAAGCGGTCGGTGTCGATCTTCACCTTGAAGCTGCAGTAGCTGAAGATGCCTTCGGTGACTACGGTCACCATGTCCACGCCGTCGGTTTGGGAGCCGACAATGAACGGCGCCGGTTTGTAGTCAGGATAGGTGGTGGACGAACCCACGCCTGTGACGAACACCTCTTCCGACAGCAGCAGATCGCCAGACCAAGGCTGCGGCGCGACCGTCGGTTCCACCTCGGCACCCTCCTGCGCATCGCTCGCCCCCACACGGCCCGCAAACGGCACCAGTGTGGCCTCGCCTGCCTCCAGGGTCTTGCGCAGCAGCACCACAGGGTCCAGCCGCACCAGCACGCCGGCATGGTTGGCATAACGATCACATGCACCTGCACGGCCGTCGGAAATCTGGCACAGCACCGGACACGCATTGCACTCGACCTTGGCGGCATTCATGCGCTCATTGCGAGGCCGGGCGCGCTCAAGCACCTGCGGCAGTTCTGGCGCATCCATGCCCGGTAGACCATCGGTCTTGGTGTGTTCAGTCATCGTGGCGGCCCATTCATTGCATTGTTGCAAGTGCTTGTACGCTCATTGCATTTTGTGTAGCATTCACTTAACTTAAATGTTGTGTTCACTACATTTATCGCGAATGTAGCGCAATCGTTCATGGTCCGCAATGGTGTTTTTGCGCCCCCAAAAATGGTGCACAAGGAGCCCCAAAATGACGCACGTTGTCACTGACGCCTGTATTCGGTGCAAGTACACCGACTGCGTCGATGTCTGCCCGGTGGACTGCTTCAAGGAGGGACGGGAGTTTCTGGTCATCGACCCCGATGAATGCATCGACTGCGCCGTGTGTATTCCTGAATGCCCGGCCAACGCCATTTACGCCGATACGGACCTTCCCGCCGAGTTTGAATCTTTCCTTGAATTCAACAAAAAGCTTGCGCCTGGCCTGCCCACAATCACCAAAAGAAAGCCTCCCCTCCCAGATGCGGAACAATGGAGGGTTGTGAGCCACAAGCTTTCCGGCCTGGACATCGCGCTTTAGTGTGCTCCAGGGCCTGTACTTCAGCCAGTTTTCTTATTTGCTTCCAACTTATCCATCTAAATCACCATGAGCGCCTTTCTTGAAGAACGCGTCCTGACGGTCCACCACTGGACGGACCGCCTTTTCTCCTTCACCACCACCCGCGACACCGCCCTGCGCTTTTCCAACGGGCATTTCACGATGATCGGCCTGCGCGGCGAGAACGGCAAACCCTTGCTGCGCGCCTACAGCATCGTGAGCCCCAACTACGAAGAGCACCTGGAGTTCCTCTCCATCAAGGTGCCCGACGGCCCGCTGACCTCGCGCCTGCAGCACATCAAGGTGGGCGACACCATCGTGGTGGGCAAGAAGCCCACCGGCACCCTGCTGATCGACTACCTGCTGCCCGCCAAGCGCCTGTACATGCTGTCCACCGGCACTGGGGTGGCTCCTTTCCTGAGCCTGATCCGCGACCCGGAGACCTACGAGAAGTTCGAGGAAGTCATCCTGGTGCACGGCGTGCGTGAAGTGAAGGAACTGGCTTACCACGACTACATCACGCAGGAACTGCCGCAGCACGAGTTCCTGGGCGAGATCGTCTCCAAGCAGCTCAAGTACTACCCCACGGTGACGCGCGAAGCGTTCAAGCACCAGGGCCGTGTGACCACGGTGATCGAAAACGGCCAGATGGCGCGCGACCTCGGCCTGCCCGCACTCAACCCGGAGGAAGACCGCGTGATGATCTGCGGCAGCCCCGAGATGCTGCGCGACCTCAAACACATGATGGAAGAACGTGGCTTCAAGGAAGGCAACACCACGAAGCCCGGCGACTTCGTGATCGAACGCGCGTTCGCAGAGCAGTGATCCCCGGCTGGCCCGCCCTTTGGGGGGCCAGCTTTATCCACCAGGACCCGCCATGTCTGCCACTCCCACCAAGACCCGGACAGCGCCCACCCGCTCCACCTCTGCCCGCAAGACGGGCGTGCGCGAGCAGGCCGCACAGACCACGCGCGACAACATCCTGAAGGCGGCGACCAAGGTGTTCGCACGCTACGGCTACGAAGGCGGCAGCGTGGAGAAGATCTCCAAGGCAGCCAAGTCCTTCGACCGGATGATCTATTACTACTTCGGCAGCAAGGAAGGCCTGTTCATCGAGGTGCTGGAGGAAACCTACCGGCGCATGAACGATGCCGAGTCCAAGCTCGACCTGGATACCGGCAAACCGGTCGAGGCAATGCAGGCGGTGATCCGCTTCGTGGTGGGCTACTACCGCAAGAACCCCGAATTCATCACGCTGCTCAACACCGAGAACCTGCACAAGGGCAAGCACATCTCCAAGTCCATGCGGGCCCGTGAATACTCGTCGCCCGCCATCGAGGTGATCCGCCGCGTGCTCGAAAGCGGCCAGGCGCAGGGCCTGTTCCGCAAGGACGTGTCGGCGCGCGACGTGTATCTGCTGATCGCCGCCACGGGCTACTTCTACATGTCCAACCGCCACACGCTGTCGGCCTTTCTGGGCGAAGACCTGGAGACGCCCGACGCGCTGGCGCACTGGGAGTCCTTCGTCATCGACAGCGTGCTGCGCACCGTTGCGCCAGGCCCCAGCCTGCCCAAGGGCAAATGACGGGCTGAAGGTCGCCAGTACCCACCTCAGCATTCGGCTCAGGACACGCAGGACGCACCAGACACAACGATTTTTCTGAGCTAGGGCCGCAACGAGCCCGAGCCCCCACCCCACGAGGAGAATCCATGGCAGAAGCAGCAACCGGCGGCAAGTCGGGCAAGGTCGTCATCCAAAACATCGGTCTTTTGTTGTCGGGCGACCTGGACCGCCCCATCCTGGATGCCGACACCATCGTCGTGAACGACGGCCTCATCGCCGCAGTAGGCCGTTACAAGGACTGCGACACCAAACACGCGCAGACCGTGATCGACGCGCGCCAGACCTGCGTGGCGCCGGGTTTGATCGACAGCCACGTGCACCCGGTCTTTGGCGACTGGACGCCCCGGCAAAACCAGATCGGCTGGATCGACTCCACCATGAACGGCGGCGTGACCACCATGGTCTCGGCCGGTGAAGTGCACCTGCCGGGCCGCCCCAAGGACATCGTGGGCCTGAAGGCGCTGGCCATCACCGCGCAGCGCTCGTTCGACAACTTTCGCCCCGGTGGCGTGAAGGTGATCGCAGGCGCCCCGGTCATCGAAAAAGGCATGACCGAGCAGGACTTCAAGGACCTGGCCGACGCCGGCGTGACGCTGCTGGGCGAAGTGGGCCTGGGCTCCGTCAAGGCGGGCTACGAGGCCCAGCAGATGGTGGCCTGGGCGCGCAAGCACGGCATCCAGAGCACCATCCACACGGGCGGGCCGTCCATTCCGGGCTCGGGCCTGATCGACAAGGACGTGGTGCTGGAGGCCGATGCCGACGTGATCGGCCACATCAACGGCGGCCACACCTCGCTGCCCTGGAAGCATGTGTGCGAGCTGTGCGAGAAGTCGTCCCGCGCCATCGAACTGGTGCACAACGGCAACGAGAAGATCGCCATCCAGGCCGCGCGCGCCGCCATCGAGCTCAAGTGCCCGCACCGCGTGATCCTGGGCACCGACGGCCCGGCTGGCTCGGGCGTGCAGCCGCTGGGCATGCTGCGCATGATCGCCTTGATATCGAGCTTTGCCGACATCCCTGCCGAGCTGGTGTTCTGTTTTGCCACGGGCAATACGGCGCGAATCCGCAACCTGAACTGCGGGCTGATCGAGCCGGGCCGCGCGGCCGACTTCGTGTTCATGGACCGCGCGCAGCACACAGCGGGCGCCACGCTGCTGGAGAGCGTTCAGCTGGGCGACATCCCGGGCATCGGCATGGTGATGATCGACGGCCTGGTGCGCTGCGGCCGCAGCCGCAACACACCGCCGGCCACCGAGATCCCAGTGGTGCTGTAACCTGCCCTCCGCCCATAAAAAAGCCCGCTAACAGCGGGCTTTTTGCAGGGAGAAGCAAGGGGGATCAATACGTGTCTGCCACACGCACCGCGCCGGGCTGTGCACGTGGATAAGACTCCTCGGCGCGCAGAGCCGCACCATCGTCCACGCGGAAACCCTTGCCCTGCAGCACCACGGGTGCGCCCACGGCCGGGGGCTGGGCGCGGGTAAAGCGCCGCACCGAACCATCTTCCATGCGCACGGCGATCTGGTAGACCGTCTGCGTGCGCGTGCGTTCTTCCACCTTGTGGCCCACATAGCCGCCGCCCACGGCGCCCAGTACGGTGGCCGCCGTGCGGCCCGAGCCCTTGCCCACCTGGTTGCCCACCACGGCCCCCAGCACACCGCCCGCTACCGCCCCCACGCCCGTGGCCGGGGCCGCCTGTTGCACCGCCTGCACCGACTCCACGCGGCCACAGGTGGCACACACGGGAGCCTGTGCAGCGGTGCGCAGGGGTGGCTGCTGTTGCTGGTACTGCTGCGGGGCCTGCCCGGCATAGCCTTGCGAAGCTGCAGGCGGCTGATTTGCTGCACTATTCATAGCAATATTTCTATTACCAGAAAGCGCTGGAGCCGGTTTTTGTTGAAAATTCTCGACTCCAGTCATTCCGGACGCAGGCTGCGCCGCCACGGCCAGGGGTTGCGCGTCGGCGGTGGACTTGCCCGCGTTCTGCACCACCAGGGTCGTGCCCAGCGCCACCACGCTCACGCCCAGCACGCCGATGGCGGCCCACAGCCATTTGAGGGAGGGACCGGCCGCGCCGCCAAAGGCGCCAGCCTGCGCCACAGGAACGGCGGAAGTATTAGTGGGGGGCGAAACGATAAGGCTCATGATTTTTCTCCGGAAGGTCCAGAAAGCTCTGGATGAATGGTCGCCAGCGTAACCAGCAAGCCCGGAAATTCGGGCATAGCGGCTGTAAAGGACGTAAGAACGTGTTTACGACCTCCGAGCCGGTTGAAGACTCAACCTATTGCGGCACATGCAGACGCCCCCGCACTGCGGGCAATGCACCCAGTTCCTGAAAGGCCCGGGCGCAGCTGGCAGAAAACAGCAGCACCGCCGACGAGAAGTAGATCCACATCAGCAGCACCACCAGGGACCCCGCTGCGCCATAGGCCGACACCACCGCCGCCGTGGCCAGGTACCAGGCCAGCAGCTGCTTGCCCACCGTGAACAACGTGGCGCCCACCACGGCCCCAGCCATGATGCAGCGTGGCGGCGGCTTGGCCCCGGCGCCAATGCGCATCAGGCCCACAAACAGCGCCACGGCAAATCCAAAGGCCACCACTTCATTGACCAGCTGCATGGCAGGTGCCAACGGCGCCAACGCCAGGCGCGAGCCCGCCCAGCCCGCCAGCAGGTGGATCAGCGTGGACAGCGCCAGCGACACCAGCAACAGAAACCCCAGCGCCAGCACATAGGCCAGCCCGCGCAAGCGCAGCGATGCCATGCGCCACCAGGCGGCCCGCTGCGGCAACGGGCCCTCGCCACGCCACAGGTGCTCCAGTGCCGACTGCAATTCGACAAACACCCCCGTGGCGCCCGAGACCAGCACCACAAACCCCACCAGCGACGCCAGCCGCCCCTCGGCCGGGGCTTGGGCACTGGCCATCGCCTGCCGCACCACGTCGGCCACCTGCTGGCCCATCACAGCCTGCACCTGCGCGACGAGGTTGCTTTCCAGATAGCTGCGGTCCATCCACCAGCCCAGAACCCCCACCAGCAACAGCAACAGGGGCGCCAGACTGAGCATGCCGTAGAACGACATGGCGGCGCTCATGCGCAGCCCATCGGCATCCAAC
The DNA here is from genome assembly GCF_001429215.1 of Acidovorax sp. Root267. Taxonomy (NCBI): domain Bacteria; kingdom Pseudomonadati; phylum Pseudomonadota; class Betaproteobacteria; order Burkholderiales; family Comamonadaceae; genus Acidovorax; species Acidovorax sp. Root267. Next base: position 163,951 of record NZ_LMJC01000012.1, read on the forward strand.
CAGAGCGTGGTGGCACGCCAGAAAGGCTGGAACAGGGTCCACACGGATTTGACAAGGCGCAGTGCGCGGCGCTTCAGGGAGGGTGCGGCCATATGCGGCAAGCCTAGGGCGACAGCCTGCGCGCGTCCATCCGCGTTTCGCTGCAACTGCAGTAGGCCTCATCCCACATCCGCCCCGGCCCTGCCAAAGTGCCCATGCCTGTTGCCCAGGCGACCCTCTGCCCGGCACAGGCGCGGGTATTCTGGAGACAAATCCCACCTGCCCAGAGACACCGCCCCATGCACCCCCACGCCCTTGCCAGCCTGCGCGCCGCACTCCAGACCCACGTCGACGAGGGCCTGCTGCCCGGCGCAGTGGCTCTGGTGCACCACCAGGGGCGCACGGTGCTGCACGAAGCCATTGGGGCCCAGCGGCCCGGGGCGGGCGCACCCGCCATGGCGCCCGACACCGTGTTCCGCATCTACTCCATGACCAAACCGATTGCCTCGCTGGCGGCGCTGATGCTCATGGAAGAAGGCCGACTGCTGCTGTCGCACCCCGTCTCGCACTACCTGCCCGCGTTTGCGGGCCAGCGGGTGTACGACGCAGCCACCGGCACCACCACGCCTGCAGCGCGCGAGGCCACGGTGCACGACCTGCTGCGCCACACCGCCGGGCTGAGCTACGCGTGGGAGGCGGGCACGGTGCCCGACCAATACCGGGCGGCACGCGTCGGCTCGCGGCGCCACAACAATGCCGAGCTGGTGGCCGCGCTGGGTCCCCTGCCACTGGTGCACCAGCCCGGCAGCCGCTGGGAATACAGCCGCGCCACCGATGTACTGGGCGCGGTGCTGGAGGTGGTCGAGGGTGCCAGCCTGGGCACCCTCCTGAAACGCCGCGTGCTGGAGCCCCTGGGCATGCACGACACCGGCTTTGTGGTGCCGCCCCACCGCCTGGCCGACCTGGCCGAGCCGTTTGCCCGGGACCCGCAGACCGGGGCCGAGGTGGCGCTGATCGACGTCTCTGCACCGCCCGCGTTTGAATCCGCTGGCGGCGGGCTGGTGTCCACCGCCAGCGACTACGCGCGCTTTTTGCAGCTGATGCTGGGCCGGGGCTCCGTCCAAGGCCCGGACGGCCGCCCCGTCCGCCTGGCCAGCCGCGCCACCGTGGATTTCATGACCGCCGACCACCTGGGCAGCATCCCCACCGCGGGCGACATCCTCCCCGCAGGCTACGGCTTTGGCCTGGGCGTGGCCGTGCGCAAGGCCACCGGCCTGGCCACCACCCCCGGTTCGGCAGGCACCTACAGCTGGAGCGGAATGGGCGGCACCTTCTTTTTGGCAGACCCCGCCGAAGACCTCTTCGCCATCCTGCTCACCCAGGCGCCCGGCCAACTGCGCACCCTCTGCGAGCTGTATCCGGCGCTGGTCTACGCCGCACTGTGAAAGCCTGAACGCTCCCCGCTGCTGCCAGGCCGCCACGGGCCAGCGCGCACCACCCCCTTACACTCGGCGTCCAGCGGCGGCTGCAGACAAACAGGCGGGCCCGCACGCACGTATACAGGACAACATCTATGCAGATTCGCTGCGCTCTGGTCGGAATGCCCGGCTCGGGCAAATCCACCATCGGCCGGCAGCTGGCCCACCGGGCAGGGGTGCCTTTCATCGACCTGGACCACCGGCTGGAACAGACCATTGGCACCACCATCCGCAGCTTCTTCGAGGCCGAAGGCGAAGCCCGCTTTCGTGACCTGGAGGCGCAGGCCCTGGTCGACGTGGCTGGGCAGCCCGGCGGCATGGTCCTGTCCACCGGAGGCGGCGCCGTGCTGCGCCCCGAAAACCGCGAAACCCTGCGCCAGTTTGGCAATGTGCTGTACCTGCGCGCATCGCCCGAAGAGATCTACCGGCGCGTCAAACACGACAAGACCCGCCCCCTGCTGCAGGGCGGCAACCCCATGGACAAGCTGCGCGACCTGTACACCCAGCGCGACGCCCTGTACCGCGAAACTGCCCACTACGTCATCGAAACCGGGCGGCCCACGGTGCACACGCTGGTCAACATGATCATGATGCAGCTGGAGATGGCGGCGGGGGCAGAGGGGGCGCCTGCAGACCGCTAATCCCCAGCGCCACTGAAGCAACTCCCATGACCGCGATTTGCAGAATTCAGTCGGACGGCGCGTCGCTGGCAGCCCTGATGGCGGGCGAGGGAACATCCGTGGTTTTTCTCCACACTGCAGTGTGCGACAAGCGCATGTGGCAGCACCAGATGAAGGCCGTGGCAGCCAGCGGCCAGCAATTGGTGGTGTACGACCGCCGGGGCATGTGATCTTCTGGGCGCCACAAGCGCACTCCTGAGCCGACACAACCATCTACGCTTCCATCGCAGACAGAAAAAAGGGGCGCAGACATCCGTCCACGCCCCCCGTCTTTGCGCCAACAGGCCGTCAAGCCCGGCTCAGCGCGCCACTTCACATCATCACGGCACCAAAGCAGCCATCTCCCCCGCTGGCACCACCCCGTAGTGGTCCAGCTGCATCGAATACTGCGCACGGCCCGAAGACAATGCGCGCAGGCTACCGATGTAGCCGAACATCTCTTTCAGCGGTACCTCGGCCTCGACCGTGGCGGCATTGCCGCGCTGGCCCTGGCCGCGCACCACGCCACGGCGACGGTTCAAATCGCCGATGCTGTCGCCCAGGTACTCGGCCGGGGTGATGACCTCCACGGCCATCACGGGTTCGAGCACCTGGGGTGCCGCTTTCGCAAAACCTTCGCGGAAGGCGGCCATGGCCGCCAGCTCGAAGGCCAGCGTGGACGAGTCGCGCTCGTGGAAGCTGCCATCCACCAGCGTGGCCACGAAGTCCACGGCAGGGAAGCCGGCGGCCACGCCTGCCAGGGCGGCGCGGCGGATGCCAGCCTCCACGGCGGGAATGAACTCGCGCGGCACTGCGCCGCCGACGATGCGGTTGTCAAAGCGGATGCCTTCGCCCCTGGGCAGGGGTTCGAGCAGCAGCCTCACCTCGGCAAACTGGCCGGGTCCGCCCGATTGCTTCTTGTGTACATGGTGTACCTCCACACTCTTCGAAATGGTTTCGCGGTAGGCCACCTGGGGGCGGCCGACCGACACATTGACGCCGTGGCGCGCGCGCAGCTTCTCGATCGAGACTTCGAGCTGCAGCTCGCCCATGCCCGACAGGATGGTCTGACCGGATTCGGCGTCGTGCTGCAGCCTGAGGCTCGGGTCCTCGCGCAGCAGGGACTGCAGGGCCTTGGACAGGCCTTGCTGGTCCGCGCTCGCCTTGGGCTCGATGGCCACGTGGATCACCGGCTCGGGCACGCTGATCTGCTCCAGCACCACGGGGTGGGCCGGGTCGCTCAGCGTGTGCCCCGTGAGGGTGTCCTTGAGGCCCACGACGGCGGCGATGTCACCCGCCACCAGCTCGTCGCGCTCGATGTGCTTGTCGGCATGCACTTCGTACAGGCGCGACACGCGCTCGGTCTTGCCCGTGCTGGTGTTGAGCACCACGTCGCCCCGGCCCAGCCGGCCGCTGTAGACGCGCACGAACACCTTGGCGCCATGGTCGTCGGTGACGACCTTGAACGCCAGGGCCGCGAACGGGTCGGTGGCAGAAGCTGGCTTCTCACTGCCTTCACGCATGATGTCGTCCGGCGAGGGCAGGTAGTCCACCACGGCGTCGAGCAGAGGCTCCACGCCACGGTTCTTGAAGGCCGAGCCGGCGAGCGCGGGCACGAAGGCGCCTGCCAGCACACCCTTGCGGATGGCGGCACGCAACACGTCCACAGCGATCTCCTCACCGTTCACGTAGGCCTGCAGCGCGGCTTCGTCCTGCTCCACGGCGGCCTCGACCAGGCGGGCGCGGCTGCGCACGGCTTGCTCAAGCAGCTCGGCGGGCACATCGGCTTCGCGATACGGGGCACTTGCGTCGTCACGGTCCCAGATGCGGGCGCGCAGGCTTAGCAAGTCCACCACGCCACGGAAGTCGCCTTCCGCACCGATGGGGATCTGCATCGGCACCACGCGCACGCCCAGGCGCTCTTCCATCATGGCCACCACGCGGTGGAAGTCGGCGCCCACGCGGTCGAGCTTGTTGATGAACGCGATGCGGGGCACGCGGTACTTGTCGGCCAGGCGCCAGTTGGTCTCGGTCTGCGGCTCCACGCCGGCCACGCCATCGAACACGACGACCGCACCGTCGAGCACGCGCAGCGAGCGGTTCACCTCGATGTTGAAGTCGATGTGGCCGGGCGTGTCGATCAGGTTGAGCTGCGTGCCCTTCCAGTGCACGGTGACGGCCGCGCTGTTGATGGTGATGCCGCGCTGTTGCTCCTGTGGGTCGAAGTCCATCTGCGCCGTGCCGTCGTGCACTTCGCCGATGCGGTGGCTTTCGCCTGTGTAGAACAGGATGCGTTCGGTGGTCGTGGTCTTGCCCGCATCGACATGGGCGATGACGCCGAGGTTGCGCAGATGGGCGTTGCTGGTATGGCGTGAATTCTTGGTCATGGCGAATCTTTCAATCTTTCTTGCGGCTGCACTCGGCTCTGCGAGCAGCTGCCGCCTGGTTGGCTTTGCGCCAGCCCAGGCCTGAAGGATTCGCCTGGTCGCTAGCGTCTGGGATGTGTGCTGTCGCCGGAGCCCGGGCGCACGGGGCTCATGCTCCGGCGGTCGGGAATCGTGGCGATCAACTTGTCGTAGGTACGCATAGGTTGGTGTGAAGTAAGTAAGTCGGAAAACAAAAAACCCCGGGAGGGACAAAGCCTGCCGGGGTCTTTTGGGTCCGGAAGGCGCAAGGCCCTCCGACACGCGATCAGGGGGCGCAACTAGGTGGCGAACGATGCCTTGATCACGTTGGTGAGGATTTTCATAAAGGCGAATTATCCTCCTCGCGCAGCAAGCTTGCAAGCGACCCACCTGTGCTTGCCACTCTCAGGCTGGCAGCAGCCGCGCCACCCGCGAGCAACCACCGCCTGCCGCTGCCGGAGCAGACAGTGGTCGCCGCTGCACGCATGCCGGTTCAAGGAAAGAACCGCTTCAGCGCATCTTCAAATGCGGGCACATCCGCACCCACGTGCGAGGTGCTGTACTCGGCCTTGAGCATCACCAGGCCCGGCAGGTTCTGCGAGGCCATCTGGTTGAAAAGAGGGATGCTTATCAGCGGATGGTTGCCACCGCTTGCCCCCGCGAGCAACAAGGTCGTGGGCAAGGGCTTGCCGTCGATCTGTTTTTCAAACGCCAACACCCCCGCAGGGCTGGTGTGCTCCCCCACGCTGCACTCGGTCGAGAGGTAGTGTGAAAAGCTGGGCGGCACACCCGCACGGGCCTCCAGTATCAGCGCCGCCACCACAAAGTAGCCGCCATGGGACAAGCCCGACAACACCCGGCGTTTGGGGTCGGCACGGTACTGCCGCTCGATGGCTGGCGCCAGTTCTTTCACAAGGAAGTCGAGGTACTTGGCTGCGCCCGGCATGAGGAAGTCGGTGCCCCGCCAGGCAGTGCCGCCAATGCCGACCAGAATGGCCTGGGTCCCCCGCCGCTGCAGCACCTCCTTGAAGGTGTCGAAGCGGGAGCGATTGGGGCCGCCGTACTGGGCATCACCCTCGGTTGCATAGATGACGGGTAGGGTCGCCGTGCCCGTGGCGTATGACTCGGGCAAGAAAACCTGAACAGGGTAGGTGCTGCCATTGGAGGCCGACTTGATGGTGGAGTTGATCACCTGGCCCACCGGCGCGGGTGCTTCTCCATCGCCAGAGCCTCCGCCCCCGCACGCTGCCAAAGCGGCGGCTACTGCCGCAGTGAGCGCAGCGCGGCGCGTTTGCTGGAATCTTGTGTTCATGGGTGTCCTCCTGTCGCGCCATTGTGGCAGCGCGACATTGCGTTGGCGCTGCTGGCCAGAGCACGCGTCCCCTTGTACCGCCCAAGCCGTCAAAATCACCCTTCGTCCTGCACCGCGCGGATGCAGGTGTCCATCTCAGTTTTGGAGACCCTCACCATGCCCAGCAAAAACACCATCTGCCTCTGGTTCAATGGCAACGCCCTGGATGCCGCCACGTTCTATGCTGCCACCTTCCCTGACAGCGCCGTAGGCCGTGTGATGCACGCGCCGGGGGACTACCCTGCGGGCCAGCAGGGCGACGTATTGACGGTGGAGTTCACCGTGCTGGGCATTCCGTGCCTGGGGCTCAACGGGGGCCCGGCGTTTGTGCACAGCGAGGCGTTTTCATTTCAGGTGGCGACGGACGACCAGGCCGAGACGGACCGACTGTGGAGCGCCATCGTTGACAACGGTGGCCAGGAAAGCGCTTGCGGCTGGTGCAAGGACCAGTGGGGGCTGTCGTGGCAGATCACGCCACGGGTGTTGACACAGGCCGTCACCGACCCCGACAGAGCGGCTGCCAAGCGTGCGTTCGACGCGATGATGGAGATGCGCAAGATCGACATTGCAGCCATTGAGGCGGCTTGGCGCGGGTGATTGCCATCTGGCTGGTTTCGGCCGCTTTTTTGAGGTGATGTTGAGTCCAAAATGGCCTCTAGCGCTTGTCCATCAAGCGCTATCAGCTATTCATTCAATAGCACCACACCTCCACCCTGCCCCACCACCGGCGCGTGCTGCGCCATCAGCCCCACCACCCAGTCGATAAACACCCGCACCTTGGCGCTCACGTGGCGGTTGGGCGGGTAGGCCACGTACAGCGGCATGGGGTCCATCGCCCAGTGTTCAAACAGGGGCACCAGCTCGCCGCGGGCCAGGTGGGGCTGGGCCATGTAGCTGGGCAGCCAGAGCAACCCCATGCCCGCCAGGCCTGCGGCCAGGTAGGCGTTGCCATCATCCAGCGCGCACACGTAGCGGCCTTGCACCTGCACACTTTCCGCGCCCCGGCGCATGGCGTAGGGCACAGGGCGGCCGGTGCGGGCCCACAGGAATCCAACGGTGCGGTGGTGCGTGTCGGCGTCATCCAGCACCTGCGGGTGCGTGGGGGTGCCTGCCCGATGCAGGTAGCTGGGGGCGGCGAACACGCGCAGGGAGAGGTCGCCCACGTGGCGCGCGACAAGAGACGGGTCGGTGATGGTGCCGCCGCGCACCACGCAGTCCACGTTGTCGGCCACCATGTCCACGCGACGGTCGCTCACACCCATGTCAAGCTGGATGTCGGGGTATTGCGCGTGGAACGCAGGCAGCGCGGGGACGAGGATGAGGCGGGCCAGCGGGCTGGGCACGTCCACCCGCAGGCGGCCCCGGGGCGCGGCGGATGCGGTGGAGAGGCTGGTCTCTGCGTCGTCCAGATCGGCCAGCAGGCGCACCACGCGCTCGTAGTAGGCAGCGCCGTCGGCCGTGACCTGCACGCGGCGTGTGGTGCGGTGGAGCAGCTTCACGCGCAGGCGGGCCTCGAGCTGCTGCACCAGCTGCGTGGCGGTGGTGCGGCTCATGTGCAGGGTGTGAGCGGCTTTGGTGAAGCTGCCGGACTCCACCACGCGGGCAAAGGCCTGCATTGCGTCAAAACGGTCCATGGCGGGCCCATCGTTCAAAGATTGTTTGGATTCTAAGAACAGTGGTGGGCAGAGTTGCCTGTTTATCGGCCGGGCGCGTTTTCCTACAGTGCCTTCATCGTTAACCACGGGCCAATTTGCTGGCCCCACTGAAGGAGTTCTCTCATGCCACCACGCGATGTTGTCTTCCCAGCCGGTCGCCAAGCGCTGTACGAACGTAACCGCTATTCGCCAGCGGTGCGGTCCCACGGTTTTCTGTTCGTGTCGGGCCAGGTAGGCAGCCGCGAAGATGGCTCGCCCGAGCCCGACCTGAAGGCGCAGGTGCGGCTGGCGTTCACCAACCTGAACGCAGTGCTGCAGGCGGCGGGCTGCACGTTTGACGATGTGGTGGACGTGACGATGTTTGTGGTCAACCCCGAAGCGAACTTCGAGACCGTCTGGGGCGTCGTGCCCGAGTTCTGGGGCGAGGCGCCCTACCCCACGCTGACGGGCATCGGGGTGACCTGGCTGTATGGGTTTCAGTTTGAGATCAAGGTGATCGCGAAGCTGCCGGACAGCCGGGGCTGATTGGATTGCCTGGAGAAATCTGGATGAAATTCATGGTCCCTGCAGCAGCGAGCAGCCCCCACTACCGCGCCTGCAACCGCCCCTCAAACACACAGGCAGCGCCCCGATAGGCACCGCAACCCGTCTCGGACACCCAGGCCCGGCGCCCGTCGACATCCACCCGCACTCGGACCTCGCAAGCGGCAGCGTCGAGTTCGGGTCGGTAGGGCTTGAGCACCAAAGTGCCTCGTTGCCACTGCCCCAGGCTGTCCAGACCGCCGCTGCACTGCGGCGATCCAACCGTGAGCGCTGCCGCCACAGCGCCGCGTTCAGCATCCAACACGATCAGTCGTAACTGCAACTGCCCCACCAAGGCCGGGCCTTCCCACTGCGCCGCCAGGCGGCTGGCTGGCAAGGTCGAACTGGCGGCAAGAGCAGGCGCCTGCGCCTGGGCCCAGCAGACGGGCTGGGCCAGTGCCAGCGCGGCCCACAGCGCTTTTCGTGCTCCAGCACACGCCACGCTGCGCGCCACGGCACCAAAACGTACAAGGGGACGAAGTCGGGCGGACAAGGTACAAGTCATGGCAGGGGTCGGACGTTTCAACGGAAGTTGGCGGGCACTATGCGCTGCTCAATGTACTGCCACAGGTACGCCGTGTAAGCCTTGGCTGCACTGCCGTCGTGGGCGTCGATCATCGCCTGGCGCTTGTCGGCATCAGCCACGTGGTTTTTAAGCAGGCTTTCAGCGCGCGCATCGGTCAGCGTGCCTTTGAGGATTTGCGCGGCACCATTCGCCCCCTCGTGGTGGACCAGATAGATGTACTGCGCTTTCTTATCTGCGGGCAGATCGGCAGGCACCAGAGGGGTGCCATCGTCGTTGGTGCGGGCGCTCAGTTGGGTGAAGTAACCCTTGTCCAGCTCAGCCGCAGCCACGATGGAGGTGGTGGCGTCAAAGCGCAAGTCCAGCAGCGCAGCCCGGTCCACCACCTGGTTGGCATCGTTCACCTGCCCCAGGGACTTGGCCTGTTCATTGACGTAGCTGCCCGGCTTGGTGGCCGATTCGATCCAGGTGCTTTCCAGAAATTGCGTCAAGCCCCCAGCCTTGCTGGTGGTGTTGTAGCTCTGCGGGTCCCAGGTGGCCGAGAGTTCACGGCGCAGGGCCTTCCACTCGGCGGCCCCCGCCTTGTCCAGCTTGGCTTTGGGGTCCAGCTGCGGATGCAGCTCGCCAAAAAAGCGCTGGTTGGTGGCATCGTCCAGACGCTTGCCGCGCAGCGGGCCCGCTTCTGCAGATATCACGGCCGCAATCGTGGCGCGTGGGTAGCCCGTGCGATCCGCAGCCAAGGTAATGGCGTCGCGGTAAATCTCGTTCACGCCCAGGCGCAATGGATCGGTCCGGTCGCGCTCGGCATTCCGCAACGCGGTCAAGGCATTGGGCGCAGGCACGGTGCCAGCCCCCCAGAACGGCGTGGAGTTGGCGCTTTGCGCGGTGTTGCTGCTGGCGGTGGGGAGGGTATCGGCCTGCGCCAGCATCAAGCCGGATTGCAAAGACGTCGAGATGTTTTCGTTGGCAAAGCCCGTCTCCTGAGACAAACTGGGGTCCGTAGGCGCTGCAGCAGCGCCACTGCCGGAAAGTGCCCAAGTACTGGTGTTGGTATTGATTTGCATGGTGAAGAGCTGTCGGTATTGATCCATCCCTGGGCACGATGGGCACGGGGCCTCGGTCCATCCCTTGGGGCATCTGCCAATTGATGCAGCCATGAGGGATGAACGTGATTGAACCGGTTTTACCTTCGTATAGCTATACAGGAGATTCCTAGCTAGGAATCTCCCTAGCTGGGAAGAACACCTACCCATAGAGAGAAGAACCGCCTGGCCACACCAAGGCTGGGGACGGAGCCCTGCGTTCGATCTAGCGGGAATTCTGTCCAGGAGCCTTGATCGGGCAGCCCGAGCTTTCGCCCTGCCTGTCGAGGGGCTGTTCAGCGGAAACGCCCTGGCTTGGACAGGCCCAGCCCGAACGGGTGGAGGGAAACGGGCGGGACGAAGGACGAGGGCAACCAGTGCGACACGAGGTCACGAGGTCACGAGGTCCTCAAAATCAAGCCGAATTGGCGTCCAGTGGTTTACCCACAAACGCAAGCTGACACACAATTAATAGCAAAGGCATCCCACGGCAGCAACGGCATCACAGATTCGGCGCCAGCAACCGCTCCAACACCTTCTCGTCCATGCCCCGGCGCTGAGCCATGTCGTGCAACTGGTCTTCACCGATCTTGCCGACGTTGAAATACACCGCGTCGGGGTGGCCGATGTAGAAGCCACTCACGCTGGCGGCGGGCATCATGGCCAGGCTTTCCGTCAGGGTCATGCCTACTTCTTCACACTGCAGCACGCGGAACAGCTCGCTTTTGGCGCTGTGGTCCGGGCAGGCGGGGTAGCCGGGCGCGGGGCGGATGCCGTGGTACTTCTCGGCAATCATGTCGTCGTTGCTCAGCGCTTCGCCAGCGGCATAGCCCCACAGGTCGGTGCGCACGCGGTGGTGCAAGGCTTCGGCAAAGGCTTCGGCCAGGCGGTCGGCCAGGCTCTTGAACATGATGGCGGAGTAGTCGTCCAGCGCGTCGATGAAGGCCTTTTCCTTCCTCTCGATGCCCAGGCCCGCCGTGACCGCGAACATGCCTGCGTAGTCGGCAATGCCGCTGGACTTGGGCGCGACGAAGTCGGCCAGGCAGCGGCTGGGGCGCGTCACGCCGTCGATGGTGTGTTTCTCGGCCTGCTGGCGCAGGCCGTACCAGGTCATGGCGACCTCGGTGCGGGTGTCGTCGGTGTAGAACTCGATGTCGTCGTCGTTCACGCTGTTGGCCGGGTACAGGCCCATCACGCCGCTGGCGGTCAGCCACCGGCCCTCGATGATCTTCTTGAGCATGGCCTGGGCGTCGGCGAATACGCGCGTGGCCTCCACGCCCACCACCTCGTCGGTCAGGATGGCGGGGTACGGGCCGGCCAGGTCCCAGGTCTGGAAGAACGGGCCCCAGTCGATGTACTTGGCCAGCTCGGCCAGGTCGAAGTTCTTGAATACCCGGCGGCCCAACGCACGCGGCACAGCGGGCTGGTAGGCGGCCAAGTCCACGGGTGTCTTGTTGGCGCGGATCTTGGCCAGGGGCCACAGGGGTGTGGCCTTTTTGTTGGCGTGCTGGGTGCGCACCTTGTCGTAGTCCGCGTTCAACTCATCCACGTAGTTCTGCACGCCGTCGCCCAGCAGGCTCTGCGCCACGCTCACGCTGCGCGAGGCATCGGGCACGTAGACCACGGGACCTTCGTAGTGCGGCGCGATCTTGACGGCGGTGTGCACGCGGCTGGTGGTGGCGCCGCCGATGAGCAGCGGAATCTTCTTGATGCGGAAGTGCTCGTCCTTCTGCATCTCGCCCGCCACGTACTGCATCTCTTCGAGGCTAGGGGTGATCAGGCCCGACAGGCCCACGATGTCGGCCCCCTCGACCTTGGCACGCGCCAAAATTTCGTGGCAGGGCACCATCACGCCCATGTTCACCACCTCGAAGTTGTTGCACTGGAGCACGACGGTGACGATGTTCTTGCCGATGTCGTGTACGTCGCCCTTGACGGTGGCAATGACGATCTTGCCCTTGCTGCGCACGTCGCGCCCGGCCAGCTCGTCCTGGCGCTTTTCTTCTTCGATGTAGGGGATCAGGTGGGCCACGGCGCTCTTCATCACGCGGGCGCTTTTCACCACCTGAGGCAAGAACATCTTGCCGGCGCCGAACAGGTCGCCCACGACGTTCATGCCGTCCATCAGCGGGCCTTCGATCACATGCAGCGGGCGGCCGCCCTTGGCCAGGATGGCGCAGTAGGCCTCTTCGGTGTCTTCGACGATGAAATCGGTGATGCCGTGCACCAGCGCATGCGACAGGCGCTCGCCCACGGTGCGCGGGGCCTCGGGCGTGCCGCGCCATTCGAGCTTCTTGCTCTCGTCCTTGGCGCCGCTCTTGGCGGTCTCGGCCACTTCCACCAAGCGCTCGCCGGCATCGGGGCGGCGGTTGAGGACCACGTCCTCGACGCGTTCGCGCAGCGTGGGCTCCAGGTCATCGTAGACGCCGACCATGCCGGCGTTGACGATGCCCATGTCCATTCCGGCCTGGATCGCGTGGTACAGGAACACGGTGTGGATGGCCTCGCGCACCGGGTCGTTGCCGCGGAAGCTGAAGCTCACGTTGGAAACACCGCCCGAGACCTTGGCACCGGGCAGGTTCTGCTTGATCCAGCGCACGGCCTCGATGAAGTCGACCGCGTAGTTGTTGTGCTCCTCGATGCCGGTGGCCACCGCGAAGATGTTGGGGTCGAAGATGATGTCCTCGGGCGGGAAATCCACCTCGTCGACCAGCACGCGGTAGGCGCGCTCGCAGATCTCGATCTTGCGCTCGAAGGTGTCGGCCTGGCCCTTCTCGTCGAAGGCCATGACCACGGCGGCCGCGCCATAGCGCTTGACCAGGCGCGCCTCGTGCTTGAACTTGTCGATCCCCTCTTTCATGGAGATGGAGTTCACGATGCCCTTACCCTGGATGCAGCGCAGACCGGCCTCGATCACCTCCCACTTGGAGCTGTCCACCATGATGGGCACGCGCGCGATGTCGGGCTCGGACGCGATGAGCTGCAGAAAGCGCACCATGGCCGCCTTGCTGTCGAGCATGGCCTCGTCCATGTTGATGTCGATGACCTGCGCGCCGTTCTCCACCTGCTGGCGCGCCACGGCCAGCGCCTCTTCGTACTGGCCGTTCAAAATCATGCGCGCGAACGCCTTGGAGCCGGTGACGTTGGTGCGCTCGCCGATGTTGACGAACAAGGTGCCCTCGCCAATGGAGACGGGCTCCAGGCCAGACAGTTTCATGGGGGGCAGGGATACAGCGGACATAGGACTTACTCACTCACCTGTGCAGCAGGAACAGCGGAAAAACAGGTGAGCGTCGTTGCGGTGTACGGTGGGGTGCGCGGGACCCAAGCCTGACGAATCGCCATGCACTCAACCGGGCATGGCAAGTCGCTGCAACGCTCCTTGGGCCGAGGAGCGATTGTAGTTGCCCGTCTGCGGTCAGCGCACTGGGCGGCGGCCCCGGAATGCGGCCAGCAGCATCAAGCCCACCATCAGCCACAGAGCCCACTCGGACAGCGACGGAATCGCGCTCGCGGCCACTGCGGCGATGGTGTCGGTATCGGTGGCGCTGTTGTTGCCCGGGTTGGGGTCGGTCACCCCCCCTGAGGCCGTGACCGTCGCGGTGTTGACCAGCGTCCCCGTCGCCGACGCGCTCACCGTGGCAGTGACGGTGTAGGTCACCGATCCACCCGCAGGCAGGTTGACGACATCGTTGATGCTGCCGCTGCCCGCTGCCGTGCAAGTGCCGCCGCCGGAGCCCACGCAGGTCCAGGTACCAGTGAGCACGGCAGGCAGGGTGTCTGCCACCGTCGTGCCCGGGGCGTTGGACGGGCCGGCGTTGCTGGCGATGATGGTGTAGATCACCGACCCGCCGGGGTTCGCCGTGGTCACGCCATCGGTCTTGGTAATGGCCAGATCGGCCTGCGATGCGATGGTGTCGGAATCCGTGGCACTGTTGTTGCCCGGGTTGGGGTCGGTCACTCCGCCCGGCGCGGTCACCGTCGCGGTATTGACCAGCGTTCCGCTGGCCGCTGCGCTCACGGTGGCAGTCACCGTATAGGTCACCGATCCCCCCGCAGGCAAGTTGGCGGTGTCGTTGATGTTGCCGCTGCCTGCTGCTGTGCACGTGCCGCCGCCCGCACCCACGCAGGTCCAGGTGCCCGTCAGCGCAGCGGGGAACGTATCCGCTACCGCCGCGCCAGGGGCATTGGACGGGCCCGCGTTGCTGGCGGTGATGGTGTAGGTGACCGAGCCACCCGGGATGGCCGTGGTCACGCCGTCCGTTTTGGTGATGGACAGATCGGCCTGCGGCGTGATGGTGTCGGAGTCGGTTGCGCTGTTGTTGCCTGGGACAGGATCGGTCACCCCGCCCGGCGCTGTCACCGTCGCGGTGTTGGTCAATGTCCCTGTGGCTGCACCGCTCACCGTGGCGCTGACGGTGTACGTCACCGATCCCCCTGCGGGCAGGTTGACGGTGTCGTTGATGTTGCCGCTGCCTGCTGCCGTGCAGGTGCCGCCGCCCGCACCCACGCAGGTCCAGGTGCCCGTGAGCGCCGCCGGGAAGGTGTCGGCCACCGTGGCCCCCGGTGCATTGGACGGCCCGGCATTGCTCGCGGTGATGGTGTAGGTGACCGAGCCACCCGGCGTGGCCGTGGTCACCCCGTCGGTCTTGGTGATGGACAGATCGGCCTGGGGAGTGAGTGTGTCGGAGTCGGTGGCGCTGTTGTTGGCAGGGACAGGGTCGTTCACGGCGGACGTCACTGTCGCGGTATTGGTCAGTGTCCCGGTCGCCGAACCGTTGATCGTGGCGCTGACCGTGTAGGTGACCGATCCCCCCGCCGGCAGGTTGACGCTGTCATTGATGTTGCCGCTGCCCGCCGCCGTGCAGGTGCCGCCGCCCGCGCCCACGCAGGTCCAGGTGCCGGTGAGCACGGCGGGAAACGTATCCGCCACCGTCGCGCCAGGGGCATTGGACGGGCCGGCGTTGCTCGCGGTGATGGTGTAGGTCACCGATCCGCCCGGGACGGCCGTGGTCACGCCATCGGTTTTGGTGATGGACAGGTCCGCATCTTGGGCATGCACTGTGGTCGCAGCCACCGTGGCCAACAAGAACGCAGTGAGCCACAGCAAAACACGTTGGAGCATGGGGAAGTCCCGAGTCGGAGTGGAAGGGTGGCAAAGTGTAACGCCACGTTTCTACCCGGAACTTTCACGCACGGAGGCGCACGCCAACCCCAGTCCCGCGCTGGAAGCGCTTGATCCGCGCTCAACGCACCGGCAGGAACTGCAGGAAGGTGCCGCCCACAATGCCCTGCACATAGCTGATGGCCGCGCGGCGGTACTTTTCGGTGGTCAGGGCGGCGAGCAGGTCAAGCCGCGCGATGACCTTGCCAAACTCGCGCTCGAAGCTCAGGTTGCGGCCCTGGTGCCCGATTTCGTCCGCCAGCAGCAGCGGCTGGCCCTGGGCATTGCGGCGCTGGGCCAGCAGCCACACAGCGCTTTCCACATTGCGGGCGGCGTTGTAGAGGTGCTGTGCATCCACACCGTCGAGCAAAAAGAACTCCGTCTTGCCGCCATGGGCTGTGATGATCATGTCGGCCGTGGCATGGATGAAGGCCGCCACGCGGTCCCCGGTGAACTCCGGCGCCAGTGCAAAGCCCATCGCGGCGATGTCGCGGCGCCCTTGCAGCGGCGCCCAGGGCTGGCGCTGCAGGATGGCCACGCGCACCTGCTCGGCGGCGTGCTCGCGGCTGGTGGTGCTGGTTTTTCGCCATTCGGCGGGGTTGCGGCGGTAGAGCTTGTCCATCAGCCTGAACAAGCCTTCCAGGTTCTCCTGCATGGCCAGCGTGGCCAGCCGATTCATGTCGGACTGGGCCAGTTCGGCGGGCGAGGCAGACGCGCCCTTGACCTCACCGCGTGGCGTGGGCGCATTCGCCGCGCAGCCTGCGAGCACGGTGCACAGCAGTGCACACGATGACATCCACAGGAGAGAAAAGAGCGGCCCACGCATGGGGGCCGATTATCGGGCGCAGTGTGGGCGCCTCACAGCCGGTTAACACTGTTTGAAGATCTCAGGCCACTGCCCTGAATCCCGTTGCCTCAGCAGCGGCCCGCGCTGTCGGGGTTGGGGATGCCCTCAATCGGGCACTCCTCGGTGCCCACCATGGACCGGGTGATAGCTTCCACAGCCTCGCGCGTGCCTTCGGGGTCATGCACCCAGCGGTTGTAAAAGTCATACGGGCAGGCGGCTACACCCTGGTCCCCACCGCCGGAGTTGATCAGCCCTGTGTATCCCCGGTGCAGCAGTTTGAAGAGGTGGTTCTCGGACTGCCCATTCTTGCGGAAGTCGCGGATCAGGCTTTTTGACAACGCGGCGTACTGCACACCGTATTCCTCCTCGCCGCATTCGCCCAGCGTGCGGCCATCAAAACCGATCAGGGCGCTGTGGCCGAAGTAGCTGTACACGCCGTCAAACCCGGCAGCATTGGCCACGGCCACGTAGGTGTTGTTGGCAAAGGCCATGGCCTTGCTCATCAGAATCTGCTGCTCCTTGGCGGGGTACATGTAGCCCTGGCAGCGCACGATGAGTTCGGCGCCCTTCATGGCGCAGTCGCGCCAGATCTCGGGGTAGTTGCCGTCATCGCAGATGATGAGGCTGATCTTCAGGCCCTTGGGGCCTTCGCTGACGTAGGTGGTGTCCCCGGGATACCAGCCTTCGATGGGCGTCCACGGCATGATCTTGCGGTACTTCTGCACAACCTCGCCCTGATCGTTCATGAGGATCAGGGTGTTGTACGGCACCTTGTGCGGATGCTCCTCGTGGCGCTCGCCAGTGAGCGAGAACACGCCCCACACCTTGGCCTTGCGACAGGCGGCGGCGAAGATTTCGGTCTCTTCACCCGGTACGGTGGCCGCCGTGTCCATCATCTCCTGAGCGTCGTACATGATGCCGTGGGTGCTGTACTCCGGAAAGATCACCAGGTCCATGCCGGGCAGTCCGGTCTTCATACCCACCAGCATGTCTGCGATCTTGCGCGCATTGTCCAGCACCTCGGCCTTGCTGTGCAGGCGCGGCATCTTGTAGTTGACCACCGCCACGCCGACGGTGTCCTTGCTGCTTGAGATATCGCCGTGAATCATGGTGAAGCATCCCTATCAATGAGAAATCATCCAGGGCCGTTTGCTCGGAAACGCCTTGGCGCCGCTGGGCGCTGTCATCGTCGCCTTGCGGCTCTGTGATGACGAACAGCAACCACAGCCCGCTGGGTGTCTGAGGTGGGCGTAGTCGCCCGAGCGCTGCGGCTCGTGCCGCGCGCGCTCGTTGGTGGCGATGGCGCTGCGCGCCGACGCACTCATGAGCGCCAGACGTGGTGCGGTGGAAAACACGCGCGGCGATGCTGCGCCGCAGTCCGGGCAGGCAGCGGGTTCGTTGCGGTCTGCCAGCAGGCGGAAGGCATCAAACCCGCCACACTGGGCACAGGCGTAGTCGTAGGTGGGCATGGCCGGTTCTTTCTGGAAAAGGCGCCAAGATAGGTCAGACCAGATCGGGCGACAGCGGCATCGCCACCGAGCCATCCAGGTGCTTGATGGGCCCTGCTGCACTGGGGTTGATGTCAAAGTCAAAGATCTGCGTGGGCAGCCACAGCGTGGCGCAGGCATTGGGCACATCCACCACACCGCTGATGTGGCCCTGCACGGGCGCCGTGCCCAGAATGGAATACGCCTGCGCGCCCGAGTAGCCGAACTTCTTGAGGTACTCGATGGCGTTCAGGCAGGCCTGGCGGTAGGCCACGTTCACGTCCAGGTAGTACTGCTTGCCACTCTCGTCCACGCTGATGCCCTCGAAGATCAGGTAGTCGTTGTAGGTGGGCGTGATGGGGCTGGGCTTGAAGATGGGGTTCTTGATGCCGTACTTGGCCATGCCGCCCTTGATGAGCGTGACCTTCATGTGCACCCAGCCTGCCATCTCGATGGCGCCGCAGAAGGTGATCTCGCCGTCGCCCTGGCTGAAATGCAGGTCGCCCACCGACAGCCCGGCGCCGTCTACATACACCGGGAAGAACACCTTGGCGCCGCGCGACAAATCCTTGATGTCGCAGTTGCCACCATGCTCGCGCGGGGGCACCGTGCGGGCGCCTTCGGCAGCCGCTTTGGCCTTGGCATCGCCCGTGAGGCGACCCATGTGGGCCGTGCCCGCCGAGGGTGGGTTGGCCAGTCCGGCCGTGGGGTCTGAGTCGATGAGCGCCTGCTCGCGCGCATTCCACTGCTCCAGCATCTTGCGGTCGGGCAGGCAGCCAATCAGGCCGGGGTGGATGAGCCCCGCGTACTTCACGCCCGGCACATGGCGTGAACTGGTGAACATGCCATGAAAGTCCCAGATGGACTTTTGCGCCTGCGGGAAGTGCTCGGTCAAGAAGCCGCCGCCGTTGTTCTTGCTGAAAAAGCCGTTGAACCCCCACAGGCTGTCCTGCTTGGCGCCAATGTCCAGCAGGTCCACCACCAGCAGGTCACCGGGCTCGGCCCCCTTCACGCCCACGGGGCCGCTGAGGTAGTGCACCGTCGTCAGGTCAATGTCGCGCACGTCGTCCGCGCTGTCGTTGTTTTGGATGAAACCGCCGGTCCAGTCAAACGTCTCCAGCACAAACTCATCGCCCGGGTTGACCCAGCAGGCCATGGGAATGTCTGGGTGCCAGCGGTTGTGGATATTTTCGTTCTCGGTGGGCGACTTGCTCAGATCGACCTTGATCAGGGTTTCAGCCATGGCGTGCTCCTTGGAAGGGGTGGGTGGACAGAGGAAAAAGTGGGGGAAGAGAGTCCAGGGCTTGCACGGCAAGCGGCCTGCGAAACTGTCACGGCGAAGGCCAGTGCCCCCGCGCTGGGGGCGCCCCCCTCCCGCAGCGCGCAGCGATGCGAGAGAGGGGAAAGGCGCGAAGCGACACAGGGGTGCCTCATACAGACAAATAAGCTTTGATGCGTTGCTGGTCGGTGTCGGCACGCGCTGTCTCATGCACCAGGCGGCCGCCCTCGATAACGAACAGCCGGTCGGCCACGTCCATGGCAAACGACAGCACCTGCTCGCTCACCACGATGGTGATCTGGCGCAGCTTGCGGATCTCGTTGAGCGCCTTGGCGATGTCCTTGATGATGGAAGGCTGGATGCCCTCGGTGGGCTCGTCGAGCAGCAGCACCTTGGGGTCGGTGACGAGCGCTCGCGCAATGGCCAGTTGCTGCTGCTGCCCGCCCGATAGGTTGCCTCCCTTGCGCCGACGCATGTCCCACAGCACGGGAAACAGTGCGTAGATGTCTTCGGGAATCTGTCGCGTCTTGGAGTTTTCCAGCCCGGTCTCGATGTTCTCTTCGACCGTGAGGGTCGGGAAGATCATGCGACCTTGCGGCACATAGGCGATGCCCTTGGCCACGCGGCGAAAGCTCTCGTCCTTCGTCACGTCCTGGCCTGCCACGGTGATCTGGCCGCTCTTGACGGGCATCACACCCATGAGGCTTTTGAACAGCGTGGTTTTGCCCATGCCATTGCGGCCCATGATGGCCACGGTCTCGTTGGCACGGCCGTCAAACGAGATGCCGTGCAGCGCCTCGCTCTGGCCGTAGGCCACAAACAGATCTTTGACTTCCAGCATGCGATGCTCCTGTGAAGGAATGGGTTGCTCAGTGGCCCAGGTACACGTCGATGACCTTGGGGTCCGCTTGCACCTTCTCCATGGGGCCTTCGGCCAGGATCTTTCCCTGGTGCATCACAGTGACCTTGTGGGCAATGCGCTTGACGAACTCCATGTCGTGCTCAATGACGATCACCGCGCGGTTCTTGCAGATGCGCTGCAGCAGCTCGGCCGTCAGCTCGCGCTCGCGCGCGCTCATGCCGGCAATCGGCTCGTCCAGCATCAGCAGCTCTGGCTCCTGCATCAACAGCATGCCGATCTCCAGCCACTGTTTTTGCCCGTGGCTCAGCAAGCCGGCCTCGGTATCGAGCTTGTCGCCGAGGCCAATGTCTTCGGCCACCACCTGCACACGCGCCTTGACCTCATCGGTGCACTTGAACGCCAGCGCTCCCAGCACCGAGCGGCCTGCGGGGTAAGACACCTCCAGGTTCTGGAAGACCGACAGGTTCTCGTAGATCGAGGGCGTCTGGAACTTGCGCCCGATGCCCAGGCGCACACGCTTGTGCTCGGCCATGCGGGTGAGTTCTTCGTTCTTGAACTTGATGCTGCCGCCCGTGGCGCGGGTCTTGCCGCAGATCAGATCAAGCAGCGTGGTCTTGCCCGCGCCGTTGGGGCCGATGATCACGCGCAGCTCGTTCTTGTCGATGTACAGCGTGAGGTCGTCGATGGCCTTGAAGCCGTCGAACGACACGGTCAGGTCTTCCACGGCCAGGGCAAAGTCGGTGTTGCTCATGAGGGGTGCTCCGGTGGGTTCAGACGCCCTGGCGGCTCACGCCGTCAGGCAGCACAGCAGACGGTGCGGGCGACGATGCCGCCGGTGCAGACGTTGGCCCAGCATCCGCAGGCGGGCGCGCTGCGGGTGGTCGGCCTTGCACCGATGCCTGGCGCAGTGCTTCGCGGCGGCCCTTCCACCACGGCACCACATGGCTCTCCCACAGGCCCGCCAGGCCCATGGGGAAAGCCATGGTCACGCCGATGAAAAGCCCGGCCATGAGGAACAGCCACAGCTCGGGAAAGCTCTCCGAAAAATACGTCTTGCCCGCGTTCACCAGCAAGGTGCCATACACCGCGCCCACCAGGCTCATGCGCCCGCCCACGGCGGCGTAGATCACCATCTCGATGGACGGCACGATGCCTACAAAACTGGGCGACATGAAGCCCACCTGCAGCGAGAACATGGCGCCCCCGATGCCCGACAGCGCGGCGGCCAGGCAGAAGGTAAAGACCTTGAAATTGGCCACGTCGTAGCCCGAAAAGCGCACGCGGTCTTCCTTGTCGCGCATGGCCAGCAGCAGCGTGCCCACCTTGCCGGTCTGTATCCAGCGGCACAGGATGATGGAGCCGATGAGCAGCGCCACACACACGTAGTACAGGATGTATTTGGCGCTGTCGGTGCGCGTGTCCCAGCCCCACAGGGTCTTCAGATCCGTCATACCGTTCACGCCACCGGTGTAGCCCTGCTGGCCGATGATGAGCACCGTCAGAATCAGCGCCACGGCCTGCGTGATGATGGCGAAATACACACCGCCCACGCGGCGCTTGAACATCGCAAAGCTGATGATCCAGGCCAGCAGCGTGGGCACGACGATGACCGCCGCCAGCGCAAACGGCAGGCTCTTGAACGGAATCCAGAAGCTGGGCAGTTCGGTGATCTGGTTCCAGTCCATGAAGTCTGGAATGCCGGGCGTGGACTGGATCTTGGTGCTGATGGGGTCGGAGGCTTCGAGCTTGAGGAACATGGCCATGGCATAGCCCCCCAGGCCAAAGAACACGCCCTGCCCCAGGCTGAGCACGCCACCGTAGCCCCACACCATCACGAGGCCGATAGCGACGAACGCATAGGTGAGGTACTTGCCCACCAGGTTCAGCCGAAAGATGTCGAGTGCCAGCGGCAGCACCACGGCGAGCAGCACGGTGAGCAGTACCAGGCTGGCGAGCTGGTAGCGCAGGATCCAGGCTTTGAGGGCGTTCATGCGGAGACTCCGGTGGGCTCGAAGGAAATGGACAGTTGAGCGAATTTCATCGGCGAACTTTGGAGGCGAACAAGCCCTGTGGCCGCACCATCAGGATCAGCACGATCAGCGACAGCGTGATCATCTTGGCCATGGAGCCCGCCATGAAGAACTCGGTGATCGACTGCGTTTGCGCAATCCCGAAGGCCGACACCACAGTGCCCAGCAGGCTGGCCGCGCCGCCAAACGTCACCACCAGGAAGGCGTCCACGATGTAGAGCGAGCCCGACGTGGGGCCGGTGGAACCGATGGTGGTAAACGCCGCGCCCGCCACCCCGGCAATGCCACAGCCAATGGCAAAGGTCAGGCGGTCGGTCTTCTGGGTGTCGATGCCGATGGCGTTGGCCATGACGCGGTTGCTCACCGTGGCGCGCACCCGCAGACCCCAGCGGCTTCTGTGCAGGGCCAGCAGCACGCCCCCTGTGACCACTGCCGTCAGCGCCAGCACAAACAGGCCATTGATCGGGATGTCCAGCCCCTCGGCGGGCGCCCACGAACCCAGCAGCCAGTCGGGCAAGGTCGGGCTGACCTCCTTGGGGCCGATGAAGGTGCGAAACGATTGCTGCAGGGCCAGGCTGATGCCCCAGGTGGCCAGCAGGGTGTCGAGCGGGCGCTTGTACAGGTGGCGGATCAGTCCCCACTCCACCAGCCAGCCCGCCACAAACGCAAAGCCGAAGGCCGCCACGATGGCCAGCGGAAAGTAATACGGAATCATTTGCGGCGCATGGTTGGCCGCGAGGGTGGAGCCCAGGTAGATCGTGTAGGCGCCGATGGTCATGAACTCGCCATGGGCCATGTTGATCACGCCCATCTGCCCAAAGATGATGGCCAGCCCCAGCCCCATGAGCAGCAGCACGGCAAACAGGCTCAGCCCCGCAAAGCCCTGCATCAGGCCGATGTTCATCATTTCGGAAAAGGTCATGTGCAGCTCCTGCCTGGCGCGGCTGTGGAAGATGGACGGCGGGTGGCATTGGGCATCCCCTTGCGAGGGACACTGAGGAAAGGCCGCCCCTCCCCGAGGATGTCGTCTCCCTCCCGCGCAGCGAGAGAGGGGTGAGGCGGCGCAAGCCGCTCAGGGGGTGCCTTCTTACTGATATCCCTTGGGGAATGGGTCGGGCTTGATCAGCGCAGGCGACTCGGACACCACCTTGAACGAGGCGTCCGGCATGCCCATGGCGATGCGCGACTTGCTCCAGAGGTGGTGGTTAGCGTCCACCTTCACATAGCCCTCAGGCGCGGTGGTCAGCTCAATGCCGGGCGATGCGGCCACCACCTTGTCCACGTCAAAGCTCTTGGCTTTTTCAACCGCGGCCTTCCACAGCCAGGGGCCCAGGTAGCCCGCCTGCGTCACGTCGCCAATCACGGCGTCCTTGCCGTACTTGGCCTTGAAGGCAGCCACAAACTTCTTGTTGTTCTCGTTGTCGAGTGACTGGAAGTACTTCATCGACGAGTAGAACCCGTTGAAGTTCTCGCCGCCCACGCCGGTCATTTCGTCTTCGGTGACCGACAGCGTGACCAGCAGCTGCTTGTCGCCCGTGATGCCCGCGGCCTTGAGCGCCTTGTAGAACGCCACGTTGGAGCCGCCCACCACCGCCACAAACAGGCAATCGGGCTTTTGCACCTTGATCTTGTTCATCAGCGAGCCGAAGTTGGTGCTGCCCAGCGGGTAGTACTCCTCGCCGACGACCTTGCCCTTCTGGAAGTTCTCGATGTGCTTGCGCGCAATCTTCATCGAGGTGCGGGGCCAGATGTAGTCGGAGCCGATGAGGAAGAAGGTCTTGGCCTTCTTCTCGGTCTTGGCCCATTCCAGGCTGTACAGAATCTGCTGGGTGGCTTCCTGGCCGGTGTAGATCACGTTCTTGGATTGCTCCAGGCCTTCATAGAACGTGGGGTAGTAGAGCAGGCCGTTTTCTTTCTCGAACACCGGCAGCACTGCCTTGCGCGAGGCGCTGGTCCAGCAGCCAAACACGGCGGCACAGCGGTCGTTGATGAGCAGCTTTTTGGACTTCTCGGCAAACGTGGGCCAGTCGGAGGCGCCGTCTTCCTTGATGACCTTGATCTTGCGGCCCAGCACACCGCCCATGGCGTTGATCTGGTCAATGGCGAGTTGCTCGGCCTGGATGGAGCCCGTTTCGGAAATCGCCATGGTGCCGGTGGCGGAGTGCAGCTGGCCCACGGTGACTTCAGTGTCGGTGATGGCCAGCTTGGTGGTGTTGACCTGCGCAGTGGGCTGGCCAAAAGACCAAGCAGGCAGGCCCGCCACGGATGCGGCGCCCAGCGCCTGCAGGATGCGACGGCGGCCGGGTTCAGCCTGGGCGGATTCACTAAAGCGGGGGTCGGACGGGTGGCTCATGAAGACGCTCCTTGCAGGATCGGTGTGAATGAAGGGACGGGACGGAAGCGGGTTGTTTGCGCTGTGGAATGAAGGTTAGGGACAACCCTTGAATGCGCCCATACGTCAATTAACGTAGTGCTGCGTACGCATTCCGATGCGAGCCCTGCACAGGGACCTGCACATGGTCCAGTGCAGGGCAATGCGTGCCCATGCAACGCCCCAACGCGGTGCGCGCCTAGAACGCTTCTTGCTTTGTGCTGGGCATGGCCTCACCACATGCACCCGATGCCCAGAGCGCACCACAAACGATTTTTCGTTTCCGGCGCGAGTACAACGCCTGGGTGGCCGACGAGACCATGGAGGACTACGCGCTGCGCTACACGCCCAAGAGCTTTCGGCGCTGGAGCGAATTCCGCGTGGCGAACACGGCGTTTGGTTCGCTGTCGTTCCTTGCGCTGGAGGCCATTGGTGGGGCGATTGCGCTGAACTACGGCTTCAGCAATGCCATGTGGGCCATCCTCACCGTGGGTCTGCTGATCTTTCTGACGGGCCTGCCCATTGCCTACTATGCAGCGCGCTATGGGCTGGACATGGACCTGCTCACGCGGGGCGCAGGTTTTGGCTACCTGGGCTCCACCATCACGTCGCTGATCTACGCGGTGTTCACCTTCATCTTCTTTGCGCTGGAGGCGGCCATCATGGCGCTGGCGCTGCAGATGGTGGTGGAGTGGCCGCTGGAGTGGTGCTACATCGCGTCGTCGCTGGTGGTCCTGCCGCTGGCCATGCGCGGAATCACGCTTATATCGCGCCTGCAGGCCTGGACGCAGCCGCTGTGGCTGTTCTTGCTGCTGCTGCCCTTTGTGTGGATTGCGCTGGCCCAGCCCCAGCTGTACCGCGACTTTGCGGGACTGTCGGGCCTCAAGAGCGGCAGCAGCCAGTTCGACCCGCTCATGTTTGGTGCAGCCGCGGCGGTGATCTTTTCACTGGTGGTGCAGATTGGCGAGCAAGTGGACTTTTTGCGCTTTCTGCCCGAGCGCACTGCCGCCAACCGCCTGCGCTGGTGGGGCGCGGTGCTGGTGGCGGGGCCGGGCTGGGTGGTGATGGGCATGCTCAAGATGGCGGGTGGGGCCTTTCTGGCGTTTGCCGCGCTGCAGTTCGAGGTGGGCGCCCAGCGCGCGGCCGAGCCCACGCAGATGTTCCTCGCAGGCTTTCACCAGGTCATGCAGGCGCTGGGCCTGCCGGGCCTGGCGGTGGCCGTGACGGTGGTGTTTGTGGTGGTCTCTCAGATCAAGATCAACCTCACCAACGCCTACGCGGGCTCGCTGGCGTGGTCCAACTTTTTTGCGCGCGTGACCCGCAGCCACCCCGGGCGCGTGGTGTGGCTGGTGTTCAACGTGTTGATTGCCACCTTGCTGATGACGCTCGGGGTGTTTGGCGCGCTGGAGAAAGTGCTGGCTGTGTACAGCAACGTGGCCATTGCCTGGGTGGGAGCGCTGGTGGCCGACCTCGTCATCAACAAGCCGCTGGGTCTGTCGCCCAAAGGCATCGAGTTTCGGCGCGCGCACCTGTATGACTTCAACCCCGTGGGCCTGGGCGCCATGGTGCTGGCAGCCACGGTGGCCTGCTGTGCCTATGCAGGGCTGCTGGGCGAAGAAGCGGCCGCGTTTTCGCCCTTCATTGCGCTGGTGCTGTCGATGGCGCTGGCGCCGCTGCTGGCCTGGCTGACGCAGGGCCGCTACTACCTGGCGCGCGCTCCGGGCAACGAGTGGCGGCGCGGCGAGATCGTGCGCTGCGCCGTGTGCGAGAACCAGTTCGAATCCGAAGACATGGCGCGCTGTCCGGCCTATGCTGCGCCCATCTGCTCGCTGTGCTGCTCGCTCGAATCGCGCTGCCACGACCGCTGCAAGACCGGCTCGCGCGCCGCCGACCAGTTGCGCAGCGTGGTGGAAGCCTTGCTGCCGCAGCGCTGGGCCATCAAGGTGAACTTTCGCCTGGGGCAGTACCTGATGGTGATGGTGTCGCTGTGCGCGGTGATGGCGTTTCTGGTGGGCGTGGTGTATGTGCAGGAAAGCCTGCAGGCGCCGGTGCCCGGCCAAATGCTACAGATGCCGTTTCTCAAGGTGTTTGCGCTGCTGGCGCTGCTGGCCGCCGTGTGCGCGTGGTGGGTGGTGCTGAGCACCGACAGCCGGCGCATGGCGCAGGATGAATCGGAGCGCCAGACTCAGCTGTTGCTGCAGGAGATCGAGGCGCACAAGCGCACCGATGCCGAGCTGCAGGCCGCCAAGGACCAGGCCGAATCGGCCAGCCTGGCCAAGACGCGCTACGTGGCCGGCATGACGCACGAGCTGCGTTCGCCGCTCAACAGCATCCTCGGCTACACCCAGATCCTGCTCAAGAACCCGCACACCGAGGGCTGGATGCGCGAGACGTTGTCGACCATGCAGCACAGCGGCCAGCACATGCATGCGCTCATCGATGGATCGCTGGAGCTGGCGCGCATCGAGGCGGGGCGCTTGCGGCTGGACATGGCCCCGCTGCCGCTGCCCGAGCTGATCGAGAACATCGAAGCCATGCTGCGCCCGCAGGCCGAGGCCAAGGGCCTGCACTTTGTGGTGGAGACACTGGGCACCATGCCAGGCTGGATACGGGCCGACGCCAAGCGGCTGCGGCAGATTCTGATCAACCTGCTGTCCAACGCCGTGCGGTTTACCGAGCGCGGCGAGGTGCGGCTGCGCATGGACTTTCGCCAGCACGTCTCGCGCATCGAAGTCATCGACACCGGCATCGGCATCGAACCGCAAGACCTGGAGCGCATCTTTGTGCCGTTTGAGCGCGGCAGCGCCGGGCGCCGCGCCAGCGAGGCGGGCACGGGCCTGGGCCTGACCATCACGCACCTGCTTGCCGAACTGATGGGTGGCCAGCTCACGCTGACCAGCACCCCGGGCCAGGGCAGCACCTTTACCGTGCGGCTGTACCTGCCCAGCATTGCGGTAGACCCGGCCTGGACCACGCCCAGCCGCGCCACGCTGCGCCCCGTGATCGGCTACCTGGCGCCCCGGCGCACGCTGCTGGTGGTGGACGACCAGCCCCTGCAGCGCCAGCTGCTGGCCGGCCTGCTGGTGCCCCTGGGTTTTGAGGTGCGCGAGGCCGCCAGCGGGCGCGAATGCATCGAGATCGTGCGCCAGACACCGCCCGACCTGGTGCTGCTCGATATCACCATGGACGACCTGGACGGCTGGCAGACCGCCGCCCTGCTGCGCGAGTTGCGGCCTGCGTCCGAGCTGCCCATCGTGTTCGTTTCGGCCAATCTGTTCGAGCACGAGGCCTCACGATTGGCGGCGCAGCAATGCCAGGCTTTTGTCGGCAAGCCGGTGATCGAATCCGAACTGCTCCAGGCGCTGGAGCACGCGCTGCAGCTGGAATGGGTGCGCGACAACACGCCGCTTGCGCCCAGCCCCGAGCCCGCCGCGGGCCCCGCCAACCCCAACGACACCCCGGCCACGCTGCCCGACGAACTGCGCGAAGACCTGACCCGCCTGGCGCGGTCTGGCCAGGCCGCCGCGCTGCGCGAGCGGCTGCGGCGCGCACGCGGCGATCTGCCCGGCCATGCTGCCACGCTGGCGTTGCTACAGGCCAGTGCCGACCGCTTCGACTTTGAGACCCTGGCCCACCACCTGCGCGAGCCCGAAGAGGGAACCCTATGAACGACGAATCCCATCCAGGCCAGCAGGTCAGCCAGCGCGTGATCCTGGTGGTGGACGACGCACTCGACACCCTGCGCATGCTGTGCGACGCCCTGGCCGCCGAGGGCTACGCCGTGCTGGCCGCGCGCGACGCCGAAGAAGCCCTGCAGCGCTTTGACCTGACCGTGCCCGACGGCGTGCTGCTGGACGCGGTGATGCCCGGCATGGACGGCTTTGCGCTGTGCCGCCAGCTGAAAGCCACACCGCCCTGGTCGCACGTGCCGGTGGTGTTCATGACGGGCTTGTCGGACACCGAGCAGATCCTGCGGGGCTTTGCCAGTGGCGGGGTGGACTATGTGGTCAAGCCCCTGCGCATCCCGGAGGTGCTGGCCCGCCTGGCCACCCATGTGCGCAACGCCCAGGCCACGCGGCTGGCGCGCGAGGCGGTCGACGTGGCCGGGCTGGGCGTGGTGGTGCTGGACGGCCAGGGCCGCGTGGCCTGGCGTTCACCCCAAGCATTGCGCTGGCTGGAAGCCGCCTTTGCCGCCGACCCCGCCCCCGCAGATGCCGCCGCTGCCTGGCTGGTGCGCGCGCAAGCCACCGGCGACCAGACCCTGGCGCTGGCCGACGGCCGCCAGTTGCTGGCCCGCCATCTGGGCGCGAGCGGTCTGGCCGAGTCGATGCTGCTGCTCAGCCGCACCACGCCCGAGGCCACCGCCCCGCGCCACCTGCAGCAGGTCGCGCTGACCCCACGCGAGACCGAGGTGCTGTCCTGGCTGAGCAAGGGCAAGACCAACCGCGACATCGCCGACATCCTGGGCATGAGCCCGCGCACGGTGAACAAGCACCTGGAGCACATTTTTGAAAAGCTGGGGGTGGAGACACGCACCGCCGCTGCGGCCATTGCGGGGCAGTTGTTGCAAGTCTGAGTTCGGATTTTCCGGATGGGCCACACCTGCCCCTATTCCTGCGAGCTGAGCCTGCCAATGCCAGGGCGCTGTTTGCGAACAGCCCTTCGACGGGCTCAGGGCGAACGATTCGTCCGATATTCCTGAGCCAGCGCCACATCAGGTGGTTTATGGTTCAAATTGGCATCTGGCGCTTGTCTGTCGAGATTTTATAGCTATTAAATCAATAGCGAAATATCTTACAACCTCAAACAGACACTGGCGCCATGGCCGACGCCGGCAGGCCGAACAGGTGGTCGAACACCCAGTTGAAAACAAAGGTGTAACAAAGGAAGAACACGATCAGCCCCAGGTCCATCACAAACGCGTGCCACAGGCTGATGCCGAACCACCAGGCAAACAGCGGCACGAGGGTGAAGACCAGCCCGCCTTCAAAACCGATGGCATGCGCCACGCGCCGCGCAACGCTGCGACCGCGCACGGGCTGGCGAGCTTCCCAGCGCTCAAACGCCCAGTTGAAGACGATGTTCCAGACGATGGCAATCACCGAGGCTGCCACGGCCACCACGCTCGAATGGCCCGCACCCTGGCCCGAGAGCAGGGCCAGCCCGGCCGTGGCAGCCGCGATCGCGATCAGCTCGTACAGGCTCACATAGATCAGTCGGCGCTTGAGGCCCTGCAGGCTGAAAAGGGTGGGTTGCTTGTCCATGGGGGTGACTTTATGTGCCTGCAGCTGATATATAAAGTCAGCTTGTTTCAGTTTATTTGATAGATCACACCCATGGCCTTCTCATCCGACAGCGTGCAGGTGTTCCTGGCAGCGCTGGACCACGGCTCTTTTTCGGCGGCGGCGCGGGCGCTGTCGCGGGTGCCGTCGGCCGTGAGCATGACCATTGCCCACCTGGAAGCCGAGCTGGATGTGCAGCTGTTTGACCGCAGCGGCCGCGAGCCCCGGCCCACCGCCGCCGCACGCGCGCTGGAACCGCAGGCCCGGTTGCTCGCCGGGCAGCTGCAGCAGCTCAACGCACAGGCGCTGGCGCTGACGCAGGGCCTGGAAGAGCGGCTGACGCTGGCCATCGCCCCCGAGCTGCTGGCCGCCCGATGGACGGGCCCGCTGGCCACGCTGGCATCGGAATACCCGCTGCTGCAGGTGGAGGTGCTGACTGCCCCGCAGGTGGATGCGCTGGCGCTGCTGCACAGCGGCCGCGCACAGCTGGCGCTGGTGTTCGAGCGGCCCAGCATCGACGGGCGTGAGGGTTTTCAGGAGGTGGGCACCGAAACCCTGGTGGCGGTGATGGCGCCGGACCATGCGGTATTGCAGGGCGCGCGGGCATCAGCCCTGGCCCGGGGCGAGCCGCCTGAGCGCGCCATGCTGCGCGAAGAACACCTGACCACCACGCGCCAGATCGTGGTGGCCAGCCGTGACTTGGCACAGACCGATCCGCGTTTTGTGTTTGCCCGCCACCACTGGCGCACCGACAACCACCTGGCCGCGCTGGGGATGATCGAAGCGGGCCTCGGCTGGGGCTGGCAGCCCCGCGCGCTGGTGCAGCCGCGCATCGAGGCGGGGCGGCTGGTGGAGATGCCGTTTGAGAACCTGAGCAACGGCACCGCACTGTGGGTGGATGTGGTGTGGTCGAAGGAGCGGCCGCTGGGCCTGGGCGCGGCGCGTTTTGTGGCGCTGATGGCCACGGCGGCCAAGGCAGCGGCCCGCTGAGCGTCTCCTGCAAGGCAGACGCTGCCCGCCCGCATGCGGACCCAGAAGGCAAGGGAGCGTTACCGCAAAAGCAAATGCGAATTGTTTGTATTTGCATAGATAATGGCGGCCTTTCATTCGCACCCCGCCCGCGCCCCGTTCAACACGACCTCTCTCCCGTGCGGCGGTTTGCACGGCGCGCGGGAGCAAGCCCCGCCGTTTTCTCTCTCTACCGATCTGCACCATGCATCCCTCGATTCCCCGGCCCGCCCGGCAGGCTGCTACGGCCCGCACCACCCTGGCGCTGTGCGCCTTTACCGCCAGCGCCGCCATGGCCCAGACGGCACCCCCTGTTTCATCGGCTCTACCGACCGACGCCGTCCCCACCAGCCCCGCCCTGTCGGAAGTGCAGGTGCGTGACAGCAGCGCCACCACCGGCTACCAGGGCGCGCAGCGCAACACCGCAGCCACACGCACCGACACGCCGCTGATCGAAACCCCGCAGTCCGTGCGCGTGGTGCCCCAGCAGCTGATGGAAGACCTGGGCGCCACGCGCCTAGCCGACACCGTGGACTATGTGAGCGGCATCACCCGCCTGAACGACTTTGGCGGCACCTGGGACAACTATGCGATCCGTGGCTTCAGCAACACCGACGGCGGCCAGCTGCTCAACGGCTTTGCCTCCAACCGGGGCTATGGTCCACAGCGCGACGTGAGCTCGGTCGAGCGCCTTGAATTTCTCAAAGGCCCGGCGGCCGCGCTGTACGGCAGCAGCGAACCCGGCGGCACGCTCAACATCGTCACCAAAAAGCCGCAATTCACCGCGGCCCACAAGGCGGGCGTGCAGGTGGGCGGCCAGGGCTATCGCCGTGCCACGCTCGACACCACCGGGCCGCTGGGCGCCAACGTGGCCTACCGTCTGAACGTGGCGGCCGAAGATGGCGCCAGCCGCACCGCGCTGGTGGACAACCGCAAGCTGGTGGTGGCCCCGTCCATCACCTGGAACCTGGGCGCCAACACGGTGCTGAACTACGAGGCGGAGTTCATCCGCATCCGCACCCCGCTGGACCGGGGCATCGTGCAGGTGCGCGGCAACGTGGGCGCGCTGCCGTCCGACCGCTACCTGGGCGACCCCAGCCGGGAGAACCTTCATGTCAATGGCGACACGCACCAGCTGACGCTGGACCACGACCTGGGCCAGGGCTGGCGCACGCGCCTGGGCGCGTCGTACCGCGAAACGGACCTGTATGGCCCGGCCATCGACCTCACGGGCGCGCTGGCTGCCGACGGCCGCACCCTAACGCGCCGCGACAGCTGGCGCAGCCTGCCAGCGCGCGATACATCGCTGCAGGGCGAGGTCGAAGGCAAGCTGCAAGCGGGCGGCTTTACCCACACCGTGCTGGCCGGCGTGGAGACCTGGCGCCTGACTGCGGCGCAGGACATCCGCTACTCCAGCCTGGCCAGCCAGCCGTTTGCCATCGACATCTACAACCCGGTCTACAACCAGCCCGTGGGCAACCTCACGCCGGGCTTTGATCTGGTGGACAAGACCCGCGCCACGGGCCTGTTTGTGCAAGACCAGATCGACCTGTCCGAAAAATGGAAGCTGCTGGCCGGCGTGCGTTTTGACCGCTTCCACCAGGACAGCGAAAACCGCCTGACTGCCAGCCGACAGGTGCAGGAGCACTCGGCCGCCACGCCGCGCATAGGGCTGACCTACCTCGTCAACCCGAACACGTCGATTTATGCCTCGGCCGGGCGATCCTTCCGCCCCAATGCGGGCACCGATGAAAGCGGCAAAGCGTTTGACCCACAAAAGGGTCAGGCGCTGGAGCTGGGCGCCAAGTGGCAGTCGGCCGACCAGCGCCTGAACGCGAGCGTGGCGCTGTTCGACATCCGCAAGACCAACGTGCTCACGCGCAGCCCCACCAACGCCAACTTCAGCATCGCCGCGGGCGAAGTGCAAAGCCGCGGCCTGGAGCTGGATGTGGCCGGGCAGATCGACGCGCATTGGCGCATGACGGCCAACTTTGCCTACACCGACACCGAGGTGACCCGCGACAACAACGCCGCGCTGCTGGGCAAGCGCCTGCTTAACGTGCCGCGCGTGAGCGCCGGGCTGTTTGCCATCCGCGAAGACCAGGCGCCCTGGGGCGGCCGCTACGGCGTGGGCGGCGGCCTGGTGCATGTGGGCGAACGCACGGGCACTGCCACCGACACCTACCGCCTGCCGGCCTACACCACGGCGCGCATCACCGGCTACTGGCAGATCGACAAGCGCACGCGGCTGACGCTGGACGTGCACAACCTCTTCAACAAGACCTACACCACCGCCTCGTGGGGCGCGCTCACTGTCATTCCGGGACCGGCACGGCAGGTGGTGGCCGGAGTGCAAGTAGCTTTTTAGGTCAAATTTAGGCCTAGCGCTTGATCCATAAGCGCTATTAGCTACATATTTAATAGCAAACAGGTTCCGCCGCCTGCACGAAGCTGCGGCGCTCGCCGTCCTCGGGCACCCACAGCCGGTGCGCCCAGCCGCCCTGCTCGGCCAGCGCTCGCACCGCCGTGCGGGTGGTGGGGCAGTGGTCCAGCGCCTGCAGGTGGTTGACCACCAGCAGGCCGGGGGTCAACGCCGCGGCCTCGGCCATGTCGGCGGCGTCCATCAGGATCTCTGCGCCCACGTCAAAGCGGGCGCCCCCGGCCGGCAGCACGGCGACATCGGGCCGCAGCTGCGCGAGACACTCGGCCACGCCAGGGGTGAGCATGGTGTCGCCTGCCAGGTACACGCTGGGCTCGCCGGGCAGCTCCAGCAGGTAGCCATGCCCATGCTCCATGAAGCGGCCCACCCAGCCGGGGCCGTGCACACAGGCAATGGGCGTGATGTGGCCGCCCAGCGCAAACGGCTGGCGCACCGCACCTGACAGCGGCAACACGCTGAGGCCCCGCTGCGCCAGGTAGGCCGTATCGCGCGGCATGCAGACCACGGGGATTTGCCGCTCGCGCAGAAAACGCTTGCCCGCGCGGTCCAGGTGGTCAAAGTGGCCGCGCTGGCAGTGGGTGATGAGGGCGTGGGTCACGCGCTCCAGCGCTTCGTCCGTGCCCGCAGGCAGATCAACGATCGGGTTGCGCTGGCGGCCTGCGCCCAGGTAGCGCAGCGCGGGCAAGGTGCCACGGGGCGCGAGCATCGGGTCCACCAGCAGCCCCACGGGGCGGCCTTCTGCGGAGGTGAATTCAAGAAGCAAGGTGGCGTTGCGCAATTGGGTGATCTGCATGGGGTGGGCTCCGAAGCCAGTGGGTGTGCAGTGGATTGTTGGGATTCGAGCGCCCGGCGAGAATGGCCTGTTTTGACAATTTCTTTCCATTTCAAGCCATACCGTCTCGCCGAATGCCCCGTGCCGCCGCCCCACCCCCACCACCCCTGCGCCTGGCACTGCTGCTGTACCCCGGCTGCATGCCCGCAGGCCTCTTTGCCACCGCCGACCTGGCCCGCGCCGCGAACCTGCGCGCGCAGCGCGCGGTCATCACCACCTGCTGGGCCGGTGCAGACCAGCAGCCCGTGCCCACCTGGCAAGGCCCTGCCCTCACGCCCAGCGTGGCCCTGGCGCAGGCCGAGGTGGACGCGGTGCTGGTGCCCGGCCTGTGGCTGTCTTCGCCCGATGGACTGCAGATGCCGCAGCTGCAACAGCAGATCGCGCCCGCCATCGCAGCACTGCGAGCCCTGCCCCGCCGCACCCAGGTGTGGAGCTATTGCGCGGGCGTGGCGCTGGCAGCGGCCAGCGGCCGGATGCGCGGGCGCGGCGCCACGGCCACCTGGTGGCTGCGGGCCCCGCTGCAGCAGCAGTTTGGCGCGGTGCACTGGCGCTTTGACGAGCCTTTGGTGGAAGACGGCCCCATCACCACCGCTGCAGGCGCCAACGGCTACCTACCCCTGATGCTGCACGCGCTGGCAACGCGCCTGGATGCCGCAGCCCTGGCGGATCTGCAGTCGCTGCTGATGCTGCCCCGCCCACGCACGACCCACCCGGCGTTTGCCGGGCACGACCTCATGGCAACGGCCGACGCCGAACTGCGGCGCGCGATGCTGTGGGTGCAGCGTTGCCCCGCCAGCGCCCTGCGCCTGCCCGCGCTGGCCGATGCGCTGGGCCTGTCGCCCCGCACGCTGGCACGGCGGGTGCAGGCGCACACGGGGCTTTCTGCCGCGCACTGGATGCGGCGCATCAAGCTGCGGCAGGTGAGCGAGGCCCTGTGCGACACCCCCCTGCCGCTCAAGCGCATTGCCGAAGACCTGGGCTTTGCCAGCGAGGCGGGCCTGCACCGCGCTTTTCAGCAGGCCACGGGGCAGACGCCGCTGGCCTACCGCATGGCGCACGGCTGAGAAGCTACGAGCGAGTCCGCCACACCCTCGGGCACTTCAGCGCCGGGGGGACGGAGCGAAGTCACGCGCCGCACGTTTTGCGAACCGTTGGCACACCACCGCCGGGGCGCAGTGTTCCAATGGGGCCATCTGCCGCATTGCCCGGAGCCCCCATGCCGTTTCCCCTTGATTCGAGCCAATCCTCCCTGTGGCAGCGCTGCCTGCCCTGGCAACCCGGCCCCGCCGAGCCAGCAACCCAAGGGCGGCGCAGCAAGGCCCCACCGACTGCCGTATCGCTGGAAGATTTCGACCCTGGCGCCAAACCGTTTTCGCTGGGCAGCAAGTCCGAGGACAAGGCGGCGGTCGATGCACTGGCTGCCGAGCTCGACACGCTGCAGAACCTGCTCTACGCAGACAAGCGCCACAAGCTGCTGGTGGTGCTGCAAGGCACCGACACCTCGGGCAAGGACGGCACGATCCGTGGCGTGTTTGGCCGCATGAGCGCCCTGGGCGTGCACGCCGTCGGCTGGAAAGCCCCCACCGAAGCCGAGCGAGCCCACGATTACCTCTGGCGCATCCACCAGCAGGTGCCGCAGGCGGGTGACATCACCGTGTTCAACCGCAGCCACTACGAGGACGTGCTGGTGCCCGTGGTCAACGGCTGGATCACGCCCGCGCAGCACCAGCAGCGGCTGGCGCACATCAACGACTTCGAGCGCATGCTCAGCGAGACGGGCACCATCGTGCTCAAGTTCCTGCTGCACATCGGCTTTGACGAGCAGCGCGAACGGCTGCAGGAGCGCCTGGACGACCCCACCAAGCACTGGAAGTTCAGCATGGGCGATATCGAGGTGCGCAAGCAGTGGGCGCAGTACCAAGATGCCTATGGCACCCTGCTGGCCGCCACCCACACGCCCTGGGCTCCTTGGACCATCGTGCCTTCCAACTCCAAGACCCACCGCAACCTGATGATCGCCACGGTGCTGCGCGATCTGCTGCAGAACCTGGACCTGCGCTACCCCGCCGGCGACCCCGCGCTGGCCCGTTTCACGGTCGAATAACACCTTTGTGCGGCAGTGCACCACGCTGCCTTTTCAGCGCATTCATTAGCCACACTTTTGCTGCAGCGCCGCATTGGGCGGTGTTTTCCCGCGGTTATGCATTATTTGCATAGCGCCCAAACACTACGGCCTTAGACAGCGTGCGGCGGCAGGCATAAGCTTCGCAGCCTGAACTGATCCCACAAGGAATTCACCATGTCTTCACCCACTGGTGCTGCTGGCACCACCCACACCCTGCCCTCGTATCTGCAGGCCGACCACCTCGGCCCCTGGGGCAACTACCTGCAGCAGGTAGACCGCGTCACCCCCTACCTGGGCAGCCTGGCGCGTTGGGTGGAAACGCTCAAGCGCCCCA
This sequence comes from Acidovorax sp. Root267, assembly GCF_001429215.1. Taxonomy (NCBI): domain Bacteria; kingdom Pseudomonadati; phylum Pseudomonadota; class Betaproteobacteria; order Burkholderiales; family Comamonadaceae; genus Acidovorax; species Acidovorax sp. Root267. The sequence continues at coordinate 199,726 of NZ_LMJC01000012.1, forward strand.
AGCGCATCCTGATCGTGGACGTACCGATCGAGCTGGACAACGGCACCATCGCCCACTACGAGGGCTACCGCGTGCAGCACAACCTGAGCCGCGGCCCCGGCAAGGGCGGCGTGCGTTTTCACCAGGATGTGACGCTGTCGGAAGTGATGGCCCTGTCGGCCTGGATGTCGGTCAAGAACGCCGCAGTGAACGTGCCCTACGGCGGTGCCAAGGGCGGCATCCGCGTGGACCCCAAGAAGCTCTCGATGGGTGAACTGGAGCGCCTGACGCGCCGCTACACCAGCGAGATCGGCCTGCTGATCGGCCCGTCCAAGGACATCCCCGCACCTGACGTGAACACCAACGGCCAGATCATGGCCTGGATGATGGACACGTATTCGATGAACACCGGCGCCACCGCCACCGGCGTGGTCACCGGCAAGCCCGTGGACCTGGGCGGCTCGCTGGGCCGTGTCGAGGCCACCGGCCGCGGCGTGTACACCGTGGGCGTGGAAGCCGCCAAGCTGACCGGGCTGGCGCTCGACGGCGCCCGCGTGGCGGTGCAGGGCTTTGGCAACGTGGGCGGCATTGCCGCCAAGCTGTTTGCCGAAGCAGGCGCCAAGGTGGTGGCCGTGCAGGACCACACCGGCACCATCTTCAACAGCAAGGGCGTGGATGTGCCCGCGCTGCTGGCGCATGTGAAGACCCGTGGTGGCGTGGGCGGCTTTGCCGGCGCCGATGTGATGAAGGCCGAGGAGTTCTGGGGCGTGGATTGCGAGATCCTGATTCCTGCCGCGCTGGAAGGCCAGATCACCAAGGACAACGCGGGCCAGATCAAGGCCAAGCTCGTGATCGAAGGCGCCAACGGCCCCACGACCACCGAGGCCGACGACATCCTGCACGACAAGGGTGTGCTGGTGCTACCCGACGTGATCGCCAACGCCGGCGGCGTGACGGTGAGCTATTTCGAATGGGTGCAGGACTTCTCCAGTTTCTTCTGGAGCGAGGACGAAATCAACGCGCGCCTGGTGCGCATCATGCAAGAGGCTTTTTCCGGCATCTGGCAAGTAGCCCAGGAGCACAAGGTGAGCCTGCGCACCGCCACCTTCATCGTGGCCTGCCAGCGCATCCTGCATGCGCGCGAAATGCGCGGACTGTATCCGTGATTCCCCCTGTGTCGCCTTCGGCGCCTTCCCCCTGAGGGGGACGCCACCCGTGGCCTGGCAAAGCCAGTTCCACGGTGGCACTGGTCTGGATTGAGCACTCTCCACAGGCCCTGCCGTCATCCGTGTCTCCCGCCCCACCCCGGCGGTAAGTCCCTCACAAAACCGCCAGTGCCGCGATCCGGCCCTGGCGGTTTTTTTGCTTTCATCCGTGCTGGCACACATGCTCTGTGGCGCGGCAGCGACGGTGCTGGAATGCCGTGTGCCGTTGGCTGGTCCAAACCGACCGCACAGACGTGCCAGCAACAACAAGATACGCGTACATACAAATTGTGGCGGCTTGCAACCTGCCCCCATGAAAAACTGGTCGGCCATGCCTTCTCTCGGAGACTTCCGTGGCCCTTCCATCCCTGCGCAGCCTGGTGGTGCGCTTTCTGCTCAGCCGCCTGCGCACGGCACGGTCGGTGGCGCGCCTGGCGTACCGCCGCAATGCCCACAAGCCTGCGCTCATCGACCGGCGTGGCACCCTCACCTACGCACAGCTGCAAGAACGTGTAGAGCGGCTGCAGGCCTGGATGCAGGCGCAGGGCGTGAAGAAGGGCGACGTCGTGTTCACCCTGCTGCCCGAGACCGGCGAACAGTATGAAACCCGGCTCGCCACGTTCGAGAACGGCACCATCTTCGCGAGCTTTCACAAACACCTGCCGGCCGATGCGGCGCTGGCCACCATGGTGCGCGTCAAGCCCGTGGTGCTCATCCACGACCCGCTGCTGAGCGCGCCCATCCTCCAGGCCGTGCGCGAACAACTGCCAGGGATACACCTGCTGGCGCTGGGCGAAGACTACGAGCAGGCGCTGGCGCAGCACGCCCCCGCACCCGGCACGGCCACGCTGCACGAAGACGATATCTTTGCGCTGCACATGACCTCGGGCACCACGGGGCTGCCCAAATCCATCGGCTACAGCAACCGCAAGTACCTCGACAGCGTGCGGCTGATCTCCCGGTCCATCGACTTCCGGCCCCCCGCCAGCCGCCAGGATGTGAACATGCTGGGCTTGCCACTCACGGGGCCGGGTTCCGGCCTGGTGCTGCCCACCTTGCTGGCGGGCGCCACGCTGGTGATGCCGGAAGACTTCAGCGCCGCTACCCTGGCCGCGTTGATCCAGAAGCACCACGTCTCCCGCGCCTTTCTGTCGCCCTCGGCCATCATCGACCTGCTCGACGAGCCCACGCTGGGCCAGTACGACCTCTCGTCCCTCACGCACGTGCCCTACGGTTCCGAGATGATGCCGGCGCCCAAGATCGCTGAGGCCATCCGCCGCTTCGGGCCGATCTTCCAGCAAGGCTACGGTTGCCTGGAGGCGCTGCCGCCCATCACCTGGCTGCTGCCCCACCAGCATGTGGACGCGCAGGGCCAGCCACTGGGCAATGACATCCTCTCCACCGTGGGCCGGGTGATGCCCGGGGTGCAGGTGGTCATCCGCGACGAACAGTTCGCGCCCTTGCCGCTGGGCCAGATGGGCCTCATCACCGTGTTGACACCGGTGCGTTTTGACGGCTACTGGCTCGACCCCGAAAAAACCCAGGAGACGCTGCGCGATGGCTGGGTGGTGATGGGCGATGTGGGTTACTTCGACGCAGCCGGCTACCTCCATGTGCTGGGCCGCAGCGCCGACCGTGTCCTGCGCCATGGGCAGTGGCTCAACCCCCGCGAGGTGGAAGAGGTGGCGCACACGCACCCCGCCGTCAAGGAGGCGTGCCTGGTGCAGCATGGCGCCACGGCCGTGCTGGTGCTGAGCCTGCGCCAGAGCTGGCGCACCGGGCACGACCGGCTGGCGCTGGAGCACGACATTGCCCAATACTTGGCGCACAAGCTGCCCACCGCCCAACAGCCCGACGATGTGCGCATCGTCGAAGAGATCCCCCGCAGCTTCCTCAACAAGATGCTGCGCCGCGAGGTGCGCCTGATGCTAGAGGCAGCCCCGCCCCGCGTGGCCCATGCCCCCGCCACCGCAAGCCCAACGGCGCCTCTTTCGGCCGCGCATCCATGACGGGCCCAGCCACCCGGCTCACGCTGGGCACCAAGCTGAGCTACGCCACCGGCAATGTCGGCCTGCAGATGCTGATTGCCGCCATGAACTTCATGCTCATGATCTTCTACACCGACGTGGCCCTGGTGGCGCCCGCCGTGGCGGGTGCGGCCCTGCTGGTGGGCAAGGTGTGGGACACCGTCAACGATCCGCTTTTTGGCTGGGTGACCGACCGCACACGCTCGCGCCATGGCCGCCACCGGGTCTACCTGATCTACGGCGCGCTCCCGCTCGGCGTGGCGGCGGCAGCTGTATGGATGATGCCGCCGGGCCTCAGCCCCTGGGCCGCCTTCCTGTGGATCGCCCTGACCTACACGGTGTTCGACACGCTCATGACCCTGGTGCAGCTGCCCTACCAGGCCATGGCCGCCAACATGACCCGCGACTACGACGAGCGCACCAGCCTCACAGCCTACGCGTCAATGGGCGCCCTGCTGGGGTTTTTTGCGGGCAGCGTGTTCATGCCGATGCTGGTCCGGGCAGCGCCGGACGCCCGCACGGGCTATGCGCTGGCGGGCTCGTGCTTCGGGCTGGTCGCAGGCGTGGCGATGGCCGTGGTGGCCTGGCGCGTGCGCGAACCAGCGGGCGATCCGGTGCGGCCCGCCGACGCCGATAGCCCCGCGATGTGGGAGTCCGTGCGCGAAACCTTGCGGACCACGCTGCACAACCGCCCCTTCCTGATGCTCATGTCCGCCGCAACGCTGGTGCGCCTGGGCCTGACGCTGGTGCAGGCCTCGCTCGCATATTTCGTGATCTACCAGCTGCAGGGTGACAAGGGCGACCTGCCCCGCTTCATGGGCACCCTGCTGGGCGTGGTGGGCCTGTCGCTCTTCGTATGGAAGCGCGTGGTGGACCGCTGGGAAAAGAACCTGGCCTACATCCTGGGCCTGGTGTTCTGCGCGGCCGGGCTGGTGGCGCTGTACTGGGTGGGCCCGGGTGACCAGCGCCTGGTCACGGCCATCTTGGTGGTGGTCGGTATCGGCATGGGTTCGCACTGGATCGTGCCTTTTGCCATGGTGCCCGACACCATCGACCACGGCCACATGCAGACCGGCGAGCGCAAGACCGGCATGTACTACGGCCTGTATGGCCTGATGGACAAACTGGCGCGCACGCTGGCCACCGTGCTGGTGGCAGGCATGCTGGACCTGACGGGCTACGTACCCAACGTGGCGCAGTCCGCCACGGCGCTGCAGGGCATCACGCTGATGACGGGCATCCTGCCAGCGGTGTGCCTGGTGCTGGCGATTCCGCTGCTGGTGGCCTATCCGATCACCCGATCGCGCCACGCAGAGATCTTGCGCCACAGTGGCACGCCCTGAGAACCTGCAGACGACCGGGCGTGCACGGCTGGCCGCAAGCCGGGTGTTGCCAGATCATTCCAGCCAGCGGACGTTCTGCAGAATCTCGTCGAAGAAGCTGCGCAAAGTGGCGGCAGGCATGCTGTAGGGGTCAAAGTCGGCGGTCCCGGAGTATTTCAGGAACATCTGACGGTTGGCCTCAAGCGAAGCGATCAGTCCCATCGACCAGCCGGTGAAGCGCCGATGAGGGATCTCGCTCAAATCGAGGACCGCCGTGTCGCGGTGGCGGCCGTCCTTCAGCAGACGGTGGTACAGCGCGTTGACGGCAGCACGGTCACCTTCGAGCAGCTGCAGAAAGATGCCGTTGTTCAGGCACAGGGCTCCCGTGATCCCGGCGCGGGTGTTGTTGCGCTGTGATGCCCCCAGGATGTCCTTGACGTCTGCAGGTCCCAGCACACGCGAAGACCGGCTCGCGTAGATCAGTTGTATCAACATGTATGTCTCCAAAACGCCGAGTGTGTCAGCGCTGGCCCCGCTGGGTTGCCTGCGGTGGGATAACCCCTCAAAACCCGTCGGAGAATCCCACCGAAGCCTCTTGGCCCACCACAGACGGCGCCTGCGTGGAGGGTCTTTGCGCACAGCGGCACCGCTGCCCGAGGGGATCGTGTAACTTCCAGCAGCCCAACTCGGTATGACACCCATGACGGAACTGCCGCCCCCCAAGCCTGCCGACGGAACCCAGATACAGGCGGCGCTTTGCAACCCCCAGCGCCTGGCTGCGGTGCGCGAAACCGGCTTGCTGGACAGCATCGCCGAAGAGAGTTTTGACCGATTGACCCGACTGGCCTCCAAGATCACCGGGGCTCCTGTCACCTTCATATCGCTGGTGGACTCCCGCCGCGATTTCTACAAAAGCACGTTTGGCATGGGCGCGCCGTTGAACACCCAGCGGCAGCTCACCGGGCGGACCTTCTGCCACTACGCCATGGTTTCCGAAGGCCCCCTGGTGCTGGAAGATGCCACTGTGCTGCCGGTATTTCGAGACGTCCCCACCGTGGCGTCACTGGGGGTGCGCGCCTATGCCGGCATTCCCCTGAAAAACGAAGCTGGCGAGGTGCTTGGCAGTTTCTGCGCCGTGGATTTCAAGCCCAAGCAATGGACGCAGCAGGACATCGAAGTCCTGGTCGAACTGGCCCACTCCACGATGCGCGAGATCCGGCTGCGCAGGGCGCTGCAAAGCGCCGAGACGCTCAACCAGCAGCTGCTCCAGCAACTCCAAAAGGTGGACGAACTGAACCTGGCCCTCAACGAGCTGGCCCGGACCGACCCGCTGACGGGCCTGCGCAATCGGCGCGCGTTCGATGACAGCCTGGAACTGGAGCTGGCCGTGGTGGAGCGCACGCGCTCGCCCCTGAGCCTGCTCATGCTGGACGTGGACCATTTCAAGCAGATCAATGACAACTTCGGCCACGCCGCGGGAGACAAGGTGCTGCGGTCGATCGCGCAAGTGTTGAGCGGTTGCGTCAGGATCATCGATATCGTGGCCCGTGTGGGGGGAGAAGAATTCGCGGTGATCCTTCCCCACACCGACGCGACCGGCGCACACGAAGTCGCCCAGAGAATGCGCGTTGCGGTGGCCCAGGCGAGCTGGCTGTGCCAGCCCACCACCATCAGCATCGGTGCGGCCAGCCTGCGAGACGCAGAGAGTGCCCGCAGCCTCTTCGCGCGGGCTGATGCAGCGCTGTACGCAGCGAAAAGATCCGGAAGAAATCGCGTGGTGGCAGCATAGGCTGGCACACCAGGTTTTCACAGGGGCCTTCCTTCTTGCTTCAACCCTTGAAAGCAATGCTATGCCAAGAATGTGCGCTCAGCGGGGCGAGATATCGAAGGCCGAGGCGTCCACCGCGGCCACCGAACGAAAGGCGGGTCTGGCAAACAGATAGCCTTGCATCAGGCTGATCCCCACATCCCACAGGAAGTCGCGTTCTGCGGGTGTTTCGATACCTTCGGCGACGACCTTGATGTTCATCTCCTCGCACAGGCGCACCAGGCTGCGCACGATGGCCTGGCGGGCGCGGTTGGTGTCCACGTTGCGGATGAGGTCCATGTCGATCTTGATGATGTCGGGCTGAAAATCCGACAATAGCTTCATGCCTGCGTAGCCCGCTCCGAAATCGTCAATGGCAGTCTGGAAGCCGCAGCGCTTGTACTCGCGCAGGATCTGTGCAAACCAGGGGCCGTCCTCGATGCGCTCGCCCTCGGTCACCTCGAAGATGATCTGCTCCAGCGGAAAGCCATGCGCTCTGGCCGCCTCCAGGGTCGTGCGGATGCACACCTCGGGCTTGTAGATCGCGTTGGGCAGGAAATTGATCGACACCGGCTGCGCCAGTCCCAGCTCGGCCGCGCCCTTGATGGCCTTCACCCGGCAGGCCTGGTCAAAGCGATAGCGGTTGTGGTCGTTGACCTGCGACAGCACAGTCATCGCGCCCTCGCCACCAGGCCCTCTCACCAACGCTTCGTGTGCAAAGACCGCGCGGCGCCCCACGTCCACGATGGGCTGGTAGGCATAGTCAAACTGAAACCCCAGCCCCACGGCCTTTCCGCAGTCCTCGCAGTCTTGCGAAGTGCCGCCGAGCGGGATGAAATCAGCAGGAAACGAAGAATTGGCCTGGGAGGAACGAAGCGCGCGCATGGCTCGGATTTTCCATTCGATTCAAAAATGATGGCGTGGGGTGGAATTTGACCTCATGCAGGCCTCTGCCTGCAAATGTCCGTGTGCGATTTCAGACCTTGGGGCTGCACCCCGATTCGACGACCACCGTTTCAACACAAGCAGCGATTTGAAGCCCTGAGAACGTCTTCACGGTCTTGCAGGGGATCGTCAACACGTTCTCAGGCACTGGGCGTTGGCCCCACCGGCTCGGGCGGCAGCACGCCACGCATCGCCAGGCAAAACGGCTGCGCGCATTCGGCCCGCGCGGCGTAGGGGCAGCCCACCGTCTCGCACAGGCCTGACGCCCCGTTGCGCGCCCGGTCTTCCTCGCGCGGCACCTGCCCGCTGGCCTGCAGCACGGCCATCTGCGTCCAGGGGTCCATGCGCAGTTGCGTCAGCATGTCGCGGCCATACACGGTGGCGGGCAATTGCGGCTGGAAATCCATCACCAGCAAGGCACTGGTGCGGGGGGCCGACGCCTCAAGACCCTGCAACACCAGCGCAAGCACCCCGGATTGCAGCGACTGCGCATTCCCCGTGAACGGCACCTGCAGCAGCGGCACCGCAGGGGGCACGGCAGCGGCCGCCGTGGACGCAGCAAATGCCGACGCCGCCGCACCCGAGGGCGCCTGCGACGCCAGCCACGGCACCGGAACGCGCAAGGTCAGCGCAAAGCCGCGCGGGCCTTCGGGCGTCTGCACGCTGCCCTGGCGCACCAGCCAGGTCTGCAGCGGGGGAGCATCAGCGTCCACCGCACCGCTTTCCAGCGCCTGCGCCAGCCCGATGGGCCAGGGCTGGGCGGCCGTGACCCGCTGGGGCGCCCCGCTGCCCGCCGTGAGCTGCGCCACCAGCGCACCCACCATGCGCATCAGCGGCGTGCCCAGCCCTGTGGCAGGCCAGTCGGCGCCCGACACCGATGTGGCAGAAGGGGCGGACACGGCGGGTGCCGGCGCTGGCGCCCCGACGGGCAGCGGCGGTGGTGACAAAGGCCCCCGCAGTGCACCACCGGGCCGGGCACCCGAGGCGGCAGCTGCGGCGGCACGGTCTGCCCCTTCGCGCCGTGGGTCAAAACCTGCACCGAGCTGCTCGCGCGCCTGGGCCGAGATGCTGGCCTTGTCGGCCGGGGCAGGCAAAGGCCCAGCGGGGGGGCTGGGCGAGGTGGGTGTGGGCGGGGGCGCGCTCGGGTCGGCCGTGGGCAGCGGTGCGGGCGCTGGGGTGGGCTTGTCCAGCCCCAGCAACGTCGACTGCCGCTGCAGCGCCGCCTCGGCCAGAAACTGGGCCACGGGCGGCAGCGCGCTGCGGGAGGGGTCGATGGGAAGGGCCATACCGTACGTGCAGAGGGATGCCCGATTCTGTAGCGATTCGACCGGCGTGAACAGGGCGCGCCGCCCACAGCGCGGCAGCTCACCAAAACGCTATTAAATACATAGCTCAAAATACAATACAGTAAAGCGCCAGCGGTCTATTTGATTCAAAATTTGATCGCCCCGCTGGTCCGCCCAACGCCAGCACCCCGTGGTTTCAAACCCCGCCATGCCCCAGCACCCCACCCTCCGGTTATCCGACAACACGCCAGGCCCTAGACCAGCGCCTCACCGCTGGGTCGCACCCGCCCTGCTGGGCGCGGTGGCGGGATTTCTGCTGTTCAGCGCGTGGATCTTTGCACCGGGCTGGGAGCGCGCATTCCGCTCCGACAACTCGCCCGCATCGTGGCTGTCGAGTGCGCTGCTGCTCACGCTGTGCATCACCGCGCTGCGCCTGACGGCCGAGCGCTGCCTGCCCTGGCGGCTGGGCGTGTGGCTGGTGCTGGCCTTCGGCGCGCTGGCGCTGGACGAGCAGTTCATGCTGCATGAGTTGTGGAAGTTCCGCTGCCACGAATGGACCGATGCCTGTCGCTGGAGCGCCGTGCGCGAGGCACCGATGCTCGCGGTGGCCGGGGTGGGCTTGGTCACGCTGGCCTGGCTGCACCGGGCTCTGTCGCACCGCAGCACCCGCGGCCTGCTGTGGGCCGGTTTTGCCGTGGGGCTGGCGGCGATCGCGGTGGACCAGTGGCCCGAGGTGCAGCCACATTGGCCCTGGTTGCCAGAGCTGCCGGAGTTGCTGGCCACGCTGGCCACGCTGGAAGAGGCGTTGGAGGTGATGGCGGAGGCGCTGGTGCTGGGGGCGTTGTTGCGGCAGCCCCAGGTGGGCGGCAAGCCGCAGTAAAGGGCTGGGTGCGCGCCTCAGTCCCCCGTGCGCCGCCACACCAGCCCCAGCGCCCTTACTTTTTGCCAGGCACTGGCGCGTTCGTCCGAGAGCACGTCCAAAAAGTCTGACAAGCGCTTGGACTTGGCCATGGTGTACACCGTCAGCGAGGTGGTCAACACAAACACGAGGGCAAAAATCCCCAGCTTGCGACCTACCGGGGCATCGGCCTCGGCCAGCAGGTTCATGCCCAGGAAACCCGTGGTCACGGTGCCGATCAGGCCAAAGATGGTCACGACCGTCAGCCGCACGACGGTGTTGGCCTGGCGGCGCAGGCTGTCGGCGTCCAGGTACTGGTTCATCTCGCCAATGCGCTCCTTGACCTCCGTGTACAGCGGGTCCAGCCCGAGATGGTGGGCGCACATGTGAAACAGCGCGCGCACCTGGGCCTGCTCGGACACCTCGTGAAACCAGTAGCGGTGCGTGAAGCGCAGAAAACTGGCAAAACTGTCGCGGATGGTGCGCTTGAAGCGGCGCACGCTGGCGGCGTCGGCAATGTCCAGATTTTTCAGCGCCTCGGCCAGCCGGTCCGAGAACATCAGCAGCGCCGCTTTCTGGAAATGCGCAATCAGGAACAGCAAAAAATGCTGGTGCCGGAACTGCGCCAGCACCCCCCGGTCGCGGCAGACAAAAAACGGGCTGTTGGCATCGCCCAGCACCAGCAGCGAATGGCCGCTGCACAGATAGCGTGTGTGGGGGGCAGCGCCGCTGCCGCTCCAGAACCGGTCGTAGCAGAACCGCTTTTCAAAGTCGGCCAGGTGCTCTTCGGCATACGGCAGGCTGGCGTCGTCGCCCGGCCTGGCCGCCCCGGTCACCAGTCCGAGTCGGACAAAGTCGCTGCGGCTCAAGGCGCGGGGGTCATCCAGCGCCAGAAAGGCCAGCTGCGGCATGCGGTAGTACTCGATCTGGCGATAGCGCAAGGGGCCGCTGCGCTCGGAATGGTCACTCACCAGGGGCTCCAGCAGCCAGGCCCAATGGGCCGCGATGCGCGGGGCACGATAGCTGCTGACATGGGCCATGAAAAGGTCGCGCTGGTTGGCGTCGGACTGGGCCAGCACCTGCCCGGCGGCGTCCAGCCATTCGGCGCTGTACAGGCAATGCTGGGCATGGCCGTCCGCATCCCAGCTGGCGGGGTAGCCACGGCCGAAGCGGTACAGCAGCTCCTGCGCCTGGGGCAGCGCCAGGTCGCGGGCGCTGACCTCGACATTGAGCAGCACCAGATCCAGGTCGAGAAAAAAGTACAGGTCCACATGGACGATGTCGAGCGTGATCGGCGGCGTGCCGGGATGCAGCACTGCCCGCACGGCGCTGACGTCGCTGCGCCGGAACACCCGCATCGGCGAGCCCGTGGCGCTGCTGCCTTTCTGGCTGCGGCCTTCGCCATACAGGAAGCGCTGCACATAGGGCAGGAAGGTCACGAATTCGTTGTAGTGGCGTTCGTGAAAACGGCCGCTGTCGCCGGTGAATTCATCCACCACCTCGCGCCAGGGCGAGGCCTCGCCCATGTCCGCCAGCACCTGCCAGGGCTTGGCGTGCCGCCCCTCGGAGCCCCGCACCGGCATCAGGCGCAGGGGCCACAACAGGACCTGGCGCAACTCTCGCACGCAGGCGGGATGGGACTCAGCGGACATGGAAGGGCCTTTCGTGGGGGTCGGGGCTGCATGCCAGGCGCTGGCGGCAGACCCCATGGGCGATCTCTGAACGATGCTACCCAAAACAGCCGGGGACAGGGGGCCTGCACAGGCCATCGGCAGGTTTCGGGCCACAGCGGGCCGCCCCGCAGGGCCCGCTCACGTGCACTCCTGATCCACCCAGTACCCCGCCCGGAACCACTGGCCGTTGATGTTCAAGTACCACCGCCAGTCAAAAACCGGCTCAAAGCTTATGCCACCCGGCGCAGGGGTATCGATGCGCAGGATGTCCGCCACACCGTCGCGGTCCACGTCGATCTCGTGCACCATCACTGCCGTGTTCTTGCGCTGGGGCTTGTCGCGGATGGGCGGGTCGGCGGGTTGCATCCAGCTCGTGGCATAGCGGCGGGTCTTTACCTTCACGGCATCGGGCGGCAGCTTGCCGGGCACGACCAGGCGGACCAGCACCTCGGCGGTGTCGGACAGTTTGGCGTAGCCACGCACTGGGACCGTTTCGTCCTCGCGCGGGTCGTCGAAGCCCTTGCCGGGGTAATGGCCGCCGCAGTAGTGGTCGGCATTGCTGATGTCCCAATAGCGCTGGCGCAGGGCCCGTGCGCCAACCAGCCCCTGGTGGGTGATGGCATACAGGGTGAGCGCGGGGGCAAAGGCCAGGTCGGCAGACCCCACGTCCCAGAAGCCGGTCACAAACTCGATCTCGGGCCCCATGTGGCGGTTGAAGCTGCCATGCGGCGCGCCGGTGGGGACCACGCTGATGCGGGTTCCCGCCACCGCCGCCAGGCCATCGGCATCCGTTTCGTGCAGCAGGGCCACGCTGGCGTGGGTGCGGAAGTACGACGGGGCAATCGCGGGCAGAACGGGCCGCGTGGCGAGGGGAGCCACGGCGGGGATGTGGTCCACCGCGCGGGTGGCCAGCTTCAGGTCGACGAGCGGGGCCACGGGCTCGCCCCGGTTGATCTCCTGGTCCGGCCGCAGCTGCACCCCCGCGCGCAGCAGCTTCTTGGCGGCTTCGAACTCGGGGCGTACCGGGTACACCACGGGCGCCTCGGGCGGGTGGGTCTTGGTCAGGGCGCTGATCTGCAGCGATGTCGGCCGGGGCAAGGCGTTGCCATAGGCACGCAGCCGGTTGGGCGATGGTGCCACCCAGAAGGCGCGGGCTGCGTCCTTGCCCGCCTGGGCCAGGGTCAGGGGCTGGTCAGACAGCAGATTGCAGGACACATGGGCTTGCAACGGTGCCGCCAATGCGGGGCCGAGGCGCACATCGCCCCGGTAGAGCACGGCGCACCAGCCGTCGCGCTCGGCAAGCTGGTCCAGCGCGGTGTTGGCCGGCACCTGGGCCAGCACGCTGGCTTGGGCCTGGGCCGACTCGCGCAGGTTGACCCAGGAGCCCTGTACATAGCGCACCTTGGCGGGCGCCAACTGCGGCGCGCCTGCAGTGGAGCCCTGCGCCAGGGCGCTGGCGCTGGCAAGCGCGGCCACAACCGACAGTGCCCAAGCAGGCGCTCGGCTGCGATGGTGTGTCCACATGGTGGTGCGCCCCGCTCAGGCCACGGCGGCAGGTTCGGCCGCCGCGGGCGCAGCCGGTGCCTCCACCACGCGGGCCAGCAGCGCGCCGGTATAGCGCGCAGGCAGCGGAATCCACACGCGCACCGGGTTGCCTTGCGCCACCGCCACCGGTTGGCCTTCCGCATTGCGCATCTGGTCCAGCCGCACGGTGATGTTGCCGCTGGGGTGCACCACTTCGATCAGGTCGTCCACCGCAAAGTGGTTCTTGGTTTCGACCAACACCCAGTCGCCTTGCAGCCCCACTTCGGCCTGCCCCTCGGCGCCCAGCACCTCGCCCGCAAACTGGCTGCGCTGCGTGGCCGAGTGGCCGTTGATGTAGTTCTGGTAGTCGTTGCTGGGGCGGCGCTCCAGCAGGCCGCCGGTGTAGCCGCGGTTGGACAGGCCTTCGAGCTCAATCAGCAGTTCGGGGTTGAAGGGGCGGCCCGCCACGGCGTCGTCGATGGCGCGGCGGTAGACCTGGGCAGTGCGGGCCACGTAGTACAGGCTCTTGGTGCGGCCTTCGATCTTGAGCGAATCGACGCCGATCTGCGCCAGGCGGGCCACGTGCTCCACCGCGCGCAGGTCCTTGCTGTTCATGATGTAGGTGCCGTGCTCGTCTTCCATGATGGGCATCATCTGCCCAGGGCGGCCGGCCTCTTCGATGAGGTAGACCTTGTCGGCCTTGGGGTGGCGCTCGCCGTTGCCGGTGGTGGAGGCGAAGGCCTGCTCGGCCTTTTGCTGCGCGGCCTCGAAGTTGAAGTCGCCTTCCATTTTTTGCGCAATGGCTTCGCCCGTGGTGGCGTCGATGTCGGCGTCGTGGGTGGCGTAGTTCCAGCGGCAGGCGTTGGTGCAGGTGCCCTGGTTGGGGTCGCGGTGGTTGAAGTAGCCGCTGAGCAAACACCGGCCCGAATACGCGATGCACAGCGCGCCGTGCACGAACACTTCCAGCTCCATGTCGGGGCATTCCTGGCGGATCTTTTCGATCTCGTCCAGACTCAGTTCGCGCGAGAGGATGACGCGCTCCACGCCCATCTTCTGCCAGAACTTCACCGCCGCCCAGTTGGTGGTGTTGGCCTGCACCGAGAGGTGCACCACCTGCTCGGGCCACTTCTCCTTGACCATCATGATCAGGCCCGCGTCGGCCATGATGAGGGCATCCGGCTTGCAGTCGATCACGGGCTCGATGTCGCGCAGATAGGTGCGGATCTTGTCGTTGTGCGCAATCAGGTTGCTCGTCACAAAGAACTTCTTGCCGCGTGCGTGGGCCTCGTCAATGCCCTGCTTGATCTGCTCCAGGCGGAACTCGTTGTTGCGCGCACGCAGGCTGTAGCGCGGCTGGCCTGCGTATACGGCGTCGGCGCCAAAGTCGTAGGCGGCGCGCATCTTGTCGAGCGAGCCGGCGGGCAACAGCAGTTCGGGGGCTTTGAGGGTGGTCATGGGGTGGCCCAATCTAAAAATCATCGGGGGTCAGGTTCAGCGGGGCATGGCGGGCATCAGCGGCAGGCCCGCCAGCGTGCCCACGGCCTGCGCCGGAAACTCTTCGGCATCGAACGCCTTGTCGCCATCGGCGTCCTGCACGCCATTGGGCACCAACCCCTTGAAGTCGAACTGGCGCGGGTCCATGAAGTGCGAAGGCACCAGGTTGCGCAGCGCCACGGCCATGTTTTCGATGCGGCCGGGGTACAGCTGCTGCCAGTCGCGCAGCATCTGGCCGATCTGCTTGCGCTGCAGATTCTCCTGGCTGCCGCACAGCGTGCACGGGATGATGGGAAAGGCGCGGATGTCCGCCCAGCGGCTGAGGTCGTCTTCGGCCACGTAGGCCAGCGGGCGGATGATGAGGTGGTCGCCGCGGTCGCTCTGCACCTTGGGCGGCATGCCCTTGAGCTTGCCGCCGAAGAACATGTTGAGAAAGAAGGTCTGCAGCATGTCGTCGCGATGGTGGCCGAGCGCGATCTTGGTGGCGCCCAGTTCGTCGGCCACGCGGTACAAAATGCCCCGGCGCAGGCGGCTGCACAGGCTGCACATGGTCTTGCCTTCGGGGATGTGCTCCTTGACGACGCTGTACGTGTCCTGCGTTTCGATATGAAAGGGCACACCCACCTTTGTCAAATACTCGGGCAACACATGGGCCGGAAAACCCGGCTGCTTCTGGTCGAGGTTGACGGCGATCAGCTCAAACTTGTTGCCGTTGCGCTGCTGCAGCAAACGCAGCACGTCGAGCATGGCGTAGCTGTCCTTGCCGCCGGAGACGCACACCATGACCTTGTCGCCGTCTTCGATGAGGCCGAAGTCGCCAATGGCCTGGGCGACCTGGCGCACCAGGCGCTTTTCGAGCTTGAGCGCGGCGTGGGCAGCGGCTTTGTCGGCGGCCTCAGCAACAGGGGTGTCGGGCAAGGTGGCGGTAACGGACATGGGGAGCGGGCCGGGGTTCTGGCAAAGAGTGCGGGCGAAAGTTCAACCGAAGGCGTAAGGGTGCCGCAGAGTCATGCGCCCGGCAATGCGCCACCGCAGAGCAGTGACTATTTAATTGCTACGTTTTATATAGCTATTAGCGCTTTCTGGATAAGCGCTAGAGGCCAATTTTTCTCGAAATTCAGGCTTCAGCAGGGTAGAACATCTTGCGCGTGGGCACGTTTGCAACCGCCTTGGCGATGGCGCCAATGTGGTCGGGCGTGGTGCCGCAGCAGCCGCCCAGGATGTTGACCAGCCCCTCGGCCGCGAACTCGTGCACCAGGCGGCTGGTGATCTCGGGCGTTTCGTCGAAGCCGGTGTCGCTCATGGGGTTGGGCAGGCCGGCGTTGGGGTAGCAGCTGATGAAGGTGTCCTCGGCCACGCGGTTCAGCTCCTGGATGTAAGGGCGCATCAGCGTGGCGCCCAGGGCGCAATTGAGGCCGATGGCCAGCGGGCGGGAGTGGCGCACGCTGTTCCAGAAGGCAGTCACCGTCTGTCCGCTGAGGATGCGGCCCGAAGCGTCGGTGACCGTGCCGCTGATGATCAGGGGCAAGCGCTGGCCGCTGTTCTCAAAAAATTCGTCGATGGCGAACAGCGCGGCCTTGGCGTTGAGCGTGTCAAAAATCGTCTCGACCAGCAGCACGTCGGAGCCGCCCTCGACCAGCGCTTCGGTCTGCTCGTAGTACGCGGCGCGCAATTGCTCGAAATCGACATTGCGCGCGCCGGGGTCGTTCACGTCGGGGCTGATGCTGGCCGTCTTGGGCGTGGGGCCCAGGGCGCCGGCGACGAAGCGGGGCTTGTCGGGCGTGGAATATTTGTCGCAGGCGGCGCGGGCCAGCTGGGCGGACTTGAGATTCATCTCGCGCGCCAGCTCGGCCATCTTGTAGTCCTCCTGCGCGATGGTCGTCGCGCCGAAGGTGTTGGTCTCGATCAGGTCCGCGCCAGCGGCCAGGTAGCGCTCGTGGATGTCGGTGATCACGTCGGGCCGGGTGAGGCTGAGCAACTCGTTGTTGCCCTTCACGTCGCGCGGGAAGTCCTTGAAGCGGTCCCCCACACTGCCCGGGCCGGTGTAGCCCTCGCCCCGGTACTGCGCCTCGCCCAGCTTGAAGCGCTGGATCATGGTGCCCATGGCGCCGTCGAGGATGACGATGCGTTGGGCGAGGATGTCGGGCAGCTGCGCGGCGCGGGTGTAGTGAAGGGCTTGCATAGCCCCCTATTGTAGAAAGCGCGGCCCTGCCACGGTGCAGCGCACAATATGGGCCTTCGGTGTGTGCGCCGGTCGCCCCACAAGCACCCTTCGCCAGACACCAAAATAGCCGTCAAATCAGCTTGTAGCGCTTATCCAAAAAGCACTAAAAGCTATCAAATTCAGAGCATTCGTTTGTCTTCTCGCCTGTCCTCCGCTGTGTCCCCTGCCCACACCGTCCTGCACGACGTTTTTGGCTACGAGCAGTTTCGCGGCCCCCAGCAGGACATCGTCGAGCATGTGATCGGCGGCAGCGACGCGCTGGTGTTGATGCCCACGGGTGGCGGCAAGTCGCTGTGCTACCAGGTGCCGGCCATCGTGCGCCAGCAGCAGGGGCGCGGGGTGACCATCGTGATCTCACCGCTGATCGCGCTGATGCACGACCAGGTGGGCGCGCTGCACGAGGCAGGGGTGGATGCCGCCTTTTTGAACTCCACGCTGAGTTTTGACGAGGCGCAGGATGTGGAGCTGCGCCTGCAGACCGGCGATATCACGCTGCTGTATGCGGCGCCCGAGCGGCTGAACACGCCACGTTTTCTGGGCCTGCTCGACAGCCTGTACCAGGGCGGGCATCTCTCGCTGTTCGCCATTGACGAGGCGCACTGCGTCAGCCAGTGGGGCCACGACTTTCGCCCGGAGTACCGCGCGCTCACGGTGCTGCATGAGCGTTATTCTGGGGTGCCGCGCATTGCGCTTACCGCTACGGCGGATGACCTTACACGTGCCGACATCATCGAGCGGCTGCAGCTGGAGGACGCGCGGCTGTTCATCAGCAGCTTTGACCGGCCCAATATCCGCTACCGCATTGAAGAGAAGAAGGATGTCACCACCCAACTGCTGCGCTTCATCGAGCGCGAGCATGCGGGGGAGGCGGGCGTGGTGTATTGCCAGTCGCGCAAGCGGGTGGAAGAACTCGCGGCCACGCTGAGTGATGCAGGCCTGAATGCCCTGCCCTACCACGCGGGCCTGGACACCAAAGTGCGCCAGAAGAACCAGGACCGCTTTCTGCGCGAAGAAGGCATCGTGATGGTGGCGACCATTGCGTTTGGCATGGGCATCGACAAACCCGACGTGCGTTTTGTGGCCCATGTGGACATGCCCAAGAACATCGAGGGCTACTACCAGGAGACGGGCCGTGCGGGCCGCGACGGGCTGAATGCGGACGCCTGGATGGCCTACGGCCTGAACGACGTAGTGAACCAGCGCCGCATGATCGATGAGAGCCCGGCGGGTGAAGAATTCAAGGCGGCATTGCGCGGCAAGCTGGATGCGCTGCTGGCGTTGGCTGAAGCCACCGATTGCCGCCGCGTGCGGCTGCTGGCGTATTTTGGTGAAGCCTCGACGCCTTGCGGCAACTGCGACAACTGCCTGAGCCCACCCGCCGTGTGGGATGCGACCGATGCAGCGCGCAAATTGCTGTCCACCATCTACCGCGTGAACCAGGCCAGCGGCATCAGCTTTGGCACCGGGCACATCATGGACATCTTGCGCGGCAAGAAGACCGAGAAGGTGGAGCAGTTCGGGCACGAAAAGCTCTCGACCTTCGGCATCGGCGCGGACCTGTCAGAGCCCCAGCTGCGCGGCGTGCTGCGCCAACTGATCGCCACCGGCGCTGTGGGCCTGCAGAAGGTGATGCTCGACAGCGGGTTCAGTTTTGACACGCTGTGCCTAACCGAAGGCTCGCGCGCCGTGCTGAAGGGCGAGATGCCTGTGCAGCTTCGCGAATCGGTGTCGTCGGCGCCTGCCAAACGCACCCGTACACGCAAAGGCACTGGCAGCGCCCCACCCGCCGCAGCCGCCAACCTGGGGCCGGACGCACAGGTGCGGTTCATCAATCTCAAGGCCTGGCGCGCTGAGGTGGCGCGCGAACACAACCTGCCTGCGTATGTGATCTTTCACGATGCCACGTTGGCGGCGATTGCAGAGCGCGCCCCGGCATCGCTGGAAGACCTGCAAGGCATCAGCGGGATGGGGGCGAAGAAGCTGGAGGCCTATGGGGCGGAGGTGTTGCGGGTGGTGGGCGCAGGCTGAGCACGGCCGCCTTACCCGCGCGGAGCCTGCAGGGTGTGGGCATGCGCGCGCGCGATGTTCCTGAAGCCTTCCGAAATCCGCCCGTCCAGGGACGCTTCACGCCAGAACGCCAGTGCCAGCGTCTGGGCCTCGGGCCACACATCGAGCGTGGCCGCCGTGGGCACTTTTTTCTCCAGGGCCAGGTCCTGTGGGACCAGCTCACCCGCGATGGGCATGTACAACATGGGCAGCACGTCGTAGGCGGGTGACAGGCGCCAGTCGTCCTCGACCAGCACCAGGGAGATGTTGCCGTAGTGCCGGTCGGTATTGCCAATCAGCACGCCGTAGGCCTCGAGCAGGCGCAAGGCACGCGCATCCTCAGGGGTCAGCAGGCCGCGTGCCTGCATGCGCAGTGCAGTGGCGGCCCAGTGGTCCATCTCGCCCACGTACTGTGCGTCGTAGACCATCAGCGACACCATGCCGATGCGTCCGGGCGGCGGGCCATGCAGCCTGCCCACCCACGGTGAGCACCGGTCAAAACGTTCGGATTCAAGAAAGACCCGGCCCTCGCGCACAAAGACCGCCGTGTTTGCGGCGGGCAGGCCGGCCTGGCCCAGCACCTTGAGGGCCAGGTGTTCGCACAGCAGCAGGTCGCGCGTGCGCTGGTCGGCCGGGCTGTCCCCGCTGCTGGAGAATTTCACGATCACGCTGCGCCCCTGCGTGATGCAGCAGAACTTGGGCTGCTCACCGCCGGCCGAAGAGCCCGGTAGCTGCCCTTGCAGCGCGCTGCGGGCGAGCTGGGGATAGTCGTCCGCCGAGGTGGCGCGCACCAGGCGTTGGCCCAGGGTGTGAAATCGCTCCAGCGACGCATTGCCCACGAGCAGGTTGCCTGGCAGGTCCTCGCCGCGCAGCGCCAGGGCGCGCAGCACATCGTCGTCGGACCAGTGGCGCGGATCCACAGGCAACTGCAGATCCGGGTGCAGCTGCGTAAAGTTGCGGCCCATGAAGCCCTGGGGCCGCATGTCGGCCAGAAACCAGGGCAGGCTGTCGTGGCGCTCGCTCACACCGTCTTCTTCGTCCACCCAGAACGCACCACCCGGCAGGGGCACCATGCGGCCAAAGGGGGCGGGGACCCCGGCGGTATTCACCCGCATGATGGGGATGTCGTCGCCCACGCCCGCCACCGAGCGCGGCAGCAGATAGCGCTGCGATCGCGCCGCGCCCACCTTGCGGACCTGGCCCGTGCGTACCAGCGGCATGAGGGCGCGCGACACCGTGGGCTGGCTGACGCCCAGGTCGGCCACCAGGGCAGCACTCGTTGCCACGCCGCCATGGCGGCGCAAGACGGCCAAAAGGTTTTCAGCGTGGGGCGTCGGGCGATTCATGCATGATTATATGAATAGATAAAAATGCCACAAATCCCTAATGAAAAGCATATTTATGAATAGATATTTTTGCTCCTCGCAATGACTAGGAAGCCCATGTCCGCAGGGCCCGGATGCCGTCAGAAAACCGCCGCAACGTGGGCGTGCTGTCGCCCGGCGGCACCATCAGTTCAATGAGCTGGAAGCGCCCGCGCTCGGAAAACGCGGCATCGAGCGCCGCCTTGAACTGGGCGCGCGTGTGCACCCGGTGGCCGCGCCCGCCCAGCGCGTCGGCAGCATCGGCCAGGTGCCAGTCGCCGAGCGCGGCGCAGCGCGACGTGGTCTGGAACGCGCGGATCATCTCCCAGGTCTGGTTGTTGAGCACGATGGCGATGGGGTCCAGCCCCAGGCGCGGGCAATTGCCCAGCTCCCAGCCCGTCATCTGGAAGGCGCCGTCGCCCACCAGGATCAGGCTGCGCTGGCCCGTGGCCACCTGGGCGCCAATGCCGGCCGGCACCCCGAACCCCATCGACGCGTAGTAGCCCGGCGCCACCAGCGGCGTGGGCAGCAGCTCCATGGCGGCGAACAGGCAGTCGCCGATGTCCGAGACGATGTTCATGGGGCCGTGCGTGCGGATGCGGTCGTTGAGCGCGCGGGAGAGGTCGGCCGCACACACGGGCGCATCGTCGGCCACCAGGCCTTCGGGGCAGATGGGCGGGGGGGGCAGCGCGCGTGCCGTCGCTACGCCCGCTGCCGGGGCACGGGCCAGCAACGCCTCCACCAGCGCGGCCAGGGGGATGTCCGGGTACAGGTGGTGGCCCACGCGCGCCTCGCGGTGCGCGGCGATCAGCGCGCGGCGGAAGTCCATGCGCTGGGCGCTCACGCCGAAGTTGCTGTCCGACAGGATGGCGCCCAGCATCACGGGCAGGTCGGAATCGTCCAGCAGCGCGCTGGTCTCCGGTGCGCCCGCCACGCCCAGGTAGGTGCCGTGGAAGGGCACGCCGGCATGCCCCGCGTCCTCGGCCAGCAGGCCCCGGCCCATGAAGGTGGTGAGCACGGGCAGCTGCAGGCGGCGCGCGAGTTCGGCCACGCGGGCTTCCAGGCCAAAGCGGCGCACCTCCACGTCCACCACCAGCACGGGGCGCCGGGCCGCCTGGATGCGGGCCATCCATTCGTCGGCGCATTCGGCCACGGCGGCTGCGTTGAACGGGCTGGGGGGCAGCACCGGCACCTCGGCCATGGGGTGCAGCGTCATGTCGCGCGGCACCTCGATGAGCACGGGCTGCGAGTATTCGCGGCAGCTGCGCAGCACGCGGGCAAGGTCGGCTGGCGCGGTGGCGGGGTCGGACAGGCGCACCTGGTCGCAGGTGATCTCGCGGAAGATGCGCCACTGCGAATCGACATGGCGCACCTGGTGGTGCAGCACCAGGCCGGAATGAGCCTCGACCTCGCCGGGGCAGCCGGCCAGCACCACCAGCGGCGAGCGCTCGGCATAGGCCCCCGCCACCGCATTGACCACGTTGAGCGCGCCCGCGCCGTAGGTGACAGCCACCACGCCCAGCCCGCAGTGCATGCGCGCGGCGGCATCGGCGGCAAAACCCAGCGAGGGTTCGTGGCTGAGCGTGACCAGCGGCAGGATGCCGCTTTCCTCGATCTGCGCGAACAAGGGCAGGATGAAATCACCGGGGATGCCGAAGATCTCGCGCGCGCCGTGGGTTTTGAGCGCGTGCAGCAGCTGGAGGCCGAGGGGGTTCATGGAGGATTTCCTGACAAGGTGGTGCCGGTGTGCGGCGGTGGCGCGAATGATCCGCGCGGGCCGCGCAAAGCACCTCTGACGCGCATCAAAGCGTGTGCAACAGCGGCCGTATTTGCAGGTTCATTTCATGCAGGGATCTGCAACGCAGGAAATCTGCGCCCGGCGCTCACACCCGGCGCAAGGTGAATCCGGAAAACAGCGCGGCCAGTTGCTGCTGGTGTGTGGGCGCCAGCGCCCAGGCCGGGGCGCCGAGCACGCGGCATTCCTGCAGCGCCCAATGCCGCACCCCGCGCGCGGCCAGGGCCTGGGCCAGTTCCAGCAGTTCGTCCACACCAAACAAGCCTGCGTGCCAGGTGGTGCGGCATTCGTGGTCGATGCCATGGGCCAGCATGGCATCGAGCGCGGCCCAGGCGCGCGCGCCGCTGCCGGGGGTGGCGGTGATGGCGTCATAGCGCTGCGGCAGGGCCTTGATGTCCAGCCCCACCCAGTGGAGGCGCGGCAGCAGTGCCGCCAGCCGCCCGGGGTACATGCCGCCGGTGTGCAGCGCGGTCTGCAGGCCCAGTGCGCGCACGGCATCCACCGCAGCGGGCAGCGCGGCTTGCAGCGTCGGCTCGCCGCCCGAAAACACCACGCCGTCGAGCAGGCCCCGGCGGCTGTGCAGAAACTGCAGCGCCTGGTCCCACGGCAACGCCGGGGGCGCGGCGGCGTCGAGCAGCCCGGGATTGTGGCAGTAGCCGCAGCGCCAGGGGCAACCCTGGCAATAGAAAACGGCCGCGAGGCGGCCGGGGAAATCGATGGTGGTCAGCGGCGTGAGGCCGCCCAGGCGCAGGGCGGCGGCACCGGGCTCAGCAGCCGTTGCAGCTGGAGCCACGGTGCATTTCGGCGAAGAAGCGGCGTTCGGCATGCTCGCCCTGTTTGCCGGTATTGAAGCTGGCCACGGGGCGGTGGTAGCCCATGACGCGGGTCCAGACCTCGCAGGGCTGGCGCTCGTCGTCGGTGAGCTGCACGGCGGCGGCGCTGGAGATGGCGATGTGTTCGGTGGCGGAGAAATGGCTCATGCCGGGGTCCTTTCGGGGGTGGAGGAAATGATTTGCTTCTGTTTTGATAGCTACTTGCGCTTGACTATCAAGCGCCAGGGCCACTTTTTGCTCAAAATCTGGTGTGGTGTTGCATGCTTGACGGCACATTTAAAACCGATGGATTTTTGGTCAGGGCAAGGCGCAAGCCACAGCGATACCCGTAGGTATCGCGAGGATTTGCAACGCAGCCCTGGCCGAAAAGACGCGGTTTTAAGTGCCGGATAGCGTGCAACACCACACTAAGCAACCAGACGCCGCCGCTTGGCGTCCAGCCGCTCTTCGTCGCAGCGCGGGCAGAACGGGTGCTCGCCCGCCAGGTAGCCGTGGGTGGGGCAGATCGAGAACGTGGGCGTGACGGTGATGTAGGGCAGGCGAAACCGTGTGAGCGCGCGCCGCACCAGATCGCGGCAGGCCGCGCCGCTGGACAAGCGCTCGCCCATGTACAGATGCAGCACGGTGCCGCCGGTGTATTTGGATTGCAGCGTCTCCTGGCGCATCAGGGCCTCGAACGGGTCGTCGGTGAAGCCCACGGGCAGCTGCGAGGAGTTGGTGTAGTAGGGCTGCTGCTCCGTGCCGGCCTGCAGGATGCCGGGCCAGCGCTTTTTGTCTTCCTTCGCGAAGCGGTAGGTCGTGCCTTCGGCGGGTGTGGCCTCCAGGTTGTAGAGGTGGCCGGTTTCCTCCTGGAAGGCGGTCATGCGCTCGCGCACGTGGTCGAGCAGGCGCACGGCAAACGCGTGGCCCCACTCGCTGGTGATGTCGTGCTGGTCCGCCGTGAAGTTGCGGATCATCTCGTTGATGCCGTTCACGCCCAGCGTGGAAAAGTGGTTGCGCAGCGTGCCCAGATACCGCTTGGTGTAGGGGAACAAGCCCTGGTCCATCAGGCGCTGGATGAGCTTGCGCTTGGTCTCCAGGCTTTGTTGGCCCAGTTCCAGCAGGCGGTCGAGTGCGGCGAGCAAACCCGCTTCGTCGCCCGCGTGCTGGTAGCCCAGCCGTGCGCAGTTGATGGTGACCACGCCCAGGCTGCCCGTCTGCTCGGCGCTGCCGAACAGGCCGTTGCCGCGCTTCAAGAGCTCGCGCAAATCGAGCTGCAGGCGGCAGCACATGGAGCGCACCATGTTGGGCTCCAGCTCGGAGTTGATGAAGTTCTGGAAGTACGGCAGACCGTACTTGGCTGTCATGTCGAACAGCAGCTGCGCGTTCTCGCTCTCCCAGGGGAAGTCCTTGGTGATGTTGTAGGTGGGGATGGGGAAGGTGAACACGCGGCCCTTGGCGTCGCCCGTGGTCATGACGTCGATGTAGGCGCGGTTGATGAGGTCCATCTCGGCCTGCAGGTCGCCATACGCGAAGGGCATCTCCTGGCCCGCGATCACGGGCACCTGCTCGCACAGGTCTTCGGGGCAGGTCCAGTCGAAGGTGAGGTTGGTGAACGGCGTCTGCGTGCCCCAGCGCGAGGGCACGTTGAGGTTGTAGACCAGCTCCTGGATGCACTGGCGCACGGCGGCGTAGTCCATGGCATCGATGCGCACAAACGGCGCCATGTAGGTGTCGAACGACGAGAACGCCTGCGCGCCCGCCCACTCGTTTTGCAGCGTGCCCAGGAAGTTCACGATCTGTCCCACGGCGGAACTCATGTGTTTGGGCGGCCCCGCCTCCACCTTGCCCGGCACGCCGTTGAGCCCCTCGTGCAGCAGTGTGCGCAGCGACCAGCCTGCGCAGTAGCCGCTGAGCATGTCGAGGTCGTGGATGTGGATATCGCCATTGCGGTGCGCCTCGCCGATCTCGGGCGTGTAGACGTGCGACAGCCAGTAGTTGGCCGTGACCTTCCCTGCCACGTTCAGGATCAGCCCGCCCAGCGAATAGCCCTGGTTGGCGTTGGCGTTCACGCGCCAGTCGGCACGCGTGAGGTATTCATTGATGGAGCTTTCCACATCGACCAGCGTCTGCCTATCGGCGCGCAGCGTGGCGTGCTGCTCGCGGTAGACGATGTAGGCGCGCGCCGTGGCCAGGTGGTTGGCGGCGATCAGCGTCTGCTCGGCCACGTCCTGGATTTGCTCCACCGTGGGGGCTTCGCCCTGGAAGCGGTGGATCAGCACCTTGGTGACCTGCGCGGTGAGCAGCGCCGCTTCTTCGGCGCCATATTCGCCCGAGGCCTGGCCCGCACTGGCCAGCGCTGCGCGGATGCGTTCGGCGTCAAAAGGAACACGCTGGCCACTGCGCAACACAACATCGCGGGGCAAGGTGACAAGGGTGGGCGCCATGGGTTCGACCAATCTATGGAACGGATTAAAAACACTACCTATGGTGTCCACGATACCCATCGAACACTATAGGTAGTTTGATCCAACACAATCGAGGCGGTAAGCAGGGGTAAAAAAAATGCCGGCACAAAGGCCGGCGAAAGGGAGGTGCCGTCAGGCCCTACCGATGGATGGGGGTACGTGTGATGGCACGCTGGCGCACCAGGGGTGCGTAAGAAAAGGGTGGGTTGTTTTTCTTTGGGGGGTTGTGGGCCGTGGGGGCCACACCGCTGCGGCCGGGCTGCGCTCTCGTTGGCGCTCAATGGCAGGCGGCGGTTTCTTCCTCCTCGATGCGGGGATAGAAGTCGTGGTCTTCGCGCTGCATGCGCTCGAACACCCGGCGCAGCACCACATTGGCCTCGTCCCGAAAGCCCTGCGCATCGCGGCGCACGTTCTCGGCCGTGTTCCAGCGGCGCGCAAAGGCGTCGTAGGCGCTGGCAATCGAGGCCATCTCGCTCTGGTACTGGCGGCCCAGGCGCGCCAGTTCGGGGTTGGCGCCACGCTGCAGTGCGGGGTAGAGCACCTGGTCTTCCACGGCCAGGTGCAGCTTGATGGTGCCGCTCATGGCCACGATGCCCTGCGCGATGGCGCGGGCATTGCCTTCCACGCCCGCCTGGGCCAGGGCGCGCAAGGTGGCGATGCTGCGCAGGATGTCGGTGTGCTGGTGCTTGAATTTGTCGAGGTTCATGCTCACTCCTTGTGGGATGAATGAAGGGCCTGCGCTGCCGCCGAGGTGGTGACGGCAGCGCGCGGCGCGGATCAGCGGCGGGACTCCGCCAGGTAAACCCCTGCGGTGGCTGCCGGGGCGCGCGAACCGAACACACCGCTCACCACCTGCCAGGCCATGGCCAGCGCGCCAACGATGAAGACCACGTCGCCGAAGGTGCGCACCCAGCGCAGCGTCTGGATGAAGGGCTGTTGCATGAACTCCTCGCCCCGGGCGTACCACAGGCCTTCGCTCACGCTGGCATGGAACTGGAACAGGGCAATGGGGAACAGGCTGGTGGCGATCATCAGCACCAGGCCGGCGTTGAGCCACCAGAAGCCCGTCTTCATGAGCCGCTCGCTGAACACCAGCTGCGGCCGGATGTAGCGCAGCACCAGCAGCGTGAAGCCGAGCGCCAGGAAGCCATACACCCCGAACAGCGCGGCGTGGGCATGCACCGGCGTGGTGTTCAGGCCCTGCACGTAGTACAGCGAGATGGGCGGGTTGATCATGAAGCCGAAGACACCCGCGCCCAGCATGTTCCAGAAGGCCACGGCCACGAAGCACATCAGCGGCCAGCGCAGGCGGGCCATCCAGGGCGTGCGGTGCTGCAGGCGCCAGTGTTCCCAGGCCTCGTGGCCCAGCACGACCAGCGGCACCACTTCGAGCGCGCTGAAGGCTGCGCCCACCGCCATCACCGGGGTGGTGGTGCCTGCAAAGTACAGGTGGTGGAAGGTGCCGGGCACGCCGCCCAGCATGAACAGCGAGGCCGAGGCCAGGCTGGCCGTGGTGGCCATGCGCACCGACACCAGCCCCAGCGTCGAGAAGATGAAGGCCAGCGCCGTGGTGGCGAAGACTTCGAAGAAGCCCTCCACCCACAGGTGCACCACCCACCAGCGCCAGTACTCCATCACCGACAGGTGGGTGCGTTCGCCGTAGAAGAAACCCGCACCGTAGAAGAGGCCGATGGCCACCACCGACGCCGTCAGCAGCGCCAGCAGGTTCTTGTCGCCGCCGGGAGTGCGCAGCGCCGGCACGATGCCGCGCAGCATGAGCACCAGCCAGAAGGCGATGCCGGTGAACTTGCCGATCTGCCACAGGCGGCCCAGGTCCACGTATTCATAGCCCTGGTGGCCCAGCCAGAAGTTCCACTCGGGCGGCATGATCTGCGCGATGGCCAGGTAGTTGCCGGTGAACGAGCCCACGACCACCACCACCAGCGCCCAGAACAGGATGTCCACGCCCAGCTTCTGGTAGGCCGGGTCCTTGCCGCCGTTGATGAGCGGCGCGAGGAACAGGCCGGCAGCCAGGAAGCCCGTGGCGATCCAGAACAGCGCGCTCTGGATGTGCCAGGTGCGCACCAGCGAATACGGGAACCACTGCGACACGTTGATGCCGTAGAACTGCTGGCCTTCCACCGTGTAGTGGGCCGTGAAGCCGCCCAGCAGCACCTGGAAGCTGAACAGCGCCACGATGAGGAACAAATACTTGCCCAGGGCGCGCTGCGAGGGCGTGAGCGGCACGCGCGAGAGTGGGTCGTGCTGGGGTGGCGTGGGTTCCACCTCGTCGTGCTTGCGCAGGAAGGACCAGCCCCACACGAGGAAGCCCACGCCCGCCATCATCACGACCACGCTCATCACCGACCAGACCATGTTCTCGGCCGTGGGCTTGTTGCCTATGAGTGGCTCGTGCGGCCAGTTGTTGGTGTAGGTGGCCGTGGTGCCGGGGCGCTCGGTGGCGGCGGCCCAGGCCGTCCAGAAGAAGAAACCTGTCATCTGCGCGCGCCGCTCGGCGCTGGGCAGGGTGTTCTCCTTCATGGCGAAGTGCTCGCGGGTCTTGTGCAGCGCGGGCACGTCGCTGAAAAGCTGGTCGTAGTACAGCGCGGTCATCGCGATCGCGTCGGCCCGCACCGAGGACACCGTGGCCACACCCGTCTCGGGGTGGTAGGTGTTGGTGCGGTACTCGGTCTTCATGCGGTCGCGCAGCACGGCCTGGGCTGGGGCGTCGAGCTCGGCAAAGGGCTTGCCGTGCGCACGCTCGGCGGCGACGTCAAGCCAGTTGAGCAGCTCGCGGTGCAGCCAGTCGGCTGTCCAGTCGGGCGCCTGGTAGGCGCCGTGGCCCCAGATGGAGCCCAGCTGCATGCCCCCCACCGACTGCCAGGCGGTCTGGCCGTCGAGGATGCTGTCGTGGGTGAAAAGCACTTCACCCCCTGCCGTGGCGATCTTCGCGGGGATGGGCGGCGCGGTGCGGTAGACCTCGGCACCGTAGTAGCCCAGCAGGCTGAAGGTGACGATGAGCACGCCGATCAGCGTGAACCAGAGCTTGCGGTAGTTACCCATGGCGGGCCTCCTGCTTCAACAGAACAACAACGAAGGGGCGGCGCCAGCGTGCGCTGGCGGCATGGGGTCGGGGTCTTGTGGTCATGGCTTTTCGGAACGAGTGAATCGGTGTCACTGCCCACATTGCAAGCGCTGGGCCAGAGCTTCTGGCCCATCAAATCAACCACTTACACCAATCGTGGTCTTTTTTACCATCCACATATAGGGTCTAATTCACCCATTAAAGGTAAATATCACCATGGACCACCGCCCCCTGCTGGCCGACCTGGCCACCGATCTGCCCCAGGCCGTGCGCCTGCAGCGGCTGGTGGACCACCTGCGCACGCGCTTTCATTCCGGCGCCGTGGCGCTGCTGCAGCTGGAGGAAGACCACCTGCGCCCCGTGGCCGTGGAAGGCCTGGTGCGGGAGGCGCTGGGCCGGCGCTTTGTGGTCAGCCAGCACCCCCGGCTCGCGGCCATCCTGGCGCGGCGTGAGGTGACCTGCTTTGACCACGACAGCACCCTGCCCGACCCCTACGACGGCCTGCTCGACACCCTGGTGGGCGAGCCCCTGCCCGTGCACGACTGCATGGGCGTGAGCCTGTGGGTGGACGGCCAGCCCTGGGGTGTGCTGACGCTCGACGCACTGCAGACCGGCACCTTTGGCGAGGCCGCACGTGCTGCGCTGGCCGACTGCAAGGTGCTGGTGGAGGCGGCCGTGCGCATCTCGCGGCTGGAGCGCGAGGTGCAGGCGCTGCGCAGCGCCCCCCACACCCGCAGCGCCGACGACGAGCGCACCACCCGCGCGGGCGATGGCGACATGGAGATCGTCGGCCAGAGCGAGCCCCTGCTGCGCCTGCTACACGAGCTGGAGGTGGTGGCGGGCTCGGACCTGCCCGTGTTGCTGCTGGGTGAGACCGGCGTGGGCAAGGAGCTGTTCGCGCGCCTGCTGCACCGCCAGTCCACGCGCCGCACCAAGCCCCTGGTGCACGTGAACTGCGCGGCGCTGCCCGAGTCACTGGCCGAGAGCGAGCTCTTCGGCCACGTGCGCGGCGCGTTCTCCGGCGCGGTGGCCGACCGGCCGGGGCGCTTCGAGGCGGCCGAGGGCGGCACGCTGTTCCTCGACGAGGTGGGCGAGCTGCCGCTGGCCGTGCAGGCCAAGCTGCTGCGCACGCTGCAGAACGGCGAGATCCAGCGCCTGGGCGCCGACCGCCCGCGCCGCGTGGACGTGCGCGTGATCGCCGCCACCAACCGCAACCTGCGCGAGCAGGTGCGCGATGGCGCGTTCCGCGCCGACCTGTACCACCGGCTGTCGGTGTACCCCGTGCCCATCCCGCCGCTGCGCGAACGGGGCAACGATGTGCTGCTGCTGGCAGGCCGCTTTCTGGAACTGAACCGTGCCCGCCTGGGCCTGCGCAGCCTGCGCTTGTCGGCCAGCGCACAGGACGCACTGCGCCGCTACCCCTGGCCGGGCAACATTCGCGAGCTGGAGCATGTGGTCAGCCGCGCCGCCCTCAAGGCCCTGAGCCGGGGCGTGAACCGCGCCGACATCGTGACGCTGGAGCCTGCACTGCTCGACCTGGACGCCGACGCTGCCAGCGTGGCCCACGCCCCCCTGGACGCCGGCGCCCCCGCCGTGGCCACCACGCCGCCCACCCCCACCACCGCCGAGGGCCCGCTGCGCGACGCCGTGGATGCCTGCCAGCGGCTCGCCGTCACGCAGGCCCTGGCCCGCCACCAGGGCAACTGGGCCCAGGCCGCGCGTGCGCTGGAGGTGGACGCGAGCAACCTGCACAAGCTGGCGCGCAGGCTGGGGATCAAGTAAGCAGCTTCAAAAACAATAGCTGCTAGCGCTTTCCAGATAAGCGCCAGAGGCTGATTTGATGCCAAATCACACATCAACGGGCCACTGCGAACGCCGCTGCGCCACAATCGGCCCATGCTGACCCTCCAAGACATCCGCGACGCCGCCACCCGCCTACAAGGCCATGTGCTGGACACTCCGTGCGTTGAATCCAAAACGCTTTCGCAAATCGTGGGCGCGCAGGTGTTTCTCAAGTTCGAGAACCTGCAGTTCACCGCGTCGTTCAAGGAACGTGGTGCCTGCAACCGGCTCACGCTGCTGACCGACGCAGAGCGCGCACGCGGCGTGGTGGCCATGAGCGCCGGCAACCACGCGCAGGGCGTGGCGTACCACGCGCAGCGACTGGGCCTGCGCGCCGTGATCGTGATGCCGCGGTTCACGCCCGGCGTGAAGGTGGAACGCACGCGCGGCTTTGGCGCCGAGGTCGTGCTGCATGGCGACACGCTGGAAGAAGCCCGCGCCCATGCCTACGCGCTGGCCGATGCGCAGGGGCTGACCTTTGTGCACCCCTACGACGACGAGGGCGTGGCCGCCGGCCAGGGCACGCTGGGCCTGGAGATGCTGCAGGCCGTGCCTGACCTGGACACGCTGGTGATCGCCGTGGGCGGCGGCGGCCTGATCTCGGGCGTGGCCACGGCCGCCAAGGCCCTCAAGCCCAGTATCGAGATCGTGGGCGTGCAGACCACGCGGTTCCCCGCCATGGTGAATGCCGTCAAAGGAACGAGCCACCCGCAGGGCACATCCACCATCGCGGAGGGCATTGCCGTGGGCACGCCGGGCAAGATCACGCAGGAGATCGTCAAGCGCCTGGTGGACGACCTGGTGCTGGTGGATGAAGGCGACATTGAGCAAGCGGTGCTGATGCTGCTGGAGATTGAAAAAACCCTGGTCGAAGGCGCAGGCGCCGCCGGGCTGGCCGCCCTGGTGCGTTACCCCGAACGCTTCAAGGGCAAGCGCGTGGGCCTGGTGCTGTGCGGCGGCAACATCGACCCGCTGCTGCTGGCCGCCATCATCGAGCGCGGCATGGTGCGCTCAGGCCGGCTGGCACGCATCACCGTGAGCGCGCGCGACGTACCGGGCGTGCTGGCGCGCATCACCGCCACCGTGGCCGATGCGGGCGCCAACATCGAGGAGGTGCACCACCAGCGCGCTTTCACGATGCTGGCCGCGCAGAACGTGGAGATCGAACTGGTGCTGCAAACCCGGGGCAAGGCGCATGTGGATGAAGTGCTGGGCCAGCTGCGCTCGGCGGGCATGGAGGCCGTTCTGATCTGACCTATCACCAGGTTTTGCGCCCGACTCAGGCTGGCGCGGCTAGAATTGCGCAAGTTTTAAGCATCTGGAGCCCACCATGTCCGACCACAACACCTCGCACACCCCTGCAACGCCATCGAACGACGCCGTGGAAAATGTCGTTCATCTGGTACCCGTGGTGCTGCCCGTGGTGGGTGGCATCATGATGTTCCTGCTGGCCTTCATTGCCGTGACGATGGCCTGATCACACCGGCCCGCGCCACCACCAGCCCCGCAGCGCGGGGCTTTTTTTCGTCCCGCACCACCGTTTGACCTGGAGAATTCCCATGAGACCCGGACACGCACTCGTTCTTTTTTCCGGTGGCCAGGATTCCACGACCTGCCTGGCCTGGGCGCTGGAAAACTTTGCCCACGTGGAAACCATCGGTTTTGACTACGGCCAGCGCCACCATGTGGAGCTGGAGGCGCGCCAGACGGTGCTGTCGGCGCTGCGCACGCAGTTCCCGCACTGGGCAGCAAAGCTGGGCGAGGACCACATGATCGATCTGGCCGTGCTGGGCCACATCAGCGACACGGCGTTGACCAGCGATACCGAAATTCAGATGACCGCCGCCGGCCTGCCCAACACCTTTGTGCCCGGGCGCAACCTGCTGTTCTTCCAGTTGGCGGCTGCCGTGGGCTACCGGCGTGGCCTGCACACGCTGGTGGGCGGCATGTGCGAAACCGATTTTTCGGGCTATCCCGACTGCCGCGACGACACGCTCAAGGCCTTGCAGGTGGCCGTGTCGCTGGGCATGGGGCAGCGTTTCACGTTCGACACACCGCTCATGTGGCTGGACAAGGCCGAAACCTGGGAACTGGCCCGGTCACTCGGTGGGCCAGCGCTGGTCGATCTGATCGTGAACGACTCCCACACCTGTTACCACGGCGTGCGCGACACCCCACACGCCTGGGGTTATGGCTGCGGCACCTGCCCGGCCTGCGAGCTGCGCAAGGCAGGCTACGAACGCTGGAAGGGCGCTTCGGCCGCCACTTGACGCCGTTGCACGGGGCAAAGCACCATCATGCATAACCCCATGTTTTTTTTGCATAATTTTAGCCTGTGTCTGACAGACAAGCGGGCGGCAGATTCATAAAATTGACATCCCAGCCGACCCGCGGAATCCGTGGAACTAGCCTCCACCCGTGGGGTTGATTCACGCTCCCGCCCGCCGACTGAGCACGAAAGCCGTTTTTTCAAAGGCAGCGCTCAGCATCCGCACTTGCGCCAGGCCTTGCCGCGATCCATGGGGTCCGCTTCCTTTGAAAAAACGTTTTTTCAACTTAGGAAGCTCCCCGATGAACGCACCCACCATGCAGGGCCTGAATCTCAACGCCCCGTCGTACGTCAAAAATGCCCGGCTGCTTGCCTGGGTGGCCGACATGGCCGCCCTGTGCAAACCTGACACCATCTATTGGTGCGATGGCACGAAGGAAGAGTACGACCGTCTGTGCCAGCAGCTGGTGGACGCCGGCACTTTCAAGAAACTGAACCCCGCCAAGCGCCCCGGCAGCTTCCTGGCCTGGTCCGACCCATCGGACGTGGCCCGTGTGGAAGACCGCACCTACATCTGCTCGGCCACCAAGGAAGACGCCGGCCCCACCAACAACTGGATGGCGCCCGCACAGATGCGGGCCACGCTGCAGCCCCTGTTCGACGGCTGCATGAAGGGCCGCACGATGTATGTGGTGCCCTTCAGCATGGGCCCGCTGGGCAGCCACATCGCCCACATCGGCGTGGAGCTGACCGACAGCGCCTACGTGGCCGTGAACCAGCGCCTGATGACCCGCATGGGCAAGGCCGTGTACGACGTGCTGGGCGTGGAAGGCGAATTCGTGCCCTGCATGCACACCGTGGGCGCCCCCCTGGCAGACGGCGAGAAGGACACCACGAGCTGGCCCTGCAACCCCAAGGTCAAGTACATCGTGCACTACCCCGAAACGCGCGAGATCTGGTCCTACGGCTCGGGCTACGGCGGCAACGCGCTGCTGGGCAAGAAGTGCCTGGCCCTGCGCATCGCCTCCACCATGGGCCGCGACCAGGGCTGGCTGGCAGAACACATGCTCATCCTGGGCGTGACCAACCCCCAAGGCAAGAAGTACCACGTGGCAGCGGCCTTCCCCAGCGCCTGCGGCAAGACCAACTTCTCCATGCTGGTGCCGCCCAAGGCTGGTTTTGCGGGCTGGAAGGTCACCACCATCGGTGACGATATCGCCTGGATCAAGCCCAACGCCGATGGCAAGATGGTCGCCATCAACCCCGAAGCTGGCTACTTCGGCGTGGCCCCCGGCACCAACATGCACACCAACCCCAACTGCATGCTCTCGCTGGGCAAGGACGTGATCTTCACCAACGTGGCCCTGACGGATGACGGCGACGTGTGGTGGGAAGGCATGGAAAAGGACACCGGCAAGCTGCCGGACCACCTGATCGACTGGCAGGGCAAGGACTGGACGCCCCAGATCGCCAAGGAAACCGGCGCCAAGGCAGCCCACCCCAACTCGCGCTTCACGGTGGCCGCCGCCAACAACCCGGCACTCGATGCCCAGTGGGACGACGCCAATGGCGTGGCCATCGATGCGTTCATCTTCGGCGGCCGCCGCTCCACCACCGTGCCGCTGGTGACGGAAGCCCGCACCTGGACGGAAGGCGTGTACATGGCTGCGACCATGGGCTCGGAGACCACCGCCGCCGCCTTCGGTGCCCAGGGCGTGGTGCGCCGCGACCCGTTCGCCATGCTGCCGTTCTGCGGCTACAACATGAGCGACTACTTCCAGCACTGGCTCAACATGGAAGGCAAGATCGCCGCCACCGGCAAGCCGCTGCCCAAGGTGTTTTGCGTGAACTGGTTCCGCAAGGACGAGGCCGGCAAGTTCGTCTGGCCTGGCTACGGCGACAACATGCGCGTGCTCAAGTGGATGATCGACCGCATCGAAGGCCAGGCCCAGGGCACGGAGACGATGTTCGGCGTGGCACCCCAGTACGCCGAGATCAACTGGGCAGGCCTGGATTTCAGCGCCCAGAAGTTCGACGCCGTCACCAGCATCGACAAGGCGGCCTGGACGGAGGAGTTCAAGCTGCACGATGCCCACTTCGAACAGCTGGCCTACCACCTGCCGCTGGCTTTGCTCGACACCAAGGCTGCGCTGGAAAAGCGCCTGGCAAGCTGACCCCCGGTTCTTCTCAGTCCTGACAACCGCCCCTTCTGAAAGAGGGGCGGTTTTTTTTTGCGCTGATGGATACGAATACTGGATCAGGGTGGTCCGCCCCGCGTGGCCATGAAGAACAGCCCTTACGCCCCTGCGCCGCGTGGCACATGCCCCGGGGGCCTCGTTTTCCGTCCCGTGACGGCCTGGCAATGAAAAAAGCCGTGGCGAACACTCGCCACGGCTTCAAGAATCAGGGTCACTGCACGGCAGGCCGTGCGTCGCCATCTCAGTAGTACTTGCGGATGTCTTGCACGGTGGCAATGCCCATGGCGTGGTTCAGTTCGGCCATGATGCGGGGGTCCTTCACGGCCACTTGCCAGGTGCGTTCGTCTTCCGCAGCGCGGCGGCGGCTTTCAGCCCAGGTGTGGGCACCCACACGCAGTGCGGCACCGGCGCGGCGGGCAGGGGCGGTCAGCAGAGCCAGGGCCGCAAAGGCTACCAGCCACAGCACCATCCAGGCCGCCAGCAGATGGCCTTCGCTCCAGGTGTCGATGACCTGGTTGGCCACCACCAGCAATGCCGAAACGACGGCCGCCAGCAGAAGGGTGGCGGCGCCACGGGCACCGTCAAAATTGGCGGCTACGCGCTTGAGGGCGGCTGCGGCGTTTTCGGCGCGGACAACGCCGGGGTGTTCGGTGGGGTACTCAACGTGTGCAAAGCTGGTCATTTCGGTTTCCCTTTTCTAACGCTTGTGGCGAGATTGCCGGGCGATGGGGTGATATTAGGGTTTACCCTTTGCATATTCAAGTTTATATTTTGAATCATTGATATTCATATTGGTGATGAATTGACCATGACACCCTTGAACTTCCGCTCTTTGGACTTGAACCTGCTGCGTGTTTTCGACGAGGTCATGGCCGAGCGCAGCCTCACACGCGCAGCGCACAAGCTGTCCATCACCCAGCCCGCCGTGAGCAACGCGATGCGGCGCCTGCGCGATGTGCTGGGAGATGAGCTGGTGGTGCGCAGCGGCCAGGGCGTGGAGCCCACTCCGCGCGCGCTGGCCCTGTGGCCCCCTGTGCGCGAGGCGCTGGCCCACCTGCAGGAATCCCTGGCGCCCGGACACTTTGAACCTGCTACGGCCGAATCCACCTTTGTGCTGGCCATGGCCGATGCCACGGCAGCCACCCTGGTTCCGGCCCTGGTCGAAATCATTGAGCGCGAGGCGCCCGGCGTGTCTATCCGCGTATTGCCCCTGACCACGCGCGACCCCCGCCGCCTGCTGGACGAGGAGGCGGCGGACATGGCGGTAGGCTATTTCCCCGCCGTGCTGGCCGACCTGACCGCCCGCGCGCAATCGGGGGGGGCCGTGGCTTTTGAGAGCCGCCGCCTTTACGACGGCGAGTACGTGTGCGTGATGCGGCAAGGCCACCCTCTGGCCGATGCGCCCCTGACCCTGGACACCTATTGCGCCGCGCGCCACATGCTCGTGAGCTTCTCGGGGCGCCCCTTTGGTTTCATCGACGAGGCCCTGGCATCCCTGGGCCGCGAGCGCAAGGTGGTGATCACGGTCAACCAGTTCTTCACCGCCGGGCGCGTGGTGTCGGGCTCGGACCTGTTGACGGTGCTGCCCCGCCACTTTGTGCCCGTCACCGGGATTGCCGATGCCCTGGTGCAGCGGGCCCTGCCGCTGGACGTGCCGGCGGTCCACGTGGACGCACTCTGGCGCCGCCGTGGCCCGCAGCAGGCCGCGATGACCTGGCTGCTGCAAGCCCTGGCGCGCTCGGCGCGCCGGACTTTCCCCGAACAGTGAGGCGAAGGGGCTGAACCCGTAGACTGCGCCCAGCATGAACATCCAGCTTTTGTCCGACCTGCACCTTGAGGCGCACCCCCACTTCATCCCCGAACCAGCGCCCGGCGCCGATGTGCTGGTGCTTGCCGGCGATGTGGGCTCCTACCAGGAAGGCTCGCAACTGGGCGACGAGGACTTTGGCCTGGCCCGGTTTTCGCCGTTGCCCCAGGGAGCTGGCTGGCCCACCCCCGTGCTTTTTGTCCCTGGCAACCACGAATACGATGCGCAGGATTTCGATGCGGCCCATCATCGACTTCGCAGCACCTGCGATCGTCTGGGAATCACCTGGCTGGAGCGCGAAACCGTCGAGCTTCAGGGGGTCCGTTTCATCGGAACCACGCTCTGGAGCGATTTCGACGCCCTCGCGGACCACGAGGGAAGCACCGACCTTGGCAGGCGGCTGAAACTGCGCGACAAAGCCTTTCGCGCGGCCAATTTCTACCTGCGCAAGACGGGTGGCACCCGCCATGCAGCGCCTTTTCTGGCCGAAGCCATGCGCGACCACGCACTGGTCTGCCAGCAATGGCTGGCTGAAGCACTTGCGGCACCCTTTGACGGGCCCACGGTGGCTGTCACACACTTTGCGCCCAGCCTGCGCAGCGCCGATCCACGCTACGGGCTGGTGCCCGGTACGGCGGGGTTCTGCAATGCCCTGGATGGTTTACTGCCCCACGCGCAGCTGTGGCTGCACGGCCACCTTCACGCACCGAGCGACTACAGGGCGCAGGGCTTGCGTGCCGATGGCAGCCCCTGGCAGTGCCGTGTGGTGGCCAATCCCCTGGGGTACGCGCGCAAGGGAGAGCAGGCGGCTTTCCAGCCGCAATGCTGCATCACCTTATGATCAGGACACGGGGCTCTGCCGCCCCGCAGCGCAGAAGAAAAAAGCATGACCCAGGTCAAGACAACAGAAGTCCGCGCACGGTAGTCTGGCCCATACCTTCTCGGAGAACCTCATGAACATCCTGCTTGCTGTCGATGGCAGCGCTTACACCAAAAAAATGCTGGCCTATCTGGCCACCCACGAAGAGTTGCTCGGTGGCAA
Source organism: Acidovorax sp. Root267 (assembly GCF_001429215.1). NCBI lineage: Bacteria > Pseudomonadati > Pseudomonadota > Betaproteobacteria > Burkholderiales > Comamonadaceae > Acidovorax > Acidovorax sp. Root267. The sequence goes on from NZ_LMJC01000012.1 coordinate 236,838, forward strand.
CCACCAGTACACCGCGCTCACCGTGCAGGCTCCCCTGCCAACACGCGCACGCGCCGCTCTGGGCAAGGAAGTGGTGGACAGCTACCACGCTGAAGAGGCGGAAAAAATCCTCGCACCCGTGTGCAAATTCCTCGCGCGCCATGGCGTGGAAGCCAAGCGCAGCGTCAAGATCGGCAGCGTGGGCGAAAACATCGCCAAGGTGGCAGACAGCGGCAAGTTCGACCTGCTGGTGATGGGCTCCCATGGCCATGGCGCCCTGGCAACCCTGGTCATGGGCTCTGTCACCACCCAGGTGCTTGCTCACTGCAAGGTCCCCCTGCTGATCGTTCGCTAACCCGGACACCCCGGCCCGAAGGCCCCAGCCCTGCTCAGGCAGGGCTTTTTTTTGCCCAAACAATACCAATTGGTTTTCATAATAACCAATTGGTTTACTTTGGAACCAATTGGTTATACATTCCCGCTGCGCCCATCCTGGCGTGTCATTTCCATCGAAACCGAGGAACCGACCCATGAAAAAAACCCTGATTGCATTGGCCCTGACTGCAGGAGCCGCTTTCAACGTGATGGCCCAGGACATCGTGGATACCGCCGTGAAGGCGGGCAACTTCAAGACCCTGGTGGCGGCCGTGCAGGCGGCAGGCCTGGTGGACACCCTCAAGGGCCCCGGCCCGTTCACCGTGTTCGCGCCCACTGACGAGGCTTTCGCCAAGATTCCCAAGGCCACCCTGGACGGCCTGCTGGCCGACAAGGCCGCACTGACCAAGGTCCTGACCTACCACGTGGTGCCCGGCAAGGTGATGGCCAAGGACGTCAAGGCCGGAAAAGTCAAGACCGTGCAGGGCCAGGAGATCACCGTCACCACCGGCATGGGTGTGATGGTGGACCAGTCCAAGGTCATCGCGACCGACGTGGCTGCGAGCAATGGCGTGATCCACGCCATCGACACCGTACTGATGCCCAAGTAATCCAGCGGAACAACGCTCTTTTCACCCACCCACCATCCCATAGCGAGGAGAAGCCACCATGCACACCGCATTCAACCGCCGTACCGTTTTGTTGGCCGCAGCCCTGGGCGCCGGCACCACCCTGCTGCAGGCCTGTGGCGGCGGCGACGACGAGCCCCAGCGCAATATCGTCGAAGTCGCCCAGAACAATCCCGACCTCAGCATCCTCGTGGAAGCTGTGGTGGCTGCAGGTCTGGCGCCCACCTTGAGCACAGGCATGCTTACGGTTTTCGCCCCCACCAATGCAGCCTTTGCAGCGTTGCTCAGCGAGCTGGGCGTGACCAAGGAGGCCCTGCTGGCCGACAAGCCCCTGCTGAAGGCGGTGCTGACCTACCACGTGCTCGGCAGCAAGGTCGCGCGTGCGGACGTCCCCCTGGGCAAGGCGATCACGCCCGTCGCAGGTGGTTTCTTCAAGATCGAATCGGCCAATGGGCTCAAGATCACCGATGGCCGCAACCGCGTCACCACCATCACGGCCACCGACATCCAGGCCAGCAACGGCGTGGTGCATCTGGTGGACCGGGTGCTGCTGCCAGCCAACAAGGACATCGTCGCCACTGCATCAGCGCTGCCGGACTTCAGCATCCTGGTGGAAGCGGTGGTGGCTGCAGGCTTGGCAAGCACCTTGCAGGGCGCTGGCCCGTTCACGGTGTTTGCGCCCACCAACGCCGCGTTTGCAGCGCTGCTGGCCGAGTTGGGGGTGACCAAGGCAGCGCTGCTGGCTGATACCGCCCTGCTGACCAAGGTGCTCACCTACCACGTGGTGCCCGCGCGCGTGCTCAAGGCCGAGGTGCCCGTCAACACCGCCATCGCCACGGTTCAGGGGCAGACCTTCACGGTGAACGCGAGCCTCGTGATCACCGACCAGAACATGCGCACCAGCAACATCACCATGGCCGATGTGTTCACCAGCAACGGTGTGGTTCACGCCGTGGACAAGGTGATCCTGCCTAAATAAGCCCGGTGGGGTGAACCGCACGCAAGAAAGCCCGGCATGCCGGGCTTTCTTTTTTTTAGATGCGTGCGAAACGCAAGGAGGGAGGTGCGACTACCGCGCCGCCAACCCGTCAAAACAGGTGCGTACCACCAGATCCACGATCTCCGCGTCAGAATACTGGCCACCTTCCTTGAGAAAGCTCACCACCGGGTCACAGGCGCGCGCATACAGCGTATAGAGCACCACCAGCGGCGGCAGAGTCGGGCTGATCACGCCCTGGGCCTGGGCCTGGGTGATCCACTCACCGATCTGGTCGCTCACCGTCACCAGGCCGTTGAGATAGTCCTTGTTGGCCATCAGCACCGCGCGCAAAGTCGAGTTGCGGCTGGGCAGCAGCGGCATCTCGTTGCTCAGCAGGCGCTCCAGCGACCAGCGCACCAGCGCATGGAGCTTTTCGAGCGGGGGCATTTCAGCGGGCAGATCCGCGAGGTAGGCCTGCACGCGACCCAGAATCTGCACCATGGCGGCGCTGCACAGCTCTTCCTTGCTGCAAAAGTGCTTGTACAGGCTGGCCTTGGCAATGCCCACGGCGTTGGCCACGTCGTCCATGGTCATGGCATCGAAAGCCTTTTCGCCCAGGAGCTGGCAGGTGGACTGGAGGATGGCATCCTCGCGCGCCTGGTGCATCTGCTCTTTGAACGAAACTTTGGGTTGCGGCGTTTGCATGTCTTGCATTTTATACATTGCAGTAAAAAAATAAATGACTAAGTTGCAATGCAACTACGTCGTTCACGTTTTCCCCAGCATGAATCGTGCCGCCGCTTTGCAGGCGAAGAACCTGTTCATGGTCTTTTCGGGGGCACGATGGCACTCTTGTCCTGGTGCCCACCCCCATCGGCCGCCATAATCGCGCCGCCATGCCCGTGCCCCACGCTCTGCCATCGACCGTTTTCACCACTGACCAAGGCTCCGGGGAAGAGCGCTTCGAGGCCTGGCGCAGCAGCATTTCGGTGGTCTTCGACGTCGCCCCTTTGGACCGCGATCCGCTGGAAAGCTTCAGCGCATCCGTGACCGCGTGCCATCTGGGCGCGCTGCTGGTGGGCGATCTGCACTTCGGCCGGCAGCAATTCTCACGCGGTGCGCCACGCGTGGCGCGCGACGGCGTCAACCACTACCTGGTGCAGTGGTACCGCAGCGGGGGTTTCGTGGGCCAGCACGACAACGGCGTGGACATGCAGGTGCGGGCGGGGGACATCACCGTCTTTGATCTGGGCCGCACGCAGCGCACCTATGCCAACCCCTCGCACGTGCTGTCCATCGTCGTGCCCCGCGAGATCGCCGACGAGGCCTTCTGCAGCCCATCGGCCGATCTGCACGGTACCGTCTTGCGCGGCCACACGGCGCTGGGCGGGCTGCTCAGCGACTACCTGCAGTCGCTGCACCGGCGCTTGCCTGCTGTCACGCTCCCGGAAGCACCTGCCGTGGTGCAGGCCACCACGCAGATGCTGGCCGCCTGCCTGCGGCCAAGCCGGGACACGCTGGCCCAGGCGCAGCCGCAAATCCAGGGTGTCACGCTCGAACGCATCCAGCAATACATCGCGCAGAGCCTGGGCGCACCGCTCAGCCCCGAGCTGCTGTGCCGCACGTTTGGCATTTCACGCAGCATGCTGTACCGCCTGTTCGAGCCGCTGGGCGGCGTGGCGCACTACGTGCAGCAGCAGCGCCTGGTCCGGGCGTTCCACGCCCTGGCCAACCCGGCCAACCGCCGGCTGCGGGTGGGCGAGATCGCCACGCGCTCCGGCTTCACCAGCGAGGCGCATTTCAGCCGCGCCTTTCGCGCGGCCTTTGGCCTCACGCCCAGCGATGTGCGCGCCACCGCCCGGGGCACAGCCAACCGCGCGGGGGCATTCGCGGCGGGCGATGCCATGCGCCCGACTGCCGAATATGCCGACTGGGTGCGCGCGCTGCAGGTGTAGCCGCCCCACTCGCAACGCTTGAGCCCCCTTGGTCGTTCTTCAGGACGGCCAGTCAAAAACGTCGAAACACACAGTCAAGCCAGCGCGCTGGCCCCGCCTAGGATGCGCCGCAGTCTGTTCTCTGCCCCCTTGCGCGCCACACCATGTCCTTTGTCCGCCGCCTCGCCGCCGCCCTGCTGGCGGCCATGCTGTGCTGCCTTGCATCCGCCGGTAGCCCGCCCACCATCACCGGCCTGAGCCCTACCGAGGGCACCATGTACGGCGGGACGGCCGTCACGCTGGCCGGCAGCGGCTTCACAGGGGCTATGGGCGTGTATTTCGGAAACATCCGAGCCACCCGCTTCACCGTGGACAGCGACACGCAGATCACGGCCATCGCACCCGCCCAGCCACCCGGGACCTCGGTGATGTTCGATATCGTCACACCCACGGGCGGCATGGTGCACCCGATCGGCTACTTCACCTACGTGGTGCCGCCCGAACTGCGCCCCACCGTAACCCACATCTCGCCAGCGCGGGGCCCAGCCAGCGGTGGCACCACGGTCACGTTCACGGGCACCAACCTGGCCAACACCCACCAGGTGCGCTTTGGCAATGTGGCGGCAGGGTTCACCGTGGTCAGCGATACGCAGGTCACCGCCACCACGCCGGCCTCTCCGGCGGGGATGGTTTCGACGGAGCTCACCACCGCCTATGGCATTGCGGACGGCAGCTTCGGCACCTTCTTCGAGTTCATCCCTCAGCCCACGATCACCGGCGTGAGCCCCACCGAAGGGAGCATGTTCGGCGGCACGGCGGTCACCCTGGCTGGCGGCGGCTTCACCGGGGCTACCGGCGTGCGTTTCGGGAACGTTGCGGCTGCCAGCTTCACCGTGGACAGCGACACGCAGATCACGGCCATTGCGCCCCCGCAGCCTCTGGGAACGTCGGTGATGTTCGAAGTCTTCACACCCGACGGCGGCGGCATGGTGCACCCTATCGGGTACTTCACGTATGTGGTGCCACCCGAGCTGCGCCCCACCCTCACCAGCGCTTCACCCGCGCAGGTGTCCGCTGCGGGGGGCACGCAGGTGGTCCTCACGGGCACCAACCTGGCCGGTGCGTCGTCCCTGCGCTTTGGTGGCTTTCCGGCGGCCAGCTTCACGGTGGACAGCTCCACCCGGATCACCGCCACCACCCCCGCCGCGGCGTCCCCGGGCTTCGTGACCATCGACGTCACCACTCCCTATGGCGGGGCCGATAGCCCTTTCGGCTTCGAATTCGTCGCTGCGCCCACGCTCACCGGCGTGGCACCGGCCACGGCGAATGCAGCGGGTGGCACCACCCTCGTCCTCTCCGGATCGGGATTCGCCGATGCCACGGCGGTGGTGCTGGGCGGTGTGGCCGCCCGGGCATTCACCGTGGAGAGCGACTCCCGCATCACGGCCATCACCCCACCACACGCGACCGGGCCTGCCGCGGTGGAGGTGAGTGCGCCGGGCGGTACGGCCACACTGGCCTCGGGCGTGGTGTTTGCGGATCTGGCCGTGCGCGGCGCCTGCGGCACGGCGACGGGGCAAGCGCGCCCGACCCCACCCGCCGGTGCCAGCCTGTGCAGCGCAGGCCAGGCCAGCAGCGTGGCCTCTGTCCAGGGTGAGTTTTCCTGGACCTGCGCAGGACAGAACGGTGGAGCCGACGCGCCGCGCTGCACGGCCCCCTGGGCCGCGGCCGGGGGCACGGGGAGCCGCGCAACACTCGACCTGCCGGAAGCTGCCGTCAACAACGGCTGGACACTCGAGACCGCCAGTTTCCAGCACACCCTTCCCGCGCCGCTGCCCCCGGGTGCCAGCACAAGCCACTGGCCCCTGCACCTCCGGCTGACCGGCGGCGCGGCAGGCTCCAGCGCCCGCCTGACGGTGCACTACAGCACCCCCGTGCCGCTGGGCGCGGTCTATCTCAAGCACGGCCCCAGCCCAGAAGGTTTGCAGTGCTCGGGCACCACCTGCGCCCAGCCCCACTGGTACACGCTCGCCCCCAGCGCGGCCCTGTTCGCAGCCGACCGGCGCAGCGTGACCTTGACATTGACCGACGGTGGCCTGGGCGATAGCGACGACGTGTCCGGCCAGATCACCGACCCCGGCCTGCCCGTGTTGCTGGCGGCGCCGGCAGGTGGCAGCAATGGTGGTGGCCCGGCTTCCGCCGTGCCCGTCCCTGCGCTCAACCCCTGGGCGATCGCACTGCTGGCCTTGTGCTTTCCGGCACTGGGCCATCTTCGCGGGACGCGCCAGTCACTCCCAAAACAATAGCTATCCACCCTTTTAAAACAAGCGCCAGAAGGCAATTCAATGCAAAAAAACAATCCCTCCCTCCGCCTCGGAACCGCCCCGCGCAGCGCCCTGCTGTGGGCCGCCGCTGCCATCGCCCCCACCGCCTGGGCCCAAGGCGCACCCGTGGGCACGGTGGCCTATGCACCACTGGCCAGCGTGCAGGCCGTGCCCACGCTGTCGCAGTGGGCCCTGGCGGCTCTGGTGCTGGTTCTGGCCGCGCTGGCCCGCCACCTGCTGCGCCATGGGGCGAACGGCGTGGTGCGCGCCCTGTTGCCCGGGCTGCTGGCCTGTGCGGCGCTGCTGTGCATGCCCTGGGGCGGGCAGGCCATCGCACTGCCGTCGAGCGAGGTCGTGCTGGACAACCCGGCCGGGGGCGTCGCCGACATCCCCGACCACCCGGACCTGGAAATTGCGTTCAGGGACTACCTGCACGTGTACGAAGTGCGCAACACCACGGACCGGCCCCAGCAGATCACGGCAGTCAGCGTGACCCCCGTGCATCGCCTCTTCGACACCGATGACCGGTGCACCGTCGGGCAGATGCTGGCGCCGATGGCCGTGTGCTACCTCCGGGTGGGGCGCCTGCACTGAGAGGCCCCCTTCCAAGGGGAGCACACACCACGCCGCCTATGCCGCAGGGGCCTCCAGCGTCCGCGCCGCGGTAGCGGTGAGGGCGGCCGTGAGCGCATCCAGCACCGCCGACTCCAGGTTCCAGCAGTGCCAGTACAGCTGGATAGGCAAAGAGCGGCCCGGTGCCAGATTCACCATGCTGCCGTTCGCCAGCGCCTCGCGCGCCATCAGCTCGGGCATCACCCCCACGGCCCAGCCTGCGGCCACGGCACGCATCTGCGCCTCGGAGCCCGGCACGAACAGGTGGCTGAGCGCCACGCGCTTGAGCCCGAATGCACGCGCCACAAACTCGGCAGCCATGTCGTCCTTGCGGTTGAACGACAGGAACGACACCTCGCGGAAGTTGTGCGGCGTGAGCCCCTGGGGCAGGTACTGCTCCGCATAGCTGGCCGAAGCCACGGCCACGTAGTGCATGGCGCCCAGCGGCACCATCTTGCAGCCGCGCAGGGCCTGCTTGAGCGTGGTCACACAGCCCAGCACCTGGCCGGAGCGCAGCCATTCCTGCGTGAAATCCTGGTCGTCCACGATGATTTCCAGCGGCAGGCGCTGGCGCACCAGCTCGTGCAGGGCGCCCATGGCCCAGGTGGCGATGCTGTCGGCGTTGATGGCAATCGAGATGCGCTCGTCCTCGCGCGATCCGCCCGGCGCGCTGGGCGCCAGCTCCTGCAGGTCGCGCTCCAGGTCGGCGCGCAGCAGGCGCATCTGCTTGGTGTGCTTGAGCAGCAGCTGCCCGGCCGACGTGGGCCGCAGCGGGCGGCTGCGCACGATGAGCACCGAGCCCACCTGCGCCTCCAGGGCGCGCAGGCGCTGCGAGACGGCCGACTGCGTGACGTTCAGGCGCTGCGCAGCGCGCTCGAAGCCGCCCTCTTCAACGATGGCGGCAAGGCATTCCAGGGCGGCGGGATCGTAGGTGCTCATGGTCTCGGGCTCGAACAAAAGAGGGTTGTCTCTACCGCACCGTTTATTAGGTGCACTGATGTTTTTGGAGTAAGTTTAATTTTGCTTTTAGTTGAATGCAATGTCGCGCACACTGCGCCCCATCGTGTCCCGCACTGGGGCGTGTGGCACGCAAAGGCTCACTAGGCATTCCGCATATGAAAACCATTGTTCTCGGCGCCGGCATCATCGGCATCAGCACGGCCTGGCATCTGCTGGAACGCGGTCACGAAGTCATCGTGATCGACCGCCAGCCCGATGCTGCGCTCGAAACCAGTTTTGCCAATGCAGCACAGATCTCGGTGAGCTACTGCGAGCCCTGGGCCAACCGCGAGGCGCCGCTCAAGGCACTCAAGTGGATGTTCGACAAGGAAGCCCCGCTGCTGTTTCGCCCGCAGATGGACTGGCAGCAGTGGCGCTGGGGCCTGCAGTTCCTGGCGCAGTGCAACGACGCCGCGTTCGAGCGCAATGTGCAGCAGATCGTGGCGCTGGGCGCCTACAGCCATGCCGCGCTCAAGGACCTGGTCAGCACCACGGGCATCGAATACAACCGGCTGGAACGCGGCATTGCCCACTTCTACACCGACCAGAAATCCTTTGACGCCGCCGGCCACGCGGTGGAGCTCATGCGCAAGCACGGCGTGCAGCGCCGCCTGGTGAGCCGCGACGAGCTGCTGCAGATTGAACCGGCCTTCAAAGCCTACGGCGACAAGATCACCGGCGGCACCTACACCAGCACCGACGAAAGCGGCGACGCCCGCGTGTTCACGCAGGAGCTGGCTCGGCGTTGCATGGCGCGCGGCGCGCAGTTCCTCTACGGCCACGATGTGCTGCGCCTGAACAAAATCGGCAATGCTATTGATTCAGTAGCTGTCATGCCAAAACAGGCAAGCGCTGGCGGCAAAAAAGACTTCATATTGAAGGCCGACGCCGTCGTCGTCGCCTGCGGCTCGTACAGCGCACCGCTGCTGCGCAGCGTGGGCGTGGACCTGCCGATCTACCCTGGCAAGGGCTACAGCGCCACGTTCCCGCTGCTCAAGCCCGAGGGCGCGCCCATGGTCTCCACCATCGACGACGGCAAGAAGATCGCCATGAGCCGCCTGGGCAACCACCTGCGCGTGGCGGGCACCATCGAACTCAACGGCTGGGACCTGACGCTCGACAGCACACTGGCGCGCGCACGCTGCCACATGCTGTCGCGCCGCATCGAGGCCATCCTGCCCGGCGTCTGCGACACCCGCACGCCCGAACAGGGCGGCGACCCGCAGTACTGGACCGGCCTGCGCCCGGCCACCCCCACCAACATCCCGTTCATCGGGCAGACCCGCGTGGGCAAGCTCTGGGTGAACGCGGGCCACGGCACGCTGGGCTGGACGCACGGTGCGGGCTCGGGCAAGGCGCTGGCCGAGCTGATCAGCGGCGAACAGCCCGCGATGAACTTCGGCTTCCTGGGCCACAGCGGCTCTGCACGGCACACGTCGACCACGGCGCTGGCCGCCTGAGAACACCCACACAGCCTGCCCGGGTTGGGGCGGACCGATCGCACCAAACCGCGCCCTGCGCGCGCGCACTCAGGTGGCCAGCGCGAGGCCACCGTCCACCCGCAGGTTCTGCCCGTTGATGTAGCCCGCGCCTTCCGAAGCCAGGAACGCGATGGTCGCAGCCACTTCAGCGGCCTGCCCATACCGCTGCAGGGGCACGGTGGTGCGGCGCTCTTCCCACACGGGCAAGGTGTCAATCCAGCCCGGCAACACGTTGTTCATGCGGATGTTGTGCCGCGAATGGCTGTCGATAAAGATCCGCGTGAATGAAGCCAGCCCGGCGCGAACCAGCGCCGATGTCGGAAACAGCGCGCTCGGGTCCACCGCCCAGGCTGACGACAGATTCACGATCACGCCACCACGCTGCGCTTGCATCAAGGGGGCCACCAGCCGCGTGGGCCGGATCACGCTCTGCAGATAGGTGTCCGTCCCCTGCAGCCACCGCTCATCCGCCAGGGACAACAACGGCGCACGCGGTTCGTGGCCGGTGCTGTTGATGAGCACATCGACCCGGCCCCAGCGGGCTTGCGCCAGATCCACCAGGCGGCCCAGATCCGCCAGGCACTGGCTGGACCCCGTGACGCCAACGCCTCCGAGTTCCTGGGCCAAGGCCTCGCCTTTGCCCGACGACGAAAGAATGCCGACCTGAAAACCATCCTCCGCCAACCGGCGGGCAGTGGCCGCGGCAATGCCAGTGCCACCCGCGGTGATAAGTGCTACTTTTTCTACTGCCATGATCGTCCTTGGATGCCGCACACCGGCATCTGGCAATTGTTCCGTATCCTTTGTGTTTTGGACGACCGGACGGAGTAGCCGCCGTGCTTCGATCCAGTAGAAAATCTACACCCATGACCTCCCCGTTGGGCCCCACGCCCTCTCTCAATGCACTGCGAGCGTTCGAGGCCGCCAGCCGCCATCTCAACTTTCGCCTGGCCGGACTGGAGCTGGGCGTGACCCAGGGCGCCGTGGCGCAGCAGATTCGTGCGCTCGAAGCAGAGCTGGGCCTCAAGCTGTTTGAGCGGCACCCGCGCACCCTGGTGTTGACCCACAACGGCCAGCGCTATGCCACCAGCGTGCGGCGCGCGTTCGAGATGCTCGCCGATGCCACGCAGGGCCTGCGGCCCGAGCCCCTGCATGTGACGGTCAGCGTCACGCCGACCTTCGCCACCAAGTGGCTCATTCCGAGGCTGGCGGACTACACGCGCCTGCACCCCGGGGTGGATCTGCGGATCCTGGCGACCGAGCGCCTGTCGCACTTTCAGACCGAGGCGGTGGACCTGGCGGTGCGGTACGGCCGCCCCCCATTCGGCCCGGGGCTCACGGCCGATCTCCTGTTCGAAGAGTGCCTAGTGGCGGTGGGCAGCCCGCTGTTGCTGCACCGCTCCGGGCCACCCTGCACCGCGGGGGACATCAACCGCTACGTGCTGCTGCACGACTCCCAGTCTCCATGGGCCGACTACCTTGCGCAGCACACGCCGCCCGCTCCTGCGGCTTCAGTTCCCGCACCACAGGCCATCTGGTTCAACCAGACGACGCTCGCGATCGACGCGGCCCTGACCGGCCAGGGGCTCGCGCTGGTGCAGAAAGATTTTGTGGCGCAGGACCTGTCCGCCGGTCGGCTGGCCAAGGTGTTTGACGAAGAAGCGCGCACGGGTGCTGGCTATTACCTCGTGGCTCCGCGCAAGCAACGCGCACCCGAGGTCGTCGCGGGCGTGAGGGCGTGGCTGCGAAGCCAGGCCAGCGCATAAAACCGCATCCACCGCAAAAACCGCAGGCAACGCGGATGCTCTGGCCCCCTTCAACCCCGACCTGCGAGCCCGACCAGGGGGGCGAGGTAGCGGGCCGGAATCTCCAGCGCATGGAATCCGCCCGCCAGCAGCACCACCAGGCAAACGGCCAGCAGCCAGCCCGTCAGCATCGATCCCACCAACGCCCGCGCCCGCAGGGGCTCCGGCAGGTTCCAGTACAAGGCACAGCCCACATGCGTGCCCAGCGCGAACACGGCGCAAAAGTAGTACGGGCCAAAGAACCACTGCCAGGGCGGTGTGTGCATGCCCGCCGCTGCAAACTGCAGGTTCGTGTCCACGCCCTGAAACCGGCCCGCCAAGACGGCCGTCACATGGACCACCAGGAACAGCGCCAGGTAGCCCCCCGAGAGGGCCTGCATCCACGCCACGCCCCCATGGCGCCGCCCCCGCCCGCGCCACAGCAAGGTGAGGCCGCTGCCCATCTGGAACAGCAGACACCCGAGCAGCACGCCTTCGACCCACGGCTGGCGGTAGACCAGGCGCAGGGCTTCCAGCACCGACGGGTGCGCTGCCGCTCCCGCCAGCCCCGCCAAGTGGCCCAGCAGATGGGCCGCCAGGAACGATGCCAGCACCATGGCACTGGCGCGGTGCACGGCCCGCAGCGCAAGGCGCTGGCGCCATGCCCAGGTGCCTGCCAGGCCGATGGCGGCGGCTCCCAGGGCGAGTAGGCTGGTTGCGTGCATGAAGGTTTTCTCCGGAGGTTGCATGGGACTGGCGGCAGAATAAGCAGCGGCGCCGTGTCCGCCTACTCGCATTGCGCTCAGGTTTCCCATGTCCCCTGCCTCCTCCGCCCCCCGCCGTTCGCCCCGCCAGGAACGCTCGCAGTTCACGGTCGATGCCATCTTCGAAGCCGTCGCACGCATCGTGGCCACACAGGGCGAGGACGCGCTCACCACCAACCGCATCGCCGAGCTTGCCGGCGTGTCCGTGGGCTCGCTCTACCAGTACTTTCCAAGCAAGGAAGCCATCCTCCTGGCCATGCTGGACCAGCACTGCGACCGGGTGATGCTGGAGCTGGACGCCCTGCTCGCCCACGCCCGCGCCGAAGGCTGGACGCCCGAGCAGCAGGTGCGCGGGTACGTGCGCCACTACCTGCAGGCCTTTGGCGGCGGCCCCCAGGAAGGGCGCGCACTCGCCCGCCTGTCGTGGAAGCTCGACTACCGTGCGTCCGTGCTGATCTCGGTGCGTGGCGCCAGCGAGCGGCTGGCCCTGCACCTGCAGCGCGTGGCGCAAGAGCAGCAGATGCCCGCACCCTCGGCGGCCCAGCTGTTTGTGCTCACCCGCGCCTTCATGGGTGCGGTGCGGGCGGCATCGCTGGAACAGTCGCCCTTGCTGGACAGCCCCGAATTCGAGCAGGCGCTGGTGGAGCTGTGCATCGCAACCCTGTCACCGGGCACGGGTCTGCGGGGCGGCGCTACGATGGCGCCATGACCACGCCCACCGCACCACACTACCTCTTTCTCACCACCTCCACCCGCGAACCGGGCCACACCGGCAATACCGAATGGCTGGCCCGCCAGGCCGCCGCCGCACTGCCTGCCGGCACCCCACAAACCTGGCACCACCTGGCGCACTTGCACCTGCCGCCCTTCGTGGACCAGCGCCACACCACGGGCACCTATGCACCGCCCGAAGGCGACATGAAGACCCTGCTCGACGCCACGCTGGCAGCCACGCACATCGTCTTTGTGGCGCCGGTCTACTGGTACAGCATTCCCTCGCCGCTCAAGACCTACCTCGACCACTGGAGCGCCTGGATGCGCGTGCCCGGCCTGGCCTTCAAGGAGCCGATGGCCGCCAAGACGCTGGCGCTTGTCACCACCAGCGGCGACCGCACCAAGGCCCAGCCCATGATCGATTCGGTGGCGCTGTGCGCGCAGTTCCTGTCGATGACCTGGGGCGGCGCCCTGTGGGGCAAGGGCGGGCCACCGGGCGCGGTGCAGGCTGATGCGCAGGCGATGGAGGCAGCCAGCCGTTTTCTGCTGACACCGGCCGCAGGTTGACGGCTTAGCGATCCAGCGACCCGTGCTGGGCCAGGATGCCCAGCCATTCGTGCAGCGCCAGGCTGCTGTCGGCCAGCGCGGAGGCGCGCGGCAACACCCGGTACAGCTTGCGGGCCTGCCCGCCCTTGAAGCCCATGGGCGCGGGCAGCACCTGCAGCCCGGCGCGCTCGAAGGCCTCGGCCGCGCGCACCATGTGCCAGCCATGGGTGACCAGGGCTATGCGCTCGATGCCCGCTGCCTTGAGCAGCGCGGCGGATTTCTCGGCATTGCTGCGGGTGTCGAGCGACTCCACCTCGGTCCAGCGCACCCGCCCTTTGAACTCGCGCTCCACCACATCCTTCATGACCAGTGCTTCGGCCCGCGTGCCGCCGGTGGAGCCGCCCGTCGCCAGGATGGGCAAGCCCGCCCGCTGCTGCAGGTACACGGCGTAGCGCACCCGCTCGCGGGCGCCCCGGCTGAGCACATCCACGCCGTACTCGGGGGCCACGGTGTCGGCACCACCGCCCAGCACCACGATGGCCTGGACCTTCGACTGAAGCAACTGCTGGGGGACGACCGCCGGATAGCGCTCGAGGCTGCGCACCAGCACATCCGACACCGGCGGCCAGGACAGCACCAGCACCGACAGCAGCGACAGCACCACCACCGTGATGCCCGTGCGGCGGTGGTACCGCGCGATCCACAGCCCCACCAGCGCCAGCAGGATGCTGGACACCGGGGGCAACAGCAGCGCAGACAGTATTTTCTTCAGGGCAAACCACATGGCAACAGAAGGAGAAGGAGCAATCAGACCTGCACGCACCCGCCCGGTGGCGCCTTGGCATGGCAGGAAAAAAACGGACCGTTTGGAAGGCCGCAAAAAACGGCCGCGCTGGGTGGGGCAAGCTCAGTGCAGCATCCGCCGCTGGGCCAGAAAGTCCAGCAGCGCGGCATCGAAACCCTCGGGGTCCTCCAGCTGGGGCCAGTGCCCGACATGGGGCAGCACCAGGGTCTGTGCATCGGGCAGCACCTGGGCCAGCGCCTCCAGGGCCACGGGGGGTGTGCAGCGGTCCAGCTCGCCTCCCACCAGCAGCGTGGGCATGGCTAGGTGGGCCAGCGCGGCAGCCCCGCGGTCAAACGTGGGCAAGGCCTCCAGCGCGCGCCGGTAGGCCCCCGGGTACACCTGGGCCAGTGCATGGCTGGCCAGCCGCACCCCTTCGGGCAGGGCTCCGGTGCCGATGAACTGGGGTACCAGCGTCTGCGCCAGCGCCTCCATGCTGCCACCGCCGTCCAGTGCGGTCAGGGCGCGCAGCCGGGGCGCCACCCAGTCTTCCACCGCCTGCGCGTCCAGCGCCGGCCCGCCCGCACACAGCACCAGGCGCTGCACCTGCGATGGGCTGCGCACGGCGGCCTCCAGCGCCACCATGGCGCCCATGCCGTGCCCCACCAGCGTGACCGGGCCACCCTGCAGGGCGTCGATCAAGGCCAGGCAGCTCTGCGCCAGCGCCTTGAAGGTGTAGGGCTCCACGGGCGCACTGCGGCCATAGCCCGGCATGTTCCAGGCCACGGCACGGTAGCCGACCGTGGCCAGTGTTTCCACCTGGGGGGCAAAGGTGAGGTGGTCGCCATCGGCGTCGTGCAGCATGAGCACGGTGGGGCCGGAGCCCAGGGCGGTGAAGGTAGGAAGGACAGCCATGCAGTGGAAAGCGGAACAGGAATGACTTACGCACAACGGGTTTCAGGCAGGCAGCTCGCCCCCACGCCAGGTGGTTGTTGCATCCCGAATTGCGTAAGTCTTACGGAAGTAAACCCCGCAACAGCGCGGTGGTGGGTGGCGCCTGATAATAGTTGCTCCCCCCTGCTGCCACCGCTGGCACCGCTTTTGTGAACCCTTCGCCCCCCCGCCCTGCCCTCGCCCTGCCACCGAGCTTCTCCACACGCGAGTTTCGCGATGCACTGGGCATGTTTGCCACGGGCGTGACCATCGTCACGGCCCGCACGGCAGCGGGTGACCTGGTGGGCCTCACGGCCAGTTCGTTCAATTCGGTGTCGCTGGCGCCCCCGCTGGTGCTGTGGAGCCTGTCGCACGGCGCCAGCACCCTGCCCACCTTTGCCGATGGCTCGCACTACGCCATCCACGTGCTGGCCGCAGACCAGAAGGCGCTGGCCGAGCGTTTTGCCACGCGCGGCATCGACCGCTGGGCAGGCCTGGAACACCGGCCCGGCATCAGCGGTGCCCCGTTGCTGGCCGGGGCAGCCGCCACGTTCGAGTGCTTCAACCGCAGCCAGTACAAGGAGGGCGACCACACCATCTTTGTGGGCGAGGTCGAGCGCTGCGAGCACCGCGAAGGCATCTCGCCCCTGCTGTACCACGGGGGCAAGTTCTACACCGAGCACCCGCTGTGACGACCCCCACCGTGGCCGTGCGCCACGTGAACATCGGCCTGGCCCGGCGCCTGAAGGTGGGCGAACGCTCGGTGCTCACCGCCATCGGCAAGGCGCCCATCGCCGGCCCGGTGGCCGTGGGCCCGCTGGGCCTGGCGGGGGACGAGCAGGCAGACCCGAGCGTGCACGGTGGCCTGGGCAAGGCCATATACGCCTATCCCGCCGCCCATTACGCGTTCTGGCAGGCACAGCGCCGCGAACGGGGCGTGAGCCTGTTCGATGAAACCTTGCCCCCGGGTTTCATGGGGGAGAACCTCACCATCGACGGGCCGCTGGAAGCGGATGTGTTTGTGGGCGATGAATGGCATTTCCCCCACTGCGTGCTGCGGGTGAGTGCGCCGCGCGAGCCATGCTTCAAGTTCAACGCCGTCATGGGTTTTGCGCAGGCGGGCCGCACCATGGCCCTGGCCGGATGCTGCGGCTACTACCTAGCGGTGGACCAGCCCGGCACCATCGCTGCCGGAGAGACCGCCACGCTGGTGCCCGGGCAGCGCGGGCTGAGCATTGCGCAGGCGCTGGCAGGCAAGTGGGCAAAGCACTCGCGCTAGCCAGGTCCCACTGGATTCATCAATTTTGATAGCTACTGGCGCTTACCAGATAAGCGCCAGAGCCAAATTTGGCTCGAAACCGAGCCTTCAACGCACCGTGTCGGGCAGCTCGATCTTGACTTCCAGCACTTCCAGGTTGTCCTGGCGCTCCAGGTGCACCTTGAGGTCTTCGGGGTTGATCTTGACGTACTTGGAGATCACGGCCACCAGCTCGCGCTGCAGCGCGGGCAGGTAGTCGGGCTCGGCGGCGTTGCGGCCGTTGCGCTCGTGCGCCAGGATGATCTGCAGCCGCTCCTTGGCGACGCTGGCGGTTTTCTTCTTCTCGCCGAGCAGGAAGGACAGGAAAGAAGCCATGGCTTATTTGCTCCCGAACAGGCGTTTGAAGAAGCCTGGCTTTTCCGCGTCGATGAAACGCAGCGGCTTGTCGGTGGCGCCCAGGAAGCGTTCGATCACATCCTTGTAGGCCTCGGACACATCCGAGTCCTTGGCATGGATCGCGGGTGTGCCCTGGTTGGACGACTGCAGCACCACTTCCGACTCGGGGATCACGCCGATCAGCTTGATGCGCAGGATGTCCTGGATGTCTTCCAGGCTCAGCATCTGGCCGTCCTGCACGCGGCTGGGGTTGTAGCGTGTGATGAGCAGGTGCTCCTTGATGGGCTCGCCGCCTTCAATGGCGCGCTTGGTCTTGCTGCCCAGCATGCCCAGGATGCGGTCGGAGTCACGCACGGACGACACCTCGGGGTTCGTCACCAGCAGCGCCTCGTCGGCAAAGTGCATGGCCATCAGCGCCCCGCTTTCGATGCCAGCGGGCGAATCGCAGACGATGTACTCAAAGCCCATCTCGGCCAGGTCCTTCAGGATCTTCTCCACGCCGTCCTGGGTCAGGGCGTCCTTGTCGCGCGTCTGGCTGGCGGCCAGCACGAACAGGTTGTCGCACTGCTTGTCCTTGATGAGGGCCTGGTTCAGGTTGGCCTCGCCCTGGATCACGTTGATCAGGTCATACACCACGCGGCGTTCGCAGCCCATGATGAGGTCCAGGTTGCGCAGGCCGACGTCAAAGTCGATCACGGCAGTCTTGTGGCCGCGCAGGGCGAGGCCGGTGGCAAAGCTGGCACTGGTGGTGGTCTTGCCCACGCCACCCTTGCCGGAGGTCACGACGACGATTTTGGCCATGTGTTGGGGTCTCTTGAGGGGTTTGATGATGAATGAAGTATCAATTTTCGTGGTGCATGCACCGGGGCAACGCTTGACACGGGCATGGCCCACACCAGGGCTCCCGCGCAAGGGCCGCCCCGCCGCGCTGGGAGCGTCCCCCTGCCCGCAGCGCGTAGCGCTGCGAGAGCGGGGGGAAGGAGCGAAGCGACATAGGGGGGGTGTTTCACTTGAGAGCTTCGATGATGAGCTTCTCGCCGTCGAGCCGCACCTGGGCCGGCTTGCCGCGCACATCGGCGGGCAACTCGGTTTCGGTGGTGCGGTAGATGCCCGCGATGGAGACCAGCTGGGGCTCCAGGCAGGTCGAAAAGATGCGCGCTTCGGTGTTGCCACGCGCACCGGCAATCGCGCGGCCGCGCAGCGGGGCATAGACGTGGATGTTGCCGTCGGCAATCACCTCGGCGCCAAAGCTCACCACGGCCATCACCACCAGGTCGGCACCGCGTGCATACACCTGCTGGCCCGAGCGCAGGGGTTTGTCCACCACCACGGTGCCGGGGCCGGGCATGGGCACCTCACGCACCACTTCGACCTCGACCTCGCGGATCACCTCGCGCACCACTTCCTGCACGGGGGCGGCAGGGGCTTCCGCGCGGGCGGGCGGTGCGTCGGGCGCTGCGGCCAGCCCTGCGGCGCGCGCGGCGTCCATCTGGGCGGGGCTGCCGCCGCGCACGGCCACGGGCAGGGTGCTGCGGCTGCGCAGTTCGGCCACGATGGCGGCAAAGTCGATGGGTGCCTCGGCCTCGCGCACGGCGGCCAGGTCGATCAGCACGGGGTCGTTGTCAAAAAAGCCCGGGGCGTCGGCCACGCGCTCGGCCAGGTCGGCGGCAAACTGCGCGGCGTCGGTGGTCTTGAGCACCACGGCCACCACGGGCAGCGAGGCGCTCTTGAGGTCAAAGCTGGTGCGGGACTGCGCCGCCGTCGTAAGGGCCATGAATGGGGTGTGGAAAGGAGCGCGGGAACCGTTTCAGAAGGCGCAAAGTGTACCGTGGGCCTGTGTAAGCGCCTGTTTAGCGTGCTCTGGCAGCAGTCTAGGCCCCGCCAAGCAGTTTGCCCTACCAAGGTGGGCGTGAGCAGAGCGGTGCTGTCGGTGCTGTCGCTGGGCCTGGGCAAGGCCTGGGTCTGGCAGTTCAGCGGCTTCGCCCGGGGCCCGGGGCTCGCTGCTGGTGCAATCGCTGATGGCAGCGGAGATTGTGCTGACCCACCCGAGGGTGGGCCGTTATTTGTATCAAACTGTGCTGCTGCGCTTATTAATTCGGCGCCGACAGCTATCATTTTGATAGTCTGGAATGCAGATATATTTGGATCAAGCCTGCTGGGAAACACCTTGGGAAGGGTGGAATCCCCCGCCACGGCCCGCCACAGGTATGCGGATACGACTTCACCCTTCAGAGAAAGAGCATGTATGCATGACGCCAACTTGACCCTTGCTCAGAAAAGAGCCCACCGAGAAACCCCTCAGGCCATGAGCGCCCTGCGCACCGCGCTGGCACTCAGCTGTGCCGCGCTGGCCTTGGCAGGCTGTGGGGGTGGATCTGATTCCAGCCCTGTCGAGACGCCCACCCCACTGGCCGCTCCAGAGAACTTCACAGTCGGTTCGTTTGCCTTTTTTTCCTGGAAGGCAACGCCAGAGGCAACCCGCTACGAGCTCTTCACCGACCCTGATGGCCCAGGCCCCCAGCCTGAAGCCCGGATGGGCGACGCGGAGGGTTTCACCTACTCTTCCTTCAATCAGCAATTCAATGGCAGTCTCACCACTGGCCGTTACCGCTATGCCGATTTCATCAACGCGACCTACCGCTTGCGTGCATGCAACACCACGGGATGTGGCGCGTTCACGGCGGCCCAGGTGTTCGATATTGCCAAGAGCATCAGCTACGAATTCCCCACAGGACGCTCGCCCCTCAAGACGTCCGTGGGCAATACCTCCCTCGAATCCCTGTCCCGGGACGGACTGACGTTGGCCGTCGCCTTGGACAATTTGTACATTTTCGCGCGCAGCTCGACTGCCCATCCGTGGCAGCAGCAGGCCATGTTTTCGTCTCGCGCGACCCGGCTGGTGCTGTCCGCAGACGGCAACACCCTGGCCGTGAGCGGTTTTTTCAATGCCGACGCGCCGCCCGTGCAGGTATACCAGCGCAGCAACGCCACCTGGAGCCTCCAAACCACGGTGGACGCGACGCAGACGCCCCCGGCATGCCCGCAGCCCTGCAAAGTGATTGCGGACAACACGGCGCTGTCGGCCGACGGCAACGTGCTCGCCGTCACGGGCCGTTCGGGTTCCGCAGGCTCCGACACCAACGCCGTTTTCACGTACCTGCGCACCGGCACTGCGTGGGCCCCCCAAAGCTATCTGGCGCCAGCTGCCACCTCCGTAGGGTCGGCGATGGCCCTGTCGGGCGACGGCCGCACACTGGCCGTGAATGGTGGCGCATTCACCAGAACCCAGTTCACCACACCCCCGTACCTGTACGTCTATGTGCAAAGCCCTGAAGGCGCATGGAGCGAACAAGCGCGCCTGCCCGCCGGGATCATGAATTTTCTGGACATTGCCGCATCACGGTTCAGCACGGTGAAGCTGTCCAGCGATGGCAACACCCTGGCTGTCGAAGCCAATCACTTGCCGGGCAACCAGCCCGCAGAGTTCAACATCGGCACCGGGGATCTCACCTGCGGCAGCACGGAACCCTGGAACACAGCGCCCGTGCCAGCAGGGTCCTACAGCAACGCCGCGTGGCACATCGCTGTGTTTGCACGCGATGGCAGCGCAAACTGGCACAGGCAGGCCGTCATGGCGCGCTCCGGCGTCCAATGGGCCTTGGCAAACGACGGCAATGCCCTGTTCTACGGAGGTTCGCTGTTCACGCGCAGCAGTGGCACCTGGGCTTGCCCTTGATCGCCTGATCTGCGAACCACCGCGCCATGCCCCACACCCGCAAGCCCCACCTCGACGCCCTCGCCATCTCTCTGTTGCTGACTTGCTGCATGTTCTGGGGCTTCCAGCAGGTGCTGGTCAAAGCCACGGTGGCCGAGTTGGCGCCAGTGTTTCAGGCCTTTGTGCGCTTTGCGCTGGCCACAGTGGCGGTGGCGGCCTGGTGCCTGTGGCGTGGCGTGCGGCTGTCGGCGGCGGCCGAGCCTGCCGGGGCAGCCCGCGCCGGGCTGCTGGCCGGGGCGCTGTTTGCGGGCGAGTTTGCGTGTATTTACCTGGGCCTGCAGTACACCACCGCCTCGCGGCTCACGGTGTTTCTGTACGCCTCGCCGTTCTGGGTAGCCCTGCTGCTGCCGCGCTTCATTCCTGGCGAGCGCCTGCAAGGCTGGCAGTGGCTGGGCCTGGCTGCCGCGTTTGTGGGCGTGGGGCTGGCGCTGGGCGACGGGCTGCTGGGCCCCGCCAATGCCGCCCTGCCCCAGGCATGGCTGGGCGATCTGCTCGGGCTGGCGGCCGGGCTGATGTGGGCGCTGACCACGGTGGTCATCCGCACCACGCCGCTGGCACGCGTGGCCCCGGCCAAGCAACTGTTCTACCAGGTGGGCGTGAGCACGGCGGTACTGCCCGTGCTGTCGCTGGGCCTGGGCGAGGCGTGGGTCTGGCAGTTCAGCGGCTTTGCCTGGGGCTCGCTGCTGGTGCAGGCGCTGGTGGGCGCGTTTGTGAGCTACCTCGCCTGGATGTGGATGCTGGCGCACTACCCAGCGACCAAGATCTCGGTGTTCGTTTTCCTCACGCCGGTGTTTGCGCTGCTATTTGGCGCGCTGTGGCTGGGTGAGCCCGTGACGCCCGGGCTGGTGGCGGCACTGGTGCTGGTGGCGGCAGGCATCGTGCTGGTGAACCGGCGGCCTGTGGTCGCGTAGTAACCGTAGCAAAAGAGATTGCATAAAAACACCGCCTAACGCTTGATAAAAAAGCACTTGCAGCTGCAATTTTGATAGCAATTGGTGTGCTGGCGGGTGTCGTCAGTCAACCCGACTCAGTGCATACCGTGTATCCAGCAACGCCTGAATGCGCACACCCAGCGCGGCGCCTTCATCGTCCTCCAGCCGTGTGAACTGCTGGGTCCAAGCCTCAGACTGCGCAAAATTCGGAAACCGGGGCGGTTCGCCCCACAACCAGTCCGGGTGGGTGGCCCGGGGGCTTCGGCCGAACACGTGCAGGTGCATCTTGCGGTGCAGCGTGGGGGTTTTGGGCCTCAGAGCCTGTTCAAAGTCTTTTTGGAGTCGCACAAGTACCTTGCCGGGATGGGATGCAAGGCGCGGTGCGCAGTTGATAGCTTGGCTATCAACAAGCGCCGCAACGCCGCAGACCGCCCGGCAAGGCACTTGCCCGAAGGGTTGGAGTGAAATCGGGCGATTGGAAGCCCCGGCTGCTTGCATGGGCACGAGCCCATGCGGCGCATCCGAAGCATCCACTCATCCCGATTGCACTCCAATGCGATCTCCAAAAAGACTTTGAACAGGCTCTAGGGGTGGGCCAGCGGGTTCAGCGCGTTGTTGCCCGCCTCCCAGTAGTTCAGGCAGCCACCAGCGAGCTGCGGCAAGGTGTCGAGCATGGCCCGGCCCGTAGCAGCCACCAGGCACGACCAATGCCCCAGCTCTTGGGGCGTCAGCTCGCTGCGGTCCCAGACGGGGCGCGGAGGGTGGACAAGCACGTGCCCGCCATCGCTGCGGTGGTTCATGGGCCGCACGGGCAGGTCGACCGTGCCACCGGCACAGCGGATCAGGGTGGTGTGGATGTCCAAGGGGAGTTCTCCAAAAAATAGAGGGTTTGTGAGAAAGAGCGATGGTCGATGCGCAGACGATCAATCGCCGCGCGGCACCCAGCAGGCGATGGCCGTGGCCGACAGCAGCAAGGCTGCAACGCCATACACCCAGGCAGAGGGTGCAATGGGCAGCAGCACACCCGCCAGCACCGGGCCCGCACCGGCGCCCAGGTCCCGCCACACCGACCGTGTCGCCAGCGCCTGGATGCGCCCCGGCCCCGGTGTGCGGCGCGCGACCAGCGGCGGCAACAGCGGTAGCAGCAGGGCCCGCAAAATCACGATGGCCAGTGCGCTGGTCCACAGCCACCCCAGGCCAAAACCCACCAGGGCCAGCGACGTGAGCACGGCGAAACCCACGAGCAGCACTTCGGCGCCGTAGCGCTCGGCTAGGTCGCCGCCCAACGCGCTCAGCACGATCTCGGCCAGATAGCGGACCGACAGCAGCATCCCCGCCACAACCACCGGATGGCCCGACAGCACATCGCGGCCCAGGTACGACAAGCCGATGATGAACAGGCCGTCCAGCACCAACCCCTCAACGAACGAAAAACGGTCCAGGCGACCCGGCAACTTGTCCCAGCGCTTTGGCGGTGGCGGCAGAGCATGCGGCTGGGCGGGCAAATGCCGCGTGGGCAGCAAGGCGCACAACGCGACGGCGGCAAACACCCAGAAGATCGCCCGGGGCCCCCACCAGAGCGCACAGACACCCCCAGCAGGCAGGGCCAGCATGGGCCCCAGCGCTGCAAAGGCGCGCGACTGCCCCGCGCGGCGCGCTGCGCCCACGGGCTCGGCCGTGGCCAGCGCCTGCGTGGCGAGGTTCAGCGCCGCAAACGCCAGGCCCCACAGCAGCCGCAGGCCCAACAAGGCGATGAACCCGCTGAGGGTGGCGTACCCCAGCGCGCACGCGGCGGCGGCCAGCACGGCCAGCGAGCAGGTGAGGCGCTCGCCATGGCGGGCGTAGAACCGCGCCACCGCCCCGTAGCCCGCGATGCGCACCAGGCGGTTCGCGGCGAGCAGAATGCCGGCCTCGAACAGGGTGACGCCAAACGCCGGGGCAAACATCGGCAGGAGCAGGTAGAACACCGTGTCCCCAGGCAGTGCAAGGCCGAGCGCCAAGGCGGCGCAGCGCGAGTGGTGGTCTGAGACCGAGGTGTTGGCTGAAGGCTGTGGCATGGCCCGCATGGTGCGCGGCGGCACCGGGCGCGACAAACGATATTGCGGCGCCCCATGCGTGACAAAATCGCACACATGCCACCCCGCCTGCCCCCGCTCAACGCGGTCCGCGCCTTTGCGGCGGCGGCGCGCCACCAGAGCTTCACCCGCGCCGCACTGGAGCTGCACGTCACCCACAGCGCCATCAGCCGCCAGATCAAGGCGCTGGAATCCCACCTGGGCGTGGAGCTGTTCGAGCGCAAGACGCGGCAGGTGCTGCTCACGGCGGCGGGCCACCAGTTCCATGCGCAGGTCGGGCCCGCGCTGGCGCAGATCGGCGCCGCCGCCCAGTCGCTGCGCGGCGACGCGAGGCTGCGCAGCGTCAAGATCAATGTGCGGCCCAGCTTTGCGGTGCGCTGGCTGATCCCCAGGCTGCCGGGCTTTGTGGCCCAACATCCGGACATCGAGCCCCAGGTCATCACCAGCACCCTGGCGCCAGACCAGGCGGCCGAAGCCTTCGACCTGGCCCTGCGGCGCGGCCCGCGCGGGTGGCCGCCGGGTTTGCAGGTCCATCCGTTCCTGGAGGACGAGGCACTGGTGGTGGGGTCGCCTGCCCTGTTCGCCCAGCGCCCGGTGACGCGGCCCGAGGCGTTGTCTTCCCACGTGCTGCTGCTGTCCAAGTCGCGCAGCAAGGACTGGGAAAGCTGGAAGAAGCAGGTGAACGCGCCAGCGCTCCAGCCTGCCGGCTGCCTGCAGTTTGATCACCTGCACTTCGTGCTGCAGGCCGCCGTGGACGGGCTGGGCTTTGCCGTGGCGCCGGTGTCGCTGATCACGCACGACCTGGCGTCGGGGCGCTTGGTGTCGCCTTTGCCCACCTTGCGGTTGCCGCTGACCCGGCACTACTTCGGCACGGCCCCGGACCCGTCGCCGGAGACCCTGCGTTTTGTGCAGTGGCTCAGGGAAGAGATGGAAGCATCAGCGCCTTCCGAAGCAGTCCCCGTACAGCCGATTTCTGATTAAAAACGAGGTCTAGCGCTTTATCATCAAGCGTCAATAGCTATAAAATATATAGCAAATGCCAAATCATTCCCCGTCGCCCATCCACCGTGCCGTGCCCGACACGCGGATGGAGCTGCCCGCCACCGGCCCCACCTCGGCGCGCAGGCGCGAGCGCATGCCCATGTCCTCGCCCTGCACCACATCGATGGCGCCGCCGTGTGGCCAGCCCAGGTCGCGCAGGTAGCCCGCCAGCGCGGCGGTGGCAGCGCCCGTGGCCGGGTCTTCGAGCACGCCGCCCGAGGCAAAGGCATTGCGGGTGTGCAGCAGGCGGTCTGACTCCACACACACCAGCACGATGGTGACCAACCCGGCATTCACCATGAGCGAGCGGCCGGCGTCCAGCGCGTAGTGCATGGCCGCCAACGTCGCACGGCTGCGCAAGGCCAGCACCAGGTGGTTGGCGCCGCCATGGATGAGTGCAGGCGGGATGCGCGGGTCCAGATCGGCCGCGCTGAGGCCGAACAGGGACAGGGAATCGGCCAGCAGCGCCGCTGGCACCGGCCCGCTGTGCGTGGGCGGTGACTGCAGCGCCGCCTGCACCAGCTCGCCCTGTCGGCGGCCTTCGACCGTGATCTCGGCCTGGCTCAGTGACAGCACAAACACACCGTCGCCCTCGCGCTGCGCCAGCGCGGCTCCCAGGGCAATGGTGGCATGGCCACAAAAGGGCACCTCACTCTCGGGCGAAAAATAGCGCACACGCCAGCGGCCATCGCCCAGCGGGGCGGCGAACGCGGTTTCAGAGAAGCCTACCTCGGCGGCAATGCGCTGCATGTCGGCAGGGGCGGGCAGCTCGTCACCGATCCACACACCGGCGGGGTTGCCGCCCTGTGTGCCGTCGGAAAACGCTGCGATTTTTTGAAGTGCCATGGTATTCAACATCCAGAACGGCAGGACGAGCCAGGCAGTGGCTCAGAGCTTGGGAATCCGAATCCGGCTGATCATCAACGACCCGGATACCGCAAACAGCAGCACCAGCGGGTGCAGCGTGAAGCCGCCGATCAGCACCTTGCCAAACCACAGGCTCTCGCGCACGGCGCCCAGCCAGGCGGCCAGTGCCAGCAGGCCCACCAGCACGATGGAGGTGGGGATGGGCGTGCCTTCAAAATATTTGACCTTGCCGTCGTCACCCGACAGGGTTTCGGCCGTGACGTTGTAGCGCGCCAGACGCGACACGCCGCAGGCCACGAAGTAGGCGAGCACGATGCGGTCGTACAGGCCTTGCATGCCGCAGCCATAGGCAATGATGGCCGGGGCCACGCCAAACGAGATCACGTCGGCCAGCGAATCCAGCTCGCGGCCCATGGCCGAACTCTTCTGGCGCCAGCGGGCGATGCGGCCGTCCAGCACATCGAAGATCAGCGCGGCGAGCACCAGGGCGCAGGCGAAATACACGTGCACCACGTCGCCGGTTTCCAGGTAGGTCATCGACGAGAACAGCGCCCCCACGCCGCAGACCGCGTTGCCCAACGTGAACCAGTCGGCCAGGTGGAATTCGCGGATCATGGAGAAACGCTTGGGATGTTGGGGTGTGTTCATGTCGAGGGCTCCGGTCGCGCCATGCAGGCGAGAACGTGGTTACGTTCTCAGGACGCCGCATTATGAGCGGCTGTGCACGGCGTTTTCTGTAGGCACACCGCCCGCCCGGCGGAGCGGCGATACCGGGCAGGGGTACCGCTCCGCAGCGCGTCCCGGCGGGGACGCCCGGCGATTGTCAGGAAGGCCGGGTAGCCCAACAATGCCTGATCCGTTCACTGCCGACCCCATGACCACCACCCCCGCAGCCCCCCGAACCACGTCAGCGCCGCCCCGCAACCCTCCGTTTGCCCCCACCGCCCCGGTGCGCAGCCTGCAGGACGTGCAGCGGCTCGAAGCCCGGCCGCTGGGTACGGCGCTGCCGGTACAAAGCACCTACGAAATCTTCTGCAACGCCGCCCATGCGTTTGGCGACAAGACGGCGCTGACCTTTCTGCCCACGGCCGACCCGGCGGACGAATCCATCCGCTGGTCGTACGCACAACTGCTCTGCGGCATCCACCAGACGGCCAACCTGCTGCACATGCTGGGCGTGGGCCCACAAGACGCCGTGGCCGTGCTGCTGCCCGGCTGCCTGGAATACCACCTGGCGCTGTGGGGGGGCGAGGCGGCGGGCATTGTGCAGCCGCTCAACCCCATGCTCACCGACGAGAAGATCGCAGCCATGATGACCCTGGCGCACGCCAAGGTGCTGATCGCCTATGGCGCCGAAGGCGATGTGGGTTACTGGAGCAAGGCCCAGCGCCTGATGGGCATGGTGCCCACCCTGACGACACTGCTGCGCGTGGCGCCCCACGACGAAGCCCCCGGTGCTGCGGGCCCGCTGCCCGAGGGAGTGGTGGACCTGGCCGAGCGTTTGCAGCACCCCGGCGACCATCTGGTGAGCGGCCGCCACATCGTGGCCAGCGATATCGCCGCCTACTTCCACACCGGGGGCACCACGGGTGCGCCCAAGCTCGCGCGCCACAGCCACGGTGCACAGGTATTCACGGCGTGGGGCTGCGTGCAGATGCAGGGCATCACGCCCGGGGACGTGGGCATCAACGGCTACCCGCTGTTCCATGTGGCGGGGGTGTTGCCGGGCTCGCTGGCGGCGCTGTCGGCCGGGGTGGAAACCATCATCCCGACCACCGGACTGTTCCGCAACCGGCAGGTCATCGCCAACTACTGGCGGCTGGTGGAGCACTACCACTGCACCTACCTGTCCGCCGTGCCCACGGTGCTGGCGGCGCTGGCCAATGTGCCGCTGGAGGGGGCGGACATCTCCACGCTGCGCTACTGCCGCACGGGCGCGGCCATCCTCGCGCCCGAGCTGGCGGCACGGTTTGAGCGGCTGTTTGGCCTGCACATCCACGAAAGCCTGGGCATGACCGAAATGGCCGGCATCTCCACCATCACCCCGCCCGGCGTGCACGCGCCCGCGGGCTGCGTGGGCTGGCCGCTGCCGTACACGCAGTTGCGCATCGTGGCGCTGGATGCGCACGGCAATGCGTCTGATCAGGACATGCCGCCCGGTGAGCCCGGCATGGTGCTGTTCCAGTCGCCCAACCTGTTCTCGGGCTTTCTGGATGCAGCCGACACGGCCAAGGCCTTCACGCCCGATGGCTGGCTGGCGACGGGCGACCTGGGCTTTGTAGATGGAGAGGGCCGTCTGCACCTGAGCGGCCGCTCCAAGGACCTCATCATCCGCAGCGGCCACAACATCGACCCCAAGGTGATCGAGGACGCGCTGGGTGCCCACCCCGCCGTGCAGCTTGCCGCCGCGGTGGGTGCGCCCGATGCCTATGCGGGCGAGCTGCCTGTGGCCTATGCGACGCTGGTGCCGGGCGCTGAGGCCACCGAGGCCGAGCTGCTGGCCTTCACCGCCGAGCGCGTGGACGAGGCCGTCGCCCGCCCGCGCTGGGTGCAGGTGCTGGGCACCATGCCGGTGACCAATGTGGGCAAGATCTACAAGCCCGATCTGCGCCAGCGCGCGGCCTGCCACACGGTGCAGGCGCTGGTCGATAGCGTGTGCGCCGACGCCCTGGGCCAGCCCCGCCCCCGGGTGCAGCCCGAGGGCGACAGCGCCGTGCGCGTGACCGTCACGTCTGCCAGCGCGGCCCCTGCCGACACGGACGCGCTGCTGGCCCGCCTGCGCGAAGTGCTCGCGCCCCTGCCTCTCACCGTCACGGTGGCCAGCGGCCCGGCGCCCGAAATCGATCACCCACCCGCATAAGCCCGCGTGACAGACCCCTGCCGGCGCGCCACCATGCACGGCGGAGCCCGTTCGGTTTCTTTGCTTCTTACAACAACCACGACAGGAGACAGCGCATGCCCTTCCACCATCCGTTGATGAACCGCCGCCACTGGCTGGGCAATGCCGCGCTGGCCGCCGCTGCGGCCTGTGTCGGCACCGGCACCAGCACGGCCGTCTTTGCGCAGGCACCCGCCTACCCCAACAAGCCCATCAAGGTGATCGTGCCCTTTGCCGCAGGCGGCGCCACCGATGTCCTGGCGCGCGTGCTGGCCGAGAAGATGTCGGTGGGGCTGGGCCAGCCCATGGTCATCGACAACAAGCCCGGTGCGGCCGGCATCATCGGCACCGATGCGGTGGCCAAGGCTGCGCCCGACGGCTACACGCTGTTGCTGGGCCTGAGCAATTCGATGCTCACCAACCAGTTCCTCTACACCAAGCTGCCCTACAGCCCCGAGCGCGACATCGCGCCCATCTACCAGATTGCGATTGCGCCGCTGGTGCTGGTGGCGCACCCCAGCGTGCCCGCAGCCACGGGGCCCGAGCTGCTCAAGTACGTGGTGGCCAACAAGGGCAAGGTGTCCTATGGCTCGTATGGCACGGGCGCGTATCCGCACTTGGCCGGGGCCTACATGAGCCTCACGCAGAACGCCGACATGAGCCACGTGGCCTACCGGGGCGAGGCGCCCATGGTGCAGGACCTGCTGGGCGGCCAGATCCAGATCGCGTTTGCGAGCGCGCTGCAGGTCAAGGCGCACATCGACGCGGGCAAGCTCAAGGCCATCGGCGTGAGCGGCGAACACCGCATGGGCACCCTGCCCAACGTGCCCACGCTGGCCGAGCAGGGCCTGAACGACGAGGCCTACCGTGTGGCGGGCTGGCTGGCGTTCGGCGCACCGGCCGGCACACCCGCGCCCATCCTGGAGCGCATTGCTGCTGAGGTGCGCAAGGCCACGCAGTTGCCCGACGTAGCCCAACGCATCGCGGCCATGGGGTTTGATGTGCAGAACAGCTCACCCGCGCTGTTTTCCGCCGCGATTGCCAAGGAGCGACCGGTGTGGGAGCGATTGATCAAGGCGTCCGGCGCGAAACTTGACTAACCCCCTGAGGCGCTGCGCGCCTTCCCCCTGAAGGGGGACGCCGCCAGCGCGGCGGGGCGGCCCTTGCGCGGCGGCACTGGCATGGCGTCACGCCCTGAGGCGAGCAGTCAGGAGAAACAGGGCGGCTGGAACCAAGGACGGCCAGGCACCCCACGGATAGGACAATTTCAAATAAAAACAGGCTCCTGCGCTTTTCCCCAAAGCGCAGGTAGCTATGTTTTTTGCATCGACTTCGCCCGCTGCGCCGCAAACGCCACATACCAGTCCAGACACCCCGGATTCGCCATCGCGTCCTTGTTCACCACCTTTTCGATCGGCTGGCCCAGCAGCAGTTTCTTGATGGGCAGCTCCTGCTTCTTGCCGCTCAAGGTGCGCGGCACCTCGGCCACGGCAAAGATGTCGTCGGGCACAAAACGCGGGCTCAGCGCCGTGCGCACGGCGCCATTGATGCGCGCGCGCAGGGCATCGTCGAGCACGTTGCCGGGGCGCAGCACGACGAAGAGCGGCATGTAGCTCTCGCGGCCCAGGTATTCCAGGTCCACCACCAGGCTGTCGAGCACTTCGGGCAGCGATTCGACCGCGCTGTAGATCTCGCTCGTGCCCATGCGCAGGCCGTGGCGGTTGATGGTGGCGTCGCTGCGGCCGTAGATAACGCAGCCGCCGTTGGCGCCGATCTTGAGCCAGTCGCCATGGCGCCAGACCGCGCCCATGCTGGCGGGGCCGTCGCCACCGCCGGGCTGGCGGCCGTGGCCTGCAGGGTACATGTCGAAATAGCTCGACAGGTAGCGGCTGCCATCCTTGTCGCCCCACAGGTACAGCGGCATCGACGGAATCGGCTGCGCACAGACCAGCTCGCCCACCACGTCCTGCACGGGACGGCCCTCGGCGTCCCACGACTCCACAGCCGCGCCCAGCATGCGGCACTGCATCTCGCCAGCGACTTGTGGCATCTCGCGGTTGCCGCCGATGAAGGCGCCACAGAAGTCGGTGCCGCCGGAGATGTTGTTCCACCAGATGTCGTGCGTGCCCAGCGCCTCGAACTGCGCCGTGCCCCACTCCTGCACCTCAGGCGACAGCGGCGAACCCGTGGTGCCCAGCGCGCGGATGCGCGTCAAGTCGCCATAGTCCGCGAGCGTGATGCCCGCCTTCATGCAGTTGGCAAAAAACGCCGCGCCCGCGCCGAAAAAGGTCACCCCCGTCTCGGCCGCAAAGTGCCACAGCACGCCCCAGTCGGGGTTCTCCTTGCTGCCGCCCGGGTTGCCGTCGTAGATCACGCAGGTGGTGCCCGACAGCAAACCCGAGAGCTGCGCATTCCACATCACCCAGCCTGTGGAGCTGTACCAGTGGTAGCGCTCGCCGAAGCTGTTGGGCGCGTAGCTGCAGCCGATGTCGTTGTGCAGCACCTTGAGCTGCAGTGCCACCAGCACCGTGCCGCCATGGCCGTGCACGATGGGCTTGGGCAGCCCCGTAGTGCCGCTGGAATAGACGATCCACAGCGGGTGGTCGAACGGTAGCCACATCGGCTCGAAGGCTGCGGTCTCAGCATCATTTTGGGCTGTGGCGCTTTTCCAGACTGCGCAATCAGCTATCGAAACAGAAGCATCAAGATTGCCCAGCAGCACCACGTGCTGCACGCTGGGCAGGTCGGCGCGCAGTTCGGCCAGCACGCCCGTGCGGTCGTGGTCACGCCCGCCGTAGGTCACACCATCCACGCTGATGAGCACCTTGGGCTCGATCTGCCGGAACCGGTCGAGCACCGCATGCGTCCCCATGTCAGGGGCGCAGATGCTCCACACGCCGCCAATGCTCACCGTGGCCAGGAAGGCGATCATCGCCTCAGGCACATTGGGCAGGTAGGCAGCCACGCGGTCGCCGGGCGACACGCCCTGGGCCTTGAGGTGCAGGGCCAGCGACGCGACCTGGCGGCGCAGCTCGGGCCAGCTCAACTCGCGGTGATGGCCTTTTTCGTTGCGGCTGATGATGGCGGGCAGGCCGGCGGCGTGGGCGGCGTCCACATGGCGCAGCGCCTGCCGCGCGTAGTTGACCTGGGCACCCGGAAACCACTGGGCGCCGGGCATGGTGTTCTTGCCCAGCACGGCGGTGTGGGGCGTGGGAGATTCGATCTCGAAGTAGTCCCACACGCTTTGCCAGAAGGCGTCCAGCTCGGTGGTGGACCAGCGCCACAGGGCGTCATAGCTGTCGAACGCGAGCCCGCGCTCGTCGCGAAGCCAGTTCTGGTACAGCCGGATCTGGGGAATGAAAGGCGGGGTGGTTGGTGTTGTCTCCATGGCGACGCAGCGTACCAGTGCCACCGCCGCCCGGCCAGACGGGCCCGTCGCCCGCTTGACACGGGGCGCCGTGGTGCGGTCTTCGCCACCCCGGGCCTCGGTCTGACAAAAATGGAAACACGCTTTGCCCCAGCGCCGCGGTCAGCGCCCAGCCGCCCTCCGTATGGGCGACTGGCTAGCAGAAACATCGCACCGGCACAAGATTTGCATTGCATCCCCTTTTGGCCGCATGGCTGTGTGCCATTGCCCGCCCCTACCGGCGGATACCTATCCAGACACATGAATCACAACAACAAGAACTTCGCGGTGCGGCGCCGCGTTCTCAAGGGCATGGCCGCCATGCCCCTGGCAGGCACGCTGGTGGCCTGTGGCGGCAACCCGGCCGACGCCACCAACGGGCCACCCACCAGTTCGGCGCCGATTGGGGGGGATGCACCTCCACCCGCGCCGACGCCCGGCACCACGCCGCCCTCTCCCGCAGCGCCGCCAGCCCCAACGGCCCCCCCTACCACCGCACCACCCTCTACACCACCCACCGCGCCACCGCCACCTGCTTCGCCCCCTCCACCTGCGCCCCCTCCTCCGCCTGCTGCGCCACCCCCACCCGCCGCACCGCCGCCTCCTGCGGCGCCACCGCCACCGCCACCGCCACCGCCACCGCCACCGCCACCGCCACCGCCACCGCCACCAGCCCCCAGTGCCTTTGTGCACCCGGGCGGGCTGCACACGGATGCTGACTTTGCGCGCATGCGCGCCAAGATTGCCGAGAACGCTGCGCCTTGGGTGAGTGGCTGGAACGCGCTTCAGTTTTCAGGGCATTCCTCGCTGAACGGCGATATGTGGCCCCACCCGCTGGCCGTGGTGATCCGTGGCGGCGATGGGCAGAACTTCGGCACCATGATCAAGGACATGCAGCGGGCCTACCAGCTGGCGCTGCGCTGGAAGGTGTCCCAGGACAATGCCTATGCCGACCGTGCCGTGGCTTTCCTGGATGCGTGGTCGAGCACCATGACCACGCTCACCGGCAATGCGGACCGCTACCTCGCCGCTGGCATCTACGGCTACCAGTGGGCCAACACGGTGGAACTCCTGCGCAGCTACTCCGGCTGGTCGCCCGAAGGCCTGGCCCGGTTCCAGAAACTGCTGCTGGAAGTGTTTTACCCGCTGAGCCGCCGCTTCCTGGTGGAACACAACGGCGCCAACATCACCAACTACTGGGCCAACTGGGATCTGTGCAACATCAACGCCATCATGGCCATCGGCATCTGCTGTGACCGGCGCGACCTGTACAACGAGGCCATCAACTACTACAAGAGCGGCCGGGGCAATGGCGCGGCCGCTCACAACGTCTACGCCATCCACCCTGGGCACCTGGGGCAATGGCAGGAGAGTGGGCGCGACCAGGGGCATGCCACGCTCGGCATGTCGCTGTGCGGGGCGCTGTGCGAGATGGCCTGGTCGCAGGGCGACGATCTGTACGGCTACTGGAACAACCGGCTGCTCTCGGCCGCCGAATACGTGGCGGCCAGCAACCTGGCCGATGCGGGTGGCGTGTACCCGACGTTGCCGTTTTTCCGGTATGCCAACCGACAGGGCGTCTTCACCGCCGTGTCAGCGGCCAGCCGTCCGAACCATCGCCCCTGCTGGGAAGTGCTGTACAACCACTACGTCAACCGCAAAGGACTCTCCGCGCCCTACGTGACCGCACTTGCGGCCAAGCTGCGGCCGGAGCCGCGCGGCACAGGGGATGACCCCGGCATGGGCACCCTGACCTTCTCGCTCCCGCCCATCGCCCAGGGCGCCGCGCCCAGCGGGCTCACGGCCTACCTCGTCAACGGCCGGGTACTGCTGTCGTGGTGGGGCAGCGCCTACGCCACGGCCTATGAGGTGCAGCGCGCACCCGCAGCGTCGGGCCCGTTCACCACACTCACCACCGTGGGCGAGGAACGCACCCATACCGACACACCCGGCGCCGGCACCTGGCACTACCGCATCGTGGCAGTCACCCCAACGGGGCGGCTCACGGGTGCCGAAGTGCGCAGCGTCGCCACCGCGCCGCAGCTGAGGCTGCACCTGCCCTTGAACGAAGGCAACGGCACAACGGCCACAGACCAGAGCGGCAACGCGCTGCATGGCCGCCTGGTGGGCGGCACGTCGTGGGGCACGGGCCGCACGGCGGGCAGCAGCGCCGTGGCCCTCGACGGCACCAGCGGCCACGTGGCCCTGCCCACGGGCATCATGAAAGACATGGCCGACTTCACGGTCGCAGTCTGGGTCTACCGGCAAAGCGCGAGCGCCGGGAACGCCCGCGTGTTTGACATCGGCTCCAGCGACATCGCCTACCTGGCACTGCTCGCCAACACCAGCACGCTGCGCTTTGCCTCCACTGGCACCACCTATTTCGGCGAGGAAAACGTCACGTCCTCGGTGGCGCTGGGCACGGGCCGGTGGGTGCACCTGGCGGTGACCCGCCGGGGCAACACCGTGACCCTCTTTGTGGACGGGCAGGCCACCGGCACCCTTGCGGATGCGCCCTTCGCACCCCACCAGCTGGGCGCCACCACCCAGAACTGGCTGGGCCGCGCGCAGTACGGGTCCGACCCGTACTTTGCGGGCCGCATGCAGGATTTCCGCCTCTACAGCGGGGCGCTGACTTCCGTGCAGATCGCGGCCCTGGCCCAGTGACGCGCTGCAGAGCCCCGGCGGCGCACCGGGGCTCTTCGCGCTACCGGCTTCCAAAACACTGCTGACAACAGGGGTTGGTTTATTTCGCACAGTTGTGCTAAATTTCGCCCCATGGATGCCAAGACCCAGAAATCAGAACTCACCCGCGCCGCCATTGTGGGCGCCGCGCTGGACCTGGCTGCGGCCGAAGGGCTGGAGTCGATCACGCTGCAGGCCGTGGCCGACCGCGTGGGGCTGTCCAAGAGCGGCGTGTTCTCGCGCGCCGGCTCACGCGAGGCGCTGCAGAAGGCCGTGATCGAGGAGTTCGGGCGCCGCTTTCTGGCGGATGTGTTTGTGCCTGCCATGCAGCACCCCAAGGGCCTGCCACGCCTCAACGAGATCGTGCGCCGCTGGATTGCACGCACGCGCGATGTGGAGGCGTTCACCGGCTGCATCTACACCGCGGGCGCTTTCGAGCTGGACGACCGCGAAGGCGAGCTGCGCGACCTGCTGCACTCCGAGATCACCCGCTGGCGCGCGGCACTGCGCCGCACTGTGCTGCAGGCCATCGAGGCCGGGCACCTGCCCGCCGACACCCCACAGGAACAGCTGGTGGGCGAGATCTATTCCATGATCATGGGCTTGTTGCACGACGTCCGCTTCCTGCGCGATCCGCAGGCAGTGCCACGCACCGAGGCGTCCTGGGCGCGCCTCGTCAAGAGTTATCAGACCGCCTGATCCTCCCGCTCTCCGTGTTCTCGCGCGATGGATACCTCTTGTTCTTCTTTGTCCCAATTTCGCACAACCGTGCGAAGAAAGGAAACACCATGCTGAGCTTCTTCATCTTCCTGGGCATGGCGGCCATCGTGGCCGCAGCGGGCGCCGTCCATGCGGTGCGCCAGACACTCGCCAGCCTCCCACGCAGCAACCGGGACTGGATCTTCTACTGACCTTTCACCACGCGCCGACCCACCGCCAGACGCGTGCCAACCCCAACCCTTCAGGAGCCCCACCATGAACCCATCGACTGCCCTGCAAGCCACGTCCAACTTCTACGGCGGGCATCCGGCCCTGCGGCTGCTGCGCCTGGCGCTGGGTGCCACCGAGCGCCTGTGGCCCGCCCTGGCCGTGCGCGCGGCCTACCGCCTGTTTGGTACGCCGCTGCCCTTGCGCAAACCCGGCCACCAGGCGGCACCGGCCAGCGGCTGGCGCACCGAACGTTGGCCGTTCGAAGACGCAGAGATCACGCTGTACACCCCCAGCGCCCAGCCCCATGGTCCGGCGGTGTTGCTGCTGCACGGCTGGGGCGGGCATGCGCGCCAGATGCTGCCGCTGGCCGACGCACTGGCCGCGCGGGGCTTACGCCCCGTGCTGGTGGACCTGCCCGCGCACGGTGGCAGCCGGGGCCGTGTGAGCAACCTGCCGCAGTTTGCGCGCGCCATTGAATACACCACCGCGCGCCTGCATGCGCAGGACTCGGCGCCCCGCGCCGTGGTGGCCCATTCGCTGGCCGCCAATGCGGCCGCCCATGCAGCCAGCCGGGGCTTGGCCACCGGGCGGCTGGTGCTGCTGGCGCCGCCCGCATCGCCCCACGAATACACGCGCCTGTTTGCGCAGGTGTTCGGCCTGTCCGAACGCACGCGTGCCGCGATGCAGCGGCGCATCGAGGCCCGCGAGGGCATCCTGATGCGCCAGTTCGAGCCCCCGGCCGTGGGCCCACGCATCACCCTGCCCACCCTGGTCGTGCACGACCGGGGCGACCGCATCAACCGCTTTGCCGACGGCGAGGCCTACCGCGACCACATCCCGGGCGCCACGCTGCTCGCCACCGAGGGGCTGGGGCACCGCAAGATCCTGCAGCAGCCCGATGTGCTGCAGTCGGTGGTGGACTTCGTGGCGAGCCAGGGGGCTGTCAGCCCAGACCGCTGAGCGCTTGTGCCAGATCCGCGCGCAGGTCAGCGGCGTCTTCCAGCCCCACATGCAGGCGGACCAGGCGGCCCTCGTCGGGCAGCGTGGCCAGGTGGCGCAGGTCGTAGGGCACGGCGGGCAACACCAGGCTTTCGTAACCGCCCCAGCTCGTGCCCAGGCTGAAAAGCGCAAGCGCGTCGATGAACGCCGCAAATGCGGCTTCGCTGCATGGCGCCAGCTCGAAGGTGAACGGCCCCGCAGCGCCCGAAAACTGCGCGCGCCAGAGCGCGTGGCCCGGGTCGGAGGGAAGTGCCGGGAACAGCACGCGCCGGACCTGCGGCTGCTGTTGCAGCCATTGGGCCGTCGCCAAGGCGGTCTGCTGGTGCCGTTCGAGCCGCACTGCCAGGGTGCGCAGGCCGCGCAGCGCTAGCCAGCACACATCGGGCGCCGCATGTGCGCCGCTGCGGTCGCAAAAGCGCCGGGTGCTGGCCAGGTCTGCGTGCGACCCCGTGATGAGCCCCAGCATCAGGTCGGAATGCCCGTTGATGTATTTGGTGGCCGAATGGATGGCGATGTGCACGCCCAGGGCGTGGGCATCCAGGAACACCGGCGTGCCCCAGGTGGCGTCCACCGCCACCGGGATGTGGCGCTGGCGCGCCGCCGCGCACACTGCGCGCGCGTCCAGCATCTCCATGGTCAGCGACGCGGGGGTCTCGATGTAGACCAGGCTGGTGTTGTCCCGCAGGTAGGGCGTGATGTCGGCGCCTTCCGGAAAGTACTCGACGGTGGTGCCCTGCGGCACCAGCTCCTGGTCGCAGAAGATGCGCGTGGGCCCATAGACGCCCTGATTCAGCAGCAGGTGGCGGCCCGGCCCGGCATGGGCGCTCAGCACGGCCACGATGGCCGCCAGCCCGCTGGCCGTGGCCAGGCAGGTTTCTGCGCCCGACAACGCGGCCATGCAGCGCTGCAGCTCGAACGTGGTGGAGGTGCCCGAGCGGCCGTAGCGCGGCGAGTCGAACACGGTCTGGTGGTGCGCGTGTTTGTAGGCGGCCAGGGTGTCGAACACGACGGTCGAGGCCCGCACCAGCGGCGGGTTGATGGCCTGGACGGCGTGGGCCGTCTCGCGGCCGGCATGGACAAGGAAGGTGGTGGTGTGCATGGGCTGGGGGCGGTTTTTGGGGAGGTGTGGCGAGAAGGTGGTTTCATAATAGGACGGCATGTCAGCACCAGAACGCCAACAAACATCGCCAGAACGCCAAGACGCCGGCCTGTGGGCCACGCTGGCCAAAACGCACGCGGCGGGCACACGGTTGCCCGTGCACCAGCACCGCAGCGGCCAGCTGGTGTTTGCCACGCGGGGCGTGATGCTGGTGGAGACACCCCACGCGCGCTGGACCGTGCCGCCGCAGCGCGCGCTGTGGGTACCCCCGCACCACCCCCATGCGATCGAAGTGCTCTCTGCCACCGACCTGCGCACGGTGTACTGCCAGCCGGCGCTGGTGGCGCAGTGCGCATCGTTTGCCCGCCGGGACGAGGTGCACGCCGTGGTCGCGTCGCCGCTGATCCAGCAGCTGGTGCTGGGGCTCTTCAACGGCGGGTTCGACCACCCCACGCGGCAGCTGATGGTGTCCCTGCTGCTGCACACGCTGCAGCACACGCCCTGCCTGCCCACCCACCTGCCGATGCCTGCCAGCGAAGGGTTGCGGCGCGCGCTCGCGCTGTTGCTGCAGGCCCACCAGTGGCAGCTCCCGCTGCACGAACTCGCGGCCGAGGCCGCCATGTCCGACCGCACGTTCACCCGGCGCTTCACGGCGGAGGCGGGTCTGAGCTTTCGCGCCTGGCGCCAGCGTGCGCGCATCATTGCCTCGCTCGACCTGCTGGCCTCGGGCCGGCCGGTCAAGGCCATCGCGCACGCCCTGCAGTTCGAGAGCCCCGCCGCGTACATCGCCTCGTTCCGCGCGCTACTGGGCTGCACACCGAACACCTTCCGCCAGGGGCAGCACGACAACACGGCTGTGGCAGACGCGCACCCGTAGCCATGGCACGGGCGGGCCCCGCCATGGGGGCCGCCGGGGACCGGGGGCCTCCTCTATCATTCGCAGTCCGCAGCCCCGACGCTGCCAGCCCCCTCTCGACCCCCAGATTCTTCCGATGCATCTCCTCATGTCCGCCTGGCCTGCCCTGGCCCTGCTGCTGCCCGCCCTGGTGCTGGTGTCGGCCATCTACTTCCTGGCCAAGGGCGACCGCAGGGCGTTTGCGCAACTGCTGGCCCTGCTGGCCTGCCTGGTCATCGGCGCGTTGCTGATGGAGTTCTTCATCTTCATGGCGGCGCGCATGGCGCGCTCGGGCAGCGCGGCGGCCATGCCGGTGCTGGGCACGGGCACACGCCAGCTGCTGGAGACCATGGCCAACCCGCGCTCCATCGCCGCACCCCCGCTGTCGCTGGCCGCGGTGGCGGCCTACAGCGTGCTGGCGGCGTACCTGTGGGTGCTGGTCACCTGGGGGCTGCACCTGCGCGGCAAACCGGCGGGTGGCGCCAGGAAGAAGCCCGCCAAGGGCGCGCGCAAGCCAGCACGCTCGTAGAGCGCCATACTTTTCGTTTTTTTTAGGCCCTGGCGCTTATCCCACATCATTTTTTTGCTATTCAATTAATAGCATTCAGGCATGGTGCCTTGATACAGGGCAAATCGCCGCGCCGGGTGCCCGCCCACAATGGCAGGCCCCACCCCACCGTTGCAGGGTGGGTGCCGGGCGGTTTCGCCCGGCCTTCCTGCCATGACCTCCTCCTCACACAGCGACGTCCTCATCGTCGGCGCGGGCCCTGCGGGCCTGTCGCTGGCCATTTCCCTGGCGCAGGCCGGGTTCACCGCCACCGTGGTCGAACAGCAGCCCGAGGCCGCGCTGGCCCACCCCGCGCCCGATGGCCGGGAGATCGCCCTCACCCACCCCAGCATGGCCACGCTACAGCGGCTGGGCACCTGGGCGGGCCTGGCAGCGCACGAGGTGGGCACCATCCGCGAAGCGCAGGTGCACGACGGCCCGCTGGGCCAGCGCAGCGCCCTGCAGCTGGGCACGCAAGGCACGGGGCTCCCGGCCCTGGGCTTCATCGTGCCCAACCACGCACTGCGCCGCACGGCCTATGCCGTGGCGGCATGCACCCCGGGTGTGCGCATCGTGACCGGCGCCCAGGTGGTGCGCGTGGCCACGCAGTCCACCCACGCCGAGCTGGAGTACCTGCCACATGCGCCCGTCGGTGCGCCCGCCGGTGGCCCTGCGGCACCGCCGCAGCGTCTGCAGGCCCCACTGCTGGTGGCGGCGGACAGCCGCTTCTCGGCCACGCGGCGGCAGTTGGGCATTGGCGCACGCATGACGGACTTTGGCCGCACCGTGATCGTCTGCCGCATGCGCCATGCCCAGCCGCACGGTGACGTGGCGCACGAGTGTTTTGGCTACGAACGCACGCTGGCGGTGCTGCCCTTGCCGGATGACCCCCACGAGGGGCATGCGCTGTGCTCGGTGGTGGTCACTGCAGGCACCGCCGATGCAGCAGCGCTGATGGCCCAGAGCCCGCAGGCCTTCGCAGCCACGGTGCAGGCCCAGCTGGGCGACCGCCTGGGACCTTTGCAGCTGGAAGGCGAGCGCTACGCGTACCCGCTGGTAGCCGTGTATGCGCAGCGCTTTGCAGACCACCGCTGCGCGTTGCTGGGCGATGCCGCCGTGGGCATGCACCCTGTGACGGCGCATGGCTACAACCTGGGTCTGGCCGGTGTGGAGCGCCTGACAGCCGCCGTGGTGGCAGCCCGCAGCCAGGGCCACGACATCGGCAATACCGAAACCCTGGCCACCTATGCGCGGGCGCACCACCGCCACGCCTGGCCGATGTATGAAGGCACCAATGCCATCGTGCGGCTGTACACCGACACGCGCCCCGTGCCGCGCCTGCTGCGGCAGCTGGTGCTGCAAGGCGCGCGGCGGCTGCCGCCGCTGCAGGCCGCCATCGTGGGGCAGCTCACGGGCCAGGCGCCACGATGGATGCGAGCGCTGGCGCCCAGGCAGTAGCACAAGCTTTGCAAACGGCGCGCCCAACGCCAGCGCCACCGTGGAACTGGCTTTGCCCGCCCACCGGTGGCGTCCCCCTCAGGGGGAGCCATCTCCCACGCCCAAGGTGACCAAGCCGTACAGCGGCGCGCCCAGCCACGGCCACCACAGCGCTTCCAGCACCACACCCGGCCAGCCATAACATTCCGACACGCTCTGCTGGCGCAACAGCGCCAGGCGCGGGTGCGCGGCGGTCAGCTCGTCCATGTTGCCCACGCCCCAGTGGAACTCCGCCCCCGTGGGGCCGACGCTCGCGTGCTGCGCGGCATGGCCCACGGCCCGGTATGTCATCACATCGAGCACCAGGCGCGAGCCTGCCGGCGCACACTGCGCAAACTCGCGCAGCACGGCCTGCACTTGCGCGGGCTGAAAGTACATGAGCACCCCTTCGCAGACGATGAACACTGGCTGCACACCCGCGCCATCGCCCTGCGGGAGCCCCAGCCGCTGCCACCAGCCGGGCTGGGTGAGGTCCACCGTGGCCTGGCGCGTGCGCGGGCAGCGCACCGGCAGCAGCTGCCCGCGCAGGTCCATGACCTCGGGCAGATCGGCATCCAGCCACTGGTTGGCGCCCGTATCGAGCCACTGGAAGTGGTGCGACAGGCCACAGCCCAGGTTCACACCACGGGCCTGCGGGTGCGCGAGGAAAAAGCTGCGGCCCGCGTCCTTGATGGCGCGCGTGCGCCACAGCACGTTCAGCACCGTGGGCAGGTCGTCCAGGCACGATTCCACGTCGGCACCCAGGCGGTCCACCAGGCTGGTGGCCACCGCGTCGTCGCAGGCCAGCCAGGGAAAGTAGCGGCTCCCCCGCGCGCGCGCCGCCAACGGGATCAGCAGGGTGCTGGGCACCGCCTGCAGGTGGGCGCGCTGCAGCAGGCAGGGGGTAGCGGAGTCGGAGGCGGCGGCGCCATCCCCCACATCCACAGGTTTGCGCCGCGCCGGTGCGGCGGGTGTACGGGCACGGCGTCGGGTTGGGGGCGGATGCGGCTGCAAGGTCCTCTCCTCCTGTGGCCACCGGGTGCCACGGCTGGTTGGTTGTTTGCGACGGGGCCCACCAGAACACAGGCCTGCGCCATTGTGAACGGGTTGGGGGGTGGTGCGGCGGATGGGCTGGGTGCGTGAAGGGACACCTTCACGCCATCCAGCGCTGCCGCTGTGTCAACGCTCCATGATCTGCGCAAATGCAAGGGGCCGCCAGGGCCTGGATGTGATGTTCTTGATGGAACGCAAGGGCGTGGCTACACTGCGGCCCTTCACCACCTGGGTACCGCTTCATCGTACTGCCCGTGTCACTCGGTACAAGTGACAAACGGGCATGTTCGGCAGAGGTGCCCCATGAATCCAAACCTATCGGCCTGGCTGCTTGTCGCAGCCAGCGTCATTGCAGAAGTTGTCGGAACGGTCGCGCTCAAGTACTCCGATGGCTTTTCCAGACCCCTCCCATCCGGCATGGCCGCTGCGTGCTACGCGCTCGCCATCTGGCTCATGGCGGTGGCCATGCGCCAACTGGACATGGGCATCACCTATGCGGTCTGGGCCGCAAGCGGCACGGCGGCCACGGCCATCGTGGGGATCGCACTGTTTGGCGAGCCAGTGGACACCATCAAGGCACTGGGCCTGGTTTGCGTGGTGGGAGGCGTTGTGATGCTCCACCTTGGAAACCCTCAGTGATGGCTCCTGGTGTTGATCACCGCCCACACCAAGGCCACCCCGGCCGACAGCAGGTCGCCCGTGAATGAACTGTCATCGGCATCGCTGGTGCCGGTAAACGCCCGCTTTTGCCGCTCACGCTCGGCGCGCGTGCGGTCGCGCTCCAGGGCCACCAGCGCGTCGCCGATATCCACCGGGCTGGAGGGCATGGCGCGTGGACTGCTGGCTTTGGCATAGCCCTCCATGGCGCGCACCACGGCCTCGGGGTCGATCAGCGAGAACGCGGCCCGGCAGTAGGGGCAGGCGTGGTCCTTGCGGATGTCCACAGGGGCACCGCAGCTGGTGCAATAGATGGCGCCCACGCGCTTGGCCAGGTCGTCGATCTCGGGCCGCGTCATGTGGCGCACAAAGCCTTTTTCGACCATGAAGGAGGAGAACGTGCTGAAGCGGCCGTGCTGGCGCCCGCAACGGTAGATCATGTAGCGGCCGCTGCGCACCACATCAAACCCTTTTTCCAGCGGCTTCACGCAGCGCGGGCAGGCCATGCGGTCGCTCAGGGGCTGGTGATGGTCAATGCGGTGCTCGTGCAGCAGGCGGAACAATTCGACCACCGACGCGGGGGTGAGCTTGAGGTTTTCGTGCCGGTCAAACCACAGGCCCTGGCAGGCAAAACAGATGTCCAGCTCCAGCGCCCCTCCCAGATTGCTGGCGAACTGGTGTACCTCCATCGGCTGGCGGCAGGACGGGCAGGACGGTGCGGATGTCATGGGTGGTCGATGAAAAGGGCCGGTGGCTCAGCGGTGGCCGGTGCCGCAGATGCTAACCGCCCTGCCCGGCCATCGGCAGCCAGCGCGGGCACGGTGGCCAGGGACCGGTCGGCATCAAAATCAGGGTAAACCCGCATTTCGGCATGCTCGCTTGCTACGATCAGCGTCTTTGCAGACAGTGGGCAGTGCAATGAGGCACCCCGCGCACCGGGCGCAGCCGTTTCTCCGCACCTGTTTGCCGATCCCCCCACGGAGCACGTTCATGACTTTGGCCGATCGGGTGTTGTACCCGGACTTTCTCTCCCGCACCATGTCCGCCGATGAAGCGGCCGCCCTGATCCCCGCCGGTGCCCATGTGGGCATGAGCGGCTTTACCGGCGCGGGCTACCCCAAGGCGGTGCCGGGCGCGCTGGCCCGCCGCATCGAGAGCCTGAACGCGCAGGGCCATGGCTTCAAGATCGGCCTGTGGACCGGGGCGTCCACCGCGCCGGAACTCGACGGCGCGCTGGCCCAGGTGGACGGCATCGAGATGCGCCTGCCCTACCAGTCCGATCCCACGGTGCGCCGCCAGATCAATGCGGGGCAGATGCAGTATGTGGACATCCACCTGTCGCATGTGGCGCAGTTCGTGTGGTTTGGCTTCCTGGGCAAGCTCGACGTGGCCGTGGTCGAGGTGGCGGGCGTGTTGCCCGACGGGCGGCTGATTCCCTCGTCCTCGGTGGGCAACAACAAGACCTGGTTGGACCAGGCCGACAAGGTGATTCTGGAAGTGAATGCCTGGCACAACCCGGGGCTCGAAGGCATGCACGACATCTACTACGGCACCGACGTGCCGCCACACCGCAAGCCCATTCCGATGACGCGGCCCGACGAGCGCATTGGCGAGCCCTACCTGCGCTGCGACCCGTCCAAGGTGATCGCGGTGGTGGTGACGAACCAGCCCGACCGCAACTCGGTCTACGCCGCGCCCGACGACACCTCAAACCGCATCGCGGGCCACATCATCGAGTTCCTGCAGCACGAGGTGAAGAAGGGCCGCCTGCCCAAGGACCTGCTGCCACTGCAGTCGGGCGTGGGCAACATCGCCAACGCGGTGCTGGCGGGGTTGAACCACGGGCCGTTCGAGAACCTCACGGCCTACACCGAGGTGCTGCAGGATGGCATGCTGGACATGCTGCGCTCGGGCAAGCTCGCCAGCGCCTCGGCCACCGCCCTGTCGCTCAGCCCAGCGGCGATGCAGGATTTCAACGAGCGCATCGACTTCTACAAGCAGCGCATCGTGCTGCGCCCGCAGGAGATCAGCAACCACCCCGAGTTGATCCGCCGCATGGGCCTGATCGCGATGAACGGCATGATCGAGGCCGACATCTACGGCAACGTGAACTCCACCCACATCATGGGCTCGGCCATCATGAACGGCATCGGCGGCTCGGGCGACTTTGCGCGCAACGCCTACCTGTCGATCTTCATGACACCGTCGCTGGCCAAGAACGGCAGCATCTCGTGCATCGTGCCCATGGCCTCGCACGTGGACCACACCGAGCACGACGTGCAGATCCTCGTCACCGAACAGGGCCTGGCCGACCTGCGCGGCCACTCGCCCACGCAGCGGGCCGAGCTCATCATCGACCGCTGCGCCCACCCGGACTTCCGCCCTGCCCTGCACGACTACATGGCCCGCGCCAAGCGGGGCGCCGTGGGCCAGCACACACCCCACCTGCTGGGCGAGGCGCTGTCCTGGCACCAGCGGTATGTGGA
The DNA here is from genome assembly GCF_001429215.1 of Acidovorax sp. Root267. Taxonomy (NCBI): domain Bacteria; kingdom Pseudomonadati; phylum Pseudomonadota; class Betaproteobacteria; order Burkholderiales; family Comamonadaceae; genus Acidovorax; species Acidovorax sp. Root267. The sequence continues at coordinate 281,127 of NZ_LMJC01000012.1, forward strand.
GACCGGCAACATGCGGCAAGCCCCTTCCACCTGAACACCGGGCACCCGCACCGGAGGGCGCGCCGATTCCCTGGCCCGGGACAGGGACTACAGCGGGTTGCCACAGATCTCCGGCTAAAATAAGGGTTAACCCTAGGTCACTCGACCCCTTCACCCCCCAGCTTTCCCTGCAACACCAGCCCCGCCGGGGCTGGTTGTGTTTTTTTGTCTGCGAGTTTTCTTCACCATGCAACGCCGTCAGTTCACCCAATCCCTTGTCGCCGCCAGCACCGGCCTGCTGCTTGCCACGTCGTCGCGCGCCGTGGGCGTGCAAGACCCCATGGACGCCAAGAGCGTGACCATCGGCTGCTCCATCGGACTGACCGGCGCGCTCGCCAGCCTGGGCAAGGAGCTCAAGCAGGGGCTGGATGCGGGCATCGCCCACGCCAACGCGCGCAACATCCATGGCCGCGAGATCAAGCTGCTGGCGCTGGACGACGGCTACGACGCCGCCCGCTCCGAAGACAACGCGCGCAAGCTGATTGCGGACGCCAACGTGGTCTCGCTGATCTCGTGCATGGGCACGGCCAACAACCAGCGCATCCTGCCGCTGGTGGACGAAGCGCAGATCCCTTACGTGGCACCACAAAGCGGCGCCACCTCGCTGCGCAAGGCCGAGTACCGCTCGGTGTTCCACGTGCGCGCCAGCTACACCGACGAAGCCCAGCGCCTGGCGCAAAAGCTGGTGTCCATGGGCATCACCGACCTGGCCATCGTGTACCAGGACACAGCGTTTGGCCGCGAGTTTCTGGCCGACGTGAACAAGGCCATGGCAGCGGCCAAGCAGCCCACGCCCAAGGCTTTCAAGCTTGACGCCCAGGGCGCGCAGGTGGCCGACGTGGTGGGCAAGGCCGTGGCCGCCAAGCCCAATGCCGTGCTGCTGGGCACGGCAGGCGACATCACCGCCACGCTGGTCAATGAGTTCAAGAAAGTCTCGCCCAGCACGCCGCTGGCCGCTACCAGCGTGGCCCTGTCGGGCGACAACCTGCGCCAACTGGGTGGCAAGGCATCGGGCATTGCGCTGTCGATGGTGCTGCCCGACGCAGGCCGCACCAGCGTGGCCGTGGTGCGCGACTACCAGAAAGCCATGCGGGCGCTGGGGTTCCAGGAGTTCTCGGCCCGCAGCTTTGAAGGCTATGTGAATGCCCGCGTGCTGACCGAGGGCCTGGACCGCGCGGGCCGAGACCTGACACGCGCCAAGCTGCGCACCGCGCTGGCCGGCATCCGCAGCAACGACCTGGGTGGCCTGTCCATCGACTATGCCGGCGGCGCACCCTATGTGGGCTCGCGCTTCCTGGACCTGGGCGTGATGGGTGCCAACGGCAAACTCGTCGGGTAACCTCCTGAGGCGCCCCCAAGGGGGATGCCTCAGGTGGCCTGGCGAAGCCAGTTCCACGGTGGCGCTGGGCCGGACGGCGTCGGTAACAGCGGCGCAGACGCTATGGGCACAATGGGTGGTTTCTTCCCACTGCTGACCGAAGCCACCATGCCCATCTGGAAAAAGCCTGTCGACCTGGCTCGACTCAACGCCGACCACCACAACACCGCTGCCTCTCACCTGGGCATCGAGATCATCGAGCTGGGTGACGACTTTCTGCGCGGCCGCGTGCCGGTGGACCAGCGCACCAAACAACCGTTCGGGCTGCTGCATGGCGGTGTGAGCGTGGTGCTGGCCGAGTCGCTGGGCTCGGTGGGCGCCTACTACGCCAGCCCCGAGGGGCACAACGCCGTGGGCCTGGACATCAACGCCAACCACCTGCGCTCTGCCACCAGCGGCTGGGTGACGGCCACCGCGCGGCCCATCCACATCGGACGGACCACGCACGTGTGGCACATCGACATGGTCAACGAGGCAGGCGAGCTGACCTGCGTGTCACGGCTGACCATGGCGATCCTCGCACCGAGGTAGGGTGCATCCCCCTGAGGCGCTGCGCGCCTTCCCCCTTCTCGTGAATCGCTGCGCGATTCGGGAAGGGGGATGCAGCCCTCGCTGCGGGGCGGCCCTCGCTGCGGGGCGGCCCTTGCTCGGCTGCCCTGGCTTGGACAGCGCCAGTTGCAAAGGCAAGGGTTAAATTTTTAGCAAAATCACCCTCTAGCGCTTACTGGACAAGCGCAATCAGCTATCTATTCAGTAGCATTCTGCTGCGCCAGGCGCTCGCTTTTCCAGTACACGTCATCGCCGCCATCCATGCGGTTGAGTACGCGGGCCAGCACGAACATCAGGTCGGACAGGCGGTTGAGGTATTGCCGGGGCGCATCATGGATGGGTTCCGCATTGCCCAGCGCCACCACCACACGCTCTGCGCGGCGCGCCACGGTGCGGCAGACATGGGCCTGCGCGGCGGCGCGGGTGCCCGCGGGCAGGATGAATTCCTGCAGGCGCGGCAACGCGGCGTTGTGGTGGGCCAGGGCTTCGTCCAGTGCCAGCACCGCTTCCGGCTTGAGCAGTTCAAAGCCGGGAATCGACAGCTCGCCCCCCAGGTTGAACAGCTGGTGCTGCACCTCGACGAGCAGGTTGCGCACATCGTCCGGCAAGCGCTCGCACAGCAGCAGGCCGATGTGGGAATTGAGTTCATCCACATCCCCGAGGGCGTGGATGCGCAGGTTGTCTTTGGAGACCCGTTCGTTGTTGCCCAGGCCGGTGGTGCCGGCGTCGCCGGTGCGCGTGGCGATCTGTGTGAGTCGGTTGCCCATGGGTGCCTTGGTCGGTGGAGAGTGCGGGGAGGAAGCGCTGCGAACAAGGGCAGCTTCCCTGATTTTCCGCTACCACGCGGCGGCCGTCCCACCGTCGGCGCACGGACCCTCGCTTGCCCATGAAAAAACCCCTTGCACACGCGATGCAAGGGGCGCTGCTGCGCCATGGCGCAGTGGACGGGTCCCTCAGTTGCCTGGCGCTGCGTCAGTGGGTGGCCGTCGTGCGGTTGAGCTTGTCGACGTCTGCAGTGGAGACACCTGCGTTGGAAGGCTTCATGTTGTTCCACGCATTGGCGTGGTAGGTGTCCCATTCCTGGCGCGACACGGTGCCATCGCCGTTGGAATCCATCAGGCGTGCATTGGTGCGTGTGTCTGCCTTGGCTGCAGCCTTGCCACCGGAAGCACTGGGGTTGATTTCGGCCACCGGGGCACCACGGCCATCGCCCTTGGCGGGGTCGGCGGGCGCGGCCGTGCTCTGGCTGGCGCGCTGGTCGACCTTGTTTTGTGCATTGCTCGCAGCAGCGCCACCAGAAGCTGAAGGGCTCACTTCAGACGGCGGGCGCGCTGTGTTGCCAGCCGGCGCCTGGGCGAGGGCGGCAGTGCAGGCCAGGGCAACGAGGGCGGCAACAACGGTTTGCTTTTTCATGGAAGGCTCCTTGGGATAAACAATGAACAACATCCATCCAGCGGATGGATGCAGAAGGCCATTGTTTTGAGGGAAGCAACACGCGCCGTGTAGGACATGCCCCGGCATGCCAGTCATCCAGCAAGCCCCACCAGCGGCCACAACTTTTTGGTACATCGGCGCAAGGTTGCGACACAAAAGGGCTGCGGGTGGTTACACCACGCTGGCAAATGTTGGCCCGGGCAACAGCAGGCAAGAGTGCTGGCCTTCGCAGGCGTGCTGCGGTGCAATGAAACCCTGTTCAACTTCGAAGGAGCTTAGCTTCCATGAAAGCACTGCAACGACGCACCTATTCGTTCGACACGCGCAGCGTGATGCTTTTCGCCGCCATCTCCCTGGGCGGTGCGGGCGCATTGCAAGCACAGACCACTTCGGCTTCGCCCCAGCCCGCCCCCGCCAGCAGGACAGCGCCCCAGGCGGACTCCAAATATTCGTATGGCCCTGGCACCGACAACCCTTCCATGGCGGCCACCACGGCATTCAACCGCGCCGACGCCGACAAGGATGGCAAGCTGACCGAGAAGGAAGCAGCCCAGCTGCCCGCCATCAGCCAGCGTTTCAAGGAACTGGATGTCGACCAGAGCGGATCGCTGTCGCCCGCAGAATTCGAGAAGGGTCTGCTGTCCTGAGCATTTTGAGTGGGGACCCCTGGCCTGGCATTGGTGCCAGCCTTTGGGTGACCTCTGTGGTGTAGCGGGCCATTGGGGCCTGCGAGCCCGCCTGCCCTGGAGCTTTCCAGTCCGCAGGCGGGCTTTTGAACGTTGAACGCGCAGGGCTCCGTTTTCAGTCGTGCAGCGACGACAGAAACTGCTGCAGCTCCGCCGTTTGGGGATTGCCAAACAGTTCGGCCGGCGTACCGGTTTCATGCACGCGGCCCTGGTGCATGAAGATCACGCGGTCGCTCACCTTCCGGGCGAAGGCCATTTCGTGTGTGACCATCATCAGCGTCATGCCTTCGAGGGCGAGTGACTCCACCACGCGCAGCACCTCACCCACCAGCTCAGGGTCCAGCGCCGAGGTGATCTCATCGCACAGCAGCACCTGGGGCTCCATGGCCAGGGCGCGCGCTATGGCCACGCGCTGCTGTTGCCCACCTGAAAGCTGGTCGGGCATGGCGTCAAACTTTTCGGCCAGGCCCACGCGGTCGAGCAGCTTGCGCGCCTGCGCTGCGGCCGTGGCGGCATCGCGGGACTTCACCAGCGTGGGGGCCAGCATGATGTTGCGGCCCACCGAAAGGTGCGGAAACAGGTTGAAGCTCTGAAAAATCATGCCCACCTGCTGGCGCAGCTCACGCATGGCCGTGGGGCTGTCGTGCATGAGCTTTTTGCCGTTGACGCTGAGGGCGCCCTCCTGAAAAACCTCCAGCCCGTTCACGCAGCGCAGCAGCGTGCTCTTGCCCGAGCCGCTTTTGCCGATGATGGCGATCACCTCGCCCTTTTGCACCTTGAGGTCGATGCCCTTGAGCACCTCGTTCGTGCCATAGGACTTGCGCAGGGCCGTGATGTCCACGATGGGCGGTGCGCCCACCACGATGCCGTCGTGGGCGGGAGCCGGGGTTGTATCAACTGCGGTTGCCATGGAGTTTCCTTTCAAGGGACTGCGCCACCAGACTCACCGGGAAGCACAAAACAAAGTACAGCAGGGCCACACAGGCGTAGACCAGAAAGGGCTGGTAGGTGGCGTTGGAGATCATGCTGCCGGCCTTGGTCAGCTCGACAAAACCGATCACCGACGCCAGCGCCGTGCCCTTGATAACCTGCACCAGAAAGCCCACCGTGGGCGGCACCGCAATGCGCAGCGCCTGGGGCAGCACCACGTGGCGCAGTTGCTCGCCGAAGTTGAGCGCCAGACTCTGCGCGGCCTCCCACTGGCCCTTGGGAATGGACGCTACGCAGCCGCGCCAGATCTCGGTGAGGTAGGCGCTGGTGTAGAGCGTGAGCGCAAACGCCGCAGCCGTCCACGGCGATGTCTTGATGCCAAAGAGCGCAATGCCGAAGTACGCGAGGAACAGCTGCATGAGCAGCGGCGTGCCCTGGAACACCTGCACGTAGGCACCGATGAGCCGCTCGGTGCCGCGCACCTTGGACAGGCGCAGCACCAGCAGCAGCAAGCCCACCAGACCGCCGCCGATGAAGGCGATGAGCGAGAGCGACACCGTCCAGCGCGCCGCCATCAGCAGGTTGCGGAGGATGTCCCACAGAGAAAAGTCAACCATGGCGATTTACCTCCCCACCAGAAAACGCGCCCCCACCCACATCAGCAGGCGGCGGGTCAGCATCGACAGCGCCAGATACACCAGCGTGGCGAGGATGAAGGCCTCGAACGCACGGAAGGTGTTGCTCGATATCAGGTTGGCGGCGTAGCTCAACTCGGGCGTGGAGATCTGGCCACACACGGCCGAGCCCAGCATCACGATGATGATCTGACTCACCATGGCCGGCCACACCTTGAGCAGCGCGGGTGGCAGCACCACGCGCCGGAAGGTCTGGCCCGGCGTGAGCGCCAGACTCTGCGCGGCCTCGATCTGGCCACGCGGCGTGGCCTCGATGCCTGCGCGGATGATCTCAGCCGAATACGCGCCCAGGTTGATCACCATGGCCAGCACGGAGGCCACCTCGGGCGAGAGCTTGAGCCCCAGCGCCGGCAGGCCGAAGAACAGGAAGAACAGCTGCACGATGAAGGGTGTGTTGCGCACCAGCTCCACATACGCAGCCACGGCCCAGCGCAGCGGCAGCGCACGCGGCCCCAGGTTGCGGGCGCGCGCCCAGGCACAGGCTGTGCCCAGCAGCAGTCCGAGCACGGTGCCCACGATGGTGAGCCCAATGGTCCAGACCACGCCGCGCACCAGCAGCGGCCAGGAGGACAGCACGGCAGAAAAATCAAGCGCAATCAGCATGGTGCGGATGCCCCGTGGCGCTTGTCGCGCCACGGGCCTGTTCGGTTCGTTCAGCGAAGGGCGAAGAAGGCGATCACAGGGGCAGATCGCCTGCCGGGCGGCCGAGCCACTTGCTGGACATCTTGTCGATGTCGCCAGCCTTGCGGGCTTCGGCAATGATTTCGTTCACCTTGAGGCGCAGCTTGTCCTCGCCCTTGGCCACGCCAATGAAGTTGGGGCTGTCCTTGAGCAGCAGCTTGTATTCGGTCTGCAGGTTGGGGTTCTTGACCATGATGGTGCCGGCCGTGGAGGCGCTGGTGGCAATGGCCTGCGTCTGGCCCGACACGAAGGCCGAGATGCTGGCCGCGTGGTCTTCAAAACGCTTCACGTCCACGCCCGCGGGCGCGACCTTGGCCAGCTCCTGGTCTTCCATGGCGCCACGGGTCACTGCCACCGACTTGCCCGTGAGGTCGGCAAAACTCTTGATGTTCAGGCTCTTGCTGGCAAACACGGCCTGGAAGAACGGCGCGTAGGCCGCAGTGAAGTCGATGACCTTCTCGCGCTCGGGGTTCTTGCCCAGCGTGGAGATCACGAGGTCGGCCTTTTGCGTCTGCAGGTAGGGGATGCGGTTGGCGCTGGTCACGGGGATCAGCTCGACCTTCACGCCCAGCTTGGTGGCGATGTAGTTGGCCATCTCGACATCCAGGCCCTGGGGCTTGAGGTCGGTGCCGACAAAGCCGTAGGGCGGGTAGTCGGTGGGGATGGCGATCTTGATTTCCTTGGCCTTGAGGATGTTGTCCAGCGCGTTCTGCGCGTGGGCGGCAGGGGCCATCAGCGCGGCCGACAGGCCCGTGGCGGCGAGCACGCCCAGTGTCAGGCGGCGGGTCGAGGAAACAAAGGCACGGGGGGCGGTCATAGCAGGGCTCCTAGGTAAGTGGATGCGTCGGCGGGTGCTGCGTCCTGGTCGGACGCTTTCGGGGTAGAACTCTTGGACGCAGCGCGGGGCTTGCGTTGCCGGGGCTGCGCGGTGGTGTCCGCTGCGGCGGTGCTCTTGCGCACCGGGGCCAGCGCATCACGCAGCCCGGCCAGCGGGTCGGTGCTGGCCTGCAGGCGCAGCGCGGATTGCACCGAGCCGATGTGCTCGGACATGAGCGCCTCGGCATGGGCGATGTCGCCCGCCTCCAGCGCCTCGACGATGCGCACGTGGTCGGCGCAGGACTGCGCCGCGTCGTGCGACGACTGGTAGAGCATGGCGATCAGCGTGGTGCGCGCCGTGAAATCGCGCAGCGTGTCCGCCAGCAGCGAATTGCCCAAGCACTCGGCCAGGCACACGTGGAAGTCGCCCAGCAGGAAACTGCGCACGCCCACGTCGCTGCCTGCGAGCGCCGCCTTCTCGCGCTGCAGGTGGGCTTTGAGCTGGCGCACGGCGCCTTTGTCCACCGTCTTGAGCTGGTGCAGCAGCCCGAGCTCGATCACGCGGCGGGCCTCGAAGGCCTCGCGTGCCTCGTCTTCGGAAGGCTCGATCACATACCAGCCACGACGCGCGCTCACGGTGACGATGCCACGCGTGGACAGCCGCGTGAGCGCCTCGCGCACGATGGTGCGGCTGCAGTCGAACAGCATCGCCAGTTGCTGCTCGCCCAGGCGGGAGCCGGGCGCGAGCTTTTGCGCCATCACGGCTTCGATGATGCGGTTGCTGATCTCGGTGGCGGTGGTCATTGCCGTCCATCGATTGCAGGTTCCGTGCCAACTGGTATACAAGATGGATGCACCAGTGTGGCGCACCACCCTGCAGCGGCCTCCGTCAGGATCAGCGGACTTCAGTCTCCCTGCTCAAAGAATGCCCTGCCACAGGTTGAATCTCACAGGTTCGCTATGGATTTCGCAGCGCGATGCAGTGTTGAAATGTTGCACCCAGGGTGTGTCGCCGCCATACCGTGCCCAACCGGGGTCGCCCTGGCGTGCAAAACTCGCCCAGCTTTGGTGCATGGCCTGCGCCAAATTGGCAGGCGGTGCGGCCCCTGTGAACTCTTGCCCCTGCGTGGTGTGGAGGTTGCCAAACACAAACGGCAACTCGACCGCATGCGCCGCGCCCAATCGCCCCTGCCACTGGGGAGACGCCCAGCCAAACTCATAGCGGTGGGCGCTTTGGGCCCATTCGCTGGCCAGCGCCGCGATGCGCTGTGCGGGCACGCGGTAGTAGAAATCAGACTGCAAGGCCGACAGCAGCTCGCCCGGTGTCTGCTGGGCAGGCGGCAGCAGCGCCCAACAGGCGTGAACCGCCTCCGTGGACAAGCCAGCATCCTGCGCAAAAACCAGCGCCTGGGCCTCGGTCACGCGGTCGACGGCACCGCCGGGCACGTGGTACAGGCGCATCTCGTCCACATTGCTGCCCACCAGCACCTGCAGGTCCGGTGGTTGGGCCATCCATTGCTGGCGTATCGCCTGCAGCGGCGGCGCAGCCAGCACTTGCCCATCCACCACAGGGCGGAGCGGAAAGAAGTTGCGGCCCCCGATGCCATGCCGAACCCGCAGCGAAGGATCGGCTGCCAGCCTGTGGACGGCACGAAGCACCGAGCCGATGGGGGCCGAGGCCAGCGCCGTGCGGCTCGGCGCCACGCCCACCAATGAAGCCACTGCGCGGCGTATGGTGGCGGCTTCGTCCAGCGTTTGGCAGGCCACGCTTGGGCTTTGCAGGATGACCCTCTGGAACAAGCCGCGCGACGCGGGCATGCCCAGCAGGCACGCCAGCGCACCCGCGCCCGCCGACTGGCCGAATACCGTGACCTGCGCCGGGTCGCCACCCCAAGCGTGGATATGGTCCTGCACCCATTGCAGCGCAGCGATCTGGTCCAGCAAACCTCGGTTGGCGGGGGCACCGTCGTCCTCGCCCTCAAAGTGCATGAACCCATCCATGCCCAGCCTGTACTGCAGCGACACAAAAACCAGCCCTTGCCGGGCGAACGAAGCGCCGTCGTACAGCGGCTCGCTCGCCGACCCGCGAAAGAAGCCGCCACCATGCACCCACACCAAAACCGGCAGGCCCGCACCCGACGTCGAAGGCGGCGCCCACACGTTGACGGCCAGGCAATCCTCGCCACCCAACATGGGCGCATCGGCCCTTGCGGTGCGGGCCAGTTGGGGGGCCACCGGGGCAAACGTGCAAGCATCGCGCACCCCGGACCACGGCAGCACGGGCACCGGCGCCGCAAAACGCAGGGGCCCGGCCGGGGCCAGCGCATAGGGCACACCCCGAAACACACGCACACCCTGGTCCCACACGCCGCGCAGACGCCCGCCGTGGGGCAGCGTGGCGAGCGGGGCCTCTGCGGACCCGTTCATTCCGTGGCCAGGCCCAGCTTGTCGATCAGGGGGCGCCACACCGCCGCATCGCGCGAGGCCCAGGTGCGCACGTCACCCGGCACAGAGGCGGTAAGCGTGACGTTCATGGCTTCCAGCCGCGATTTGTACTGCGCATCGCCCCGGCACTTTTCCGTGACGGCGTTGAGCCTGGTCAGCAGCTCGGGTGGCGTGCCGGCCTTGGCCACCACCGCAATCCACGCGGGCCGCGCCAGGTCGGCAGCAGAGGGCAACGCCTCGGCAATGGTGGGCACATCCGGCAGCAGCGGCGAGCGCTGCGCGCCAAACAGCGCCAGCGGCACCAGCTTGCCCGCCTTGACCTGGGCTGCGGCCGTGCCAATGACCAGGGTCATCGCATGGATCTGCTGCCCCATCAACGCCGTGAGGCCCGCGCCTTCGCCCACAAAGGGCACATGGGTGCCAGCCACGCCCAGGCGCTCGATGAGCGCTGAAGTCAGCAGGTGCGCCGGGCTGCCCTTGCCCGGCGACCCAAAGTTGACGCCACCCGGCGTGGCGCGCGCGAGTTTTTGCAGATCGGCCAGGCTGGCGATGCCCTGCCCCGCAGGCACGGCCAGCACCAACGGCGACGTGCCCAGCACGGCCACTCCATCGAAGTCGCGCAGCGGGTCGTACGGCGGCTGCTTGTACACATACGGCGTGATCGTCATCTGCGACATGCCGATGCTCAGCAGGTTGTAGCCATCGGCGGGCTGGCCCTTGAGATAGTTGATTGCCAGGACGCCGTTGGCCCCCGGCTTGTTTTGCACCACCACCGCCTGGCCCAATTCACGTGCGGCGCAGTCGGCCCACACGCGGGTCATGGCGTCCGAGCCACTGCCAGGCGGCTGCTGCGCAATGAGCTGGATCGGCTTGGCAGGGTAGGCGCCCGGCTGGGCCAGTGCGGCGCCTGCCAACAGCACGAGGGCGGCCAGCAGCGGGATGTGCGGTGCGCGGGGGAAGGAAAAGGCCATGGTGTTTTGTCTCCTGGGGTTTTTTGGTGGCAATGGGACGGCGTTGCGCAGGGGCGCGCCGATGCGGCGGGAGCCAGGGCCTAGCGGCGGCGCGCTTGCGCCTTGGCGGATGCGGCGCTGGCGGCTGCAGCTTCGCAGCGGGTGGCGATCAGGTCGGCCAGGCAGGCCAGCTGGGCCTGTTGTGCAGCATCCGGCGTGCTCTGCTGCGCAGGTGCAAAAAGCTGCAACATCCCCAGCCCGCGCAGCGACGACAGCACCAGGCCCAGCAGGCCATCGCGATTGGCATCGGCGGCCAGTTCGGGAAAGGCCGTGAAGAACCCGTCGCGCATGCGCGCCTGCACGCTCTGGCGCAGCTCGGCAATGTGGCCCAGCACCTCCGGCTGGTTGCGGCAGCCCAGATAGATGTTCCACGCCACGATGAAGCGCGGCTGCGCATAGACCAGGCCCCAGACGGCCTGCACGAAACGGGTGGCCCTCTCGCGGGACGCGAGTGCGCTGTCGGGCCAGAGTGCGCCCGACAACACGCTGGACTCGATCAGCTCGCTGAGCACATTCATCATCAGCACCGCCTTGGACGTGAAGTGGTGCTGCACCGCTCCTGACGTCATGCCTGCGGACTTGGCCAGCTCATGGATGGACATCTCCTCCAGGCTGCGGTTCTGGATCACATCGATGGCCGTGGCGATCAGGTGCTGGCGGGTGGCAGCGCTGCGCTCGGCATGCGTGCGGCGCACCCCGGCCTTGGGGGAAACACGGTGGTTCATGGCATCGTCACAATATACATTTCAAACGTAATGTATTTAAGCAAACATCCGCGAACAAGCCCGTGAATACCCGCACCACGGCGCCAATGCCAGCACGCCTTGCGCACCCGCGGGGTACGGCCTAGCTTGCACCTGCCTGACCACGCCCATGGCGCCACGCAAAGGCCGGTGGTATTCTTTTTGACCACCCTGGAGACAACCCATGAACGCCCCCACCACCACAGCCCACCTCCTGCCTGAAATCAACCTGCGCGAAGTGCCCAAGGCCCTTATCGAAGCGCTGCAGACCCGCTTTGGTGCGCGGTGTTCGCTGGCCCAGGCCGTGCGCGAGCAGCATGGCCGGGACGAGGGCTCTTTCCAGGCGCCACCTCCCTCGGCGGTGGTGTTTGCCGAGAGCACCCAGGACGTGGCCGACGCCGTGAAGCTGGCCAGCCAGTACGAGGTGCCGGTGATTCCCTACGGCGCGGGTTCGTCGCTCGAGGGCCACCTGCTGGCCGTGCAGGGCGGCATCAGCATTGACGTGAGCCGCATGAACCAGGTGTTGAGCATCAATGCAGAAGACCTCACCGTGACCGTGCAGCCCGGCATCACGCGCAAGGCATTGAACGATGCCATCAAGGACACCGGCCTGTTCTTTCCCATCGACCCCGGCGCCGACGCCAGCATTGGCGGCATGAGCGCCACGCGCGCCAGCGGCACCAACGCCGTGCGCTACGGCACCATGCGCGAGAACGTGCTGGCGCTGCAAGTGGTCACCGCCAGCGGCGAAGTCATCCACACCGGCACCCGCGCCAAAAAGAGCAGCGCGGGCTACGACCTCACCCGCCTGATGGTGGGCAGCGAAGGCACGCTGGGCATCATGACCGAGATCACCGTGCGCCTGTACCCCCTGCCCGAGGCCGTGAGCGCCGCGATCTGCTCGTTCCCGAGCATCGAGGCCGCGGTGCACACCGTGATCCAGACCATCCAGCTGGGTGTACCCATCGCCCGCGTGGAGCTCATCGACCACCACACGGTGCGCATGGTCAACGCGCACAGCAAGCTCACCCTGCGCGAAGAACCCATGCTGCTCATGGAATTCCACGGCTCGCCATCGAGCGTGAAGGAACAGGCAGAGACCGTGCAAGACATCGCCACCGAGTTTGGCGGCAATGCCTTCGAATGGGCCAGCACGCCCGAAGAGCGCACACGCCTGTGGACCGCGCGGCACAACGCCTACTTTGCCGCCGTGCAAAGCCGCCCCGGCTGCCGCGCCATCAGCACCGACACCTGCGTGCCCATCAGCCGCCTGGCCGACTGCCTGCTCGACTCGGTGCAGGAGGCCGAGGACAGCGGCATCCCTTACTTCCTGGTGGGCCATGTGGGCGACGGCAACTTCCACTTTGGCTACCTGCTCGACCCCAACATCCCGGAAGAACGCGTGACCGCGGAAGACCTGAACCACAAGCTGGTGGCCCGCGCGCTGAGCATGGGCGGCACCTGCACGGGCGAGCACGGCGTGGGCTTGCACAAGATGGGCTTCCTGCTCGATGAAACCGGGGCTGGCGCGGTGGACATGATGCGCGCCATCAAGCGGGCGCTGGACCCGAAGAACATCCTGAATCCGGGGAAGATTTTTGCGCTGTGAGCGAGGTGCTGCGGCGCACTGTTTGCTCATGTGCCTGCAAGCTTCTTCGCAATCACAGCCCATTGATACAGCGTGGATTTGAAGCTTTTTTGGCCTCTGGCGCTTGTCTGTTATGCGCTATAAGCTCTTATTTTTATAGCAATTTGTTGGCGTTGCGCTTTCATCGTACTGCCCACCTTCTCACATGACCCACCAAGCCCCAGCTGAACAAATACCTCCCGAAATAGCCCGCTATCTCCAAGGCCCGGCGTCCGAAGCAAAGCAGTTCGACTTCCTCATAGGCGACTGGAACGTCGAGGCGTCCCGATACAAGGAGGATGGCACTCCTGCGTTCAACTACCGGGCTTTGTGGAGTGCAAAGCCACTGAATGAGGGTCGGATGATCATGGACGACTTCCAGGCGTTGGGTCCGACGGGTGTGCCTGTGTCCTCATTCGTCACTCTGCGCACGTATTCTGAGATCACCAAGCGTTGGGAGATCGTTGGCCTTCAAGCGCTTCAATCGGCCGTGCCGACCGAGTGGCATGGGACCTCCAAGGACGGTGAAATGCTCCTCGACGCCATCGCCACCCTGCCGAACGGCCACCGTGTGCACACGAAAATTCGCTTCTTCGAGATTGCGCCTGACTCCTTTGCCTGGGAGAGCTCCATGACCGTTGATCAGGGCAATACATGGCGCAAAACGGCGTCCCTCAAGGCGACGCGCAAGACCTGAGGCCGAGGATGTTGATCGAGGGGCGTCTTCCAGCCACCTTCCAGCTCAAGCGCTAGAGCCATTGATTCTTCGTGTCTTCCCTGCGGGAGTGATGTGTCTGACGCTCGGCCTTCGCGCGCAGGGCGGCTCGGGGATTTCCGGCGCTTCGTTCCTAGCAGGCATCTGGAATGCCTGAAGTGTCACGGGGCACGTGCGCAGCAAACTCATCCCTAAAACAATCGCTAGTCCGGCCATGCTTCTTGTGGTCCGCACTGGGTGGAGCAGGCGGCCCTGTGGCGCTGATCACATTCTTGCGGCGCGCAAGTCTCGGCGTCCCGCGCCTCCTAGAATGAAGCAATGATCAAATACTCCTTCCCCGCTGCGCCGGTGACTTATCGGCCCCCCGCAAACACCCCCGCAGTCCTGGCCGGTGAGTTGATCGAGTACCAGGCATGCCCGTTGTGTGAGAGCAAAGCCTTTCGGCCACTGCGCAGTGCGGACTGTTCCCACCACCCTCGCTACAGCCAAGAACTCTCTCGCACCATGCATTGGAGCCAATGCACGGCGTGCCAGCATGTTTTTCGCAGCGGCTACTACACCGAAGCAGCACTGAATATCGTTTTCCGTGGCACCAATGAATCCCAGGTGGTGGGCTATGACCTGGAACGGCAGCGCTATGTGTCTGCGCAGATGGTCGAGAAAGTGCTGTCCTACCAGACCGGAGGCACGTGGCTGGACGTGGGGTTTGGGAATGCATCACTTCTGTTCACCGCGCAGGAGTACGGCTTCGATCCCGTGGGCCTGGACCTGCGTCCGCAATCGGTGGAAGAGTTGCGCAGATGGGGTGTGACAGCCCATTGCCAGGATGTCACGGGGTTTGAGCTGCCGCACCCCGCCAGTGTGATCAGCATGGCGGATGTGCTGGAGCACATGCCGTTTCCCAAGGTGGGCCTGCATGCCGCCCACCGGCTGTTGCAACCGGGCGGCGTGCTGCTGATCTCCATGCCCAACCTGGGCTCCTTTGTCTGGAAAGCACTGGATGCCAACAATGCGAACCCGTACTGGGGTGAGATTGAGCACTATCACAACTTTGACCGTGATCGCCTGTACGCATTGCTGGCCGAATGTGGCTTCAGGCCCGTGCGCTATGGCATTAGCCAACGCTACCGCGTGTGCATGGAAGTGATTGCCGTGAAAGTCCAGGCAGACGGGGCACACGACGCACCACAACAGTTGCCATGATCCACGGAAGTCCTGGCTAAAGATCAAGGCCTGCGGTGCGGTAACGTGCCTCTCCCAGGGCCTTGGCCTGCACCACCTTGGCGGGTGGTGGGCAGCGCCCAGGGGCCTCCTCAGGGTCACCACGTTGGACAACTTTCTGGCAGTGGTATGGGGCTCTCCACACTGCACCCTGTCAGAAATCGCATGTTGTCTCGCTGAAACCTCCAAGCTTCAAAAGCCCATGCAGAACGTCAGCCCCACGGAACACCCACTTCAGGTCGCCCTCGTCGCCGAACACCAGCATGCATCGCTGGTGGACCTGCTGTGCGAACTGCACGCCTTCTACAACGAAGGCGCCACACCCGCTCGGCAGGTGGTGATGGAGCATCTCCGCCAGAACCTCCTGGCGCCCGGCTCCGCCCAGCATTTGCTGGTGGCTTCGCGCGGCGATGGGGTGGTGGTGGGCTTTGCGGCGTTCTCGCTGGTGTATTCGCTGGTCGAGTTTGCCGAAGACCAGCGCAGGCAATGCCAGTTGAAAGAGCTGTATGTGAGTTCGGCCGAGAGAAGCCAAGGGGCTGGCCGGGCGCTCATGTCCGGGCTCGCCCGATATGCCTTTGACCACGGCTGCCGCCGAATCGACTGGCCTGTGAAAGCTTCAAACGCCAGGGGAATCCTGTTCTACGAAAGCCTGGGTGCCGAGCAGGTGGCCGAACGGCTCAGCTACCGGCTGACGGAGCCCGCACTCGGCCGGCTGGCCCAGGACAGCGGATGTGCCGGTGTACGACCCGCATCGAACTGAAAGCCGGAGACCTGCAACTTGTTTCGATCTTTTGTCCTCTTGCTCTCCCTGCTGGGCAGCGCCGCCTTCGGCGGGTTGCTGCTGGTATCGCTGCTGCAACCCACCTGGATTGAACGCGGTGCGCGCGAGCTGATCCGCCAGCACATCGAGCACAAGACCGGCGAGAAGCTCAGAGCCCTGGACGAACGCTTCCTGAGCGCGCAGGCACGGGTCTTCTTGCGCGGCAAGGAACAGGAGATCGACGCCGCGCGCAAAGCGCTGTCTGCGGGATTGCCCGCCCGGGTCGCCACCATTGCGGCCGAAATGGGGATTCCGGCCTGCGAATGCCGCAAACGTCACCAGCAGCGGCTCGAGTTGCAGATCGGCACCGCGCAGCAAATGCAGTCACAGCTCGATGCACTGATCCGCAGCGCCTACATGGACACGGCCGAGAAGCTACTGCGCGAATTGCGCATCTTCAGCGGCGCCAACGCCCTGGCATTCGCCCTGCTGGGCCTGGCTGCATGGCGGCGACCCCACGGCGCAGCTGGGGCATCGCTGGTGCCGGCCACCGCCACACTCCTCGTGGCAACGCTGGCGAGCAGCGCTGTCTACCTCTGGGGCCAGAACTGGCTGCAGACCATCGTGTTCGGCAGCTATGTAGGCTGGGCCCAGCTGGCTTACATCGCGCTGGTGTATGCGTGGCTGTGCGATCTCTTGTTCAACCGAGCGCGCGTCAGCCTGCACCTGTGCCAGGGCAGCCTGAGCGGCGCTGTGTCCCCCTGCTGAAAGCCACCACCCCATGCGCATAGCCCTCGTCTCCGATATCCATGGCAACCTCGCCGCGCTGGAAGCAGTGGCCGCCGACATCCGCCGCCGAGGCGCTGACCAGGTGGTGAACCTGGGCGACAACCTCTCGGGCCCGCTGCTGCCGCGCGAGACAGCGCAGTGGCTGATGGCGTCGGGCTGGCTGTCGCTGGCGGGCAACCACGAGCGCCAGGTGCTGGAACTGCGCCCCGGGCGTGGCGGCCCTTCGGACCGGTACGCGCACGCACAACTCGCCGAGGCGGAGTTCACCTGGCTGCGCACGCTCAAAGCCTGGCATCGCTTCAGCGACGACATCTACCTGTGCCACGGCTCGCCGCGCAGTGACCACGAATACCTGCTGGAAACGCTGGACGGCAGCACACTGCGCCTGGCCACCGCTGCAGAGATATCTGACCGGCTGGGCGGCGAGCATTCACTCGTCATCGCATGCGGCCACACCCACGTGCCCCGCGCCGTGCGGCAGTGTGCAAGCCTGCTGGTCAACCCCGGCAGCGTGGGACTGCAGGCCTACAGCGATGACCACACCGTGCCCCATGCGGTGCAGACCGGGACACCCGACGCACGCTATGCCTTCATCGAACAGCGCGCAGACGGCTGGCATTGCGAACACATTTGCGTGCCCTATGACTACGCGGCCATGGCGGCGTTGGCCCGGCAACGCGGCTGCCCGGACTGGGAGCACGCGCTGCTCACTGGCTACGCCGCTTAGCCCGCGCGCCCATCAGCCGTGCACTGCCCGCGAATCTGCGGGTGCCTGATCACGGTCATGCATGCCGTAGTCGCGCACCACCGCGGCAACGCGCAGGCGATAGTTGTCGAAGATGCCGGCACGGCCTGCCTGCTGGGTGGCGCGGTGGGTTTCTATCTGGCGCCAGTGCGCCACCGCCTCTTCATCGCTCCAGAACGAAAGCGACAGCAGCTTGCCCGGCTCACTGAGGCTCTCGAACCGTTCGATGGAGATGAACCCGTCGATCTGCTCCAGCAAAGGCCGCAGAGCGGCGGCGGCGCCCAGATAGGCATCCTGCTGGCCCGGCGCGGGCAGTACCTCGAAGATGACGGCGATCATGCGCTGATCTCCAGCGGGTGTGCAGGCAGGCCCAGCGTGCCTTCCACGCCCTGCGTGAACGTGCGTTCCTCGCGCAGGATGAAGCGCTTTTCCTGCGCCATGGCGAAGTTGGCTCGGCCCTCCGGGTCGGTGCGCAAGCGGGCGCGGTAGGCCTCGTAAGCGGCCAGCGACTCGAAACCGATGAGCCCCCAGGCCTCGTAGTTGCTGCCCTCATGTGGCAGAAAATAGCCGAGCAGATGCCCCCCGCAGCGCGGGATGATCTGGCCCCAGCGGCGCGCATATTCGGCAAACAGCTCGCGCTGGAAGGGGTCGATGTCGTAACGGATAAAGCAAGTGATCATGGTGTTCAGAAGTCATTGGTGGACAGGGCTTCACGATAGGCGGTTGACGTCCTTCGATGGTTCGCCCAAGATCGAACCATGAAAGACGGCCCCCACATCGCGCGCATTGCCGCGCTCATTGGCGACAGCGCGCGCGCCGAAGTCCTCACGGCCCTGATGTCCGACCGCGCACTCACCGCCACCGAACTGGCGGCGGTGGCAGGCGTGACCAAGCAGACCATCAGCGCCCACTTGGCCAAGCTGCTCGATGCCGGCCTGCTGACCGTCGAGCACCAGGGCCGCCACCGCTACTTCCGGCTGGCCGATCGCGATGTGGCACACCTGCTGGAATCGCTGATGAACGTGGCCTTCCGTGCAGGCGCGGTACGCCTGCGCTCCAGCCCACGCGAGCCCGCGTTGCGCCGCGCACGCATGTGCTACGACCACCTGGCCGGCGAAGTGGGCGTGCAGTTCTACGAGGCCCTGGTGCGCCAGGGTCTGCTGCAGGCCACGCCCCAGGGTGCGGCGGTGACGCCCGCAGGCGCGCAATGGTTTGCGCAGGTGGGAATCGACACCCCTGCCCTGGCGCAGCAGCGGCGCATGCTGTGTCGCCCTTGCCTGGACTGGAGTGAGCGCCGCCACCACCTGGGCGGCGCGCTGGGCGCTGCGCTGCTGCAACGCCTCTTCGACGGCGGATGGGCGCACCGCGCACAGGGCTCGCGCGTGGTGCACTTCACCGCCAAGGGTGAACTGGCGTTGCGCCAGTGGCTGGCAGTCAGCCCAGACGCACCACCATCCACCGCCATTCGGGGTTCCGAAAAATGATGAAGACCTTCCTGCTCTTCATCGCCACCGCCCTGGCTGAAATCGTGGGCTGCTACCTGCCCTGGCTGTGGCTCAAACAGGGCAAGCCGATGTGGCTGCTGCTGCCTGCAGCGCTGAGCCTCGCGCTTTTCGCGTGGCTGCTCACGCTGCATGACACCGCAGGCGCGGGTCGCGTGTATGCGGCCTATGGCGGGGTCTATATCGGCGCGGCGC
This sequence comes from Acidovorax sp. Root267, assembly GCF_001429215.1. Taxonomy (NCBI): domain Bacteria; kingdom Pseudomonadati; phylum Pseudomonadota; class Betaproteobacteria; order Burkholderiales; family Comamonadaceae; genus Acidovorax; species Acidovorax sp. Root267. The sequence continues at coordinate 300,087 of NZ_LMJC01000012.1, forward strand.
TGGCCTGGCTTTGGGTGGCGGATGGCATTCCCCCCACGCCCTGGGATGTGGCAGGCGTGCTGGTGGCGCTGGCGGGCATGGCGATCATCATGCTGCAGCCTGCGCGCTAGGGAGCCTCTGCGTGTCCACCCCCACGGGCCGCGCGCGCCACTGCAACCCCTTGTAACAACCTCCTCATTTGCAACGTCGTGCTTTATAAGCAGGGCTTTCTTATCTTCAAAAGATTGTTCATGCGCACTTCAAATGAGACAGTTTCTTCTGCCCTTACGCGCCGCCACTTTGCTTTGTGGATGACAGTCTCAGGGCTTTCTCTTTCTGCTTGCGGAGGAGGAGACGGTTCCTCGTCACCGGCCCCTACGCCCGCACCGCCTCCGGCACCTGGGTCGGCCTCGCTCAGCCTGTCGGCCGGCGCACTGGGGGGCGCGGGTTTCCTTGCAGGCACCTCGACAGACGCCCGGCTGCCGGTGTCAATGACTGGACACGCGTTCGACAGCAAGGGAAACCTCTGGTTTGTCGGCTGGCACTCCTCCGAACAGAGGGTCGGAAGGGTCTCTGCCGAAGGCGCGCTGTCGTACTTCGCCCTCAGCCCACAGCAGGACGATATATCTGGGGTGGTCGATGCGCAGGACCGTTATCTGATTGCCCACACCATGCGGAACACCGTGGGCGTCCTTCTTTCGCTGTTCAACAACGAAGGACTGGTTGCCTTGGCGGGCCAGTCGACGGAAGGTCCGCTGCAGGACGGCAAAGGCCCAGCAGCCAGGGTCCGAGCCTTTGATAGCCCGCTGCTGGCCCGCGACGGCTTGGTGTACTTTTTGGACCGCCCGCGCAATGCTTCGGGCTACTTGCTGCGCACCGTGAGTCCCGATGGAACCCTGACCTCCTTGCTGCCAGCCCCTGACAACAGCCGCCTGGTGGCCTCCGCCACAGGGGCGGTGCGCCGGTTCACCAGAGATGTCCAGAACAGCCGTGTGGAATGGGCGGAATTGACGCTGACGCCCTTGGGCGGATATTCCTGGACTGTTCTTTCGCACAATTGGCAAGGGGTGGGGCATCCCGAGCCATTCGCCCCCCTCAAAGGTGCGGTGGACACGTATTGGGCTTTCGACTCCGCCTCCAACACCCTGGCCCACTACGCGTTGGACGGAACGCGCTCAGACATCTGGCCAATGCCGGGGTGGGTAAGTACAGCCGTCTCCAACCCCACCAATGGCAACTTGGTAGCGAGCGGCTCAGCCGAGCCAGAGGGCGCGCAAACCACCGAGAGCCCTGGCGTGCTCTTTGTGCTGGACCGCGTGAAAGGGGCCAATGCGGTAGCCCGACCCTGGGTCGGCCTGTCCGAGCAACGCGGGTATGTCGATGGCACAGGGGGCGCAGCCCGCTTTGACTTTGTAAGAGGTGCGTACGCCACCTCCGATGCATCGGGCCCCATTTATGTAGCTACGCTGGCGGAAATCCCACTGCAAGGCACTCCGCCAAACCGGACCACGCCCACGCCTCTGCGGGTTATTACGCCCGCAGGCCAGGTGACGTCCCTGTCGAGCACGTTCTCGTCCGGCTACCAACAGCTGGCCAGCGCGTACGGCTACCTGGTCACCCACAACCCAGCCAACAACACGCTGCTGCGCGCCTCCAAGAGCGCGGGCAACTCGGCCTGGGAAAGCTGGGTGACAAGCCCGCTTTTTGCGGGTGTCTCAGGGTTGAAGGTTCTGCGGACCGACTCCACGGGCCTGCTGTGGTTTGCCACCCGCACCTTGCCTTTCGTGCTGGATTCGCGGCCCTACGGATCCGGCACCTCATTGATGGGCACTGTCAGCGCCAGCGGACAGGTGAAGCTGGTCGTTGGCGACCCGCAGTTGGTCCACACGGCTGCCAGCTACCCGCCGCTGGACCAGCGTCCTTGGTACATGGATGTGACAGACATCGCGTTCGAGGGGGGGAGTTCGCCCGTCTGGTGGGTGCTGTGCAACCGGCCCGTGCTGTCGGAGGGCCGCACGCGCCTCGTGGGCTCTGTGCCGGAGCTGGTACGGCTCGAAGGCACCAACCGGCAGTCGTTCGCCCTACCTTCAGTCAACATACAGAGCTTCATCTCCGGGCACTACCACCAACTGTGCACCCTGCCCAGCCGCCCTGGCGAGGTCTTTCTGTCCAGCGCATGCGGCGTCTACCGCTTTACCGTGGCTAAAGGCCTGGAATTGCTGGCAGGGCAAAACCAGCCCACACCGGTCGGCGTGCGCCTGGGTGCGCTGCCCGCCAATCTGAACCTGGTGAAATTCATCAGCCCAGGCCCGGATGCCAACAGCCTGTACGTCGGCAGCGAAAACAGCGTGCTGCGGCTGAATCTGCCAGCGTGAGCGCGCCGCGAAAGGCCGTCCGTCAACGGACGGCCTTTCGCCCCCTGCCCGTCAGTTCACCTTGATCAACCGCCAGTCAATCCGGTTGTCCGGCCGCTGCACCAGCTCCACGTTTTTCTTCATGGCCCAGGCCAGCATCTGGTTGTGCAGGGGGATGTGGGCCACGGTATCGTTTTGCAGTTGCAGGCCTTCGGTGAGCAAGCGGTTGCGCACGGGCAGGTCGGTCTCGGTCTTCACGCGGTCCACGATGTAGTCCATGCGTTCGTTGCTGTAGCGGCCCAGGTTGTAGTTGCCGTCGCCACCCGTGGTCTTGGTGCGCACCAGCGACTGCAGGGTGTACAGCGCATCAAACGTGGGCACGCCCCAGCTCAGCATCGCGATGCTGGCTTCGTGGCGCTGGGCCATGGGGTAGTAGGTGACGGCGGGCAGCGTGCGCAGCTTGGCCTTCACGCCGATGCGTGACCACATGGATGTGATGGCCTGGCACAGCTCTTCGTCCTGCACGATGGCGTTGTTGCTGCAGGCAAAGTCCACCTCGAAGCCGTCCTTGTAGCCCGCCTGGGCCAGCAAATCCTTGGCGGCGCTGGCGTCGTAGGGCAGGCGCTTGTCCACGGTTTCTGTCCAGCCGTTGACCAGGGGCGACACCATGGCGCCGGTGGGTTTGGACATGCCGCGCATGGTCACGCGCTGCAGCGTGGCGCTGTCAATGGACTGGTACAGCGCCTTGCGCACGCGAAGGTCTTTGAGTGGGTTCTTGCCCTTGATGTTGCTGCCGGGCAGCTCATCGCGGAACTGGTCCAGGGCCAGGTACACGGTGCGGTTCTCCACCATCTCCATGACCTTGAGGCTCGGGTGGGCACGCAGGCGGGCCAAGTCCTGAATGCTGGTGTCGCGCACCATGTCCACCTCACCCGAGAGCAGCGCGGCAATGCGTGTGGCTTCGGACTTGATGGGGGTATAGGTGATCTCGGTCACGTTGCCTTCCGCCTTGCCGGCATTCCACCAGTGGGGGTTGGCGGCAAACACGATCTTCTGGTCGGGCACCCATTCCTTGAGCACGAACGGCCCGGTGCCCATGGCATTGCGGTGCGAATAGGTTTCGTCCTTGGCCTTGATGTCCTTGGGCTCCACCGAGTTGTTCTTCTCGGCCCAGGCCTTGCTCATCACGCGCAGCTCGGTCAGCTGGTTGAGCAGCACAGGGTTGGGGTTCTTCAGGAAGATGTCGAGGGTCTCGCCGTCCACCTTGGCGACGCGGTCCATGCCCTGGGTGTAGATGGCGTAGGTGGACGTCTTGCTCATCGCGCGCTGCAGCGAATACACCACGTCATCGGCCGTCATGGCCGAGCCGTCGCTGAACTTCACGCCCTGGCGCAACTTGAAGCGCATCTGCGTGGGGCTGACCTGCTGCCACGAGGTGGCCAACAGCGGATCGACCTTGAGGGTGCGGCTGTTGAACATCACCAGCGACTCATACACCGCCGCATGGATGCCGTTGCCCAAGGCGCTGTTCTGCGAGTGGATGTCCATGGTCTGGATATCGCTGGACCCGGCCCAGCGGAACGTCTTGGCGTGCGCGCCCGGCATCGCGGCCACCCACGCCGCCATGGCCAGCGCGGGCACGAGCCAGCGGCGGCCTGGCCGCGCGGTGCTGGCCCCACGGGGCGTGGCGGGCTGCGGGTAGGCAGGGTGCCGCGCCACTACCGCAACGCGGGACAAAACGGTGCGCTGAGACAGGGGAGGAAGAAAGCTCTGGAACCTACGGGACATATGTTTTCCTTTGCAAGGATGGAAGCCGCAATATGCCGCAGCGGGCCGCCAAACCTACTGCGCGTTTTCCACGAAATCCACCCCTCTGCGCACGGCCCCCGGGGCGCAGAGAGCGCCCTGGGTGTCCTGGCGACCGGCCAGCTGCCGGTACTGGCTGGGGCTGATGCCACAGGCACGCTGCCAGCCGTGCACGAAGTGCGCGGAGTCGAAGAACCCTGCGGCATGCGCGATGCCCGTCAGGCTGGCCGCGCCGCCAAGCAGGGCCTGCTGCGCCTGTTCGATGCGGGCGGCCTGGCGCAGCGTGGCAAAGCCCAGGCCGTGCCGGGCCAGATCGCGTTGCAGCTGGCGCGCGCTGCGACCCAGGCGGCAGGCGGCGTCGGACAGGACCAGGGCGGGCTCCTCGCGCCACCAGGCCAGCAGGTCCAGCACCTCGTTCGCGCACCCCAGCCGCCGCGCCAGGGACTGCAGCGTGCGCGGCGCATCCGCCGGGCTGCTGCGGGTGCTGCCGCGCGCAAGCACGCTCACGCACGACGCGGCAATGCCCGCGCGGATGTCGGCACTGCGCTGCGCCGCGGCACGCAGCGCACGGTCTGGCAGCGCGGGGGATTCCCGCCGCAGCGCTCCCTGGCCATCGAGCTGCGTGTTGACGCCCAGGGGCGCCATGCGGTTGTAGGCGTTCCAGCGGTCCACGAACGCAGATGGCCCACGGCCCACGGCGGCCGGGGGCGCCAGGAGCGCCTGCACCGGGTTCAGGTCCAGCGCACACAGCAGTGCAAGGCGTGCCTCCCGCCGAGCCTCTTGCCCGCGCGCCTCCGGGCCGCCGCGCAGCACCTGCGCCACATACGCCTGGTGGGTGACGAAGCCCTGCACCTGCGTGCGCACGGCCCGCGCGAGCAGCGCGTCGGGGCGTTCGTCGATATCGCCCAGGCAGGCGGGCAGCAGGTGGTAGCAAAAAAGCGCGGCCATGGCGCTTTTATACAAGCTCGCGCGGCCCGGCCCAGAGACGATGGCCCTCTCCTCCATTCACTGTGCACACACCATGCAACGACGAGATCTTCTGGGCCTGATGGGCCTGACCGCACTGGGCGCACCCCTGCGCCCCGCTTTCGCCCACGGCGCCCCCCCCGGCCTGCTGGCGCTTGATGCCACGGCCCAGGCAGCGCTGGTGCGGGCGGGCCATCTGCAACCCGCGCAGCTGGTGCAGGCCAGCCTGGCGCGCGTGGTGGACATCAACCCCAGGCTGCAGGCGCTGGTGGAACTCTGCCCCGACCGGGCTCGCGGCCAGTGGCAGGGGCCGCCCTCCGCCGGGCCCTTCTGGGGCGTGCCGTTTGCCTACAAGGACGCGGTCGACCTGCAAGGCACGCACCGGCGCAGCGGCTCGCGCCTGCAGGCGGACGCGGCGCTTTCCAGCGCCTCGTCGCCGCTGGTGGCGCGCTGCGAAGCCAGCGGGCTGATCGCCATCGGCAAGACGGCAACGCCCGAGTTCCAGCTCAGCGCCACCACCGAGCCCCTGCTTGGCGGCCCGGTCCGCAATCCCTGGAACCCGCTGCACTCCCCGGGTGGTTCCTCGGGCGGCGCCGCGGCGGCCGTGGCCGCGGGCATGCTGCCCATGGCGCACGCGACGGATGGCGGCGGCTCGATCCGCATCCCCGCCTCGTGCTGCGGGCTGTTCGGGCTCAAGCCCAGCCGTTCGCGCATGCAGGGCTCCGGCCCGCGCGATGCCGGTGTCGACCACGCGGTGAGCCGCACGGTGCGCGACAGCGCCACGCTGTTTTGGTGGAACCAGCGCGGCGATGGCGCCGCGCCGCTGCCGCCCATGCCCGCGGTGCACGGACCCTCGGCCCGGCGCCTGCGCATTGGCTTCGCGCCGCAGAACCTCTTTGGCGAGATGCCGGACCCCGCGGTGCTGCAGGAAGTCACCCGGGTCGCGCGGCTGTGCGAACGGCTTGGGCATCAGGTGCAGCCCTTTGCGCATGGCATCGACGGCGAGCGGTTCTTCGATGCCTTCATGGTCGCCTGGAGCGGCGGCGCCGACCGGGCACTGCAGCAGGCCGAGGGCACGGGCCGCCCGCCCGACACGCTGCTGGAGCCCTGGACCCTGCACCTGGCACGGCACGCGCGCGCGCTCCCCGCCGGCGCGGCGGCACGCGCCGGCGCGCACTTTGCCGCCGTGGGCGCGCAGGTGAATGCCTGGTTCGACGCCGTGGATGTCGTGCTCAGCCCGGTGGCCGCCAGCGAGCCGCCACCGCTGGGGTGGCTCGCCCCCACCGTGCCCGGCGCCACGCTGTGGGCCCGGCTGATGCGCTATGCGTCGTACACACCGCTGCACAACGTGGCGGGCACGCCAGCGATGTCGGTCCCGCTGGGACTGAGCGCGCGCGGCCTGCCCATCGGCAGCCATTTCGCGGCGCGGGTCGGCGACGAGCAGACCCTGTTCGCACTGGCCTATGAACTGGAACAGGCCGAACCCTGGTCGCACCGGGTCCCACCCCTGTGAATGGAGCCCCGTCAGGGGCGCGAGGGCGCAAGCGGGTAGCGCGCGCCCTCGCGCGCCGTGCCCACCTGCAGCAGGTTGATGACACCCATCACGTCATCCACCAGCCCCACGGCTTTCTCGAGCGCCAGCGACTGCGCCTCGGACTGCACGCAGCCCATCAGCGTGACCAGCCGCCGCTCGCCCAGCACCCACACGCTGGTGTCGTCAAAACGCCCCTCCTCGCGGATATAGCGCTGCACGCGCGGAATGAGCTCCGCGTCGTACAGGTAGGAGTTGGGCAGCCGGCAGCGCCCCACGCGGTGGCAGCTGCCGCCATGCTGCGAGCGCGTGTGCGCCAGCTCGCGCACCTCGGCCTCGGTGTAGAGCGGGCCCTCGGGCACGGGGCATTGCGGGATGGCGCTCGTGACCTGGACGAAGGGGTCGTTGAAGGCGTTGGTGCGGGGGGCTGGGCTGCCGTCCTGGGCAACGGCCAGGGCAGCCACCCCCAACCACAGCAGGAAGAACTGGAAGAACACACAAACACGGCGCATGCATTGCTCCTTGGTGGACGGCAGGCACCCACGCTGCCTACAACGCGATCTGGTATCGCGCAAATTCCCTGCGGCCTTTCAGCACACAGTCGTACAGGGTAAAACCAAAGCCCTCATAGAGTGCGCGCAGCGGCTGCCGATCGGCCACGCAGTCCAGCCGCAGGTAACGCACACCCAGGCTGCGGGCGTGCTCGCGCCCGAACGCCAGCAGCGCGGCAGACACCCCCTGCCCCGCCCATGCCCGCCGCACGGCCAGCTTGTGCAGGAACGCGGAGGTGCCTGGTTCCGCATCCGGCCAGAAAGTGGGGTCTTCGCGCTGCCAGCGCACCACGCCCGCCACGTCATCGCCCACCCTGGCCACCAGGAAGTGGCCGGTATCCACATCCTGCTGCACACGTTCCTCGCTGAAATCGGACACGGCCCACAGCGGCATCTGGCGGTCTACCAGCCACTGCGCGGCCTCGTGCAGCACCGCCGCGATGGCGGCGGCGTCTGACGGGCGGGCGATTTCTGTGTGCATACGAAAGCGGTATTGGCCTGCAGACAGGGAAGGTGCACGCAGGATGATGGGATGGCGCAACGAACTATCCGCCTGCACAGCAGGCAGATTGCGGTTTACTCATTTTTTGATAGCTATTGGCGCTTGATGGATAAGCGCTGGCAGTCATTTTTATCTAAATTCTAGGGACAAAACCTCTTTCTGCAATCCCCAGCCCGCCCCCCGGATGGGGCGTGCCCCCTACGATGCCCTGACCGTGCCCCCCAGCGACCTCATCGTCCACCGCCCCGAAGGCCTGTACTGCCCGGCCGGGGATTTCTACATCGACCCCTGGCGGCCGGTCAGCCGGGCCGTGATCACGCATGCGCATTCGGACCATGCGCGCATGGGCTCGGCCCACTACCTGGCGCACCAGGACAGCGAAGGCACGCTGCGCAACCGACTCGGGGCCGATATCGACCTGCAGACGCTGGCCTATGGCGACACCATCGACCACCACGGCGTGCGCCTGTCGCTGCACCCGGCGGGGCATGTGCTGGGATCGGCCCAGGTGCGGGTGGAACATAGCGGCCAGGTGTGGGTGGCCTCGGGCGACTACAAGCTCGAAGACGATGGCACCTGCCCGCCGTTCGAGCCGGTGCGCTGCCATACCTTCATCACCGAATCGACCTTCGGCCTGCCCATCTACCGCTGGCCCTCGCAGCCCGTGCTGTTCGCCGACATCAATGCCTGGTGGGCCGCGAATGCGGCGGCGGGCAAGGCCAGCGTGCTGTATGCGTATGCCTTCGGCAAGGCGCAGCGGCTGCTGCACGGGGTGGATGCCAGCATCGGTCCCATCGTCGTGCATGGCGCGGTAGACCCGCTCAATGCCGTGTACCGCGCGGCGGGCGTGGCGCTGCCACCCACCCTGCGCGTGACGGACCCGGGCGTCACCAAAGCCGAGTTGCGCCGCGCGCTGGTGCTGGCCCCGCCCTCGGCCGCGGGCACGCCCTGGCTCAAGCGTTTTGGCGAGCATTCCGATGCGTTTGCCAGCGGCTGGATGCTGGTGCGCGGCGCACGGCGTCGGCGCGGCGTGGACCGGGGCTTCGTGATGAGCGACCATGCCGACTGGCCCAGCCTGCAAAAGGCCATCGGCGCCACCGGGGCCGAGCGCGTCATCGTCACCCACGGCAGCACCGAGGTGATGGTGCGCTGGCTGTGCGAGCAGGGTCTGGACGCGCAGGTGTTCAAGACCGAATACGGCGCCGACGACAACGAGGACGACAACGCTGCCACACCCGCGCCCGCTGCAGCCTCCGACACCGACCCAGCTGCAGCAGATGCTGAAACCCCGGCGGAGGCGAAGGCACCATGAAGGCCTTTGCCGAGCTGTTCCAAGCCCTGGATACCACCACCGCGCAGTCGGCCAAGCTGGCCGCGCTGGTGGCCTACCTGCGCGTGGCGCCGCCGGCCGATGCGGCCTGGGCCACCTACTTTCTGGCGGGTGGCAAACCGCGCCAGATGGTGCCCACCAAGCGCCTCAAAGCCCTGGCGCAAGAGGCCGCGGGCCTGCCCGAGTGGCTGTTCGAAGAGAGCTACCAGGCCGTGGGCGACCTGGCCGAAACCCTGGCCCTGCTGCTGCCCCCGCCCGCGCAGCCCGTGGACCTGCCGCTGGCCGAGTGGATGGCCCGGCTGCTGCCCCTGCGCGCCCTGCCCCCCGAGGAGGCCGATGCCCGGCTGCGCACGCAGTGGGACATGCTGGCGCCGGAGCAGCGCTTCGTGTACTTCAAGCTCATCACCGGCAACTTCCGCGTGGGGGTGTCGCGCCTGCAGGTCACGCAGGCGTTGGCCACGGTGAGCGCCCTGGACCCCAAGCGCATCGCCCACCGGCTCATGGGCTACACACAGATCGGCCGGCAGCCCGCGGCAGACGACTACGCAGCTCTGGTCGCACCGGTGGACGATGCTGCCAATGGCAGCGAGCCCGGCACCGGCGATACCGGCATGGCGGGCCAGCCCTACCCCTTCTTCCTGGCGCACCCGTTCAGCCAGCCCGTGGCCGAGATGCCCGCGCTGCTCGGCGCGCCCGGTGACTGGCTGGTGGAGTGGAAGTGGGACGGCATCCGCACGCAGATCGTGCGGCGTGCGGGCGCGGTGTGGGTCTGGTCGCGCGGCGAGGAGCTGGTGACCGACCGCTTCCCCGAGCTGGCCGAGGCCGCGATGGCGCAGCTGCCCGATGGCACAGTGGTCGATGGCGAGATCCTGGTGTGGCTTCCCGACGAGCCCCAGCCGCGCCCCTTTGCCGACCTGCAAAAGCGCCTAGGCCGCAAGACCCTGGGCCCCAAGCTGCTGCGCGAACTGCCCGTGGTGCTGGTGACCTACGACCTGCTGGAGCATGCGGGGCAGGACCTGCGCCAGCAGCCGCAGCAGGCGCGGCGCGCGCTGCTGGAGGCTACGCTGCAAGTCGACCTGGCCGCCGCGATTGCACCCGCACCGCAGCACACCCTGCGACTGAGCGCGCTGCTGCAGGGCGACGACTGGGAGGACCTGGCGCGCCAGCGCGAGGCCGCGCGTAGCATGGGCACCGAAGGCTTCATGCTCAAGAACCGCCAGGCGCACTACGGCGTGGGCCGCACCAAGGACGTGGGCGTGTGGTGGAAGTGGAAGATCGACCCGATGAGCGTGGACGCCGTGCTGATCTACGCCCAGCGCGGCCACGGCCGCCGCGCCAGCCTTTACAGCGACTACACCTTTGCCGTGTGGAACGGCCCGCAGGGCGACCCCGAGCGCCAGCTGGTGCCGTTCGCCAAGGCCTACTCGGGTCTGACGGACGTGGAGATCGGCCAGGTGGACGCCATCATCCGCAAGACCACGCGCGAGAGCTTTGGCCCCGTGCGCAGCGTGGATGCGACCATGGTGTTCGAACTGGGCTTCGAGGGCATCGGCAAGAGCCCGCGCCACAAGGGCGGCATCGCAGTGCGCTTTCCGCGCATGCTGCGCTGGCGCAAGGACAAGACCGTGGCCGAGGCGGACACGCTGCAAACCTTGATGGCGCTGTTGCCGGGGCAGGACGCACCGCAATGAGCACCGCCGCCAAGGCCCCGCCCCGCCGCCCACGCAAGCCGTTGCCCACCGTCGCCCTGAGTGCCGCAGCGGGCTGGATGGCGGCGCGCGGCTGGCAGCCCTTCGGCTTTCAGCAAGAGGTGTGGCGCGCCCTGGGCGAGGGTCGCTCGGGCCTGCTGCATGCCACCACCGGTGCGGGCAAAACCTATGCCGTGTGGCTGGGGGCGCTGCAGCACCTGGCGCTGGCAGGCGAGCCCTTTGCACCGACTGCACAGGCCAGCGCGCGCACGGCCCTGCGCACACGCCGTGCGGCAGCGCCGCCGCTCACGGTGCTGTGGATCACCCCCATGCGCGCCCTGGCGGCCGACACGCTGCGGGCGCTGGTCGCGCCCCTGCCCGATCTGGCGCCGGACTGGACCGGCGGCCTGCGCACCGGCGACACCTCCAGCGGTGAGCGCGCCGCACAGGACCGGCGCCTGCCCACGCTGCTGGTGACCACACCCGAAAGCGTGTCGCTGCTGCTGGCCCGCGCCGACGCCCACGAGCGCCTGCGCCACGTGCGCCTGGTCGTTGTGGACGAATGGCACGAACTGGTGGGCAACAAACGCGGCGTGCAGGCGCAGCTGGCGCTGGCGCGCCTGTCGGGCTGGAACCCGACGCTGCAGGTCTGGGGCATGTCGGCCACGCTGGGCAACCTGCAGGAGGCGCTGGACACGCTGCTGCCCCGCCCGGTGCAGGGCGCCCCCGCCGCACCGCCCGCCGTGCTGGTGCAGGGCCGCATCGACAAGGCGCTGCAGGTCGACGTGATGCTGCCGGCCAAGGTGGACCGCTTCGCCTGGGCCGGCCACATGGGCCTGGCACTGCTGCCGCAGGTGGTGCAGTCCATCGAGGCCTGCGCATCGACCCTGGTCTTCACCAACACCCGCTCGCAGGCCGAGCGCTGGTACCAGGCGCTGCTGGAGGCGCGGCCCGACTGGGCCGGCACCCTGGCACTGCACCATGGCTCGCTGGGCCAGGAGGTGCGCGCCTGGGTGGAGAACGGGCTCAAGGCCGGCCAGCTCAAGGCGGTGGTCTGCACCTCGAGCCTGGACCTGGGCGTGGACTTTCTGCCCGTGGAGCAGGTGCTGCAGATCGGCTCGGCCAAGGGCGTGGGGCGGTTGGTGCAGCGCGCGGGCCGCTCGGGCCATGCACCGGGGCGCACCTCCAGCATCACGCTGGTGCCCACGCACAGCCTGGAGCTGGTGGAGGCCGCCGCCGCGCGCCATGCACTGGCGCTGGGCCGCATCGAAGAGCGGCACACGCCGCACGCGCCGCTGGACGTGCTGGTGCAGCACCTGGTCACCATCGCACTGGGCGGCGGCTTCGTGCCCGCGGAGCTGCTGGCCGAGGTGCGCCGCGCGCCGGCCTATGCCACGCTGGCCGATGGCGACTGGCAATGGGCCCTGCAGTTCGTGCGCCAGGGCGGGGCCTCGCTGGCCATCTATCCCGACTTCCAGCGCGCCGTGCCCGACGAGGAAGGCGTGTGGCGCGTGCCCGATGCGCGGCTGGCGCGCCGCCACCGCAGCAACATCGGCACCATCGTGAGCGATGCCAGCATGCAGGTGCAGTTCGTGAGCGGCGGGCGCCTGGGTTCGGTGGAAGAGAGCTTCATCGCCCGGCTGCGCAAGGGCGATGTGTTCATGTTCGCGGGCCGCCTGCTGGAGCTGGTGCGCACCCAGCAGATGACGGCCTACGTGCGCATCGCGCCCCGCGGCAGCGCCGCGCTGCCGCGCTGGAACGGCGGGCGCATGCCGTTGTCGAACACCCTAGCAGACGCCATGCTGGAGATGCTGGAGCAGGCCGAGCGCGGCGTGTACGCATCGCCCGAGATGCAGTCCGCCCGGCCCCTGCTGGCGCTGCAGCACGCCTGGTCCGCCCTGCCCACACCCGGCCGCCTGGTGGCCGAGACCCTGCACACGCGCGAGGGCTGGCACCTGTACCTGTACCCGCTGGCGGGCCGTCTGGTGCACCTGGGCCTGGCCGGCCTGCTGGCCTGGCGCGCGTCGCAGCAGGTGGCCAACACCTTTTCCATCGCCGTCAACGACTATGGGCTGGAGCTGCTCTCGGCAAAGCCCATCGCCTGGGCCACGCTGCTGCCGCGCATCCTGGGCGAGGGCACGCCCACCACCCTCGGCAGCGGGCTCGAAGAGGAGGTGCTCGCCAGCCTCAACGCCACCGAAATGGCGCGCCGGCGCTTTCGCGAGATCGCGCGCATCGCCGGCCTCATCTTCCAGAGCCACCCGGGCGAGCAGCGCAGCAGCCGCCAGCTGCAGGCCTCGTCGTCGCTGTACTACGACGTGTTCGCCCAGTACGACCCGGACAACCTGCTGCTGGCCCAGGCCCGCGCCGAGCTGCTGGCCAACGAGCTCGATATGGAGCGACTGGCCCGCACGCTGCGCGGCATGCAGGCGCAGACACTGTCCATCCATGAGCTGGAACGCCCCACCCCGTTCGCCCTGCCGCTGATGGTCGAGCGCTTTCGCGAACGTCTGAGCACCGAGACCTTGGCCGACCGCCTGGCGCGCATGGTGCAGGCGCTGGAGAAGGCCGCCGACGACACCACCGGCACCCACCACGCCGATAATCCCGTGGCCCCGGCCGACATGGCCTGGGACGTCCCCGACGGCGCCACCGCATCCCCCCGGCGCGCACGCCGAGGCGATGCAGGCGACAAGCCCCGCCGGCCCCGGGGACGCCACGGATTCTGAGCACGACGACGAAGACGACGACCGACCTTGCCCGTGACTGCAGACACCGACACCACCGCCCCGTCGCTTGCATCCCCACCTGCTGGCGCCCATGCCATCACCCTGCCCTGCGGCACCGCCCTGTGGCTGCTGCCCCAGCGCGCCGTGTGGTGGCCCGCTGCGCGCATGGCCTTCGTGGCCGACGTGCACTTCGGCAAGGCGGCCACCTTCCGCCGCGCGGGCCAGCCGGTGCCACACGGCACCACGGCCGACAACCTGGCAAGGCTCGACGCGGTGCTAGCCGTGACGGGCGCGGAGCACCTCGTCTTTCTCGGCGACTTTTTGCACGCCCGTAGCGGTGCGGCCGATGCCCTGTGGCAGCAGTTGCTGCCGTGGCGCGAGCGCCATGCGCAGTTGCAGATGACCCTGGTGCGCGGCAATCACGACCTGCACGCGGGCGACCCACCTACACCGTTGGCCCTGGCCATCGTGAACGAGCCCTGGTTGCCCCATGCCGACACACCTTTGCTGGCCTGCCACCACCCGCAAGCTGTCGTCGGCCACACCGTGCTGGCGGGCCATCTGCACCCCACTCTGCGACTGAACGGCCCCGGGCGCGACTCCCTGCGGGCGCCTTGTTTTGGCTGGGGAGAGGGGCAACTGATCCTGCCCGCCTTTGGGGCGTTTACCGGCGCATCACCCGCTGCACTTCCTGGCAGCTGGGCCCGGTTTGCGGTCACGCCGGGCCGCGTGGCGGCGGTCCCGGCAGGCTTTTCATAGCCCGCGCGGAGTGACGGTACGGCGGCACCCGCCCACCCAAACCGCTCGTGGCAGAAGGGTGATTACCACCTTTTTGGTGAAAAAAAGTGCCGCAGGCTTATGATAATTTTGCATTGTGAGATTCGATTGCAAAAACAGCGGGCACAGACAGCCCCGAGCAAGGAGAATCAGAGAGCATCCGCGTTTGGCCCCGCTGCAACGCAGCCGAGGGCATTTACACACTCTGTTTCGTGAGACAAGCCATGACGACCCAGCAACCGACCATCATCTACACCCTGACCGACGAAGCCCCCCGTCTGGCCACGGCTTCCTTCCTGCCCATCATCCGCACCTTTGCGGCGCCAGCGGGCATCAACGTGACCGAGAGCGACATCTCCGTGGCCGCACGCGTGCTGGGCGAGTTCCCCGAATCGCTGACCGCCGAACAGAAGGTGCCCAACACCCTGGCAGAGCTGGGCAAGAAGACCTTGCAGGCCGATGCCAACATCATCAAGCTGCCCAACATCAGCGCCTCGGTCGGCCAATTGCAGGCCTGCATCAAGGAACTGCAGGGCAAGGGCTATGCGATCCCTGACTACCCTGAAGATCCCAAGACCGAAGAAGAAAAAGCAATCCGCGCGCGTTATGCCCGCTGCATCGGCTCGGCCGTGAACCCCGTGCTGCGCGAAGGCAACTCCGACCGCCGCGCCCCCAAGGCCGTGAAGGAATACGCGCGCAAGAACCCACACAGCATGGCCGACTGGAGCCAGGCATCGCGCTCGCACGTGTCACACATGCACGCTGGCGACTTCTACCATGGCGAAAAGTCCATGACGCTGGACCGCGCCCGCGACGTGAAGATGGAGCTGATCACCAAGAGCGGCAAGACCGTGGTGCTCAAGCAAAAGGTGTCGCTGCTGGACCGCGAAATCATCGACAGCATGTTCATGAGCAAGAAGGCGCTCGTCGAGTTCTACGAGAAGGAAATCGAAGACGCGCGCAAGACCGGCGTGATGTTCTCGCTGCACGTGAAGGCCACGATGATGAAGGTGTCCCACCCCATCGTGTTCGGCCACTGCGTGAAGATCTTCTACAAGGACGCGTTCGCCAAGCACGGCAAGCTGTTCGAAGAGCTGGGCGTGAACGTGAACAACGGCATGGCCAACCTGTACGAAAAGGTCGCCACGCTGCCCACGGCCCAGCGCGAAGAAGTCCTGAAGGACCTGCACGCCTGCCACGAAGGCCGCCCCGAGCTGGCCATGGTCGATTCGGCCAAGGGCATTACCAATTTCCACTCGCCCAACGACATCATCGTGGACGCCTCCATGCCCGCGATGATCCGCAACGGCGGCAAGATGTGGGGCGCCGACGGCCGCCTGAAGGACGTGAAGGCCGTGATGCCCGAATCGACCTTCGCCCGCATCTACCAGGAGATCATCAACTTCTGCAAATGGCACGGCGCGTTCGACCCCAAGACCATGGGCACGGTACCCAACGTGGGCCTGATGGCCCAGCAGGCCGAAGAGTACGGCTCGCACGACAAGACGTTTGAGATCACCGAAGACGGCGTGGCCAACATCACCGATCTGGCCACCGGCGAAGTGCTGCTCTCCCAGAACGTGGAAGCCGGCGACATCTGGCGCATGTGCCAGGTCAAGGACGCCGCGATCCGCGACTGGGTCAAGCTGGCCGTGAACCGCGCGCGCAATTCCGGCATGCCCGTGGTGTTCTGGCTTGACTCGTACCGCCCGCACGAAGCGCAGCTGATCACCAAGGTCAAGATGTACCTGCACGAGCACAACACGGCGGGCCTGGACATCCAGATCATGAGCCAGGTGCGTGCGATGCGCTACACGCTGGAGCGCGTGATCCGTGGCCAGGACACCATCAGCGCCACCGGCAACATCCTGCGCGACTACCTGAC
Organism: Acidovorax sp. Root267; assembly: GCF_001429215.1. NCBI lineage: Bacteria > Pseudomonadati > Pseudomonadota > Betaproteobacteria > Burkholderiales > Comamonadaceae > Acidovorax > Acidovorax sp. Root267. The sequence continues at coordinate 316,185 of NZ_LMJC01000012.1, forward strand.
CGACCTGTTCCCCATCATGGAACTGGGCACCTCGGCCAAGATGCTGTCCATCGTGCCCCTGATGGCGGGTGGCGGCATGTACGAAACCGGCGCGGGCGGCTCCGCACCCAAGCATGTGCAGCAGCTGGTGGAAGAAAACCACCTGCGCTGGGATTCGCTGGGCGAGTTCCTGGCGCTGGCCGTGTCGCTGGAAGACCTGGGCCTGAAGACCGGCAACGCCAAGGCCAAGGTGCTGGCCAAGACGCTGGACGCCGCCACGGGCAAGCTTCTGGACAACAACAAGAATCCTTCGCCCAAGACCGGCCAGCTCGACAACCGTGGCAGCCAGTTCTACCTGGCCCTGTACTGGGCCCAGGAACTGGCCGCACAAACCGACGATGCCGGTCTGGCCAAGCTGTTCGCACCGCTGGCCAAACAACTGACCGCTGACGAACAGACCATCGTGGCCGAGCTGGCTGCGGTGCAGGGCGCACCCGCCGACATCGGTGGCTACTACCTGCCCGACACCGCCAAGCTGGACGCCGTGATGCGCCCCAGCAAGACGCTGAATGCAGCGTTGAAGACCGTGGCTGCATAAACAACAAACAGCCCGCTCCCCAAAAAAGGCCCCGCATGTCGGGGCCTTTTTTATTGCCGGACCGCACCAGTATGGAAAAAAAAAGCAGCCCCTGGAGGGAGCCACATTTCAGGTCACAAATGATGGGGAAGAGCGGCGCTACCCCTGCCCGAACATCAGGGCCGTTCGCGGTCGGCCACGCGGGTGCTCAGCGCCGCAGGCACATAGCGGGGAAGGAACGCACACCCCTTGCCGAAATGCGCCTCGAAGGCCGGGCACTGCGCTGCGATGCCCTCGGGCGTGGGCTTCACACCTCCGTCCACCCAGCGCAGCAAGGCGGTCATCAGCGTCGGGTAGGTGGGGTCGCTCAGGTAGCTGTGGGTGTGGTGCTGGGTGAAGGTCTGCACCAGGCGCGCGGCGCTGCCACCTTGCTCCATGGTGGCCTTGAAGGCCGCGTCCAGCTCGACAAAGGCCGTGGGGTCGTCCACACCTTTCACGGTGAGCACCGGCACGGGGATGCGACCACTGAGGTCCGTGTCCTGCGCAAACCGCGCCACGGCGGCGGGGTCCGCGCGGTAGCGCAGCACGGCGGCATTCAAGGCCGCATCGTCGGGTGAGCCCTTGTACTGCACGCCCTGGTTGCCAAACGGGCTCGCACCCCCGGCGCGGTGCTGCACCACATCGCGGTAGTGGAACGTGGCCCAGTTCATGTGGCCCTGGATGGAGCTGGCGGGGATGCGGATCACGTCGACAAGGGCCTTGAGTTTGCGCTGCTGCTCGGGCGTGCGCTCTGCAGCGGATTTGTTCAGCGCCAGGCATTCGTTCACGCGCGCCGCCAGATCCGCCTGCGTCATGGCCGCATCGCGCTGCAGGCCGATGTTGAGCGGGTACGCCGCCTCGGTGGGCCGGGGGTGGTTGTTGCACAGGTATTGGTAGACCACGCGCAGATCGGTGCGGAAATCGTACGAACGCGTGCCGCCTGCCAACACGCCGCTGGTGAGCAGCACAGCGTCGTAAGGGCGTTTGCCACTAGTCGCCGTGGCCTGGAACATCTCGGCCCCCTTGGCCGCCACGCTGGCGCCCCACGACTGGCCGTGCAGGATGGTGCGCTGCGGCTGGATCACGTGCTGCACGAAGATCTGCCGCAGGCGCTCGATGTCTTCGGCCGCCGCGCGCACCTCCACGCCGCCCTGGCGGAAGGTGCTACCCGCCCAGGCATAGCCCGCACGGACCATGATGGACCAGCGCTCCAGGTCCTCCACCGCGCGCTCCATCCTGGGCGCGCCCAGCGCCGGGCCGCCGTGGGCGTGCAGCACCAGGTGGCCGTTCCATTGCTGCGGCATGGCAATCAGGTAATACGCCCCTGCGGAATCCTTGCCCGACAGGCAGCGGGCGATGGGCGCCAAGTCCTTGGGGCATGGCGTGGCGGCGGGTGCGGCCTCGGCCACCGCCTGGGGTTGGGTGGCAACCGGCGCACAGGCAGCCAAAACAGCAGCCGCCAGGGCGGCCGGCGCGGCCCCGGTCCAGCGGGGCCAGGCGCGAAGCGGCGGAAAAGCAGCCATGGGGAAAGTCTCCGTTGAATGATGGTTGTGGTGGGTAGCTGCTGCGCATCGTAGAAACGGAGTTCCGATACGTCAAATAGGTCCATCCACCATCTTCGATATGATTTACGTATGAGATCGCTACCTACACCATCGCACCGCTGACATGGACATCCGCCAGCTCCGCTACTTTCTCGCTGTTGCAGACGCCGGGCACATGACGCGCGCCGCCGAGCAGCTGGGCATGGCCCAGCCCCCACTCAGCCAGCAAATCAAGCTGCTTGAAAACACGGTGGGCATGGCTTTGTTCAAGCGCCATGCCAAGGGCGTGACACTGACCGAAGCGGGCCGCGCACTACAAGCTGACGCCACGCGCCTGGTGCACGACTTCGATGCGCTGCAAAGCCGCATGCAGCTGCTGGCCGAGGGCAAAACCGGGCGGCTGGCGATTGCGTTCACCAGTTCCGCCGCGGCCCATGAGTTCACGCCGTTTGCGCTGCGTGAGTGCCGCGCGCGCCACCCGGGCCTGGTGCTGGAGATTGGCGAGAACAACGCCGCCGAGATCACCGAGGCCGTCGCCGATGGACGCCTGCACTGCGGCCTGCTGCGCGTGCCGGTGGCGCGGCCTGCGGGCCTGGCGTTCGACACGCTGCAGCACGAGCCCGCCATGGTGGCGCTGCCCATCGACCACCCGCTGGCACAACGCCAACGGCGCGGCAAGCCGCTGCCCATTCAGATCGCCGACCTGGAGGGCGAGCCCATGATCCTGGTGCGCCGCCCGGGCGCGCCCGGCCTATACGCCAACCTGCTCACGCTGTGCAGCGAACAGGGCGTGCGCCCCCGTGTGGTGGCCGAAGTGGCACGCATGCTGACCAACCTCAACCTGGTGGCTGCGGGCACCGGCATTTCCGTGGTGCCGTCGTCCATGCTGGGCGTGCACCGCCACGCCATTGCCTACCGGCCGCTGGTGGATGGCGGGCGGCTGGATGTGCCACTCACCCTGGTCTACCGTGTGGACGACAACATGGGCCCCACGGCCACCTTCACTGCCTTGCTGCGCACGCTGGCGGGCGAACAACATCTGGCGGTGGCCACAGAGCCTCCAAAGAAAAAGGCTGCCCGGTAGCCCACCAGACAGCCCTTCCGTGCGTCGGCTCGACCCCATCAGGGGCAGAACCGGTCACCTCGCCGCGCTTCAGTTGTTGCCCAGCGCGATCCCCTCACGGCGTGGATCGGCTCCACCTGCATGGGTCCCGGCGCCGGGGTTGCGCGCCAGCAGGCCCGCATTGCCGTTGGACCGCAGGCCATTGAACACCGCACCGTGCAGGCCGCTGGTGAACGTGTCGGTCTGCGCCACGGTGTGGCCGCGCGCCTTGAGGCCCTCGCGGATGGCAGCAGTGTCGATGACCGAGCCCTTTTCGATGGACGTGGTGGCGTTGGTCTGCGCACCAAAGTTCGGCAGGTTGATGGCCTGCTGCACGTTCAGGCCCCAGTCCGTCATGCCCAGGATGGTCTTGGCGGTGTACTGGATGATGGCGCTGCCGCCGGGCGAGCCGACCACGCCTTCGAGGTCACCCGTGGTGGCGTTGAAGACGATGGTGGGCGCCATCGAACTGCGGGGGCGCTTGCCGGGCTGCACGCTGTTGGCAATGGGGTTGCCTGCCGCGTCGGTGGCCGTGAACGAGAAGTCGGTGAGCTGGTTGTTCAGCAAGAAGCCGCGCACCATCTGCAGGCTGCCAAAGCCGTTCTCGATGGTGGTCGTCATGGACACCGCGTTGCCTGCACTGTCGATGATGGACAGGTGTGTGGTCGATGGCAGGGCCAGCGAGTTGTCCTGCCCCTTGGCGCCGCTCACCCCCGGTGGCGTACCGGCCACGGGCACGCCGATGCTCTTTTGCAGGCTGATGAGCTTGGCACGCTCCTTGAGGTAGTCGGCGTTGATCAGGCCCGCCTGGGGCACGCTCACAAAGTCGGGGTCGGCCACGTACAGGGCGCGGTCCGCATAGGCCAGGCGGTAGGCCTCGGACACCACGTGCACCGAATCGAGCGTGTTGGGCTTCATGGCCGCCAGGTCAAAGCCCTGCAGCAACCCCAGCGTCTGCAACACGGCAATGCCGCCCGAGCTGGGCGCGGGCATGCCACACACGCGGTACAACACGCGGTACACGCCACACACGGGCTCGCGCACCTTGTGGGTGTAGCCGCTCAGGTCATCGAGCGCCAGCTTGCCGGGGTTGGTGGGGTGGCTGGCCACCTTGGCCACGATGTCCTTGGCAATATCGCCCTGGTAGAACGCGTTGGCGCCGCCAGCCGCAATGGCCTTGAGCGTGGCTGCCAGCTCCGGGTTCTTGAGCAGCGTGCCTGCTGCCTTGGCCGTGCCGTCGGCGTTAAGAAAGTAGCTGGCGCCGGGCTCGCCTTGCGCCTTGATGCGTGCGGCCGAGCCTGCGATCGACACACTCATGCGCGGCGAAATCGCAAAACCTTCTTCACTGAGCTTGATCGCGGGCTCGAACAGGTCCTTCCATGGCAGCTTGCCGTGCGCCTTGTGGGCGGCTTCGAGCATGCGTAACACACCCGGCGTACCGACCGACAGGCCACCATCCACCGCCGCCAGGAACGCCAGCGGCTTGCCATCGGCACCGATGAACAGGTTGGGCGTAGCTGCCTTGGGTGCGGTCTCGCGGCCATCGTAGGCCAGCAGCTTGTTCGCGCCCTTGTCGTAATGCAGCATGAAGGCTCCGCCCCCTATGCCCGACGACTGCGGCTCCACCAGGTTCAGCACCATCTGCACCGCAATGGCGGCATCCGTGGCGGTGCCACCCTTGGCCAGGATGTCCACGCCCGCCTTCACCGCCAATGGGTTGGCCGCAGCCACCATGTCTTTGTTGGCGTAGCTGATGGCTTTGGGGGTGTAGCCTGAGGGCGGCTCGGGCGGCACGTACTGCTCGGTGGGTTCGGGTGTGGCCACCGGGGTCGTGGGGCCGTCATTGCCACCACAGGCGGCCAGCACGGCCAGTGCGGCGATGCTCAGGCCCGTGGCAAAAGGGTTGCGTCGAAAGACAGAAGGCGCCATGAATGAAATCCTTGGAAGAACGGGAGGAACAAAGCGGGCCCTGGCAGCGGGCCACGGTGGGCGGACTTGCCTGCACCACGATGGATGCAGGACCCAGGATCTGCGGCAATAGAACCGCAGATTCCGTGCCAGAAACACCTGTTCAGTATGTGGCACGGGTCCCGGAATCATTTTGCTTTTATGCCCCGATTAGCGCCAAATATGAGAAACGATTTTTCATATTTGCCGTGAAACAGAATCTGGATTCCATTGACCGCCAACTGCTGGCGATGCTGCAGCAAAATGCCGAGACACCGCTGGCCGAGCTGGCCGAGGCCGTGCACCTGTCCAACACACCCTGCTGGCGGCGCATTCAGTGGCTGCGCGAGAAGGGCTACATCACCCGCCACGTCGCCCTGGTGGACCCGCGCAAGGTGAATGTGGGTGTGACGGTGTTCGTGGCGGTCAAGACCAGCCAGCACCACCAGCAATGGTTCGAGACCCTGCGGGATACCGTGATGGGGATTCCCGAGATCGTCGAGTTCTACCGCATGAGCGGGGACGTGGACTACCTGCTGCGCGTGGTGGTGCCCGACATCCGTGCCTACGACGCGGTCTACAAGCGGCTCACGCAGGCCGTGGCGCTGTCGGACGTGAGTTCGAGTTTTGCGATGGAAGAAATCAAGTTCACCACCGCGCTGCCACTGAACTACGCGCAGTAGCGGCCCTTGAGGAACCTTCTGCGCCCTGGCCTGTGGCGTGGGTGCCGGTTGGCCCGGGGACAAGGCAGGCCCAGGTCACCCCGGGCTGCCTTTCAGGTGTACGGATCAGTATTTGCCCATGTAGTCGCGCTTGCCCAGTTCCACGCCGTTGTGGCGCGCAATGGCGTAGGTCGCGTTCACGTGGAAGAAAAACTGCGGCAGGCCGTAGTGCAGCAGGTAGTGTTCGCCCACAAACTGCTTCTCGCGCGGCGTGCCGGGCTGGATGGTGATCTGGCGCGTGGCGGCATCGGCAAACGCCGCCTCTGGCAGGCCTTCGACAAACGCCAGCACGGCGTCGAGGCGTTCATTCAGGTCGGCAAAACCGGGGCGCTCGGCGTCGGGGAAGGACGGCACCTCCACCCCGGCCAGGCGTGCGGCCACGCCCTTGGCGAAGTCGCAGGCAATCAGCACCTGGCGGGCCAGCGGAAACATGTCGGGGAACAGCCGCGCCTGCAGCAAAGCGTCCGGCTCGATCTTGCGCGCCGTGGCGTGGGCCTCGGTCTTGGCCAGCACGTCTTTCAGGGAACCCAGCATCTGGCGGAAGACAGGGATGCTGGCGTTGTAGATGGGGTGGGTCATGGGGGATCCTTAGAGTGGTGTTGGGGGGCTGCACACTGCAGGCCATTCAAAGGCCCCAGCGCAGTCGACAGCGATTGCAACACAAGCCCCATCCATGCGCTGACCCGCGCCCAGAACCCCTGGTGCACCGGGCCCATTGATCGATGCCCCGCCGACGATCCACCAACGAGGGACCGCTTCGCCTCTCCCGATCAGGCAGCGGTAGCCAGGGGCCGAGCGGCCCGTGCTGCCACGCCCACCCCCACCAGCGCTGCCGACACCACACTCAGCGCCAGCGTGAAGGCCGAGCCGTAGAAGATGCCCGAGGTCATGCCCTGGTCCAGCATGGCGCCAAAGGCCGGGGCGGCCAGGCAAAAGCCCAGGTCCAGGCCCGAATACACGGTGCCATACACCCGGCCCGTGGCGCCAGGGGGCGCCGCGCGCTTGATCAGCATGTCGCGCGAGGGGCCGGCCAGGCCCGTGCCCAGACCCGCCACCGAAGCCACGGCCACCGCCGCCATGCCGGGCAAAAAGCCCAAACCCACCACCACCAGCAGCGCGGCCGAACCCAGCAGGCACACCGAGATGATCTTCTCCAGCCGCTGCACACGCCCCACCAGAAAGCCACCGATCAGCATGCCCACCGCGCCGCACAGCATGTAGCCGGTGACGACCATGGCGGTAACGCTGAGCGGCAGCCCGTACATGGACTGCAGCGCCGGGCTGGCAAAACTCTGGATGGCGCTCAGTGCGCAGGTGCTCCAGAAGAAGAACGAGAAACACAGCCACACCGAGGGCAGCTTGAGGAAGGCCATGGGGTGCTCGGGCTTGGCCGCCCCGGCCCCGCCCTTGGCCTGGTGCGCCCAGGCGCCCTGGCGGTCATCCAGCGCATCGCGGTTCCAGACCATGATGGCCAGCACCGCAAGGGCGAACAGGGCGCCGCACAGGCAGGCCGTGCGCCACGACCCCGTGGCCGTGGCGATGCCCGCCATGAACACCGGTGCCGTGGCCCAGCCCAGATTGCCGCTGATGCCGTGCACCGAAAAGCCATGCCCCAGGCGCTGCGGCGACACGCGTTTGTTCAAAATGGTGAAGTCCACCGGGTGGAAGGGCGCATTGCCCAAGCCCGCCAGGGCCGCTGCCAGCAAGAGCCCCGGGTAGCCCTGCGCGATGCCCGCAGCCAGGCCTGCCGCCGCAAAACTCGACAGCGCAAAAAACATCACCGGCCGCGCACCCACGCGGTCCACCAAAAAGCCCGACAGCGCCTGGCCCACGCCCGATATCACAAAAAACACCGATACCAGCAGGCCCAGCTCGGAGTAGCTGAAGCCAAACTCGCCGATCAACCACGGGAACAGCGGCGGCAGCAGCATGTGGAAAAAGTGCGAGCTGCCATGGGCCAGGCCAATGAGGCCGATGGTGCGGGCATCCTGCCGCAGCGGGACAGGGTTGGTGGCGGTGCCGGAGGAGGAAGGGGTCATGGGCCTGATCTTAGGCAGGGAGGCGTCGGCAGGTTTACGATAGTCAGCCAAGTTCTATCGCAAACATGCCAAACCTGCCTGCCACGCCTCCCGCGCCCTTCGCGCCCCCCGAACCGGGGGTGGAGCACTTTGCCGCCCAGGTCGTGCCACGTGCCCGGCGCGGGCTGTCGTACGTCGGTTCGCTCACACCCGAGCTGTTTGTGCCCACCGCCGCCCGCCCGGTGCGCGCCAAGCTGCGCTGGCTGGCCGCCGACACCCAGGTGATGCCCCACAGCCACCCCTGGGCGCAAGTGGCGATCTCCACCACGGGCGTGATCCGGCTCACCGTGAGCCACGGCACCTACATCGTGCCGCCCTCGCGTGCGCTGTGGATTCCGCCCGGCGTGGAACATGCCGTGACCATGGTGGAGGATGCCGACCTGCGCACGCTGTACTTTCACCAGCCACGCGGCCAGTGTGGGCCAGGCGCCCTGGGCAGTGGCAACCCCCGCCAGCGCAGCGATGACGAAACCGCCGCCTGGCGCCAGTGCCGCGTGCTGGAGGTGTCCGACCTGCTGCGCTCGCTGGTGCGCGAGATGCCCACCACTCCTGACGGCGACCCGGCCCCCACAGCCGCCGAGCTGCTGCGCGAGCAGCACCTGAGCGCCCTGGTGCGCGACGAACTGGCCCGCGCCGCCGCCGTGAAGCTGGGCGTGGACCTGCCCCAGGACAAGCGCCTTCGCCATCTGTGCGAAGCCGTGCTGGCCGACCCCACGCGCCATGAAACCCTGGCCGACTGGGCGCGGGACACCGGCGCTAGCCCCCGCACCGTGGCGCGGCTGTTCCGTTCGGAACTGGGCAGCACCTTCACCCAGTGGCGCCAGCAGGTGATCCTGGCCAAGGCCGTGTCGCTGGCCGCCGGGCGCATGCCCATGGGCCAGATCGCCGCCGAACTGGGCTACAGCCCCAGCGCCTTCAGCGCCATGGTGCGCAAGTCAGTGGGGCAGCCGCCGGGGCGGTTTCTGGGGCAGCAGCAGCCAGTGCCTGCGCACTAGGGCGAGCGCAACCACAGGGATGCCGACGCACGGTGGACGTGGACAGCAGGTCCCAGAGCTTTCCCGTCACATCTGCGCCCCGCTTGCGCCCCGTCTGTGCAGCCGCCCCGCCGGCGCACGCCGCGCAGCGGTGCGGGGCCGCCGCGTGAAATGGCCAGACCGGGCGTGCGCCTGACAGTCGATCAGCGCCCTGTCCTGGGTCGTTAGTCCTGCCCGCCTACGTTCGAAATCTTCCGTGGCCGTCACAGTGGGCAATCTCCCTACAAAGGTTTGAACACCATGACAAAACACATTCGCAACCAGGTGGCAGCCTTTTTCCTGCTGCTCCCCGCCGCCACCGCCCTGATGGTCGTTCCGGGTACGGTCATGGCGCAGCCCGCCGCCCCTGAATTGCGATCACTGCAAGTGGTCACAGACGACGGTCTGCGGGCCGGCGCAGATCTGCAGTTCACGGTAGAAGGCACACCGCGGGGCCGGGTCCAACTCCATGTTGCCGGTGTGCCTCGGGCCATCGTGCTGCAGGAAACCGAACGGGGCGTGTACACGGGCAGCTACACCGTCCGCCGCCAGGACCGGCTCCATGAAGGCAGCGCCGTGCGCGCCACGCTGAAGGTGCGCAACCGCACCATCACCAGCAACTACTCGCTTCCGGCCGACGTTGGTGGCCGGAACGCGGTGGCGGCACCGCCACCTGGCCTGAAGATCGACCGTTTCTCGGTTGCCCCCATCGACAAGATGGAGCCCGGCGCCGAATTGCGCTTTACGCTGAACGGCGCCCCAGGAGGCAGGGCTGATTTCGACATTCCCGGTGTCATCGACAACGTGCCGATGCGCGAGGTATCGCCGGGCGTGTATGAGGGTGCGTACACCATCCGCCGCATGGACAACCTGGCGCCGTCGCGCCCCACGGTGGCCACCTTGCGTGTCGGTGACCGCACGGTCTCCTCGACCCTGACCCAGCCCCTGATCGCCGATGCCAAACCGCCGGTGATTCGCCATGTGTCGCCGCGCGACGGGGAGACAATCCCGCGCAGTGCTGCCACCTCGGTGTCCGGGACGTTTGATGACGTCGGTGGTGTGGGTGTGGACCCCAAGAGTGTTCGCATCGTGATCGCGGGACGCGATGTCACGTCCACCTCGCAGATCACACCGCAGTTTTTCACCTACCGCGCGGACCTGCCCACCGGCCGGTATCCGGTGGAAGTGACCGCCCGGGACCTGGTGGGCAACGGCATGCGCCAGAACTGGACCTTCAACGTCGCTTCGCAAGCGAACGCCGCACCGACCACCGTGCAGCTGCAGGTGAGCAGCCATGCCAACAATGCCACGGTCGACAGGGGCGCCGTTGTCATACGCGGCCGCACCGTGCCTGGCGCGGTGGTGGATGTGAAGGTGAATGCGGTAGGCACCCTCGTCGGCGTGTTTGGCCTGAACCAGGAATTGCTGTCGCAGCGTGTACAGGCCGATGGCAATGGTGACTTCTCGTTCAGCTTCACCTCCCAGGTACCGCTGCCCGGCACCCGCTACGAAGTGACGATGACCGCCGAAAGGGGCGGCATGGTGGCGACAGAGACCCAGCTGGTGCTGTTCCAGAAATAAGATGCCGCAGGCACCCCAGCGGCGACAGGAAATCGCCACCCAAAAATGGACCCTTGTGGTCCATTTTTTGATAGAAATGGCTTTCCCCGCTTGTCCATCAAGCGCCTTAAGCTATTATTTTTGTAGCGTTTTTGAAATCCTGGTGACTGTCCCCAGCACAAGCCGGAGGTAATGTGCGAAACGGAGTCTGCGCGGTGAAAGGAACACCCGCTGCAGCGTGCACCTCATCCAACCTTCCTGCGCCCCATGAACACCACCCCACCCCGCCGCGACGACATCCACAGCTACGAGCCCCGCCTGGGCCACGGCCTGCCGCACGACCCGTTCAACGCCATCGTGGGGCCGCGCCCCATCGGCTGGATCTCCACGCAGAGCGCGGCGGGCGCCACCAACCTGGCACCCTACAGCTTTTTCAACGCCTTCAACTACGTGCCGCCCATCGTGGGCTTTGCCAGCATTGGCTACAAGGACACGGTGCGCAACGTGGAGGCCACGGGCGAATTTGTGTGGAACCTGGCCACGCGCGACCTGGCCGAGGTGATGAACCAGAGCTGCGCCGCCGTGCCGCCCGAGGTGAGCGAGTTCGAGCTGACGGGCCTCAGCACCCGGCCCTCCACCCGCGTGCGCCCGCCGCGCGTGGCCGAAAGCCCCGTCACCTTTGAATGCCGCAGCACGCAGATCCTGCGGCTGCAAGGCGTGGACGGGGAGAAGGTGGACACCTGGCTGGTGCTGGGCGAAGTGGTGGCCGTGCACATCGACCGGGCACTGCTCAAGGACGGCGTGTACGACACAGCGAACGCGGGCCACATCCTGCGCGGTGGCGGCCCAGCCGATTACTTTACCGTGGGGCCGGAGCAGCTGTTCAAGATGGTCCGGCCGCGCTAGGGACCACAGCGCTCAGGCTGCCGCGTTGTTCTGGACCAGGTCCATCGCAAACCGGCCATGGCCCACGGACCAGTCGGAATAGTCGTTCTCGTGCATGAAGATGAATACATCGGCCGGCGCCACGCCCGCCATGGCCAACAGGTTGCGCGCGATGGCGGCATAGAGGGCCCGCTTCATCGCATCGCTGCGCCCACGCCGCAGCGTGATCTCGACCACCACCACGCGGTCGGACCGGGCCACACCGTTGAAGGTGGGGCTGCAGGCAAATTCACCGGGAGCGTAGGCGGCGACCAGGTTGAACAGCTCGTCCGGCGGCATGCCAATGCCGTCCACCAGCGCCTGGTGGATGCCTTGCACGATGGCCTCGCGCGTGGCGGCGGGGGTGTCCTGCGGAACGTTGGTGCGGATAAAGGGCATGGTTTTCTCCTATGTTCATTCAAATCAAATATGGCATTCAGGCCAGCGGTTGCCAGTTTTCAAACAATTCAAGCCGTCAGCGCTTAACGTTCCATCTATTTTTGCTATCAATTTCATGATTGAAAAGCGATGATTTGGCTGTTTTTATGTGTCTTAAAATCACATAGATGAGCCACCGTCTGCCCCCACTGAGTGCCCTGCGTGCGTTCGAGGCTGCTGCCCGGCTGGGCCGCATGACAGCGGCGGCGGACGAGCTGTCGGTCACACCCGGCGCCATCAGCCGCCAGGTGCGCCAGCTTGAGCAGCACCTGGGCGTGGCCCTGTTTGATGGCAGCAAGGCCCGCCCCACCCTCACCCCGGCGGCGCATGTGCTGCAGCCGGTGCTGACCCATGCTTTTGCCCACATCGCCGATGCCGTGCGCGAGGTCAGCGACCCCAGCCGAGGGCCGCTGGACGTGGCCTGCTTCAGCACCTTCACCGTGAAATGGCTGATCCCCCGGCTGTTCGACTTCCAGGCCCAGCACCCGGGCATCGAGGTGCGCCTGCGCACCACCGACGCTGGCACCGATGCCAAGCGCCAACACGGCGATCTGGCCATCACCGCCGAGGAGGCCACCGGAGCGCTGGATGCCAGCAGGGAGCAACGGCTTTTTGCCGAACACCTGGGCCCGGTGCTGAGCCCCGAACTGGCGCAGCGGGTGGCGCTGCAGCAACCCGCCGACCTGGCGGACCCGGCCCTGGCACCCCTGCGCCTGCACACCCGCACGCGGCGCAACGCCTGGGCCATGTGGGGGGCAGCGGCGGGCGCTGCCGTGCCCGAGCCCGTGCCCACACCTTCGCAGCCGGGGCCGGAGTTCGAGCACTACTACTTCACGCTGGAGGCTGCCGTGCGCGGGCTGGGCATTGCCGTGGCCCCGTGGCATCTGGTGATGGACGACGTGTTGGCAGGGCGGCTGGTGGCACCGCTGGGTTTTGTGGCCTCGGGGTATGACTACGTGGTGCGGCGCCGCACCAGCGGCCCCCTGCCCCGGCTCGATGTGTTCTGCGCCTGGCTGCAGGCACAGGCCCACGCCAACCCCGTCCCCCCTGGTCCGCAGGCGGGCTAGAAAAAACTGCCGCCGATCTTCCAGGGGTCGCCACGCCAGACACCGGCATTTCGACGATCAGGGCGCCTACGGCGACTCCAGCGGCAGCGTGACACGCACCTCGAACCATGGGATCTGCGACCAGTCGCTGCGGCGTGTGACCAGGGTTTCGCCCGAATGCATGTCCACGCGCATGGGCTGCCCGGCCGGGCCCGGCAAACGGCCCGGCCCTTGCTGCCCGCGGCGGCTGCGGGGCTCCCAGCCGCAGCACACAAAACGCAGTGGCGCCATGCCGGTGCGCCGCACCAGGTAGCGCTCCACCGCAGCCGCCTGCACGCCCGGCACGCGGTAGGTGGCAATCAGTGCACGCAGCTGGTGGTCGCGGCCTTCAGTGCAACCCATCCACTCCAGTCCCGGCGGCTCATGCCGCTGCGCGGCCAGGAAGTCGGCACAACGGGCGGCGGGCTGGCCCCAGGCGGCGGGCGCGAGGAACTCCAGGCAGAGCAGTGCCACCGTGCCCACGATGCCCGCCCAGCCGCGCTGCCGCGGGGGCTGGGTGGGCTGCCCGCTCAGGTCAGCGCGCGCCCGCCAGCGCGGCAGGAGCTGCATCCGTGCTACCACAACAACGGTGCGCACAGGCCAGCGGCCGGTTCGCGCGCCCACTGTTCGGTCCAGGCCCACACCTGCTGCACGCCGTCCGCGCCCTCCCCACTGGCCCTGCGGCGCTGCAGGCCGTGGTCTGCGCCGTCGATGCGCCGCGCGCAATAGGGCACGGTGCGCACAGCGGCCATTTCCGCAAAACGCTCGTAGGCGGGGGCGGGCACCAGCGCGTCGTCGCTGCCCCACACCTGCACCAACGGCCAGGGGCTTTGCACCAGCGGCAGGGTCAACGGCCAGTTCCACAGGTCGCGCCAGTAGCCCAGGCTGCGGCCCTGCGCCACGGCGCTGTCGGGACGGCGTCCAGCCACCACGCGGCCCAGCTCCTCCCAGTCTGCTTGCGCCTCCAGGCGCTGTGCCTGCAGGGCACCGGCCTCCTGCGGGTCCAGCCCGCTGGAGGCCAGCATCACCAGGCCGGCAAGTTGCGGCACCTCGGGCGCCAGGGCGGGCAACAGCTCGGCCCCTTCGGAGATACCCACCAGCAGCTGCGGCAGCGCGGGCGCGCCTTCACGTTCGCGCAGCTGCGCATCCGCGACCAGAGCCGCGCGGGCGTGGGCCAGCCAGGTGGAGAGACGGTCCTGCTGCACAAAGTCGCGTGCGCAGTCTGCGGGCGCCGTGCGCGCCTGGGGGTCCACACCGGGCTTGTGCAGCACCAGCACCTGGGCGTGCAGCAGGCCGGCAAAGTAGCGGTCCGCAATCGGCCCCATGCCCGCGCAGCCGGAGCCGGGGATGACGATCACACGGTAGCGCAGCGGTGCGGTGCGTTCGCTGCGCGCGAGGGCCTGGAGCGTGGCGCCATCGGCGCCTGGCAGCGGCCGCAGTGTGAAGGTCTCCGACGGGGGTGGGGCCTGGGTCGGCGCCACCGGGGCCTGCGCGGGCGCCTGCGGTGTCTCTGCGGAAGCTTCGGGCCCGTACACATTCACCAGCGATTCGGACACGGCCGCCGCATAGAACGGAGGGGGCGATGCGGCGCAGCCACCAAGCACACAGGCAACGGCCGTGGCCACGAAAAAGGCCAGCACAGGGCTGGCCAGGGGCCGCAAAGGTGCGGCAGAAGCAGAAAGGTGTTTTACGTTGAGCACAGGCCACAGTCTGGCATGACTGCGATCACCCAGGGAACTGCACCTGCTACTGGTGCACCGCCCAGCGCGAGATGCCGAGCAAGAGGCTGCCGCCTCCGGCGGCCAGCACCGAGCGGCAGCGCCTCAGGGCGTTGGCCCTCTGCTACTTCAAGATGAGGACTTGCTCAGGCTGCTGGGGCTGCGGCATGGGCTGGCCGCCCTGCTGGTACACCGGTGCAGGGCGCACGCCGCGCGCCAGGTTCGCGTCGGTGTAGCCCAGCTGCATGGCCATCTGCTGGTACACGTCCTGCGCCAGCGACAGCGAGGTCTCGCGGATCACCTTGGCACGGTTGGGCGGGGCGATGTCGCCACGGATCGACAGGATCTTGGTGTCGTTGCCTTCGCCCTGGGCGGAGAACGCGGCCTTGATCTCGTAGGTCTTGGTGTTGATCAGCGAGAAATCGGCCAGGAGCTGCAGGCCGTACTGGCGTGTGGCGCTGGTGGTGCCCTGCAGCGGCGAGAGCGCGTCGGTGAAGTCGATGCTGGAGACCACGCCGAACAGCACGTAGTCGGCGCCGTTGAACTCGCCCTTCTTGATGCGGCTGATCACGTCGTTGACCTGGGGCTGCACCTGGGGCGTGGCCATCTTGCCGGTCTGCACCTGATTGAGTATCTGCTCGGCCTTGCTGTTTTGCGGCTTGCCGGCGTCAAAACCCTTGCCCTGGATCAGGCGGAAGTAGGTGCCCTGCAGGATGGCGCCCTTGATGTCGTTGGTGTAGCCGCCGAGCTCGCGCTGCTCGATGTAGCTGTAGCGACCAGCCACGTAGGTGCCGCTGGCCTGCTCGGACGCCTGCATGTGCTGGCTGCCCGAGTGCGAGCCCGAGCCGCCGTAGGGGCCGTGGCTGTAGCCGCCACTGTGGCTGCCGCCCGCGCTCATCTGGCTGCTGCGCTGGTAGGTGCCGGCCAGGAAGTACTCGGACACGCGCTGGGCGTAGGCCAGGTCGGTCACGGCGATCTTGGGCGCCGCGCCGGGCTGCTGCGCCAGGGCGGTGCCGCCCCAGGCCATGGTGGTGGCGGCGATCACGGCCAGGGCCGTGTGCAAAGTGGTTCTGCGTTGCATGGTGTGCTCCTTGTGAGCTATCGGAAATTTAGAGATCAATCAACAAATGGGGCCGGTGGTGCCATCCAACGTTCGATACCGGCGGGGCACAAGGCCAGGGACGCCGCGCAAGGGCCGCCCCGCCGCGCTGGCGTCGTCCCCCTTCCCGGCGAAGCCGAGAGAAGGGGGAAGGCGCTCAGCGCCTCAGGGGGATGTCACCTCTTACTGGTCTTGCGGATTTCCTTCTCGTCCTGCCATTCGATCGTGCCTTCCTGCACATCAAACAGCTTGAGCGTGAACTTGTAGTACACGTCCTTGGTGTTGTTGTTCTGCTTGACGATGCTGGTGAGCTCGCCTTCCATGGTGTATTTGGCTGCCGTCATCTGGCCGACCTTGGCGGTGGTGCCCTGCTTGTACAGGCCGCTCTGGTTCTGGCGCTGCAGCTCGTCCACGCCCTGCTGCATTTCGTTGATGGAGCGCACAAAACGCACCTTGCCCGACTTGACCAGTGCGGTCTGGATCGAGCTCATCACGTTGGTGGTATCGATGTACTCGCTGGTCTTGTTCTTCACGGTGGAGATCGTCACCGTGGGGCGGCCCTGGAAGATGCCGGTTTCCAGCAGGCCGCCGGTCATCTTCTCGGCAATCATCTGCAGGTCGGTGGAGCCGAACTCGTTGGTCACGAGCTCGACGGCCTTGGCGTCGCCGTAGTTGACCTGGCGGTCAAAACGCACGGTGGGCGAAGACAGGTTCTGGCAGGCCGACAGGGCCAGCGTGCCGGCCGCGAAGGCCAGGATCAGCGCGCTGCGCTGGATGGTGTTCTTTGTCATGGTTTTCAACTCCTCACTCAACAATATTGCGATGGGGCAGCGCGGGTTCAGCGCGGCTCCACATTCATTTCAAGGCGCAGGTCGACCGCCGCGGCAGTGGGCGCCACGCTCTTGACGGTCTGCTGGCCCAGGCCCAGCACGCTCATCTGCTTCCACGACTCGCCATCGCCCACCTGGTTGCCCACGTTGTCCAGCCACTTGAAGCGGTAGAACACGGTGCGGTCGG
The DNA here is from genome assembly GCF_001429215.1 of Acidovorax sp. Root267. Lineage (NCBI taxonomy): Bacteria > Pseudomonadati > Pseudomonadota > Betaproteobacteria > Burkholderiales > Comamonadaceae > Acidovorax > Acidovorax sp. Root267. Next base: position 333,027 of record NZ_LMJC01000012.1, read on the forward strand.
TGCGGCCCATGTTGGCCATGTCGGCCTGCACCACAAGGATGTCGTTCTTGCGCACGATGCGCATCTCGCGCACAGCGATGCTGTTGGCTTCGCCGCGCAATGCAACCTTGGAGGCCACGGCCAGCGGGGTGGCTGGGTCGTGCAGCTGGGCACTGGCACTGGTGGCCAGGGTCATCGTGAGGGCCGCGCACACAAGGGCGGGTGCAGCAGCAAGGGCAAAACGGGTTCTCATGCCAGAGGCTCCTTGAAAATGGGACATATGCGGGTTCAGTTCTTGGCAGGCGCCGCAGGGGTGGTCGCCGTGGACTTGACCGCCGACTGGGGCACCGCGCGGGTGCGGTTGTTGTTGGAGGTGCGCGTCGGGGCGGCGGGTGTTGCTGCCGCCGGGGCCGCTTGTGCGGCAGCCACGGTGGGCAGCTGGCCCAGCATGGCCACGTCGCCGGTCAGCACACTGTTGTCATACATGCGCAGGGGCACCAGGGCGTACTGGCCGTCGATCTTGATCGGCTGGGGCAGTTGGCGGCCATTGACGCTCACCACGTGCTCGCCCGGTGGCAGGTAGCCACGGGCCACGTACACACGGCCGGGCAGCATGCGCCACATGCGGTCGTCCGCCTGCTCTGTGGCCACCGAGGCCGCCGCGCCGATGATGCCGCCAATCAGGCCGCCACGCTTTTGCAGTTCGTTCTGCAGCACGCCCTTGGCCACGGCACGGGTGAAGCCGCGCAGCACCATGCCGGGCATTTCGTCCTTGAGCGCACGGCGCGCCATCACGTTCACGTCCACCACCTTTTCAAGCTTGAGGTCGGTACCGGCGGCGGAGATGGTGGTCAGGAGGGCGTCCTTGGAAGGCTCGATCACCGGATAGGAGATGCTGGCCGTGACCAGGCCCCGGCCCGTAGGCACGGGGATGGTGAAGGCCTTGGGTTTGCGCGCTGGGGCATCACCGGCTTCGACGATGAAGAGCACGTCGGTCATGCGCTGGCGGCGCTTCCAGGTAAAGCCGGTGCGGTTGTCCAGGCCGCGCAGGCCTTCTTCGAGCACACCGGTTTCGGGCTTGAGTTCGATGGCCTTGCGGTAGCCGGGCGCAGCCAGGCCAGGCTCGTTGAGCATTTCGTACAGGAAACCGGCCAGATAGTGGGAGAGGGCGTTCTGGTAGCCGTTCTTGAGGGCCAGCACTTCGGGGTCGTTGAGCGTCTCGACGGGGTAGCCGTTGAGTTCCTTGCCCCCCGAGGTGGCGCCCTTGGACTTGGCTTCTTCTTCCGCCGCCAGGGTTTCCTTCGAACGGAACTCGGCAATGATGGCTTCACGCTCGTGGGTGCGCTTGATGTCCACGCGGGCGTTTTCGAAATCTCCCACGGCCATGCGGTTGAGCGCCAGGCGTGTGGTCACCCACACTTTTTCATAGTCCTGGCCTTCGTAGACCTTCAGGCGTTCGCTGATCAGCGCAGCGCCCACGGTGCCCATGAGCTTGCTGGGGTTGGTCTTGGCAGTCTCTTCCCATTCCTTGACCTTGATGTCAGCCAGCAAGAAAGCGTTGGTGCTGTCGGGGTAGCGGCGGTCCATGCGCAGCAATTCGCCGCGTTCCATGTTGTAGAGCAGCGCGGTTTTTTCTTCCTCGCTCTTGGCCGTGCTTTCGAGCTGGGCGATGGCGGCGGGAATGCCGCCGCTGCGGCCAGCGTTTTGCATGTCGGTCGCCAGCTTGTCATGGCTCTGCATGGTGGCGCAGCCGGTCAGGGCGGCGCTCAGGGCCAGCACCCACAGAAGGCGTGGGCGGAAACGGGATGGGTGGGCGGTCATGAATGCTCCTTGCAGATCGGTCGGTTGTGCACCAGAAAACCCCGGCCATGTCCACGCGCAAGACGGCACCGCGCTGCGGGCACACCGGTCAGGGTGGTGCGCCGCAGAAGCCGGTGTGGCCTGCAGGATGGGAAGTCCGGACAAGGAAGGTGCTGGCGGCCGGTGCGCCCCCTCCCGGCGCGTTCGCGTGCTGCTGGCAGCCCCCTCTGGCTGTGAGTTTCTTGGTAGTTTTGTATGGGGTTGTAGCCAGGGACGCAATGTAGCAAAAGCTTGTATCTTTTCTGTAACCGCGCCGAACAGCTCAAATCGCAATGGAACATGGGCATCTCATGCCTCCAGGCGGTTCAGGGGAAGGCGGTACAGCCACACCACGCGGCCACCGGGCGCACGCAGCTGCGCGCAGGGCAGCACCCCGGGCACTGCGAACTCCAGGCTCACCAGCCACGCGCCGGGTGCCAGCTCGGCCTGGGCCTTGGCGGCGGCGCGGGCCATGCTCTCGGGCCGCTGGAACAGGTACACCATGCGGTAGGGGCTCCAGTCCTCGGCCCACATGTCGGCGCGCCGCACCCGGGCCCAGGGGCACCGCAGGGCGCACAGCAGGCGCAGGGGCCAGCTCCATTCGATGCCCTCCAGTTGCGCGGCCGGGTAGGCATGGCGCAGCGCCTTCAGGCCATCGCCCACGCCGCTGCCCGCATCCAGCACCCGGGCCCCCAGCGGCAGCGGGGCCTGCGAGGCCAGGGACTGCAGCGCATGGTGGGGCGTGGGAAACAGCGGCGCATCGCGCCAGGCGTTCAGGGGGTAGACCAGCAGCAGCAGCGCCAGCGGCACCAGCCACGCCCAGGTCGGCAGGCTGGCCGCGCCCAGCAGCGCCAGCGACAGCGGAAAGCCCGCCGCAATCAGCCCGCGCCGCCACCAGCTGTCGCCCAGCACACTGGCCGCCGTCCCGAGCAGGCAGGCGGCCAGCAAGGCCGCCACGGGCGGGACCGCGCGCTGCAGGGCCACAAAAATCAGCCACGCGCACGCCCACGCCACCAACGCGGGCAGGGGCCAGGGCATGCGCAGAGCCAACATGGGTTCGTTCTCAGCGGCCAAAAATGCCGCGCAGCAGGTTGACGGGGTTCACCACGTTGCCCGCATCCGTGCCACCCTCGCCCGCCGGCTGTTGGCCTGCCGGCGCGCCACCCATGCCACTCGAATAGGCACCGCCTGAGGCAGCCGCTGGAGCAGCCCCCATGCCGCCGCGCCGCCCCTGCATCTCTTCGCCCAGCATCGCCATGGTGTGCGACTTGACACGCACGCGCACGGCCCACTCGGGCTCCCACGCGGCCTTGGGGTCGGCCGGGCGCGGCGGGTGCACGATGTGGCTTTCGCCGCCGTAGGCCATCATGCGCAGCATGGGCGTGGCATCGCGCCCGCCGCCCGCAAAGATGCCCTGGGGGATGGCGCACTGCGTGGTTTCGGGCTGCAGCAGCACCCGCTCCTTGAGCCAGCGGTCGACGGTGGCGGGCGACAGGTAGTCGAACAGGCCCATGCCCGTGTCGGGCGTCTCGGCGCTGGACCACATCACGAGGTCGTCCCCGTTCTGCGACATGGCATGCAGGTAGTAGGCGCGCGCATTGCGCACGGGCTGCCAGCTGGTGCCCATGCTGTCCTGTGGCTTGCCGGTGGTGCGCAGGTCGATGGCGGGCATCAGGTCTTGCGCCGCGCCCAGCGTGAACTTCATCGACGCGGGCACACCGTCGCCGCGCACCTGGTGCTCGCCCACCAGCGAGGCGTCACGCGACAGGCTCACCTGGTTGCGTTCATTGGGGTACAGCGCATAGGCCGGGCCCACGCGCGGCCCCCGGTCGGGCACGGCGCGGCCGGCAAAGGCCTGGGCATAGTCCGTGGGCTTGGCGCGCGCCAGGTCGATCACGCGGGGCTGGCCCGCGCGCACCGTGGCGCCACAGCCCCAGTAGAGCAGGATGCGGCCCTTGGGCTGGTGCTGCTGGTACTCCTGGGGCACCTCACCCGGCTCGGTCTGGGTGGGCTGCGCGCGCGGGGGGATCAGCGGCAGGGATTCGCCCATGCGCATGCCCGCGGGAATGGCCTGGCTGGCTTCGACGCCAGGGCGCAGGGTGTTGTGCAAGGCGATGTCGATGACACGCGGCGGCATGATGGACATGGCGCGGGCGTTGCCATAGGCCGTGTTGCCACCGCCCGCCCTGCCCTGCGCGCCGCCGCCCATGAGACCGCCGAGCAAACCGCCGCCACCGGGCAGGCTGTCCATTTCGGGCATGCCCGCCATGGTGCCGGTGGACACGTCCATCCACAGCTGGACCTTGGGGGGTTTGGTGGTTTGGGCCTGGGCGCCCAGGCTGGCGATGCACAGGCCAACGGCCAGGCAGGCGGGGGTCAGGACGAAGCGCAAAGGGGTCATGGGGGTCTGCTCCAGGAGATACATGGATCACCCGGCAAACCATCGTGGGCCGCAGAACGGCGCTTTCGCCGCCCTGTGAAGAGGCCTTGCGGTCAACCCGGGTGTGTTGAACGCAGCGCAGTGTAGGCCCCGCACAGACGCATTTTGCCTGCTCAAGTTACGGCTGGAAACCGTTTCTGTGCGCTATTTCACGCATGGTTGCACCGAAGCAGAACGGCGCCCCTGGTGTGCAGGGTGATCAGCCCCGCAGGCGGTCGATCAGCCCGTTCAAGGCCTCCAGCGAGCCGAACTGGATTGCCAGTTCGCCCATGTCCTCTACCCGGCCATGGCGCTTCACGCGCTTTTTCACGCGCACCTCGACCTCGGCCATGAGCAGGTCCGAGAGTTCTTCCTCCACGCGCTTCATGTCGCGCGACTTTTCCTTCTGGGGCTTTTGCGGCACCAGGCTGAACTCGGCACCGATCTTCTTGACCAGGGCCTCGGCCTCGCGCACCGAGAGTTTCTTGGCCGCGATCTGGTTGCCCGCCGTGATTTGCGCGGCGCGGTCCAGCGACAGCAGCGCGCGCGCATGGCCCATGTCGATGTCGCCGGCCATCAGCATGGTCTGCACGGGCTCGGCCAGGTTCAACAGGCGCAGCAGGTTGCTGGCGGCGCTGCGCGAGCGGCCCACGGCCTGTGCGGCCAGCTCATGCGTGAGGCCAAACTCCTTGACCAGGCGCTGCAGCCCGTGGGCTTCTTCCAGCGGGTTGAGGTCTTCGCGCTGGATGTTCTCGATGAGCGCCATGGCCGCCGCCGACTCGTCGGGCACGTCGCGCACCAGCACCGGCACCTCGGCCAGGCCCGCCAGGCGCGAAGCCCGAAAGCGCCGCTCGCCCGCGATGATTTCGTACTTGCCGGCGTTGTCCCCACCCGTCAAACGCCGTACCAGGATGGGCTGCATGATGCCCTGGGCCTTGATGGATTCGGCCAGTTCGTACAGCGCACCCTCGTCCATGCGCGTGCGGGGCTGGTACACGCCGGGCACCAGTTCAGACAACGGCAGGCTGCTGGGCAGCCCGGCTTCAGCCGCCTGGGCCTGTTCCACTTTTTCTTCGACCTTGGGGCCCAGCAGGGCTTCGAGGCCGCGTCCCAGGCCCTTGGGTTTTTTGGTGACCATGAAATGCTTCTCGCGAAAAGGAATGGGGAAAGAATCTTCAGCGGTCGATGATGACCAGCGTGCCATGGCTGCCCGGTGCCACCGCGTGGGGCACGCCAGCGGGCACGATGAACACCTCGCCCGCGTTCACCTCGGTGACCTGCCCTTGCAGGTCCAGGCGCATGCAGCCGTCGAGCACCAGCAGCGCCTCGTCAAAGTCGTGCGACTCGTCGGGATAGGCGGCGTCGTCCATGCGCAGCACCTTGACGTTGGCGCCTGCCGCCTGGCCCACAACCGTGGAGTTCCAGGCGCGGGGCAGTTGGTCGGCGACGGCGGACAGGTTGATTTTGGTCATGGGTCAGAAGCACAAGTATTTCAAAACGTGGGGCGGCCCACCGCACGGCGCTTCTTGCGGCTGCGCCACAAACGAAGCCATACACCGAATGCGATGGCCAGCAACACCAGGGCCAGCATGAACTGCCCCAGCGCGCCCACCACCACGGCGCCGCCCGGTAAAAACCAGGAGAGTATGGTGAGCGGCGCCTCGAGCCACGCGGGATCGAGCTTTTGTGGCGACGGCACTGCGGGCGGTTCAACCGATGCTGGCTTGTGCCAGAAGGTCCGCAGCTTCATGCGACATCACCCGCCAGTTCGTGCAGCCAGGCGTGGCCTTCGTCCCAATCGCCCAGGCCCGACTCGGCATTGATGTGGCCGCGCTCGCCGTAATCGATAAAACGCGCGCCCCAGACCTGGCCCAGGGCTTGCGCGCGCTCAAAGCTGCAATACGGATCGTTGCGACTGCCCACCAGCACGGCAGGGAACGGCAGCGGCTGGCGCGCAATGGGTGCCCAGCCGTGGATCTGCGCGGCCAGGTCGGGCCGCTCCACATCGCCCGGAGCCACCAGCAGCGCGCCCACCACGCGGTGCGCGTTGGCCGAATGCGCAGCCCACCAGGCGGTGAGGATGCAGCCCAGGCTGTGCGCCACCAGCACCACGGGGCTATCGGCATCGACCACGGTTTCTTCCAGCCGCGCCGACCAGTCGCCGCGCAGCGGGCGCATCCAGTCGTGCTGCTCCACGCGGTGGTAGCCATAGCGGGCCTCCCACAGGGTTTGCCAATGATCAGGGCCCGAGTTCTGCCAGCCGGGCAGCAGCAAGACGTTGGAAGCCTTCATTACTATTAATTTAATAGCTATTAACGCTTATCCATCATGCGCCAGATGCCATTTTTGCCATGGAAGACGCTGCGGCAGGCATGGTTTGCACCCGTTCGACCATCTCTTGCGCAAATTCGACAAAAGCCTGGCTGCCTTTTGCGGCCGGGTCGAACACCACACCGGGCAGTCCGTAGCTGGGCGCTTCGGCCAGGCGCACGTTGCGCGGGATCACGCTGTTGAACACCTTCTCGCCAAAGTGGCCCTTGAGCTGATCGCTGACCTGCTGCTGCAAGGTGATGCGCGGGTCGAACATCACCCGCAGCAGGCCAATGATCTGCAGGTCGGCATTCAGGTTGGCGTGCACCTGCTTGATGGTGTTGACCAGGTCGGTCAGGCCTTCGAGCGCGAAGTATTCGCACTGCATGGGCACGATCACGCCGTGCGCGCTGCACAGGCCGTTGAGCGTGAGCATGGAGAGCGACGGGGGGCAGTCGATAAGCACAAAGTCGTAGTCGCCATCGGCCTCGGCCAGCGCGGCCTTCAGGCGCTTTTCGCGGTGCTCCAGCGCCACCAGTTCCACCTCGGCGCCCGCCAGCTCGCGGTTGGCACCCAGCACCCAGTAGCCACATTTTTCCGACAGCACGGCCGCCTCTTTGACCGAGGCGGATTCGAGCAGCACGTCGTACACCGTGAGGTCGAGGCTGCGCTTGTCCACGCCCGAGCCCATGGTGGCGTTGCCCTGCGGGTCCAGGTCCACCATCAACACGCGCTGGCCGATCTTGGCCAGGCCCGCAGCGAGGTTGACGGTGGTGGTGGTCTTGCCAACGCCACCCTTCTGATTGGCAACGCAGAAAATTTTGGCCATGTGGGTGTTGCAGTCCGTGTTGTTGTTGTCGTTGTTTTATTTGGAGATGGCGAGCTTGATGCCAAAGCCGATCAGAAAGACGCCCGCCACCTTCTCCAGCACGCGGCCGATGCGCGGGTTGGCGCGCATGCGCTCGGCCAGGTGGTGCGTGAGCAGCACGGCGACCAGCCCGTAGATAAACGTCAGCACCGCCACCGTCGCCGCCATCACGCTAAAGGTCAGCAAGCCCTGGTGCCGGGCCGGGTCCACAAACAGCGGAAAGAACGCCATGTAAAACACGATGGCCTTGGGGTTGAGCAAGGTGATCAGCCCGGCCTGCTTGAAGTAGTGGCGCGGCTGGATGTTGAGGATGGGTTGCGCCCCCGGCTTGGCCGTGAGCATCTTGAAGCCCAGCCATGCCAGGTAGGCTGCGCCCAGCCACTGCACTGCATTGAACGCCGTGGGGTACGTGGCCAGCAAGGCCGCCACACCGGCCACCGCCGCCCACATCAGCACCTGGTCACCCGCGATCACGCCCATCGTGGCCGCCAGGCCACCGCGCACGCCGCCCTTGCTGGTGGAGGTGATGAGCGCCAGATTGCCGGGGCCTGGAATGAGCAGGAACAACACAATGGCGGCGACAAAGGCGCCGTAGTCTGCGATGCCAAACATGATCTCTCCCGGTGTGCTGGATGGGTGCTCAGAGGATGCACCCGCAATGAGGAGCCGAGTTTACGCGACCACCCTGCCCCTGCCGCTGAAAAGTCAACGTCCGGGTTCAGGCTGGCTTCATCCAGATGATGCAGCGCTCGGCGTCAAGGCCGGGGACGGTGAGCTGTTCCACGTGAAACACTGACACATCGGCGGGGAGCGCCGCAATTTCATCCTCGGGGTGTTTGCCCTTCATGGCCAGCCAGACGCCGTGGGGCGCCACCAGCGCAGCCCGCGACCAGGTCACGAAGTCGGGCAGCGAAGCAAAGGCGCGACAGCTGATGATGTCAAAGGGTGTTGTCAGCGTCTCGACCCGCGCGTGCACGCCATGCAGGTTGCGCAGCTTGAGAGTCACCGCCGCCTGCTGGATGAACGCCGCCTTCTTGCCCACGGTGTCTACGCAGCTCACATCCACCTCCGGGCAGCAGATGGCAAACACCACTCCGGGCAGGCCTCCGCCCGAGCCGACGTCGAGCAAGCGCACAGCGCTGTGGCCCTCCCCTGCAGGCACTGCAACGTGGCGGCGCAGCGGTGGCACAGCGGCCAGGCTATCCAGCAGATGGTGCGTCATCATCTCCTGCGGATCGCGCACGGAGGTCAGGTTGTAGACCTTGTTCCACTTCTGCAGCAGGGTCAGAAAATCCATCAACAGGGTGATCTGGGCGTCGGTCAGACCCAGGGCCAAGGCATCGGCCCCTGCCTGCAGCTGTTGGCGCAAGCTGTCGGTTGTCACTGCCGTCGTCATGCCGCCACTTCCCCCTCTGCCTTGGCAGCCGCAGCCACCGCAAACTCCTTGAACCCGCCCTTCTTGAGATGCACCATCAGCAGCGAGATCGCCGCCGGGGTGATGCCCGTGATGCGCGAGGCGTGGCCCAGGGTTTCGGGCCGGTGGCGACTGAGCACCTGGCGTGCCTCGATGCTCAGGGCTGTGACTTGCATGTAATCCAGTTCGGCCGGCAAACGCAGCTTTTCAAAATGTGCAGCACGCTCCACTTCGTCCTTCTGGCGGTCGATGTAGCCCGAATACTTGGCGGCAATCTCCACCTGCTCCACCACGGGCTCACTCAGGGGCCCCAGCGTTTCACGTGAAACATCGTTGGTCGCGTATTTACCACCGTCCATGGACACCAGATTGGCGTAGTTCACATCGGGGCGGCGCAGCAGCTCGAACAGGTTGTATTCATGCTCAATGCTCTTGCCCAGCACCCGTTCAGACTCTGCCGCAGGCAGGCTGCGCGGATTCACCCAGGTGGCTTTCAGGCGTTCTGTTTCACGTGAAACAGCGTCCCGCTTGCGGCTGAACGCATCCCAGCGCGCGTCGTCCACCAAGCCCATGCGGCGCCCTGCTTCCGTCAGGCGCATGTCCGCGTTGTCCTCGCGCAGCTGCAGGCGGAACTCGGCCCGGCTGGTGAACATGCGGTAGGGCTCGGTCACGCCCTTGGTGATGAGGTCATCCACCAGCACACCCAGATAAGCTTCGTCGCGGCCGGGCAGCCAGGGAGCATCGCCCCGGCACTGCAGCGCGGCGTTGATGCCGGCAAACAGGCCCTGCGCCGCCGCTTCTTCGTACCCGGTGGTGCCGTTGATCTGCCCGGCAAAGAACAGGCCCTGGATCTGGCGGGTTTCAAAGCTGCTCTTGAGCGAGCGGGGGTCGAAATAGTCGTACTCGATGGCGTAGCCGGGGCGCAGGATGTGCGCGTTCTCCAGGCCCGGCATGCTGCGCACCAGCTCGTACTGGATGTCGAACGGCAGGCTGGTGCTGATGCCGTTGGGGTAGAACTCGTGCGTGGTCAGGCCTTCGGGCTCCAGGAAGATCTGGTGGCTGTCCTTGTCGGCAAAGCGGTTGATCTTGTCTTCCACACTGGGGCAGTAGCGCGGGCCGACGCCCTCGATCTTGCCGGTGAACATGGGGCTGCGGTCGAAGCCGCTGCGGATGATGTCGTGCGTGCGTTCGTTGGTGTGGGTGATCCAGCAAGGCATTTGGCGCGGGTGCATCTGTGCATTGCCCATGAAGCTGAACACAGGCACCGTTCCCTCATTCACGCCTCCGGGCATCCCATCACCGGGCTGCTCCGCGCACTTCGAGAAATCGATGCTGCGCCCGTCCAGCCGAGGCGGCGTGCCAGTCTTCAGGCGACCCTGGGGCAGCTTCAACTCCTTGAGGCGTGCCGACAGCGACACCGCAGGTGGGTCCCCTGCCCGACCGGCCGCGTAGTTGTTCAGCCCCACATGGATCTTGCCGTCCAGAAAGGTCCCGGCTGTCAGCACCACGGTGCGCGAGCGGAACCGGATACCCACCTGCGTGACGGCACCCACCACCCGGTCGCCCTCCACCATCAGGTCGTCCACCGCCTGCTGGAACAACCACAGATTCGGCTGGTTCTCCAGCATGCGGCGGATGGCGGCCTTGTACAGAATGCGGTCCGCCTGGGCGCGCGTGGCACGCACGGCGGGGCCCTTGCTGCTATTGAGAATGCGGAACTGGATACCGCCCTCGTCCGTGGCCAGCGCCATCGCGCCACCCAGCGCATCCACCTCTTTCACCAGGTGGCCCTTGCCGATTCCGCCGATGCTGGGGTTGCAGCTCATCTGCCCCAGCGTCTCGATGTTGTGGGTCAGCAGCAAGGTCTTGCTGCCCATCCGCGCAGCGGCCAGTGCGGCCTCGGTGCCAGCATGGCCACCGCCGACAACGATCACATCAAATTCCTGGGGATACAACATGGGGAACACTCCGGGGCCTGGCGGGCCCGATAATCAAAACACCCGGTGCACGCGGGCACCCTACCCAGGGCGCCGCACACCGGCCCTGCTGATGGCGGGCGCACCCGGTGTCCCAGCAGGCAACCCGCGATTTTCCCACTTTGCGCAGGCCGTGTCTGTTTCCAGCCCCCTCACCCTCTTCCTGACCGAGTTGCTGGGCGCTCCGCCTCCGGCCGTGGAGACCTGGTGGGTACGCGCCGAACGGCGCTTGCTGGAGCGCGGCCAGCCTCTGCTGCGAGCCGGCGAACACTGGCGGCACCTGTGGTGGGTGGAGCGCGGCGCGCTGCGGCTGTACTACCTGGACCGCGACGGGGCCGAGTCCAACAAGAACTTCTTTCTGGACGGCGCCCTGTGCTGGCCCATCACCCCCACACTGCGCCAGCAGCCGGTGATGTTTCACGTGGAACCATTGGAAGACAGCGTGGTGTGGGCGCTGCCCTTCCCCGTCGATCCAGGTGAGCCGCTGCCCAGCGCGGGCTGGGCACCCTGGGCCGCGCTGGAGCACCGGGTACTCGGCGCGCTCCTCGACGGCAAGATGCAGCGCGAGCAGGAATTTCTGCAGCTCAGCGCCCGCCAGCGCTACACCCGCTTGCTGGAGCAACACTCGCAATGGGCCGAGCGCATCGCCCTCAAGCACCTGGCGTCGTACCTCGGCGTGACCGATGTCTCGCTGTCGCGCCTGCGCAGCGAGATGGGGCTTAGAGCGGCTAACAAAACTCAGCGCAGCGGCCCTGGCTAGGCGTTCCGTCGCAGGCAGTACAAGCGGTACGACAAGACGGAACCACGACCCCAGGGGAGTTTTGTGAGCCGCTCTTATCAAAGGATAAGGCGCAGGGCACGGGCCATCGGCAGAGTGCGGGCATCTCCCCAAAGGCCCGCCCCCATGACCACCGCCCCACACCCCCACAACACGCCTGCCCGGCTCTCCCTCATACCCCATGCCTTCGCCGTGTTGTGGCTGGGCCTCATGGCCGGGTTCTTCGGCACCTACAGCGCCAACGTCAATCTGGCCATGTTGCAGATGGACGGCGCGACCTATGCCACCGTGCAATCGGCCTTCAACCGCAACGTGCGGCACGCCCTGTTCTTTGTGCTGTTCTTTGGCCCACCCTTGTGGTGCGCGCTGGCGATAGCCACGGCCTGGCGTGAACACCGCGCGCTGTGGTGGCGCCTGCTGGCCCTGGTCGGCGCGGCCTACCTGCTGGGCATCGTGTTCTTCACCCAGCAGGTCAACCTGCCGCTCAACCACACCACCGAAGCCTGGAACCCCCAGGCCCTGCCCAACGACTGGCCCCAGGTGCGCGACCAGTGGAATGCTGCCAATCTGTGGCGTGCGCTGCTCAGCGTGGGGTGTTTTGCGGCAGCGCTGGGAACGCTGGTGGGGCGGCTGGCCGGTCGTCGCACGTAGATCGCCGCACAGCCTGCCCTCACCACCGTGGAGTCGCTACACAAAACCCTGTTCAGCACACCCCGCTTGCAGGATTCCTGCCGCCCGCCTGTGATTCAATCGCAGGCACCATGCCCCAGACCACCTCCCCCTCCTCCCTCCTCATCTTTGCCGGCAGCACGCGCCAGCAATCCTTCAACCGCAAACTGGCCCACGCCACCGCCGCCATCGCACGCGATGCGGGTGCCACCGTCACGCTGCTGGAGCTTTCGGATTTCGACATCCCGCTGTACAACGCAGATCTCGAAGCCCAGGGCACACCGGCCGACGTGATCCGGCTCAAGGAAATTTTGTGGCAACACCCCGCCTGGGTGATCTGCTCGCCCGAATACAACGGCAGCTACACCGCCCTGCTCAAGAACACCATCGACTGGGCCTCCAGCCCCGTCAAAGGCGACCCTGACTGGCAAGACGGCGGCAAGAGCTTTCGCGGCAAGGTGGTGGGCATGCTCAGCGCCTCGCCCGGCGCCCTGGGCGGCCTGCGCTCACAAAGCCACCTGGCCCCGCTGCTCATCAACGCCGAATGCTGGCTCGCACCCAAGGCGTTTGCGCTGGGCTCGGCCGGCAGCGCGTTTGACGACAGCGGCGCCCTCATCCAGCCCGCCCACCGCGACCGCGTGCGCGCTGTGGTGGACCAGGTGCTGTGGGCATCCAGCCGGCTGCACGGCGATGCTACCGCAGGCCAGTGAGCGCCAAAATTTGAGTCAAAATAGCCTCTAGCGCTTTACCGATAAGCGCTAGCAGCTATACAAACAATAGCAACCATCCATGAACTGCCGCCCCGGCTGCGGCGCCTGCTGCACCGCCCCCTCCATCAGCTCACCCATACCGGGCATGCCACAGGGCAAGCCTGCGGGGGTGCGGTGTATTCAACTGGGGGACGATGCGCGCTGCCGCATTTTTGGGCAGCCCGAGCGACCAGCGGTGTGCGGAGGGTTGATGCCGTCGGTGGAGATGTGCGGTGCGAGCAACGATCAGGCACTGGCGTATCTGACGCGGCTGGAGCGGCTGACCCAGCCGGAGAGTGTTGGCGAACCGGTGGCGTAGCCGGTCCCCTTTCCGTCTGGCCGGGTGCCCGCTACTTCATCGAGTGAAGCCCGACCTTGTTGCCCTCGGTGTCCACAAAATGGGCAAAGAAGCCGAAGTCGTTGCCAATTTCCGTCTTCGGCACCACCACCGCCCCACCCGCCGGCTCCACGCGCCCCAGCATCGGGGCCAGGTCGTCTCCGCCATTGAGATACACCATCGTCCCGTTCTGCGAGGGTAGGCTGCCCTCAGCCTGCACGAGGGCACCGCCCACGGCGGCGGGGTCGGAGGACAACATCCCCATCGTGGTCGGCCCCATGGCCATGGGTGCGATGGTGATGCCCAACACCGTCTCGTAGAAGGTCTTGGCGCGGGCAAAGTCGGTCACGGGGATCTCGAACCAGTTCAGGGCGTGGGCCATAGGGGGCTCCTTGGGGTTGGGAAATCGAAAACCAGCACTGTGAACTTTTGCACAGACCAGCGCAAGGGAGGTGCCTCAGTTGGCGCCGCTGGCCTTTTGTGGTTTGTGCTTTTTGTATGCGACACCGGCCACCACCAGATTCGCAACCCCCAAACCCAGAAAACCAAGCACTCCAGCGCCCCAAAGGTTTGTGTGTGCGGTGTTCAAAGCTCGAGTGTTGAAGCGAAGAACCCGCAAATGAGCGTCAAGACGCTCGGCTTCCGGCGGGCTCAGCCGGGAACGGTCCACCAAAAATCGATCTTCCAAATCTGAAATCACCGCTGCGGTGGGGTGTTTGATGAGCGGGATCTGCACGAAACAGTAGCCAGCCAGGGAGAGCGCCAACAGTGCAAGGCTCAGAGATACGAGGAACAGACGCATGGTGAAGCTACCGGTGACGGGCGAGCGGAGGATTCCACGCAGCGCGCTGAATCACCACCCGGTACCCGTCCCCATCCTCAAACGTGCAGCCCTGCTGGCTCCAGTACGGATTGAACGATTCGACCTCCTTAAAGCCAGCGCCACGCATCGCCTGGCAACGTTCCGTCCACGCCTGATGATCGGGAACATAGAAGACAAACAGATCTTCGGTCGTTGGCTGCGGCGTCACTGGGTGCCGGCGGCAGACGGTGAACTCAAAGTGGAAATCCGCGTCGCGAAGGCCCAGCATGGTTCCATCGAAGCCATCGTGGTCCGCAAAGTGGGCGAGTTCTTCAAAGCCCAGGCCTTGCTTGTACTGGGCGACAGTGTGGCAAAGATTCAGCACGGGGCGCGCGATTCGCAGATGAATGCTCATAACTGGGGTGGTTGGTGGGCGCGGCCTCACTATAGCCACCGCAACAAGAAGATCCACGTGGAAGGACCGTGTTTTTTGGCCTGGAATTTGGCTTGATGGCAATGCCACACCCACCGCCAACTGCCACTCCCTTCCTTCTTCAAGGCTTCGGCAGCGCCCGGTCCTCCCGGCACGCCTTCAACGGCTTCGCGGCCGCCGACGCAATGCGCAGCACCCGCCCGTCGCTGCGGTCCACGACCACCTTCATGCACGCACACCCGTAGCCATAGTGGCCATTGGTTTTCTTCCACTGCGCGTCGGTGAACACGGGCCAGTCGCCTTCGGCACTATCTCCGCCCTGGGTGGAGACCACCCACTCGCCATCACGGTCGGTCAGGGTGGCGTTGTTGGGGGTGGGGTTGTGAAACCAGCCGCAGCGGTTTTCCAGCGGCGGGGCAACACCAGCGGCGGATAGCGGTGTTTGCGATTGGGCCTGGGCTGGGGTCGCCCAGGGCACCAGCGCAAACAAGAGCGTTGCCGCCGCCGCCCTCGCGCCGTTCCCGATCCGGCCCACGCGCGGGGTTGCTTGCGCGCTCCGGGTTGCGTACAAAGCTGCCATCTCTGCATCCTTTCCATTTCAGGTCAAAAGTGCTTCTAGCGCTTATACAGAAAGCGCTGGCAGCTATCAAAACAAAAGCGACTGTGGGGACCTTGTCACAAGACAGCGACCTCCAACGTCTGTAAAAGACCGACAGGCCTCTCACGCACGCCACCATGACCACACAGCCCGCATCCACCGCCACCACCGACCCGTTCACCACCCTGCGCCCCCGCCTTTTCGGCATTGCCTACCGCATGCTCGGCGTGCGCGCCGATGCCGAGGATGTGCTGCAGGACGCCTGGCTGCGCTGGAGCCGCCAGGATGTGGCCGTGCTGCAGTCGGCCGAGGCCTGGCTGGTGACGGTGGTCACGCGGCTGGCCATTGACCGGCTGCGGGCCCTGAAGGCCGAGCGCGAGGCCTATGTGGGCTGGTGGCTGCCCGAACCACTGGTGGAGCTGCATGACAACACCACCGGCGATGCGCTGCACCACAACACCCCCGAATCGGCCGCCGAACTGGCGGGGGAGCTGTCGGTGGCATTTATGTACGTGCTGGAGCGCCTGGGGCCGGAAGAGCGTGCGGCGTTTTTGCTGCGCCAGGTGTTCGACTACGACTACCCCGAAATCGCCGCGCAGCTGGGCAAGAGCGAGGCCAGCTGCCGCCAGATGGTGCACCGCGCCAGCGAGCGCGTGCAGCAGGCTCGCACGCGCTTCGAGGTGCCGCAGGCCGTGCACCACCAGCTGCTGCAGCGCTTCATGCTGGCCGCCCAAAGCGGCGACCGCAACGCCATCGAGGCGCTGCTCAGCGAAGACGCGCAGCTGATTGGCGACGGCGGCGGCAAGGTGCCATCGTTCCCCAAGCCGCTGGTGGGGCCGTTCCGCATCGCCAACCTGTACTGGGCGCAGTTCCGCCGCCTGGGGGCGCTGGTGGTCTACCGAATGGCGCTCATCAATGGCGAGCCCGGCCTGCTGCGCTATGTGGATGGCCAACTCGAATCGGCCCAGGCATTCGTGACGGATGGCGAGCGCATCGTGGCCATCTATGCGGTACGCAACCCGGACAAGCTGGTGGGGGTGCCGACCGTGCTGTGATGGCCAACACGGATCGGCAGATACATCACTCTTCTGCGCTCAGGTCGTCTTCGGGTGGAGGATGGCCGTCATGCGCAACCTCGAAATGCAGCAGCTGAGCATCGTCAGCGGCTTTCAATGCACGGTAGCAACGGTCCGCAGAGGAGTCTTTTGGAACATCAATCACCACAAACGGCATGTTGCCGATTTGGCCTGACTCGAATCTGCACCCTTCTGTCTTGAGAAACTCCAACGTGACTTCCATAGGGACAAGCACACCGTCCACACGCTGAGGAATGACACGGTAGGTGGAGTGTCCGCTGCGCGCGACGACATGCTGGAACATGCGAGCACCGCCACGAAGTTGAGTGGCCACGCGGTCGCCATACGAAACACCGCGAACAAAAAAAGGGGCGTTCTCAAGCACGAATTCATCGGACGCATCGGTGTGGCTGGCCCATAGCGTTTCGCTGGAGTGTCCGTGCCAATCACCAGCATCCACTTCGAATCCAACTTTTATCATCGCCAACGCCCCCTATGACGATCAATGTTAGCTGGAGCCCCTACGGCCTCACGACAACGTTTCGACCAGCAAGAAGCCTACCTGTCACAAACGCGCACAGCGCAACGTCTTGAAGGGTATGGAAGGCGGCAACAGCCAGTTCGCTGCGCCTTCTTCCAGACCCCTTGTTTTCTTTCTACCCCTTCAGGAGCTTTCCATGTCCCAACACACCGCCCGCCTGCCCTATCACAAGCTGTCTTCCAAGGCCTTCATGGGCTTGGTGAGCCTGTCGGAAACCATCAAGAAAGGCCCGCTGGGCGCCCACCTGGCCGAGCTGGTGTTTCTGCGCGTTTCGCAGATCAACGGCTGCGCGTACTGCATGGACATGCACTGGAGCTACCTGGTCAAGGATGGCATGGACCCGCGCCACCTGAACGCCGTGGCCGGCTGGCGTGAGGCGCCTTTCTTCGGCGAGCGTGAACGCGCCGCCTTCCGCTGGGCCGAAATCATCACCGCCACACCCCACAGCGATGCGAGCGATGAGGAATTCGCAAAGCTGCAAGCGGTGTTCAACGAGACGGAAATCTCCGAGCTGAGCTTTGCCGTCGCCGTGATCAACGCGTGGAACCTGGTGAACGCCGGGATGCGCGCGCCGATTCCAGAGGCGGGCTGACACTCCCGACGCGGCACAGGGGCCGGCGTGCGGCCTACCGCCCCTTGGCGCTCGGGAGCGGTAGGGCCCCAACCCCTCTCCCTTGCGCAATTCCGGATTGACTCGACAGTCCAGGTCACTCAAACTCAAGTGTTTCCATGGGTAACTGGCGTCGCAAAGATGCCTTGCCAACGTTCCCGTGCGCTTCCACCGCTTGTGAGACCACCGCCATGAACTTCCTGCACCGAACCGCGATGGCCCTGATGGCGAGCCTCGTCGGCGCCACGTGCGCCGCCCAAGCTCCCGTTGCGTCCATCACCACGACGCGCCAGCCCGAGCGCATCATCTGGACCGCCAACACCCCCCACGGGACGGGCAAATTGCGACTGGCAAGCCCTGACGGCACCACCACCGACCTGGCGTTCCCACGCGCCCCGATCGTGCTGGAGCCCCAGCGGGCGGGCCTGGCCGACGGGCGCTATTTCTATGAGCTGAGCCTGGATCCTCCGCTCGTCATGGATCCCGCACAGGCCCAGGCCACCATGCACCAGCGCATCGTGTCCGGCTCCTTTGTCGTGGCCCAGGGCCAGCTCGTGGTGGGCGGCTCCGAGTCCAGCGCGCCCGCACCGCGCACCAAGTCGGCGGCCACCACGTTCTCCACCAAGGATCAGGTCGTCGCCGACGACCTGATCGTGCAGGGCAGCGTGTGCGCGGGCCTCGACTGCGTCAACAACGAGTCCTTCGGTTTTGACACGGTGCGGCTGAAGGGAGCCAATCCCATCATCCACTTCCAGGACACGAGCGTCGGTGCCTTTCCCAGCAACGACTGGCGGATCAAGGCCAACGACACCGTCTCGGGCGGCGCCTCCTACCTCGCCATCGAGGACGCGACCTCCGGCAACCAGGTCTTCACCGTCAGTGCTGGGGCCCCCACCAACAGCCTCTACGTCAGCTCCGGCGGCGACCTGGGCCTGCGCACCGCCACGCCCGTGCTGGACGTGCACGCCCTGACGGGCGACACGCCAGGGGTCCGCCTGGAGCAGTCCTCGGCGGGCGGCTTCGCGGCGCAGACCTGGGACATCGCCTCCAACGAGGCCAACTTCTTTGTGCGCGACCTCACCGGCGGATCGCGTCTGCCGCTGCGCATCCGCCCTGGAGCACCCACCAGCAGCCTGGACATTGCTGCGTCGGGCAATGTCGGCCTGGGCATCGCATCGCCGACCGCCGCACTGCATGTCATGCGCAACGACGGCACCGCCCAGGTCCTGGTGCAAGAGACCAACGGCACAGCCGCCCAGCGCACCCTGCTGAACCTGGCCAACAACGGCCCCGCCACGCTGCGCTTCACCACGGCCTCGGCCACCGGCTGGGACATGACCGCCGGCACGGCCCTCACCCTGGCCACGCAGGGCGCAGGCACACCGCAGTTCACGCTGGCGGCGAACGGCAACCTGGCAATCACCGGCACGCTGAGCACCGGCTCCAGCCGCACACTCAAGACGGGCATCGAGCCCGTCAATGGCACCACCTTGCTGGAAAAAGTGCTGAGCCTGCCGCTCTACCACTGGCGCTACAAGTCCAGCCCCACGCAGGAACGCCACGTTGGCCCCATGGCCGAGGACTTTCGCAAGATCTTCCAGCTCGGCCAGGACGACAAGAGCCTCGCTCCCGGCGACCTCGCTGGCGTGACCCTGGGGGCCGTGCAGGAACTCGCTCGCAAGGTGACCGAGCGCGAAGCAGACATCACAGCAATCAGGGCCCGCATCTCCCTGCTCGAAGCGCAGATGGCGACCCCCGCCAAGCCTGCGCGCTAAGGGGGTTGCCAGCCATGCCCTACCACCACACCCCCCTGCAGTGCCGGCAGCAGCCCCGCGCCGCGGCCCTGCTGATGGCTACCGCGCTCGCAGCGTCGCTGCTGTGCCAGAGCGTGCAGGCACAACAACCGGGCGACGGGCCCGCTGCTGCCGCAATCACCGCCCGCCTCCTGGCCCAACGGCTGGAGTGGACCCCCGCCGCGCCCCATGGTCGCGCTGTGCTGCGCATCGCGCGCGACGGCGAGGCGCCACGGCAAGACATCGTGCTGCGCAGCCCGCTGGTGTTCTCGCTGCAGGACACCCCCCTGCCTGACGGGCGCTACACCTACGAGCTGACGCTCGCCCCCACCACCAGCGCCGTCCGGCACGACGACGCCACTGCGGCCCTGGCCCCCACCGCACCCGCAGGCCCCGGCGGAGCCATGTTCAGCGGCAACGTGACCGTGGCGGGCGGCACCTTCGTGCTGCCACCGGCTGTGCCGCCCCGGGGCGAGGTCGGTGCGGCGGACGACAGCACCACCACCGGTGTGCCCACCACCCGGTCCGCAGCACAGGCCAGCGCCCGCACGCGCCTGGCCACCAAGGACCAGGTGGTCGCCGACGACCACATCGTCCAGGGCAGCGTCTGCACGGGATTCGACTGCGTCAACGGCGAGGGTTTTGGCGACGACACCCTGCGGCTGAAGGAGAACAACACCCGCATCGGTTTCTGGGACACCCGGATTGCACCGTTTCCCAACAACCGGTGGACCCTGGTCGCCAATGACAGCGCCAGCGGCGGGGCCAGCTACGTGAGCATCGAAGATGTCACGGGCGCCAAGTTCCCCGCGCGCTGGCAGGCCGGCGCACCGGCCAACAGCCTCTACGTAGACCCGCAGGGGCGCGTGGGCATCCGCACGGCCGTGCCCGTGCTGGACCTGCATGTGGTGTCCAACGACACGCCGGGGTTGCGGCAAGAGCAGAGCAACGTCAGCGGCTTCACGGCCCAGACCTGGGACATTGCCGGCAACGAGGCCAATTTCTTCGTGCGCGACGTCACGGGCGGCTCGCGCCTGCCCCTGCGCATCCGCCCCGGGGCCCCACATTCCAGCCTCGACATTGCCGGCAATGGCAACGTCGGCATGGGGACTCCGCGCCCCCAGGCATCGCTGAACCTCCGGCGCGCCGACGGCTCCGGCACCTTGCTGGTCGACAACACGACGACCGCTGCCTCTGCCGCGCGCGTGCAGATGGAGCTGCAGAACAACGGCGCCATCGCTGCGCGGCTTGCGCATGGCACGGGCACTGCGTACTGGACCCAGCACGCCACAGGCTCGGCATTCAGCCTGGCGCCCAGCGGCAGTGGCAGCAATGCACTGTCGATGCAGGCAGGCGGCGGCCTGGTGGTGGCCGGCACGCTCAGCCAGGGCTCCAGCCGTACGCTCAAACACGACATCAGCCCCGCCCCGGTCCACACCGTCCTCGGCGAAGTGTTGAACCTGCCGTTGTATGCCTGGCGCTATCTGAGCGACCTCAACGCCAGCCTGCATCTGGGGCCCATGGCCGAGGATGTGCACCACCGCTTCAAGGTGGGAGCAAGCCCGCAGACGCTTGCGCCCAGCGATGTCGCAGGCCTTGCGGCCGCCACGGTCCAGGCCTTGCACCAGAAGCTGGCCGCCAAGGATGAGGAACTCCTGGCCCTGGCGGAACGCCTCTCGGCCCTGGAACGGCAGCTTGAACGCAATCGCGGAGGCGCTCGATGATGGCCCGCGCAGCGCGGGCTGCAGCCACCTGGTGCCGGTACCTCCTTACGGGAGCAGGGACCGTCGGCCTGCTGTTGTGGAGTGCTGCAGCCGCAGCCCAGAGCATCAACGTCACGCCCTCCACCATTCCCGTCCCGGTGCAGGGCGTGCCCTACAGCGTGACCTTCGTGGGCAGCAATGGTGTGGCGCCGTACCAGTTCCTGGTCAGCACCGGCATGCTACCTGCCGGCCTGAGCCTGTCGGCTGGCGGCGCCCTCACGGGCACCCCCACCACCGCGGCGGCCTACAGCTTCACCATCACAGTGTCCGACTTCCTGGGCCGCGAGCTGGACCTGACAGGCACGGGCGCCGTGACCAGTGCGCTGGTCATCACCCCGCCACCCGGACTCGTCGTCAACACGCCGTACAGCGGACAGATCCAGGTGACGGGAGGAACAGGCCCCTACACCTTTGTCATCAACTCGGGCGCCTTGCCACCGGGCATGTCACTCAGCGCCAGCGGCATGCTGACCGGCACACCCACCACCCTGGGCAACTACATCCTGGTCATCCGGGTCACGGATGCCAACGGCCTGTCCTCAGTCATCACGCTGAACATCAGCGTCGCGGCCACTGCCACGATTCCGGTCAACGACCCCTGGATGCTGGCCCTCGCTGCGCTGGGATTGGGCTGGCTGGGACGGCGGCAACTTCGGCAGCGGCAGCGGTACTGACGCACCGGCACCGGGCGTATAGGCGGCCCAGACACGCCTACGCCTGCTGCCCGACAAGGCCGGGTTGCCGGGTCCCTGCGCCAGCAGGGACCCGGCACCGCCGTTCCACGTCACGGCCAGACCCGTGCTTGGCTGCTCCTGGGCCACAGGGCCGCCAAGCGGCCCCGAAGTGCCTCAGGTGTAGCCTGCCTGACAGACCCTGGCGCAACACCGCCCTACAGTGGCGTCTCCCACCCCTACAAAAACCGGAGACACCACCATGCTCAACATTCCTTCCCTGCAAGAAAGCGTCAGCCCCGAAGAATGGCAGCTGCGCTGCGACCTGGCCGCCTGCTACCGGCTCGTTGCGCTCTATGGCTGGAGCGACCTGGTCTTCACCCACATCAGCGCCAAGCTGCCCGAGTCAGTCTCGGGCCCGGAGCACCAGTTCCTCATCAACCCCTACGGCCTGATGTTCGAAGAGATCACGGCGTCGAGCCTGATCAAGGTGGACATGTTGTGCAACAAGCTGCACGAATCGCCCTTTCCCGTGAACCCCGCGGGCTTCGTCATCCACAGCGCCGTGCACGAGGCGCGGCCCGATGCGGGCTGCGTGTTGCACATCCACACCCGCGCCGGTGTGGCCGTCAGCGCGCAAAAGGGCGGCGTGCTTCCCATCAGCCAGCAGAGCACCTTCGTGCTGGGCTCGCTGGCGTACCACGAATACGAGGGCGTAGCCTTTCGCGACGAGGAAAAGCCGCGCCTGCAGGCCGACCTGGGCGAGGCCAACTTCCTCATGCTGCGCAACCACGGCCTGCTCACCGTGGGCAAGACCATTGCCGACGCGTTCCTGTCGATGTACACCTTCGAGAACACCTGCCGCATCCAGATCGACGCCCAGACCGGTGGTGAACTGACCTCCGTGAACCCACAGATCGTGAGCGGCGTGGCGCAGGCCATGCGCGTGCAGACCGGTGGGTTGGGCGGTGCGTTTGCCTGGCCAGCGCTGCTGCGCAAGGTGCAGCGCGAGGCGCCGGGGTACGACAGCTAAGGCCCTCCCACGGGGAAAAAAGAATCTGCCAGCAGCGAATGCGCCCAAGGCATAGGATCGGTGCCTCCTGACTACTCCCGAAGGATCCTCCATGAAGCTGTACTACTCGCCCGGCGCCTGTTCTCTGTCCCCGCACATCGCCCTGCACGAAGCAGGCCTCGCCTTCACGCCGGTGCTGGCCAGCACCAAGAGCCACAAGCTGCAAGACGGCACCGACTACTACGGCATCAACCCACTGGGCTACGTGCCCATGCTGGAACTGGACGACGGCACCCGCCTGCGCGAGGGCCCGGCCATCGTGCAGTACATCGCCGACCAGGTGCCTCAGAAAATGCTCGCGCCGCAAAACGGCACGCTGCAGCGCTACCGCCTGCAAGAGTGGCTGACCTTCACCGGCATGGAGCTGCACCGCGGCTTCAGCCCGCTGTTCAACCCGGCCACACCCGAGGAGTACAAAGCCATGGCCCGCGAAAAGCTGCTGGATCGGCTGCAGTGGGTGGACAGCCAGCTAGCGGGCAAGCAGTACCTGATGGGTGATCAATTCACCGTGGCCGATGGCTATTTGTTCACCGTGACCAGCTGGACGAAACCGACCAACCTGGACATCTCCGGCCTGGCAAATCTGGCGGCTTACCGGGATCGCGTGGGCGCACGTCCTGCCGTGCAAGCGGCGATGAAAGCCGAAGGTTTGCTGAAGTAACGCTAGAGCGGGCGCTGGCGCGAAGCTACCAGCGCCCCCACCCACAGCGCGCAGGCCGAGAACA
This sequence comes from Acidovorax sp. Root267, assembly GCF_001429215.1. NCBI lineage: Bacteria > Pseudomonadati > Pseudomonadota > Betaproteobacteria > Burkholderiales > Comamonadaceae > Acidovorax > Acidovorax sp. Root267. The sequence goes on from NZ_LMJC01000012.1 coordinate 356,449, forward strand.
CCAGCCCGCGCGCCAGGCCGCCGGAGCCGTCGGCGATCCAGCCGACCACCGTGGGCCCGACGATCTGGCCGGCCGCGAAGACGATGGTGAAGGCGCTGATACCGCTGGCCCACAGCGCCTGCGGCAGGTTATGCCGCACCAGGGCCGTGGTAGACGCCACCACCGACAAAAACACCCCACCAAACAACAGGCCCGAGGCCAGCACCACCGGCCAGGCCCCCGTCAGCGCAGGCAGGATGGTGGCCACACCCAGCAGCGCATTCAGCCGCACCAGCGCCTCGCCACCATGGCTGCGGTCCAGCAGCCCGGCCCAGACGCGCGATGACACCACCACGGCCAGCCCGAGCAAGGCATAAAACAGTGTCACCTCGCCCGCACCCCGGCCCTGATCACGCAACAGGGCCACCACAAAGGTCATGTAGCCGATGTAGCCCACGCCAAACAGGCCATAGCCCAGCAACGCGGGGGCCAGTGCCCGCCAGCGCACCCGCTCGGGCAATGCGGCTGCGGATGTTGCCCCGGCTCCGCCGGCCACGGGCGCTGCCAAACCGCTCAACACCCGCGCGGGCCACAGCAATGCCGCCGTGGCCCCCACGCAGGCCAGCGCCAACGCCCACCACGCCCAGGTCCAACTGTGCGGCGCGGCGGCCACTGCCAACACCGCAGGCACCAGCAGGGCCGACAGGCTGATGCCCCAACCAGTGCCGCCGTAGTACAGGCCCAGCAACAAGCCGCTGCGTCCCGGCGCCTGGGCCCCCAGCCGCGCCGCCAGCAGGCCCCCCGCAATGAACACCAGGGCACTGGCCCCACCCGCCAACAAGCGTTGCACCATCAGCGGCGCCGCCTGCGTGAAGAATCCGCTCAAGCCCATGAACACCGTGGCCATCACCGCACCCACCATCAGCACGGCAGCCGGGGCCAGGCGCCGCAAGAGCCAGGGAGTGGCCAACGCGCCCAGCAGATAGCCCAGGGCATTCACCGTGTTCATGGCCCCCGCCAGCGTGTAGGACCAGCCCAGGTCTTCGCGCATGGGGGGCAGCAGCAAGGCATAGGCAAACCGCGTGATGCCCAGCGACAGGGCGGCACCCATCGACAAAGCCACCGCCAGCCACAGGCTGCGCCACGGTGATGCAAAGGAGAAGGCCAAAGGCAGTGGCGCGGACATAGCGGCCCATTTTCACGCAAGGGGCTCAACACCACACTAGGCCATGGGCTAGCTAACACAAAACCGGAACCCTTGTTGACGCCAGTGTGCTGCACGTTTTGCGCTGCAGCATTAAGCTGCAAGGTTGCTTTTCCGCACGAACCTTTTCAGGACCTGCCCCATGACCTCTTTGTTTGACCCCATCCGCGCGGGCGACCTCCAACTGGCCAACCGCGTTGCCATGGCGCCGCTGACGCGCAACCGCTCGCCCGAGGCGATCCCCACCGATCTGGTCGCCACCTACTATGCGCAGCGCGCCAGCGCCGGGCTGATCATCTCCGAGGCCACGGCCATCAGCCCCCAGGCCCAAGGCTATGCCGACGTGCCCGGCCTGTACGGCACCGAGCAGCTCGACGGCTGGAAAAAAGTGACCCACGCCGTGCATGCGGCGGGCGGCAAGATCGTGGTGCAGCTATGGCATGTGGGCCGTGTGTCGCACACCGACCTGCAGCCGGGCAATGCCCACCCGGTGGCACCTTCGGCCATCCGCGCGCACACCAAGACGGTGCTGATCAAAGAAGGCGTGCCCACCTTCACAGAAACCTCCGAGCCCCGCGCGCTCAAGGCCGAGGAAATCCCCGGCATCGTGCAGGACTACCGCCATGCCGCCCGCAATGCGATTGCATCAGGCTTTGATGGCGTCGAGATCCATGCGGCCAACGGTTACCTGATCGACCAGTTCCTCAAGACCGGTGCCAACCAGCGCACCGACGACTACGGCGGCAGCATCGAAAACCGCGCCCGCCTGCTGTTGGAAGTGACACGCGCCATCGTCGAGGAAATCGGCGGTGGCCGCACGGGCATCCGCCTGTCCCCCGTCACGCCCGCCAACGACATCGTGGACGCGGACCCCCAGCCGCTGTTTGACTACGTGGTGCGCCAGCTGGGTCCGTTGGGCCTGGCTTATGTGCACATCATCGAAGGCGCCACCGGCGGCCCGCGCGAGGTGGAAGGCCGTCCATTTGACTACGTCGCACTCAAAACGGCATACCGTGCAGCCGGTGGCCAGGGTGCATGGATGGTCAACAACGCCTACACCCGCGAGCTGGCTGACACAGCCCTGGCCCACGGCGCCGACATCGTGGCCTTTGGCCGCCCCTTCATCGCCAACCCCGACCTGGTGACGCGCCTGCAAGCCAACGCACCGCTCAACGAAGTGAACCGCGCCACGCTCTACGGTGGTGGTGCCGAGGGGTATACGGACTATCCCGCACTGACTGCATGAAATGATTCGCGCATTGCGACGCGGTCATCCCCGCCCCCGGCAACTGGCGTAGCGCTCTGCCAGCGGCCGCCCCGCAAGGGGCCGCCGAGCCGCACGGGCGGCGCTTCGCTGGCGTGCGCTGGCGAAGTCCCCTTGAGAGGGAGGGCGCCGCAGACGACTCAGGAGGGGCTTCCAAGTCCAATAGGGCTGGGCGCCCGCATCACGATCCGGGTGAACAGGCGGTCATACGCCGCATCACGTGGCTTGCCGGGCGCCAGGGGGTTGGTGTTGCTGGCAAAGGCCGCATCGATGGCCGCCCAGTCGCCGGGCTGCAGACACTCCTGTGCCGCAGGCAGCACCACGGTTTCTTCCACGCGCATATGGTCCAGGTAAAAGCGCACATAGCGCTGCAGCGCCTCGGCAAAAACCTCGCGGCGTGCATCGCCCATCAGCTCCCAGCCCAACAGAAGGTGCTGCAGCTCGCGCACTGCCGCCTCGCCGCCTTCGTGGTCACGCTCCAGCTGCGCAATGGCCTCGGCGGCCTGGGGTGCACGCTCGGCCACCCTGGGGAACAGCCATTGCGATTCCTTGGGGTGGTGCTGCCGCTCGGGAAACTCGTCGATATAGAACAGCATGGCCCGCATCACGTCAAAGAACGCGGCAGGCTCATCGCCCGGGCCCTGGTCGAGCATCAGGCGCAAGGAATGAAGCACGGCCGCAAGCGATGCATGCTCTTCGCGAATGGTCCGCAGGCTGATCGACGGCATGGCGCACTCCCCAGGTTAGACACAGCCCGAGGGTGCCACGCGGCGCCATGCACGCCCATGACGCAGGTCAATAAATGGACAGCGACCTGCACGCAGCGCCCTGCAGTGCCCAGGGCCCTGCGAGCACACCCGCATGCGAAGAGCTGGTCTGCGTTCTGAACGCAAAAGGCCCTGCAAGCCAACACTGCAGGGCCTTCGATGCCGGCCCGCGCAAAGGCGAGCAAAGGGGCGCTCAACGTTGCCAGATCAGCGCGCCAGCCGCGCCTGCGCGGGGGAAGCCAGCGCCTGGGACTCTGCATAAGGCGCCGCCACGCTGCTGCTGCGGTGGGCAGGGTGGCCATGCCCCATGGCCTCCGCCAGGCGGAACTGCTGCACCACCTGCGACAGCCGCGCCGCCTGTTCCCGCAGCGACTCGGCAGCGGCGGCGGACTCTTCCACCAGCGCCGCATTCTGCTGGGTCATGCGGTCGATTTCGCCCACCGACTGGTTCACCTGGCCAATGCCAGCCGACTGCTCGGACGCAGCCGCCGTGATCTCGCCAATGATGTCGCCCACGCGCTGCACGCTGCTCACGATGTCCTTCATCGCCGTGCCCGCGTCTTCCACATGGCGCACACCGCCGTCCACCGCCGTCACGCTGCTCTGGATCAGGCCCTTGATGTCACTGGCCGCAGCCGCCGATCGCTGGGCCAGGCTGCGCACTTCGCTGGCCACCACGGCAAAGCCCCGGCCCTGCTCACCTGCCCGCGCGGCTTCCACGGCAGCGTTCAGCGCCAGGATGTTGGTCTGGAAGGCGATCGAGTCGATCAGGCCGATGATGTCGCCGATCTTGCGGCTCGACGCAGAGATCTCGTGCATGCTGGCCACAGCCTGCTCCACCACCGAACCACCGCGCGTGGCGGTGCTGGAGGCCGACGCCGCCAGCTGGTTGGCCATCTGCGACGACGACGCTGTCTGCTGCACCGTGGCGGTGAGCTGCGACAGCGAAGACACGGCCTCCTGGGCATTGCTGGCCGTCTGCTCGGTGCGCTGCGACAGGTCCTGGTTGCCGGTGGCGATCTCCTGGCTGGCCGTGGCGATGTTGCCGCTGGCATCGCGCACTTGCGCCACCAATGCTCCCAGGCCCTGCTGCATGTCGCGCAGCGCACGCTGCAGGTCGGCCACTTCGTCCTTGCCCTCGGCAGCAATGTGCTGCGAGAGGTCACCCCCCGCAATGGCCTGCGCCATCTTGCGTGCGTCTTCCAGGGGGCGGCAGATCGAGTTCATGTTCATCAGCGTGGTGGGCACCACCACCAGCACGGTGATCAGCACGGCCAGCACAAACAGCCATTTCGTCTCGTTGGATACCTGGCCCTGCTGCTCCACGGCCTTGGCGACATCGGCGCGCAACACGGCATCGAGTTCTCCCACCAGCTTGTCGGCCTGGTCGAATTCGGCCACGGCCTTGCCGCTCATGCGGTTGGCGATGGTGGCCGTGTCGTAGCCACTGGCCTCCAGCTGGCGGGCCACATGGGCGAACAGTTCGCGGTAGCTGTCCAGGCGCTTCACAATGTTGCGCACCACGACGTTGTCGGCATCCTCATCGCCCTCCAGAAACTTGGCCGCAATCTTCTTGGCCTTGTCCTGGCTTTCCAGCCATTTGGCGTGCGAGGCCTTTACGGCCTCCGGCTTTTCGTAGCCGATGATCATGTCCTTCTCGAACTGGCGGATGGCCCCCATCTCGCCGCGCAACTCCGCCATGTAGCCCACCTTGGCGAAGGAGTTGTTGGTGAAGTCCTCGCTCATCGCGTGGATGCGGAACATGCCCAGCATGCCCGCCCCCCCCAGCAGTCCCAGCAGGCCCAGCACCACGCCGATGGCCCCCAGCATGCGCAAACGTATGGTGAACTGCCGCATGAGCGAGAAGAGATTCATGATCTGTCGTCCTTGATATGGGTATGCCAATGCGTCCGCCGCCCATCCCCCGGGGCCACAGATTCGCAACAAATCGTTGCAGTTTGCCAGACATCGATGACCGCGCCATACCTATTTATCACATGCGCCACCGCTTGAGTAAGAGGGCATTCGCCATCACGCTGACCGAACTCAGCGCCATCGCTGCCCCCGCCACCACCGGGCTCAGGTAGCCCAGCGCCGCCAGCGGGATGCCGGCCACGTTGTACGCAAACGCCCAGAACAGGTTCTGGCGGATTTTCATCACCGTACGGTGCGAGATGTCCAGCGCGGCTGCCACCAGCATCGGGTCGCCGCGCATCAGCGCGATGCCCGCCGCATGCATGGCCACATCCGTCCCGTTCCCCATCGCCATGCCCACATCCGCTGCGGCCAGCGCAGGGGCATCGTTAACGCCGTCGCCCACCATCGCGACATGATGGTGCCTGCCGTCGCTGCCCTGTTGCAGCGCCACCACCTTGGCCGCCTTGTCCCCCGGCAAGACCTCGGCCATCACCTCGCCCGCGCCGGGGTCCAACCCCAGGCGCCGGGCCATGGCCTCGGCCGCGCCCCGGTTGTCGCCCGAGATCATCACGGTGCGGATGCCGCGTGCCTTGAGCGCCGCCAGCGCCTCGCGCGCGCCGGGCTTGGGTTCGTCGCCAAAGGCCATGACCGCACGCAATGCCAACCCTTCTGTGACCCGCTGGGCCACCGCCGATACCGTGGCGCCTCCGCGCTGCAAAGCATCCGCACGGTCTGACAACGGGCCCAGAGCCACCCCCAGCTCCTGCATCCAGCGCAAGCTGCCCACCAAGTAGCTCTGGCCGTCCACCTCACCCTCAGTGCCGCGCCCAGGCACGGCGCGCACATCCTGTGCTGTCGCCACGCGGATCTGCCGCTCGCCCGAAGCAGCCACCACGGCACGCGCCAGCGGGTGTTCGCTGCCGCTTTGCACGGCCGCCACCGCCGCCATCACGGCAGCCTCGTCCAGGCCGGGCACCACCTCAAACGCCGTCAGCCGGGGTTGCCCCACGGTCAGCGTGCCCGTCTTGTCAAAGGCCACCACATCCACCTTGTGCGCCAGCTCCAGCGCCTGCGCGTCCTTGATCAAAATGCCGTTCTTGGCCGCCACCCCCGTGCCCGCCATGATGGCCGCTGGCGTGGCCAGGCCCAGCGCACACGGGCAGGCAATCACCATCACCGCCACGGCGTGGATCAACGCGGCCTCCACGCCCACCCCCATCCACAGCCACCCCAGCAGCGTGGCCAAGGCAACCACCAGCACCACGGGCACAAACACGGCAGACACCTGGTCCACCAGCCGCTGGATGGGCGCCTTGGCCGCCTGCGCGTCTTCCACCAGTCGGATGATCTGGGCCAGCACCGTCTCGGCCCCCACGGCCGTCACGGCCATCACGATGCGGCCATCACCATTGATCGAGCCACCCGTCAGCGCCGCGCCCACATCGCGCGCCACCGGCAGGGGCTCGCCCGTCAGCATGGATTCGTCCACCTGCGTGTGGCCCTCGTGCACCGTGCCGTCCACCGGAAAACGCTCACCTGGCCGCACCACCAGCCGGTCGCCCACCAGCACCTCGGCCACCGGCACATCCACCTCGCCCTGCTTGGACAGCAAATGCACCACATCCGGCCGCAGCGCGTGCAGCGCACGGATGGCCGCCGTGGTCTGGCGCTTGGCGCGCGCCTCCAGCCACTTGCCCAGCAGCACCAGCGTGACGACCACGGCCGACGCTTCAAAGTACAAATGCGGTGCATGTCCTTCATGGGCCGTGAGCCACAGCCACATCGACAGGCCCCAGCCCGCACTCGTGCCCAGCGCCACCAGCAAATCCATGTTGCCCGACAGCGCCTTGGCCGCATGCCAGCCCGCCTTGTAAAAGCGCGCCCCCAGGATGAACTGCACCGGCGTGGCCAGCACGAACTGCACCCAGGCGGGCAGCATCCAGTGCTGGCCGAACAGGTCACCGACCATCGGCAGCACCAGCGGCGCCGACAGCAGCAGGCCGATGCCCACGGGCATGAAGCCGGCCCAGGGTGACAGGTCTTCGGGCACATCGTCTTGCCCTGCGGCACGCGGCTCGTAGCCCGCGTTGCGCACCGCGCGGCGCAGCAGCGCCTCCACCGCAGCCGCATCGGCACCCACGCTGGTGGCGAAGGCAATCCGCGCGGACTCAGTGGCCAGGTTGACCGAAGCCTCCTGCACGCCCGGCACCTTGCGCAGCGCACGCTCCACGCGGCCCACACAGCTTGCGCAGGTCATGCCGGAGATGCCGAGGTCCAGCGAATGGACGGCCTCAGAGGAATCGAGAGTTGGAGTGTTCATGGCGAGGATGGTGATCCTTGATGTGATGGCAAGGTCAAGCATTGATATTGATCAACCCTCACATCATGAGTGTCTTGAACGTGGTTTGACTCTGCCACGATGTCAAGCTTCAACATTCGCTTCGGTCGCTTCAACGGCCCTCTTGAAAACCAACCCGAGGACACCCCATGACAACCACCACGACTTTCCAAGTTCAAGGCATGACCTGCGGCCACTGCGAACGCGCCGTCACCCAGGCCGTGCAGCAGATCGACCCCGACGCCCAGGTGCGCATCGACCGTGCCAGCGGCAAGGTGGATGTGGACAGCACGGCACCCCGTGAGGCCCTGGCTGCCGCCATTGCCGAAGAAGGCTACACCGTCGCGGCCTGAGTGCCACGCCACCATGCACCCAGCGAGGGCCACACCATGACCACGCCCCACTCCACGCGGACCACGGCGGGCCAAGCCGCCAACGGAAGTAACGGCAGCAAAGGCAGCACTGGCATCACCGACACCAAGGCCGCTACGAAGCCCCGCGCCACCTCCTGGCCCGTGCCCATCGGCGTCGCTGCCCAGCGCGCGGGCATCTCGGCACGCATGGTGCGGCACTACGAATCGCTGGGCCTTGTCAAAGGCGTGGCGCGCACCGACAGCGGCTACCGCCAGTACACCGAGGCCGACGTGCACGCCCTGCACTTCATCCGGCGCAGCCGCGACCTGGGCTTCTCGATGGAAGAGATCGCCGAACTGCTGGACCTGTGGCACGACCGCAGCCGCGCCAGCAGCCAGGTCAAGCGCATCGCCCAGGCCCACATCGAAGACCTGAGCGAACGCATTGCGTCGATGCAGGCCATGCAGCGCAGCCTGCAAACGCTGGTGTCCTGCTGCAAGGGCAACGACCGGCCGGACTGCCCGATCCTGGATGACCTGGCGGCGGGGCAGGTGGAACACAGCGGCGCAAGGGCACCCCACAAAACGCTATTAAAAAAATAGCTGTCAGCGCTTATCTATCAAGCGCCAGAGGCCAATTTTTCTCAAATCCTGGTTTAGCAAGGCCTGTCAGGCCCCGCCGGACCGCGCTGGGGCCTTGGCTTTGCCGCCTGCCACCCTGCGTTGGGTGGCTGGAGCCGAAGCAGCGTCCGATGCCGCGATCTTTTCTGACCGCCGCAGCACCCCATCGCACAGCGTCGCAATGCACTGCTGCGCTACCTGCTCGGGCGTGTATTCGCCACCCGGCTGGTACCAGCGGCCGATCCAGCTCAACGCCCCCGCAATCACAAACGCCGTCATCTTCGGGTCGCACGGCTGCAGCGAGCCTTCTGCCACACCCTCGGCCACCAGGCGGCGGAACTCCTGGTCGATGGCGGACTTGAGGCGGCGCAGCTCCTTGCGGCTCTCGGGCGGCAGCTGCTCGTCGCCCACGCGGATCAGGCACATGCCGAAGTCCTGCGTGACGATGCGCGCATACACCTGCATGCAGGTCATAAGCTGGTCGATGGCCTTGCCGCCAGCCGCGCGCGAGGCGTCGATGCCTTCGAGCATCATCGTGAGCCCCTTGCTCACGCACTGCAACAGGATCTCGTCCTTGTTCTTCACGTAGTAGTACAGCGTGGGCTTGGTCACGTTCAGGCGCGCGGCAATGTCGTCGAGCGAGGTGGCGTGAAAGCCGCGCTCGTTGAACAGCTGCGCCGCAGCCTGTAGCACAGCGTTGCGCTTGGCCTCGCGCTGGCGCTCACGGTGCGACACCGGGGCCCAGGGCGAAGCACTGGCCGGGTCAGACTCCGGCGCTGCTGACGAAGGTCGTGGCGCCGCTCGCGGGGCGCTGCGGGGGGACGATGCCGCTTTGGCAGAGGGCATGGGTGGCGATTCCTCGGGAAAGTACGGATGCTGAATGGGGTGGCGGCTTCCAGAATCTACTCACGAGTAAACAGTTTACGCACAAGTAGGAAATTTCTGCTGGGTCCGGGAGAAATTTCTGTCAAAAGCTGCAGTCAACCCGTATTAGAAAGCCAATGGAGACAACCCCTTTCGGCCCCCCTGCCGCCGCCCCCCTGCTCCAGGTAGATGGCGTGACCCTGGCGTTTGGCGGCGTGAAGGCGCTGACCGGTGTGGGGTTTGATGTGCAGCCGGGCTCCATCACCGCCGTCATCGGCCCCAACGGCGCGGGCAAGACCTCGCTGTTCAACACCATCTCGGGCTTTTACCGGCCCAGCCAGGGCTCCATCCGGTTTCAGGGGCAGGACATCACGCGCATCCCGGCGCCGCAGCGCGCCAAGCTGGGCCTGGGACGCAGCTTTCAGAACATTGCGCTGTTTCGGGGCATGACCGTGCTCGACAACATCAAGCTGGGCCGCCACGCGCACCTCAAAACCAACGTGCTCGACGCGCTGTTCTACCTGGGCCGCGCGCGCCGCGAAGAGGCCGAGCTGCGCCGCGACATCGAAGAACGCATCATCGACTTCCTCGAAATCGACCACATCCGCCACGCACCCGTCTCGGCCCTGCCCTACGGCCTGCAAAAGCGCGTGGAGATGGCCCGGGCCCTCGCCATGCAGCCGCAGATCCTGATGCTGGACGAGCCCGTGGCCGGCATGAACCGCGAAGAGACCGAAGACATGGCGCGCTTCATCCTCGACGTGCGCGAAGAGTGGGGCGTGACGGTGCTCATGGTGGAGCACGACATGGGCATGGTGATGGACCTGTCGGACCATGTGGTGGTGCTCAACTTCGGCCAGGTCATCGCGCAGGGCACGCCCGCACAGGTGCAGGCGGACCCCGAAGTCATCCGCGCCTACCTGGGCGCCGGTGATGTGGGCGACCTGCGCGCCAAGCTGCAGGGGGTGACCACCGCATGACCGGCAACTTCGACTGGGCCTATCTGTTTGAGATCAGCCTCACCGGCATCGCGGGCGGCGGGCTGTACGCCCTCGCTGCGCTGGCCTTCGTCATGGTTTACAAGGCCACGCGCGTAGTGAACATCGCCATTGGCGAGCTGCTCATGGTCGGTGCCTATCTGTTCTTCACCTTTGCCGCCACGTTTGCGCTGCCGCTGTGGCTGGCCATTCCGGCGGCCGTGCTGGGCACAGGCCTGCTGGGTGCCGTGATCGAGCGCACCATGATCCGCCCGCTGCTGGGCGAGCCACCCATCTCCGTTTTCATGGTCACAGTGGGCCTGGCCTCGGTGCTCGTGGGCCTGGTCGAGATGATCTGGACCGCCGACCAGCGCCGCCTGCCCGACTTCATGCCCAGCCAGCCCATCATGGTGGGCGACGCGTTCCTCGCGCCCAAGGTGTTTTGGGGTGCGGTGATTGCCATCGTGTTCATCGCGGCGGTGCTGGTGGTGTTCCGCTTCTGGCGCGGTGGCGTGGCCCTGCGCGCCACGGCCAGCGACCAAGCGGCCGCGTATTCGGTAGGCATCAACGTGCCGCGTGTGTTCTCGCTGGCCTGGGTGGTGTCGGCCATGATCGCAGCGGTCTCCGGGATCATCGTCGGCTCGATTGGTGGCATCTCGTCCAGCATGGGCGTGTTCGGCCTGTCGGTGCTGGTGGTGGTGATCGTGGGCGGGCTCGACAGCGTGCTGGGCGCACTCATCGGGGGCGTGCTCATCGGTTTGATCGAAGCGCTGGCCGGGGCCTACCTGGGCGGCGAATACAAGCTGCTGGCCACCTTCATCGTGCTGGTCGCCGTGTTGCTGGTGCGGCCCTATGGCCTGTTCGGCACCCACGAGATAGAGAGACTCTGATGCGCATCGGAACCCTCAAGGAAACCTACATCGCCGACGCGGCGCTGTTCGACTCGCGCACGCAAAAAGTGTGGCTGGCCGTGGGCGCCACGCTGCTGGTGCTGTTCCCGTTCATGGCCAGCGACTACTGGCTGTACCTGGCCTGCCTGGTCAGCATCAATGTGGCCAGCGCCACGGGCCTCAACATCCTCACGGGCTACACGGGGCTGGTCAGCCTGGGGCAGGCCGCCTTCATGGGCCTGGGCGCCTACACCGTGGCCGTGCTGGAAACCAAAGTAGGAACGCCCTTTGTGCTCAACCTGCTGGCCGGTGGCTTTGTCGCCATGCTGGGCGGCATCGTGGTGGGCATTCCTTCGCTGCGCGTGAAGGGGCTGTACCTGGCGATTGCCACCATTGCCGCATCGTTCATTGCGCACTTCATCTTTGCCAACTGGAAGTTCACCGGCGGCACCGGCGGCCTGAGCGTGCCGCCCGCCAAGCTGTTTGGCATGGCGCTCGACACCTCGTTCCGCCTGTACTGGCTCATCGTGCCGGTCACCCTCCTCATGCTGCTGGGCGCGGCCAACCTGTTCCGCACGCGCGTGGGCCGCGCCTTCATCGCGATTCGCGACCGCGACATCTCGGCCGAGGTGCTGGGCATACCGCTGCTGCGCTACAAGCTGCTGTCGTTTGGCCTGTCCTCGTTCTACGCAGGCGTGGCGGGCGGGCTGTGGGCGTACTTCTTTCGCGTGGTCACGCCCGAGAGTTTTCCGCTGCTCATGTCCATCTTCTTCCTCGCGGCCATCATCGTCGGCGGCATGGGCTCCATCCTGGGCGGCATCCTGGGCGCGGTGTTCATGACCATGGTGCCTGAGCTGCTCAAGCTCGTGGTGGGCCTGCTGCCCGGGGGTGCGGAACTCACCGTGTTCCTCTCGCCTGTACGCACCGTCATTTTTGGCCTGCTCATCATCGGTTTCCTCGTCTTCGAGCCCCATGGCCTGGCCGAAGTGTGGCGGCGCATCCGCCGTTTTTTCCATCTCTGGCCTTTCCGCAACTAAACCATTCAGGAGACAACATGGACACACCACACACTTCCCTCCAGCGCCGCCACCTGCTGCTCGGTGCCGCTGGCGCCGCCGCACTCACCAGCCCGCTGTCGGTGCTGGCGCAGTCGGGCGAAGACATCGTGATTGGCGGCTCCATCCCGCTCACGGGTGTGTTCGCGTTTGCGGGTGTGGGCATCAACGCAGGCATTGGTGACTACGTGAAGATGGTCAACGATGCTGGCGGCATCAAGGGCCGCAAGCTCAAGTACGTGCCCGAGGACACGGGCTACAAGGTCGATGTGTCGGTGGCCGCGTACAAGAAGATCACCAGCCAGAACAAGGTGAACCTGTACTACGGCGACTCCACCGGTTTCTCCAAGACCATCAACCCCGAGCTGGACCGCGCAGGCACCACGCTGATGGCCGGGGCCTCGTTCGCATCCGAACTGAACGACCCCGCCAAGTACCCGAACCAGTTCCTGGTGGGCCCCGACTACACGGAGATGTTCGGCATCCTGCTCAAGCACATCGCCAAGGAAAAGCCCGGCGCCAAGGTGGCCTTTGTGTACTCTGACTCCGAGTTCGGCCGCGACCCCATCGAGAAAAGCGATGCTGCCGCCAAGGCGCTCGGCCTGTCGGTGCCCATCAAGATCATGACGCCCGCCGGCAGCGTGGACGTGTCCACCGAAGTCATCAAGCTGCGCCGCGCAGCGCCCGACTACACCATCTTCCACGGCTACATCCTCGCGCCCATCCCCGAGTTCATCACCCAGGGAAAGCAGCAAGGCATGACCAGCAAGTGGATGGGCACCTTCTGGACCATGGACAGCTCCACCGTGATGAAGATGGGCGAGGCCGCCGATGGCTTCATGGGCGTGATGCCCTACCGCTACTACTACGACACCGAGAAGGCGCCGATGCTGGAGAAGATCCGCGCGCTGCGCCCCGAGTACCAGAGCACGGCCTACATCCAGGGCTTCCTGGCCGCCATGCTGTTCACCGAATCGGCCAAGCGCACGCTGGATGCGGGCAAGCCACTCGATGGCAAAAACCTCAAGGCCGCGCTCAACAGCATCAAGGACTTCGACACCGGCGGCCTGATCGGCGTGCCGATCACCATCAGCGGCAACTCCATCCCCGTGGGGCGCGTGTACCGCGCCGACATGAAAGCGCAAAAAATGGTGGCCGCGTCTGACTGGATCAAGCTCTGACCTCGCCTTTGCCATGACCCAGCCAACCCCGGCCAACGTCCTCGAAGTCAACAACATCGAGGTCATCTACAACAAGGTGGTGCAGGCCCTGCGCGGCCTGTCGCTGGCCGTGCCACGTGGGCAGATCGTGGCGCTGCTGGGCAGCAACGGGGCAGGCAAAAGCACCACCCTCAAAGCGGTTTCGGGGCTGCTGGCGCTCGAAGACGGCACGGTGGAGAGCGGCAGCATCCACTTCAATGGCCAGCCCACAGCGGCCTTGGCGCCGCAGCAGCTGGTGCGCAACGGCCTGAGCCACGTGATGGAAGGCCGCCGCGTGTTTGAAGACCTCACGGTCGAAGAAAACCTGGTGGCGGCGACCTATGCGCTCACGGGCCGCAAGGATGCAACACCGGACTTCGACCTGGTCTACAGCTACTTTCCGCGTCTGCATGAGCGGCGCAAAGGCCTGGCCGGGTACCTGTCGGGCGGTGAGCAGCAGATGCTCGCCATTGGCCGCGCGCTGATTGCGCAGCCCCAGCTCATCCTGCTCGACGAGCCCTCGCTGGGCCTTTCTCCGAAGCTGGTCGAAGACATCTTCACCATCATCGCGCGCATCAACGCCGAGCGCGGCACCAGCATGCTGCTGGTGGAGCAGAACGCCACCGTGGCCCTGGCCGTGGCGCACCGGGGCTACATCATGGAGAACGGCAAGATCGTGATCGACGGCACGGCCGAGCGCCTGGCCAACGACCCCGATGTGCGCGAGTTCTACCTCGGTATGGGCGGTGGCGGCGAGGCCAAGAGCTTCAAGGACATCAAGCATTACAAGCGTCGCAAACGCTGGCTGTCATGAGCACACTTCCCGACCTCACCCTGCCCCAGATGCTGCGCGAACGTGCGCGCACCGACGCGCAGCGCATCGCCATCCGGCAAAAGGACTTCGGCATCTGGAAGCCCTTCAACTGGGCGCAGTACCACCAGCGCGCCAGCCACTTCGGCCTGGGCCTGCGGGCACTGGGCCTGCCTGCGGGCGGGCATGTGGGCGTGATCTCCGAGAACCGCATCGAATGGGTGCTGGCCCAGATGGGCGCAGGCCTGGTGGGCGCCGTGACGGTGGGCGTGTACCCCACCAGTCCCACCAACGAAGTGGCCTATGTGGTGGGCCATGCCGACATCGAGATCATGGTCTGCGAAGACCAGGAGCAGACCGACAAGCTGCTGGCCGCACTGCCCGAGCTGCCGCGCCTGAAAAAGATCGTGGTCATGGAGACCAAGGGCCTGCGCAGCTTTGCGCCCGAGGTGCGGCAGTTCATCACCACCTTTGACGAGGTCGAGCAGCTGGGCGCAGCGTCGGGCCAACAAACCATCATCGACGACGCGCTCGCACGCCAGCGGCTGGATGACGTGGGCCTGATGATCTACACCTCAGGCTCCACCGGCAAGCCCAAGGGCGCGATGATTTCGTACCGCAACATCCGGGGCGTGGTGCCGGGCATCGTGGACCGGCTGGAGCTGTCGCGCGAGACCACGCACCTGTCGTACCTGCCGCTGTGCCATGTGGCCGAGCAGATGCTCACCAGCTTTGTGCCCGTGTACATCGGCTCGCAGGTGAACTTTGGCGAGTCCATCCGCACCGTGCAGGAAGACCTGCGCGAAGTCGCACCCACCATGTTCCTGGGCGTGCCGCGCATCTGGGAAAAGCTGCACGCCGCCATCCACATCAAGCTGCAAGAGACCGGTGGCCTGCGCCGCACGCTGTTCCACAAGGCCTACAACGCCTGCAAGCCGCTGGCCGAGAAGCCGCACAGCAACTGGAGCGCTGGCGACAAGCTCACTTATGCCGCCAGCTACTGGCTGGTGTTCCGCGCGCTGCAGAACTTCATCGGCCTGCGCAATGCCCATGTGGCGCTCACCGGCGCCGCGCCCATTCCGCCCGATGTGGTGCGCTTCTTCCGCGTGCTGGGCGTGCCGCTCATCGAGGTGTATGGCCTGACCGAATCCACCGGCATGGTCACGGGCCACCGGCTGGACCATGTGGTGGTAGGCACCGTGGGCGTGCCCACGCTGGGCGTGGAGCACCGCATTGCGGACAACGGAGAGCTTCAGATCAAAGGCGAGATGGTGTTTGCGGGCTACTACAAGAACCCCGAGGCCACGGCCAGCAGCATCGTGGATGGCTGGCTGCACACGGGCGACGTGGTGCGCGAATCGCAAGGCCAGATCCAGATCGTCGACCGCCTGAAAGACATCATGATCACGGCCGGCGGCAAGAACCTCACACCGTCCGAGATCGAGAACACGATGAAGGGCAGCCCCTTCATCAAGGAATGCATCATCGTCGCCGAAGGCCGCAAGTTTGTGGGTGCGCTGGTGATGATCGACTACGAGACCGTGGGCAAATGGGCCGAGGCGCGGCGCATTCCGTTTACGCACTTTCGCTCGCTGGTGGAGCACCCCGAGGTGCGCGGTCTCATCGACGCCGAAATCAACCAGGGCAATCAGCGCCTGGCGCAGGTCTCACAAATCCGCAAGTTCCACCTGCTGACCAAGGAGCTGGACCACGACGACGGCGAGGTGACAGCGACGATGAAAGTGCGTCGCTCCAGCATCTACAAGACCTACGCGGCCGAGATCGAGGCGCTGTACCACTAGCCCGGGGCCCACCACTTTCCGCGTAGATTACTATCAAAAAAGGAGCTGTCAGCGCTTATCCATCATGCGCTAGAGGCCAATCTGACATGAAAACCACCGCCGCCCCGACCGCCCCCCTGCTGCTGGAACGAAACGGCGCCATCGCCACGCTGCGTTTCAACCGGCCCGATGCGCTCAACGCCATCGACGTGCCCATGGCCAACGCCGTCCTCGCCGCCGTGCAGACCGTTGCCGCCGACCCTGGCGTGCGCGCCGTGGTGCTGTGTGGCAACGGCCGGGGTTTCATGGCCGGGGGCGACCTGGCCACGTTGCGGGCCGACCCGGTGCAGGGCGCCATCGACATCCTCACGCCGCTCAACGCAGCACTGCTCCTGTTGGCACAGATGAACGCGCCCGTCATCGCCCAGGTGCACGGCGTGGCAGCCGGTGCGGGCCTGAGCCTGCTGCTGATGGCGGACTACGTGATCGCCGCCGAAGGCACGCGCTTCAACCTTGCCTATATCAACCTGGGCGCCAGCTGCGACGTGGGCGCATCGTGGGCGCTGCCGCGCCTGGTGGGCGTGCGCAAGGCGCTGGAAATCGCGCTGATGGGTGAAGCATTCACGGCCGACGACGCCCTGCGCCTGGGCCTCATCAACCGCATCGTGCCTGCCGTCGAACTGGAGACTGCCACCACCACCCTGGCCCAGCACCTGGCCGCCGGGCCCACCGTGGCCTACGGCGCCATGAAGCGCCTCATGCGCGAATCGATGGACCGCCCCCTGCCCGAGCAGCTGGCTGCAGAAAAGGACGCCTTTGTGCACTGCGCAGGCACCGAGGACTTCCGCGCGGGGGTAGAGGCCTTTCACCGACGCCAAAGCCCGCAGTTTGTGGGCCGCTGATTCGAAGCCGAAGCGAACGCCACAGCGGCGTCAGTTCGCACCCGCCACCTGCACCGCAACCAGCCAGCCCCACATCCTCAACACCGCCACAAAGTTGACGGTGAACACCAAGCCACGCAGTCGCACATTGGTGGTGAGGATCTGACCCAGGCTGTGCGCAACACGACCAGCCACAAAGACCCACGCCAGCGCGGTCTGCACCGCATCGTCTGATTGGTCACGATTTCAGAACACTCCGTTGGCCTGCCCCTTGTTTATCTGGGCGCTGTCGCCCTCTACAGTTCACGCAATGCCATCGCCTGACAGGCAAAAAAAGCGACCACCCATACAACCCCCCGCCAGCACCCGGACAACCCCACCATGATCACTGTCCGCGCAACCACGGACCGAGACCAATCCTCCACCGGCTGGCTGCGCAGCGCCCACCGCTTTTCGTTTGGCAGCTGCTGTGGCCTGCACGACCCCAGCCATGGCAACGTGCTGGTGCTGCTCAACGACGGCGTGGGCGCCGAGGTGCTGGTGTTCGATGTGGCACACCGATAAGCTGCTGCCAAACTGACTGCACATGACCACGCCAGACGCCTTTGCCCACCTGCCTGAGCTGCAAGGCCAGCTCATCCCTGCCCATGCCTCGGGCCTGCGCCTGACCGACGAAGTGCTCGCCGAATGGGATGCCCAGGCGCGCGGCCAGGGCCTGCCCGCCCACTGGCGTCTGCCCGATAGCGATGTGGAACGCTCGCGCCGCCAGGTGCTGGACGCCATCACCGCACGGCAGGACGACCTGTGGGTGTTTGCCTATGGCTCGCTGATGTGGAACCCGGGGTTTCACTTTGACGAAGTGCGCAAGGCCACCCTGCCCGGGTATGTGCGCCGTTTTGCCCTCGGCACCACCATTGGTCGAGGCACACCCGATTGCCCTGGCCTGGTGCTTACGCTGCAGCGTGACAGTGACAATCACGCGGGCCAGCAGTGCGAAGGCCTGGTGTTCCGCATCCCCGCCCCGCTGGTTCCCGAGGAGTCACGCCTGCTCTGGCGCCGCGAGATGATCACTGGCGCCTACTGCCCCGCACTGCTTCCACTGCAGACCCCACAAGGTACTGTCAACCAGGCGCTGGTGCTGACGGCCAACACGGCCCACACGCACTATCGGGGTGACCTGTCGATGCAGGCCACCGCCGCCACCATCGCCAGCGCCTGTGGCCGCATCGGCAGCAACCGCGAATACCTTGATCAGCTGGTCGCGCAATTCAGCGTGCTGGGCATCGAGGACCCCTATGTGCATGCGCTGGCGGAGATGGTGCAGAGGGCCTGCTGAACGAGCTTCTCAGCACACAGCGACGCACTGCAAACCTGCGCCGGTGTAGCGCAGTACAAGATCAAAGTGCCCCTGTTGTTCATGGAACAATGGAATGGAAGCCCCTCTCGTTGCAAGAGTTTCTCCCACTCAGCGAGTGGCGCATCTTGTGAATCCAGGCCGCCCAACACCTTCTACGAACCTCTCTTCCAGCGCTTTGATGAAAAAATTTCTCCGCATTGCCGCCATCCTTGTTTCGTTGGTTGCGCTGACCACCCATGCAGCCCCACCCGCCCCCGTTTCCAGCATCATCGTTATGCCCTGGGACCTCAATCAGAACAAGAATCTGCCCAGCGAACTCAAGGCCCAGGGCTTCAGCCACGCCACCATCTATCTGAACTGGTCCGATATCGAGCGCCGCAAGGGCCAGTACGAATTTGCCCACTACCACCGCCATCTGGATGCCATCGTCAACGGCGGCTTGTCGCTGCTGCTGGTCATTGACATGGGTGGACGCCCCTACAAGGACGAAACCGGCCAGCTCGTGCCCCACATGTCAACGGTGCCGCAATGGATCACCACAGCGCATCCGGACATGGCCATGCGCAATTTCTCGGGCGATCCGAGCTGGCAACCCGACTTCACCGATGCATCGATCAGGAACTACGCGGACCCGTTCATTGCGCAAACGGTCGATCACTTTTCCAAACGCTACCCCGGCAAGGTTCTGGGCTACGCCATCGGCCTCCAGGAAGAGCACGAAATCAAGTATGGGCAAATGGGCTATCAGTGGAGGGACTACAAAGAGTCCACACAGAATGCGTTTTTCAACAAATACAACGCCAAGCAACCCATCATCAACTACAACAACAACATCGCTGCAGGTGTGCCCAAAGCAGAACCCCTGCTGCATGCCCACAAGGAATTCCGGGAAGCCCGGCTCCAGGAAGCCACCTGTGCCTACGCCAACGTGATCCGGAGCAAGGGTGCAGAAGCGATTGGCTACTTTGCGGAGACCTTCACGTCGCATGACGCCATCTACGCCACCGGTATTGTGGAAAAACTGGCCCCATGCATCGACATCGCGGTCATTGATTTCAATTTTTACGACGGCTACGGCCTGGTGGCAGATCCGGATGTGCTGCCCACACTTGCCAACTACATGGGCTCGCTGGGCTACAAGAAGATCATGGTCGGTGCCTACGCAGAGCGGTGGGAAGCGGCCAAGAAAACGCCAGAACTTTTCCCCGTCATCCAGCGCTCGATCGCCCAATCGCTGTCCCAGGCCCGTGTGGTGGGCTACGAAATCGGGGGGCTCCAGCACCAGGCAGGCAGTGGCTCGCTGGCAAACCTGCAACTGAACAAAATTCACACCAGCACTGCCAAGCCTGATCCCGCCGCGACGGCTGGCCCGGACCGCCGGATCAGGATTGGCATCCTGGGCTCCACCACCAATTTCCACGTGTGGCACGGTGAAAAAAGCGCGGACAGAAACACCCACCGCGATGCATTGTTCGCGTCCTACAAGATCCTGAGCAGCGAGCCCGGCATGCAGATCCACGTCATCGGCGAAAAAAACCTTCTCGCAGACGACCCCATCATCCAACAGCTGGATGCCATCCTGGTGCCCCACCAGGTGGCCATGCCGCAAAGCATCAAGACCAAGTTGACCGCTTACTGGAAAAACGGCGGCGCGCTCATTCAGGACATGCGTCTGGGTGAATTCGACGAAAACGGCAAACCCACCTTTGACTGGATGCACGAGGTATTCGGCATAGCCAATGTCGAGTGGAAGAAGAACGGCGGCATCTTCCTGATCGACGGCAAAGTCTACCGGCTCAAGCCTTCAAAACGCTTGTACGCAGGTTACGCGTCGATCACGCCCCGCCCCGGATACCGAATACTGGCCACAGAACTGCTTCAACGGGAACAAGGCATCTTGGTGAAAGGCGAACGCACTTTGGCATTCGGGTTCATGCCGCAACTGGTCGCCGATTCAACCCAGGATGCGTGGAAGAAACTGTTTGTGAGCGAGATTGCAAAAGTGGCCACCAAACGGCCTGCATTGCAAAACTGAAAACCCGCCAGACCAGGGCCCGGAGGCCCTGGGGCCACAGGCTTCATGGCGCCAGCGCGTCTTCAATCTTGCGAGCAAGGGCAGCCGCCATGAGCTGGCTCCCGGCCGTAGTGAAATGGCCTGGGTCGATGTACATCTGTACCCCCTTGTGGTTGATATAGCAGTACTGAGCATCGCAAAGCTCATCGAGCGTGTTCAACACATGCACGCCTTGCAACCCGCCAATCACCCGTTCCACCATGGCGTCGTATTCCCGTCTTTCAGCATCGACAGCATCCCTGGCCCGCAAACATTCAGCGGGCTCGCGGCGCAAGGCGGGCCGGACATCACCAGCGCAGCCTGTCACATTCAGCAACACCGAATGAATAGGAATGGACTTCACCAACACCACTTTCTTCTGTTTGGCCACCAGCCGCTCCAGGGTGCGCCGCAGGCCGCGTTCATACGCCTGGGTCGATGTCTCATTGGGCCCCGCACCTTGGATACTGCGCAGGCTATTGCCAGTGAAGTAAATCAAGTACACATTCGACAGAACAACCAAGCGGACGTCTGAATCAGCCTCAAGGCGACGCAATACCTGTTCAGTCATCTGCGGGGTACCCACATGTTCTGGATGCGGCACATAGCCCGGCCGGTACCTGACCCCATCAAGGTAGGGCCAGCCCGGCGTGGACGCGACCTCCAGTCGACTCCCATACAGCAACGAGAGGCCGTAGAACAAGTGCCCGGCATTGCTGTCACCCACCAGTGCTACCTTCCCCTGGCTTTTTATCTCCGGCTTGTCGTAAGCGGTCAATGCTGCGTTGGGGTAGGGCACACCGGTCAACGGAACCTTGCCAGCAAAGCCGAGCCAAGCGATCCCTCCTGCCACCGTCATCAGCGCCAAAAGCAGGACTGCAAGAAATCTCCTGCTTTCCACATGCTTGGACAACGGTCTTTCAACGCCATGGTGGGTCAACACGGCCAGAACGATCGAAGCCAGAACCGCCAAATTTCGGTGGGATGACGACCACTGCCCATCTCCCAGCAGACGTACGAATACCAGCAGCGGCCAATGCCACAGGTACAGCGGGTAACTCAGTTTGCCCACATAAACCATTGCGGGATGCGAGAGCACCTTACGGTTGAACCAAGCGCCAGGACCCGCCAGCACCAGCATTGCAGCAGCCATCACCACCGCAACGGTGTAGAAACCTGGAAAAGCGGTGGCATCCATGAACACAACCTGGGTGGCAACCAGCAACGCAATGCCAGACCATCCCGCAATATTCAATACATCCTGCCGCTGCTTGTCATAAGGAGCATTTCCGGACGGGTTGCTGCAGGATTGCCACTGAATACAGGCAATCACCCCTCCAGAGGCCAACTCCCAAAGGCGCCCGAACGGCAGGTAGAAGCCCGCTGCCTGACTTTTGTTCGTGAGGATGAGATTCACCACCATCGAGCCAAAAACCACGACAAGGGAAACCGTCACCATGGAGCGTTTCGTACGATGTGCCCAGAGCAGGATCAATGGCCACAACAGGTAAAACTGCTCTTCTACCCCGAGCGACCAAAGATGCAGCAACGGCTTGAGTTTGCTGGCTACATCCCAGTAGCCAGACTCCAGATAAAAATGAATGTTGGCTGAAAACAAGGCACTGAACAGCGCCGACTTACCCATTTGCGCATATTCGCCCGGGTACATCAGCGCAGGGCCCAAAAGCAAGCAGACCAGAAGCACCAGGATCAGGGCAGGGAAAATACGGTTGATTCGGCGAACGTAAAAATCCCTGATGGAAAAGGACCCCTGGGCCAACTCTCTGCACAGAATGGATGTGATGAGGTAACCCGAAATCACGAAAAACAGGTCTACACCCACGTATCCATTGGGCAGGCTGGCTGGAGATGCATGAACCGCAAGCACCATTAATACCGCAATGGCGCGCAATCCATCAATATCGGGACGGTATTCTATTTTTTTACCCGGATTCACTGAGCCACCAAAATTGTTTTTGGTTTCTTTTTTGCCATGTTCATGAATGGCTGCTCAATCAGTCTATAACTCATATAAGAAAGAATCACGGTTGCAAATAATGCCAAGAACATTTGATGATATTTATTATCAACAAATTGAGATGACAACACAATCACAGGATAGTGAATCAAATAAAATGAATATGATATATCAGAAAGAATTTTTACCGATTTTGGATTTTTATAATCATTATTTTCTAAAATCAAAAAGAGTGCGGACACTCCAAGCCCCGTTAGAAATATAGGCGATGGAAATACTGGCTCCCATGACTTAAAAAGTACAACGGTGGATATAAAAATAGCCAGCAATGCTGCCTTATCATATTTCGGTTGTTTGACCGCAATCCACGCACCGAAAACAAAAAATGGCATCTGGGCAATTGCATTGTTATGAACAAAGAAATACACATATATTCCTTCCATACTATCAACCAGAGGATGCCATTTTGTACCTCCATATACCCAGATGCAGGCAACTAGCACAAAGCCTGCCGTGATCTTGGATGGATTTTTAACAAACCTTGTAGCAATAAGAAAAGCGATGACATACCACACCACCTCGATGGTCAACGTCCAGCTGACACTCAAGGCGTTGTATTTCAGATATGCTTCCGGAAAAAAATGCTGAAGAAACAATAGATGGATCAACAGACTTTTGAAGTCAACCGAATCAGATTGAAATTGGCCAAAAACAAAAGAAAATAAAACAAACCAAAATAGATATGCTGGATATATTCTAAAAACTCGTTGTTTTATATAATCCCCAGCGGAATAACGAAGTGCACTCTGAATAATCAGATATCCACTGATAACGAAAAAAATCTGTACTCCAATCCATCCGCCAACAACTCCAAAATACGGAATAGAGACAACATTCAAAGAGTGAAGATGATTTATAAAAACCAGAATCACTGCAGCCGCTCTTAAAGTCTCGATGGAATGATTTTTTGATGAAAGGGTATTAATATTCATCAGAATATTTTATGGCAAGAAATTTAAATATTAACTACCAGAATTGGTAGGTGCTGATTGCGTTTCACGCAACCCTCGGACGAAAAACAATCCGTCGTATTTTGGGCAGGGCACTTTGCCTTAGAGGGGACGAACCACCTTCGCGGCACGCCCTTTACACCCTCAAAACGGCGCCGACTCCGGATCCGTATCCACCGGGACTTGCGCAGGCCCCGTCACCACCCCACCAGCACCACTTTTTCGCGCAGGTGCTGAGGTCGTGGCGGCACGTGATGCCACGGAAGGCGCGGGCATGCTGCCTCCTTCCGAGGCCACAGCAGCCGCCGCACTCGCCACTCCACTCTCCGCCTCCCCCCCCAGCGCCTCGATCAGATCCGGAATCAGCTTGACCAGCTCTCCCGTGGCAATCGCTACGTCGGTGTCAAAACCGCCGTCGTCCGCCTTGGTGCCTTCGAACACGGTGTCCAGAAACGACACCTTCTTGATCTGCAGGCCTTCGGTGAGCATGAAGGAGACCCGGTCGTCCCAGGTCAACGCGAGCTTGGTGGGCAGTTTGCCGGCGTCGATGTGGGCTTGCACCTCTTCGATGTCGAGCGGGTGGCGGGCATAGCGCACCACGGCTTTTTCTTCGGTGGCGCTTTTGAGCTCACATTCGCGGTCCACCGTGAAGCCCACGGGCGGCTCCTGCTCCTTGAGCCAGTGGGACATGGCGGCCTGCGGGCTGGTCTGGGTGTTGATGAGCGACACCGACAACCCGGGCAGCGCTTCGATCAGCAGGGTGACCACTTCATCGGCCCGGCCCTGGCTGGACGTGTCCAGCACCAGCAGGCGCGATGTGGTGTCAATCCATACCCACATCGATCCCTGCTTGGTGAAGGCCATGGGCAGCAGGTCGAGTTTGGCCTCGTCCTTCAGCTCCTTGCTTTCCTTCTTGCCAGGCTTGCGGCCGGTTTCCTGCTCGATGCGCTCGGCCTTTTCCTTCACGCGGCGGGCCAGCACGCTACCAGGCAATACCTTGGACTCGACCATGAAGCGCAGGATCCACTGGCCCCCGACCGACTCGGCGAGCGGGCCGTGCGCATCACCGCGCGGCGGCACCCAGCCCAGGGATTTTTCCTGCGTGGCACCACATTCCAGGAAGGGCACCTTGGCCAGGGCTTCTTCCACTTGCGTCAATTCGACCTGCCATTGCTGCGCAATGCGGTACACGATCATGTTCTTGAACACGGAAAACCTTTTGTTGGGAAATCGTTAAACAAACCACCGGCAAACGCCGAACACGCCATTGTCGACGGTCGCTGCCAGCTCCCCTGCAAGCCCCGCCTTCGGTACGAAAAGCTCACATGTATACGCTACTTTTTTTATAGCTTAAAAAGCTTATTGATAAAGCGGTAGATACCATTTTCACCTGACATCTATTCGATGGAAGGCGAGCAGCTTCTTGTCACAACTTTACACAGCCTCACCCAACGGGTATGGCGGCGATACATGCGGGGCGGACACTGGCCCTCAATCGCCGGAACGGTCGTCCTGGCGAGCCCCCAACCCCTGTGAAAGGATTCACACCATGGTTTTCAAATTCCAACACCACCTGGCCGCCACCGCTGTTCTTGCTGCCCTGGCCCTGCCGGTGCTGGCGCAACAACCGCCCGCTGCCCCGCCGGCAGCAGGCGCCACGGCCCCTGAAGGCCGCCACAAGGCGGGTGACCGCCATGAACGCCACCAGGCCCACATGGCCCAGCGCATGGCAGCCCTCAAGGGCCAGCTCAAGTTGACTGCCGCACAAGAACCCGCCTGGACGGCGTTCACCGCCGCAATGCAACCCGGTGAACGCACGGCCCGCCTGGACCACAAGGACATGGACAAGCTGACCACCCCTGAACGCATCGACCGCATGCGGGCCCTGCGCGCCCAGCACGCTGCCGAGGCCGACCGCCGTGGCGAGGCCACCAAGACCTTCTACGCGGCCCTGACGCCCGAGCAACAGAAGACGTTTGACGCCCAGGCCCACCGGGGCCACCGCATGGGCGGCATGAAGGGCGAGGGAGAAGGCCGGCACGGGCACCACGGCATGCGCGGTGGCGAAGGCCACCATCCCAAGCCGCCTGCCGCACCCGCAAAGTAAACCTTTGGCCCAGGTCTCGGGTTCTACCGCTTAGGCGGTTGCCTCCTTCCTTCTTTCCTTTGCAAAGCCCGGAGTCCTCGACGGACCCCGGGCTTTGTGCTTTTTAGGGCCGCTGCAGGCGTCCATCCAAGCCCATTGTGGATAACGCTGGGAACAGTTCTGGCACAACCTGCAGGTTATCCACACCAAATGGCAATAGCTGGAAGTTGTTGTCTGCGAGCCCCGGCCTTTGTGCAGGCCGCCACACAGACTTTGCAGCGACGCAAGCCCGCGCCAGCATTGGTAAAAATGGGCTTGTCCACAGAAAGTGGGTCGCTCTACTACTACTGCTATTTATATATAGAACCATAAAAGAATAACCAGAACCCCTTCAGACAGGCCTCGCCGCACCACCAAGTCCAGGGCAATGGCCTGCAACGGGGACGGCAGACCTGGTGCTTGGGGACACCCCCCCAAGGCCTGGCGATCTGTCTGGCCAGGCTTTGGCGCCCATCGCATCCCGGGTGTGAAAGCCCCAACCATCCAAATTACTATCAATAAGATAGCTAAAACCGCTTATTCAATAAGCGCTGCGTGCCATTTTTGCAAAGAAATCGGTGCAAATCCAGTCCAGTGCGTAAGACTGGGGATAGTTCTGGCACAACCACCTGGTTATCCACAGAAAAAGGCGGGCACCGTGTTTTGTCCCCGTTCCCACGACAACGGCAGGAGGGTTCGGTGCACAGGGTTGGCGCGCGCGCAAGTGCCCGCCACACCTCAAGAAAAAGCGGTTGTCCACAATTCGGGGCGCCTTCTACTACTACGACTATGTATTTATAGACAACATAAGAAGAAGACAGAGGGACAACTTGGGGCGCAGCGGAGCGTCGTGGTGCCCATCTTCAGAAGGGGTTTGAGGGCGTTTGAGGTGGCCGAATGGATGCAAAGGACAGCGTTGCAGCGAAAAAACGCAGCCGACGGCGGCGCGCGGGCCGTCAGGGCGATGGAAAAAAAAGGGCCGCGTGGGCTGTCTACGCGGGGGAGGGGCGCAGGAAGGCCCCCAGGAGGTCCGCAGACAGGGGGCGGCTGAAGAGATAGCCCTGGTAGAGCTGGCAGCCGGCGCGGGCCAGCAGCTCGCGTTGCTCGGGGGTCTCCACGCCTTCGGCGATGACTTCCAGGCCCAGGCTGCGCGACAGGCCAATGATGGTGTCCACAATGGCGGCGTCGTTCGGGTCGGTCAGCAGGTCGCGCACAAAACTCTGGTCGATCTTGAGCTGATCGAGTGGCATGCGCTTCAAGTAGCTCAGGGACGAATAGCCGGTGCCGAAGTCATCCAGCGAGAACCCCACGCCGTGGGAGCGCAGCGCCGCCATGGTGGCGATGGTGGTCTCCATGTCTTCCACCAGCAGGCTTTCGGTCAGCTCCAGCTTGAGCAGATGGGCTGGCGCCCCGGTGATGGCCAGCACGCGGGCCACATCGTCCACAAAACTGGCATGGCGGAACTGGCGCGAACTCACGTTGACCGCCATGGTCAGGTGCGCCAGCTGGGGATCGGCCTGCCAGGTGGCCAGCAGCTTGCATGCCGTGTGCAGCACCCAGCGGCCCAGCGGCAGGATGAGCCCGGTTTCTTCGGCCAGCGGGATGAATACGGAAGGGGGCACCATGCCGCGCTGCGGGCTGGCCCAGCGCACCAGCGCCTCCACCCCCACGCAGCGGCCAGACTGGTGCATCTGCGGCTGGAAGTGCAGTAAGAATTCCTCTTGTGCCAGTGCCGCGCGCAGGTCGGTCTCCAGCCCGGCGCGGGCCGTTACCACGGCCTGCATGTCGGGGTCGAAAAAGCGCAGTGTGTTGCGCCCTGCGGTCTTGGCCTGGTACATGGCCAGGTCTGCCTGTTTGAGCAGCTCGCCCACGCTGGTCTGCTCGCCGGTGAACGGCGCGACGCCGATGCTGGGCGTGCTGCGGTACTGGTAGCCCGCCAGTGCATAGGGCACGGCCAGCATGGCCAAGATCTTCTCGCCCACCCCGCGCGCGTGCAGAGCCAGCTCGTGGGGCTTGGGGCTCAGTTCTTCGAGCATCACCACAAACTCGTCGCCCCCCAGCCGGGCTACCGTGTCCACGCTGCGCACGCAGGTGTTCAGGCGCTGCGCCACCTGCTGCAGCAGCAGGTCGCCCTGGTCGTGGCCCAGGGTGTCGTTCAGGGTTTTGAAGTTGTCGAGGTCGATGAACAGCAGCGCCCCGCCCTGCTGGCGGCGCTGGGCATTGGCCAGCGCATGGCCCATGCGGTCCATCAGCAGCATGCGGTTGGGCAGGCCCGTGAGCGCGTCGTAGAAAGCCAGGCGCTGGATTTCACGCTCATTGGCCTTGCGCTGACGGATGTCGGTGTTGATGGCCAGAATGGATTGCGGCTGGCCGTCGTCGCCACGCACCAGGGTCCAGCGGCCCTCGACCTCGATGGTGCTGCCGTCACGGTGGCGGTGCACGATCTCGCCCGTCCACTCGCCCTGCTCCAGCACCGTCTGCGTCGCATGGCGGAAATGGGCGGGGTCGTCGTAGAGCAGCGTCTCGATGGACTGGCCCAGCGCCTGCAACTGCGACCAGCCGTACAGGCGTTCGGCGCTTTTGTTCCAGAAGATGATGCGGTGTTCCAGGTCGCGCACGAGGATGGCGTCCTGGGCCTTGTCCAGCAGCGAGGCCTGGTGGCGGATGCGGGCATCGGCCTGCTGCCGGTCGATCTCGGACGACGCGCGCGCGGCGAAGATCTGCAGCGTGGATGTGATGAAGTCCGTTTCTGCAATGGGCTGGCGGAACAGCACAAACACAATGCCCACCACTTCGCCATCGGCGTTGCACAGCTGCTGCCCTGCGTAACCCTGCGCGCCCACATAGCGCAGCATCGGGGCATCGGGGTGCAGTTGCTGCACCTTGTCGGTCACCACGTGCGCGCGCTGCGACAGCAGCATGAGGCTGGGTGTGCCCTCCAGGCTGTATTCGTCGTTGGGCAACATCTGGCCATCAAGCACCGCAGCCAGCGTGGCCACCCGGGGCGGTCGCCCCTGCACGTCGGGCAACAGCCGCACCACGCAGCCGCCTTGGGCCCCCAGGGCGTCGGCCATGTTGCGCACCAGCTGCACAAAAAACTCGGTGCCTGTGCTGGCCGACACTGCCGCCGCCACCTTGAGCACCGAGGCCTGCAGCCGCTGCTGCGCCTTGTGCGCGCGCAGGCTGGTGATGCCAAAGGCCAGGTCGTTGGAGAGCTCCTGCAGCAGGGCCGCTTCTTCGGGGCTGATCTGCAAGATGTCGGGCGCGTAAAGGTACAGCAGGCCAAAGGTGCGGTCGCGGTTGCGATCGCGGTCCTGCAAAGGCAGACAGATCACGCCATGAAAGCCGTGGTCCAGCATGCGCTCGGTCCAGTCGGCAAAGTCACCCTCGGTTCGGATGTCCTGCACGATCACGGGTTTGCCCGAGCGCACGGCCGTGCCCGCCGGTCCCCGGCCGTAGGGGTCGTCGGCCGACCAGGAAAGCTGCAGGTTTTCGAGATAGTTCTGATTGTACCCCGCATGGGCAACTGGCTCGATGGACTTGCGTTCGTCGTCCAGTGCAAACCCCACCCAGCCCATGCGGTAGCCGCCGATGTCCACGGCAATCTGGCAGATGGCCTGCAGCAGCGTGGTTTCTGACGTGGCGCGCACCAGGGTCTCGTTGCATGCGCTCAACAGGCGCTGGGCACGGCCCATGCGGGCCAGCTCGCGTTCGGTGCGCAGGCGCTCGGTCACATCGGTGGCCAGCACCTGCCGCGCCGGGCGGCCATTGAAGCTGATGCTGCCAGCCGTGATCTCCACATCCATGAACGTGCCGTCCTTCTTGACGTGGCGGCTGATCACTGGTTTGTTGCGCTGGTCGATCGCAATCGCCTGAAGGGCTTCCCGGATGGTGGCGTGCCGTTCGGCCGGCCACAGGTCCGTCATTTCCATCGCCAGCAACTCGGCCTCGGTGTAGCCGTAGTGCGTTTCCATCGACTGGTTCACAGCCTGCAGGCGCAGCGTTTCCTTGTCGTACACCCACATGGGATGGGGATGTTCGTTGAACAGCATGCGGTACTGCTGCTCCGACGCCCGGAGCTGCCCGGCCACATGCCGCAGTTGCACCATGGCCCCCAGGGATTCGGTGAGGATCTCCAGGTGCGCCACATCGCGCCGCGAGAACGCGTTGGGCTTGTCCGACGTCACCTTGAGTGAGCCCACCACCCCCTGCGCCGTGCGCAGCGGCACCGCCATGACCGAGCGCACGCCATGGCGGTGGGGCAGCGAAGCCATGTCCCAGCCCTCGGCCTCGGTGTCGTTGCACACCACCGTGCGCCCTTCGCGCAGTGCGGGCCACAGCAGGCTCTGGTCCACGGCCAGCAGATGCCCCACAGGCCGCACGTGGTCGCCTGCCGAGGCCTGCGCCACCAGCTGGTGGCCCTGCAACAGCTCCACCAACGCACCGCGGGCCAGGGTCTGGCGCAGCACCGTGTTGGCCACCAGCTGCAGCACTTCGGGCAGGGGCAGGTCCAGCGACGAGATGCGCTGCTGCACGTGCAGCAGCTCGGCATGGTTCTGGGCATCGCGCTGTGCGTCGAGTTCGGTCAGCTTTTGTGCGCTGATGTCGGTCATGCCGCCCACCATGCGCACGGCCTTGCCGGCCGAGTCGCGAATCAGGAAGCCCCGGTCCAGCACCCAGGCATACGTTCCATCCTGCCGCAGAAAGCGGTATTCGGCCGACCAGTGGTTGTCCGTGCCGTCAATGGCTGCGTGGATGCCGTGGAGGATTTCCTGGCTGTCCTCAGGGTGCAGCCGCAGTGTCCAGGAGGTGCTGTCGGGCGGCAGCTGGTCGAGCGGCACGCCAAACAGGTTCTGCATGCCTTCGTTCCACCACATGGCATCGGTGTTCAGGTTCCAGTCCCACACGGCATCGGCCGTGGCACGCGACACCAGGTGAAAACGCTCTTCACTTTCGCGGCGTGCCTGCCGGGCCTGGTGCTGGACCGAGATGTCCTGGAAGGCCCCCTGGATGCGGATGATCTGGCCACCGGCATCGCGCGCAGCCTGACCGGCCGTGCGCACCCAGAATCGCCCGCCACCGGGCATGGCCACCTCGGCCTCCATGTCGAACGGCGTGCCATGGAGCATGCACTCGTCAAACGCCTTTTGCATCGGCACCCGGTATGGCGGCGTGTACAGCTGCAGCACCTGGGCCAGGCTCCCCACGCGGTGGGGGAGCCCATAGGCGGCAGCGATCTCCTGCGACCAGGTCAGCTGCAGGCTGGGCAGTTCCACTGTCCATCCCCCGATGCGCGCAATCTGCCCCGCCACACGCAGCGCGTCGCTCTGGGCCAGCATCTCGGCGTGCATCTGGTCGCGCTCCTGCACCAGCTGGGCCAGCAGGCGCTTCTGGCGGCGCAGCTCCAGCTGCACCATGGCCTGCCCTGCGAGGATCTTCAGGCCGTCGAGCTGCTCGGCCCCCAGTGTGCGGGGCACGGTGTCCAGCACGGCCAGCGTCCCCAGCGCAAAGCCTTCCGGCGTGACGAGCGGCACGCAGGCATAGAACCGGACGCGGGGTTCGCCCACCACCAGCGGATTGCCCGCAAATGCTGGATGCTTGCTGGCGTCAGGCACCACCACGGCATCGCGGCTGCCGTCCAGTGCGTGGTCGCAAAAGGCGATGGCGCGGTCGGTCTGCGCGAACGGCACCCCCACCGCCGCCTTGAACCATTGGCGCTCGCTGTCGACAAAATTGACCACGGCCATCGGGCAGTCGCAGATGCGCGCGGCCAGCGTGGCCAGTTGGTCAAACGCATCTTCCGAGGGCGTATCCAGAATGGCGTAGGACTGCAATGCGTGGAGCCGCGCGGCCTCTTGGGGTGCGTGCGCAGG
Source organism: Acidovorax sp. Root267 (assembly GCF_001429215.1). NCBI lineage: Bacteria > Pseudomonadati > Pseudomonadota > Betaproteobacteria > Burkholderiales > Comamonadaceae > Acidovorax > Acidovorax sp. Root267. Next base: position 387,746 of record NZ_LMJC01000012.1, read on the forward strand.
CGGCATGGTCACGCGGGGGCAAGGCCCATGGGTACGCATCCGACCTCTGGGCGTTTTGCCGCCTGGGGAGGGTTGTAGGAGGGCCGGAGCTGCGTCAACAACAAGGGAGTGGGGCGGTAAAGCGGCACATGCCGGACGGCCCAGCCGCTGCAGGAATCCGCAAACGCCGGGGCCACCACTGGTAAAACATCAATGCTACACCGCACAGGCCCGCGTTGACGCACCGCACCATGCGGGTTTGTCCCAAATGAAAAAACGACGACTTGGCTGCGAGGGATGCGCGATCAGTCACCAAGGCAACCTTCGCGCAACACCAGGCTTGCTAGCCTTCGTGGCATGCAGATCTCCGAACTTGCCCACCAGGCCTCGGTGTCCGTCCACGCCTTGCGCCACTACGAACGGCTGGGGCTGATTCGTCCGCACCGTCGGGCCAATGGATACCGGGACTATCCCGCCAGCATCAAGCGCGAGGTGGTTTTCATTGCCATGTCGCGCCAGCTGGGCTTTGCCCTGCCGCAGATTGCCCGGCGGCTCGATGACTACCGTGCCGGCACGCTGGGCATTGACGACATGGTCCACGCCCTGCGGGAACGCGCGGCCGCGCTGGAGCAGCAGATCAGCCAGTTGCAAGCCCAAAAGCAGGTGGTGCTGGAACACCAAGCCTGGCTCGAAGCGCAACAGCGCAAGCGGCAGATGCCACCCCCGGCGGTGCAGGCCGCCCAGAGCCCCCCTGCACCCGGCAACTCCGGCAACTGGCCGCGTGTGCGGCCCAAAACACCCACCAAGTCCTCATCCCAGCCCGCACCTCACAGGAAAACGCCATGACTTCGTCCCCACCGTCCACCTCCCACATCGCCCAGTTGCAGACATTGGTTCTGGCCATGCCCATGGCCCGCACGTTGGGGCTGCGCTTCGTCCATGCCGAAGCGGGCCGGGTTGAAATGGAGATGCCAATCGGCGAAGCACTCTGCTTTCGCCCCGGCCAACTGCAGGCTGCGGCCGTGTTTGCCCTGGGGGACTTTGCCGCGGTGGCCGCGGCGGGCAGCGTGCTGCCGCCAGGCTGGACCAATGCCACGGTGGATGCGACCATCAAACTTGTGGCGCCCGCAAAAGGCACCTGCCTTCGGGCGCGCGGGCGTGTGGTCGATGCAGCGCGGCTGCTTACCGTGTGCGCGTCCGACGTGTTCGCGGTGGATGCAGGGGGCACCGAGACCCTGTGCGCCACCCTCCTGGCCACGGCCCGCAACATCGATCTCGCCGCTGCGAGGTAGGTCGTCAGCCGTACTGTTCTACAGGCGGCGCCCGCATGGTGCTCACGCCCGTGCGCGCCGCGCCCGCACGGCGGCCGCCAGCCCCTCCAGCACCGGAATGGTCTGCGCCATGCTGATGCAGGCGTCGGTCACCGACACGCCGTGTTGCAGCGGCTGGCCGGGAACGATGTCCTGACGACCTTCCTGCAGGTGGCTTTCAATCATCAGCCCGGTGATGCGTGCATCGCCCGCAGCAATCTGCTGGGCCACGTCGTCGGCCACGGAGATCTGGCGCTGGTGTTGCTTGCTGCTGTTGGCGTGGCTCACGTCGATCATCACCTGCTCGCGCAGGCCCGCCGCCTGGAGCATGGCGCAGGCCGCATCCACATCGGTTGCGCTGTAGTTGGGCTGCTTGCCGCCGCGCAGGATCACGTGGCAGTCCTGGTTGCCGCGTGTCTCGAAGATGGCGGCCTGCCCCATCTTGGTCATGCCCATGAAGGCGTGCGATGCCTGCGCCGCCTGGATGGCGTCGCTGGCCACCTTTACACCGCCATCGGTGCCGTTCTTGAAGCCCACGGGGCACGAAAGGCCGCTGGCCAGCTGGCGGTGGCTCTGGCTCTCGGTGGTACGCGCACCAATGGCGCCCCAGCTCACGAGGTCGCTGATGAACTGCGGGCTCAACAAATCCAGGAACTCCGTGCCCACCGGCAGGCCCACGGCCAGCACGTCCAGCAGCAGCTGCCGCGCCAGCTCCAGCCCTTCGTTGATGGCAAAGCTGCCATCGAGGTGCGGGTCGTTGATGTAGCCCTTCCAGCCCACGGTGGTGCGCGGCTTCTCGAAATACACGCGCATCACGATGAGCAGGTCGGCCTGCAGTGCATCGGCCTGTGCCTTCAACTGGTGGGCGTATTCCATGGCCTGGCTGTGGTCGTGGATGGAGCAGGGCCCCACCACCACGATGAGCCGATCATCCTGCCCTTGCAGCACCCGCGAAATGGCGGCGCGGCTGGTTTCCACCAGCGTCTGTGCCGCATCGGGCGTGGGCAGCCACTCTTGCAGCAGAGCCGGCGTGATGAGCGGGCGCACGGCCTTGATGCGCGTGTCATCAATGCGCGTGGTGTCGTGGGTGGAAATGGGGGTGGCGGAGCGGTGTGCGTGGGTCATGATGGCCCCGATTGTCGCGCGGCGCGGGGCAGCCACCGCTGGCAGATTCGGGCGAACACCTTTCTACCCATGGGCGACATCGGTAGAGACTGGCGCGCCCCAGGCGAGGGACGCAGAGCAAGGGCCGCCCCGCAGCGAGTGCGTCGTCCCCCTCAGGGGGAAGGCGCCGAAGGCGACTCAGGGGGAGCCGCTACGGTCTGCGGAACGCCGCATTCTGCCGCGACCAGTGGCGCGACTGCAGCTGGTCGAGCCGCACCGTGCCGCCGGTGGAGGGCGCGTGTACAAAACGCCCTTCCCCCACATAGATGCCCGCATGGTTGGGCTGGCGGCCGGTGCCGAACACCACCAGGTCCCCGGCGCGCAGCTCGCCGCCGTCGATGGGGTAGCCCCAGCTGTTGAGCTGGGCTACCGTGCGGGGCGGTGGCGTGCCCACCTGGTTGCGGTACACATAGCCGATCAGCCCGCTGCAGTCGAAGCCTGAGTCGGGCGTGTTGCCGCCGTAGCGGTAGGGCGTGCCCACCAGCCCCAGCGCGTGGATGGCGATGTCGTGTGCCTGGTCCGCCGTCAGCGGCGGGGTCGTGCGGCTGGGCGCGGACGAAGACGGGAATGAAGGCGATGGGGGCCGTGAGGTGCCGCAGCCGGTCAGGGCGAGCAGGGCGGCGGTGCAGGCTGCTAAAGCCAGACTGTGAAAAACGCGCATGGACGCAAGGGTAATGGAGTTGTGGCGCGTCCGAGGAGGTTCCCCGTGTCACCGAGCGGTTTTTGCGGTGTTTGCGGCCTCAGTGCTGGGCGGGGGCGTTCGGTGGTGTGCGGTTTTCACCATCGCCTTCGCGCACCATCGGCACGAAGGCGATGCCCCGGGTCTGCACCGAAGGTCCGGTGGCAATGAACCCCATGCGTTCGTAGAAGCCCTGTGCGAAGGGCGTGGCGTTGACCGTAATGCGCGCGCCGTGGCGTGTTTTCGACAACGCATGCAGCCACAATTTCCGCGCCCAGCCCCGCCTCTGGAAAGGCTCAGCGACGAACAGATGAAAAAGATGGCTGCCATCGCGCACCACGATCACGCCCGCCAGATCGTTTCTGCCTACCACCGCAACCCAGGTGGTGAACGCCGCTGTAGCCAGACGCGCGGCAACCGCCTCGGGTTGCAGGGACTGCAGGAAATCCTCTGCCCCCCGGCCCTCCGGGTCCAGGGTGAAGAAGTGCGCTACGGACAGGATGAGCGCACTGATTCCTGGCGCATCCCCTGAGGTTGCTGGTCGAATTTTCATGGCCAGGCGTATCAGGGGATGTTGTGGTGCGCGGTCAGGCGATGGTGGTCGTGGCCTGCTGCTGCGTCGGGCGCCGCGCCACCAGCCGGTTGGCTACGCTCACGATGGCCAGCACCGACGCCGTCACGATGTTGTGGCTGGCACCCGCGCCGAAGGTGGAGCCTGCCACGCCCTCCATTGCGGCTTCCACGATGGCCAGCGCCTGGGCGTTGGCGCCCGTGCCGGTGGCGCGCTCTTCGTAGTGGTCCACGCGCAGCGGCAGGCCCAGCGCATCCACCGTGGCGGCAATCGGCCCGTTGCCCTGGCCGCGCAAATGCTGGCGCGTGCCGTCGACGGTCACGTCCAGCTCGATGCCCTGCCCGTCTTCATCGAGCCGGTGGCTGTGGCACACGATGGCCGCCTGGGCCGGGGCGCGCAGGTAGGTGGCCTGGAACAGGTCCCACAGCGCCTCGCCGCTCATCTCGCCTTCGCTCGCGTCCGTCTGGCGCTGCACCACGGCGCTGAATTCGACCTGCATGCGGCGCGGCATCACCACGCCGTGTTCGCGCTCGAGCAAGAAGGCGATGCCGCCCTTGCCCGACTGGCTGTTCACGCGGATCACGCTGTCGTACGTACGGCCCAGGTCCGCGGGGTCGATGGGCAAGTACGGCACTTCCCACAGCGCGTTCGGGTCCTGCGCGGCAAAGCCCTTCTTGATCGCGTCCTGGTGCGAGCCCGAGAACGCGGTGAACACCAGGTCGCCCGCGTAGGGGTGGCGTGGGTGCACGGGCAGCGAGGTGCATTCCTCGGCGATGCGCGCCACCGACGTGATGTCCGAAAAATCGAGGTTCGGGTGCACGCCCTGCGTGTACATGTTGAGCGCCAGCGTCACGATGTCCACGTTGCCGCAGCGCTCGCCGTTGCCGAAGAGGCAGCCTTCCACGCGGTCGGCACCGGCCATCATCGCCAGCTCTGCCGCGGCCACGCCGGTGCCGCGGTCGTTGTGCGGGTGCACCGAGAGCACGATGTGCTCGCGGGGGGCGAGGCGCCGGTCCATCCACTCGATCTGGTCGGCGAACACGTTGGGCGTGGCGTTCTCCACCGTGGTGGGCAGGTTGATGATGATGGGGCGGCCGGGCCCGGCGTTCCAGGCCGCGATGGCGGTCTGGCAGGCCTTGAGCGACACGTCGAGCTCGGTGGCGCTGAAGGTCTCGGGCGAGTACTGCAGCGTCCACTCTGTGGCGGGCTGCGCGTCGGTGAGCTGCTTCAGGTAGCCCACGTGGTGCGCGATGAGCTGCATCACCTGCGTCACGTTCATGCCGAACACGATGCGCCGCCAGGCGGGGGCTGTGGCGTTGTACAGGTGCACGATGGCGCGGGGCGCGCCCTTCACGGCCTCCACCGTGCGCGCGATCAGGTCCTCGCGCGACTGGGTCATGACCATGATGGTCACGTCGTCGGGGATCAGGTCCTCGTCGATGAGGCGGCGCACAAAGTCGAAGTCGGTTTGCGATGCGGCCGGAAAGCCGACCTCGATCTCCTTGAACCCGATGCGCACCAGCTCCTCAAAGAGCTTCATCTTGCGCTCGCCGTTCATCGGCTCGAACAGCGCCTGGTTGCCGTCGCGCAAATCGGTGGAGAGCCACACGGGTGCGCGGGTGATGCTGCGGGAGGGCCACTGGCGATCGGTCAATGCGACCGGGGCGATGGGCTGGTACTTGGTGGCGGGCTTGGCAATCATGAGAGGCTCCACGAACGGTGTGTGCGGTGCGCTGGAAGAAATGCGCGGTGCACGGGTCAGACGAAATGAAAAAACAAAACGTGTGACATCCCCTGCAGCCCTTTGCGTGTGCAAAGGCTGGTTCGCGGGCCGGGGTCAGGGGGAAATCAGGTGTTGCGCTGAGCGAGTCAGGCAACGGTGGCGAACGCAGGCAGACCCCGGCCAAGCACTAGTAGGCTTAGCGATAGGGTGGGTAGGAGCATGCTGCGTTGCATAAGGGTTCGAAGATAGCACAGGCTTGCTGCGGCGCGCAAGGTTTTGATAAAAAATCGCCGCTAGCGCTTGATGGATAAGCGCTAATAGCTATCAAAATAGTAGTAAATGTTGCTGGTAGGATGGCGCCTTTCGCTTTGCCCCCTTCGCCTTCGCTTCGTCAGGAGACCCTCCCATGCCCTACATGCTGATCATCATGGAACCCCACGGCCAGCGGGCCGAGCGCGGGCTGGCGGGCGGGCAAGAGGCCTATGCCCGCATGCTGCGGTTTGGCGAGGGCCTGCAGGCCCGGGGCCTGCTGCGCGCCACCGAATCCCTGGCATCCACCGAACAGGCCGTGCGTTTGCAAGTGCGGGAGGGGCAGACCCGACTGGTGGATGGCCCGTTCGCCGAGACGAAAGAAATGGTGGGCGGCTTTTACCTGCTCGACTGCGCCACGCGTGACGAGGCGGTGGCCATTGCCCGGGAATGCCCGGCCGCCGAATGGGCCACCATCGAGGTGCGCGAGGTGGCACCGTGTTACCACGGGGCAACGTGAAGTGCTGCGCTGACGCTTTTCACGCCCCCCGGCGCGCCGTGCGTTCCTGCAGCAGGGCCTGAAACTGCTCCACCGGCATGGGCCGCGCAAGCAGGTAGCCTTGCAGCACGTCACAGCCCTGGTGCACCAGGTAGTCGGCCTGTTCCGGCGTTTCCACCCCTTCGGCCGTGATCTGCAGCCCCAGGCCGTGGGCCAGCGCCACGATGGCGGTGACGATGGTGCGGCTGTGTTCCTGGCCGGGCAGGTCCTTGACAAAGCTGCGGTCGATCTTGAGGCGGCGCATCGGCAATTGACGCAGGTAGCCCAGGGACGAGTAGCCGGTGCCAAAGTCATCAATGGCCAGGTGAATGCCCAGCTGGCTCAGGCGGTGCAGGGTGTGCGCGCCAGCCTCCATGTTGTCCATCAGCACGGTTTCGGTGAGTTCGATTTCGAGCAGGTGGGCGGGCAGGCCCTCTTCGCGCAGGATGTCCATCACGCGCTCCAGGAACTGCGGGTCGCCCAGTTGCCGGGCCGAGATGTTGACGGACACCCGCAGCGGCCCGCCGGCCTGCCACCGGGCGGCATCGCGGCAGGCCGTGCGCATCACCCAGTAGCCCAGCGGCACGATGAGGCCGCAGTCCTCGGCCACCATCACCGCCTCCAGCGGCGAGACGTTGCCCAGCTCTGCATGCGACCAGCGCAGCAGTGCCTCGGCGCCCACCAGGGCACGGTCGGTGGCGGCAAAAAGCGGCTGGTAGTGCAGCGCGAGGCCCTCGCCCCGCTGCAGCGCAGCGCGCAGCGCGTGCTCGATGGCCTGGCGCCGGACCACCGCCTGGTTCATCGATGCGTCAAATCGCACACAGCGGTTTTTGCCCATCTCTTTGGCGCGGTACATGGCGGTATCGGCATTGCTGACCAGGCCGTCCATGTCGGCCGCGTCGCCCGGGAAGGTGGCGATGCCTGCACTGCAGGTCACGGTCACTTGCTGGCCGACTTCGGTGAACGAATGGAGGAAGGTGCCGACGATCCGCTGGCCATAGGTATTGAGCGCCGCGTCGTCCATGTCCAGCGGCAGGATCACGGCGAACTCGTCGCCCCCCAGGCGCGAGATCGCGTCGGTGCTGCGCACCACGGACTGCAGGCGCCGTGCCACCTGGCGCAGCAAACCGTCTCCGGCCGCATGCCCGAAGGTGTCATTGAGGGTCTTGAAATTGTCCAGATCGATGTACACCAGGGCCACGCGGGTGCCCAGGCCCCGGGCCGCTTCGATCTCTGCGCCCAGGCGTTCGTTGAAGGCATGCCGGTTGCCGGTGCCTGTGACCGCATCGGTATGGGCGAGCGCATGCAGGCGGTTTTCGGCGTTGCGCACGGCCGCCCGGCTGCGCAGCACCATGGCGGCCGCCAGGGCCATCACACACCCGGCAATCAGCAACGCGCTGACAAAACGGATGGCCAGGCGCGAGTACACCGCGCTCATCGACTTGCGAAAGTACAGTGTTCCCGACGCCACGCCCGCCGTTTCGACTGGACGGGCAATCTCCAGAACGCGCAGCCCCGCACGCTCGGCCATCCCCCCCATGCCTGCGGCCGCCAGCGTGGCGGGGAAGTTCTCTTCCGGGCTGCGTGTGTACCGCGCCAGCGGCAGGCCCCGCACGTCATACACGCTGGCACCCAGCACCATGGGCGATGATTTCAACGCCCCCAGCATCTCGGTGGCGGTGTGCGCATCACGGAACATGACAGCGGCCGCGATGTTGTCTGCCACGATGGCGGCCTCCACGCGGCTGTCCTGCAGCATGGACTGGCGCGTGCTCCAGTAGTCCAGCCCGGTGAGGGCCAGCACCACGGTCAAAAGCGCCAAGCCTGCCGCCAGAATGCCTGTCACCACCAGCCTGGACGACAGCAGCACGGGCGGCAGCGGTGGTGCCGGTATCGGGGCCTGAGATTCGGGGGCCTGGGTTTTCATCGGTTCACCTTGGCCAGCCGCAGCAGTCTGGAGCTGATCGTGAGGCCGGCCTTGGCGGCGGCGTCGGGACTGATGCCAAACACGATACGCCCTTCCTGCTGGGCCAGGGCGATGACGATCTCCGGGTTGACGAAGGTGAGTTCATCCGCAATCGTCAAGACCCCGTGGGACGGGGGCAGTGTCCGCAGCATTCGCAATGCCTGCTCCACGTCTGCGTTCTGGAGGATGAGCATCCGGCAGTGGCGGATGCCCGCCAACTCCAGGAGTTTGACCCGCACGGTGCGGCCTTTGGCGGTTTGTTTGCCTTCCAGCGCGGTCAGCGGGCGTTTCAGTGGACTGAAGGGAGACACGCAGATGGACAGCTCGTTGCCCGTGGCCATATCGTTGTCGGGCCATTCGACGAACTGGATGAAGTTGAAGATGTAGGCTGCCTTGAGGTCGAGTTCCTCCACGGGATCGGTGGCGTGCGCGAGGCCACCCACCCCGCCCAGCAGACACAGGCCGATCCACAGCATCTTGCGCAGTCGGATGGCGTTGTGCATGGCTCAGAACGCGTAGGTGAGCTTGAGCCGGTAGGTCCGTCCATCCTGCCGGATCGACGCTTCGCGGATCTCGTACGAGGCGGGGTCCGCAGCGCGGTGGTTGAACAGGTTGTACACGCCCATCGATACGTCCACATCCGCAAAGCGCTTGGTGTAGACGATATTGGTGACGATGGAACCCGGCAGGCGCGAACCCGTGAGGGTTCTGCGCGCGCCTACGGCAATGGCCTCCACCGCATACTGACCCGGTTTGCCCGGGCCTTGCGCGCCCAGCGCCAGGGTGTCCGACCACTGTGCCTTGAGCAGGTGCCGGGGAGAATTGGTCAGTGGCTCTGGGGTGCTGGTGTTGCGCGCCTTTTGCCAGCCATAGGCCACACGCAGGCGCGAGCCGCCTTGCCAGCGCTGTTCCACCTCGGCTTCCAGCCCGTGAACGCGCACGCTGCCGGTGTTGCCGAAATTCAGTCTTTCCGCTGCGTTCGCATCGCCCAGCGCGATCAGGTCGGTCACCTGCGACCGGAACGCCGTCAGCAGCATGCGGGTGGCGCCGGTGGGGGCATGTTCGAGGGCCAGCTCTGTGGTGCGCACCTTTTCCGACCGAAGCCCCTCCGAGCTGACGATGCCGCCGGGCAGGTCCACGCGGTAGTCGCGTTCGTAGGCATTGGGGGGCCGGTAGGCCGTGCCGTGCAGCAGCTTGAGGGCGGTAGAGGGGGTCCACCAATACACCAGGCCCAGCCGGGGATGGAAGCTGCCCGCACTGCCGGACTGCTTGCCCCAGCGCAGCCCGGTGTGCAGCGTGAGTGTGGGCGCCAGCGCAAATTCATCCTGCATGTAGATGCCCAGTGCATCGCCCGAACGGCGGGTGTCCAGGTACTGGGCGGGTGGGTCCAGATCGACGTTGAGCTGCTGGATGCGGGTGTCGCGCCGGTAGTCGATGCCCCAGGCGAGCTTGTGGCGTGCAAACGCCGTGCTGACCCACTGCCAGTCGGTGCCCCACCACTGCCCGGTGCCGACGTCGCGGTTGACCGTGAGGGGCGGGTAGTCGTACACATAGTCGCCCACGAAGCGGTAGCGCCCGGCGTGTACGCGGCCGGTGAGCGCCAGTGAGGGCGAAATCTGGTGCGTGGTTTCGGCCGCCAGGCGGGTGGTGGTGTCGATGTAGCGCGAGCGTGGGTCGTTGAAGGCCTGCGAGAACGAAGCCGTGGGCGTGCCCTTGGTGCGCTCGCCATGGGCCAAGGTGAGCGTGAGCCCCTCCCGCTGCATGCGGGCAAACAGCTGCGTGCTGCGGTCGAAATCCAGGCGGTGTGCCACACCATGGTGGGTCTCGGGCGCGTCGAACGCCGAAAAGTACTGGTCTGCCCCCCCGCTGCTGGAGCGCGTCACCGCGATGAGCCAGTCGCTGCCCAGGGCATCCACCGTGCCCAGCGAGAAGCGTGCCTTGGCGCTGCCTTGGCTGCCCGCCTCCACGCTGATCTGCGGCCCGGCCAGCTGGCGGCCGTTGCGCGTGATGACATTGACCACGCCAAAGAACGCATTGGCGCCATACACCGCAGAGCCCGGCCCGGGAACGAACTCCACGCGGTCCACCAGGTCCAGGTCGAGCGGGAAATCCGTGCCGATGGCGGCCTGGTCGTAGAGGTTGTCGTTAAAGCGCACGCCGTTGACCAGCAGCAGCACCCGGGTGTTGTAGTCGCCCGGTGTGGCAAAGCCGCGTGTGCCAAGGTAGTGGTAAGAGCGGTCGTACGAGACATACAGCCCGCGCATGCTGCCCAGCACTTCCGCCAGCGTGCGATAGCCAAAAAGCCGGATGTCGTCTGCGGTCACCACGCTCACCACGGCGGGCGCTTCCAGGGCGGTTTGCGCATACCGGCTGGCCGTCCGGACCTCCATCTGCATGAGCTGTTCCAGCGGCAGCTGGGCAATGTCCGCCTGCGCGGCAGCGTGGGATGCAAAGCCACACAGCAGCGCCAGCACCAGCTGCTGTGTCCGCTGGGTTGTATTGGGTTCCGATCCTCTTTGCATGGGTGGTGCACCCGCTGTGGTGAGGGCCCGCGCATGCAGGCCAAGGCGTTCTGGAGGTTCGTGAATCAGTGGGGCGAAAGGTTTACAAAGTGTATCCATCGCCGGGACCGAACAGTCCCTCCGGGGATCGGTGATGACCCCTAGGGATGACCTGCATAACTCCCTGCGGTCTGTGATAGCGCGGCCTCGGGCGGTTCGCTGCGTTGCTTTTCTTGCCAATAGCCCGGCTATTGGCTGCAAAAAGACGCCTTGCGTCCCATCCCGATCCGCACTACCACTGACTCGCGAGGGTTATGCAGGACATCCCGAGAAAACTGTAAAAAATGCAGCGGCCGCCCTGTGAACCCTTGCCGGAGCTCACTCGACGGGCGTGATGTCCTCGCGCGCCGCGTAGGCCAGCCCCACGCGGCGGTACAGGCGGCGCCAGCCGAACACGTACACCACCACCAGGGTGGCTGCGAGCGCCAGCCAGGGGCTCCAGGGGCTGGACGCTACAAAACGCCACGCCCAGTACAGCTCCGCAAAGCCCATCAGTGCGAAGGTGCCCAGCCCGATCCAGGGGCCCTCGGCCCGCCAGGCCGCGACCGAGACGAATGCATGGCCCACCAAGGCTGCGAGGCCCAGCAGCAGGTGGGCCGCCAGCGCCAGCACTGGCCGCTGCTCGAACCACCCCGCCATCCCCCGGAGGGTGGGGGGCGTGTCTGACTTGGCGGTCAGTGCTGCCTGCATCACAAACGCTGCCAAAAACCCCTTGTGCTGGAGCCTGCGTGCCGTGGTGTCCTGGCCTCGCAGGGCCGAGCCCACCACGCGGCGCGACAACCAGTCGCCCAGGTCGCCACCCGCGCGTGGCGGGTCTTCTTCCTGTGCATCCGGGGGTAGCTGGGCTATCGCTTCGCGCGCCTGTGCACGCAGGGATTCGGGCACGTGTTCCAGCGCGCTGGGGCTGCTGCGCAGCGCGTGCGCACAGACAGCGACGGTGCGCAAGGCCTCGGGCACCTGCTCCAGGTGCCAGCCACCGTCCTGCACGTGGGCGATGCAGGCGTCCTCGCTGAGCATCCCGGCCGGTATTTGCGCAAAGCTTTTCACACCCTGCCGCAGTGCGGTGGCGTAGCGTGCGGGTGTCATGAGCCGCTTGGGCACAAAGCGCACGGTGTCTTCATCGGCGGCCAGCGCGGCGTCCACCATGGCGTGGGTGATGCGTTCACGCGGCACATCGGCCAGCGTGCGCGGGTGCGACTGCAGCTGTGCAATCAGCGTGGCGTCGTCGGCTGCATGGGCCTGGGTTTGTGCCAGGCTTTGCAGCCAGCGGGTGTCCTCGGCATCGTCCCATTGCGCGGTGTACGGGGACTGCAGCGACAACACCGTGGAGGCTTCGAGTGCGGCCTCCTCGGTACGGCCCAGCGCTCGGTAAACGCTGGCCAGGATGTAGCGCGGATGCTCTTCGTGGCGCACGCGGTCGAGGCTGAGGCGCGCGTCGGCGATGGCGCCTTCAAGGTCACCCGCCCACAGCCGCACCCAGGCGCGTTGCACATGCCAGTGGCTGCCCTCGCGGGGCTCGCCGTCCCGGTGGGCCTGGGCCAGGTCGTCCTCGACGAGTCGGGTGGTGACTTCCTCGCGCAGCGCCGCGGGCACGGAGGGAAACATGTCCCAGCGGTCGTGCAGTGCGGCCACGCACACATCCACGCTGCGCAGCGCCAGTGGAATCTTGTCCAGCGATAGGCCGTTGGCGCGCGCCGAGGCCAGGCACAGCGCGGGGGTGAGCATCCCGGCCGGGATGTGTTCGATCAGGCAACCATAGTCGTGCCGCACCGCGCGCTCGGCCAGCGCGGGTGTGATCTTGTGCGGGTCGATGTAGCTGATGTTGTAGATGTCTGCTTGCAGTGCAGCCTGCTCCACCGCATCGGTGCGCAGCCAGTGCGCAAGGTCCTTGAGCGGCGCCTGCGCCCGCACGGCCTTGAGCGCCAGCTCTGGCGTGAGCAGGCAGCCCCATACGTCGCACAGGCTGTTGTGGTCCCAGGTGGTGGGAATGCGGCTGTTGCGCTCGTCGCGCCAGTCCCATTCGGGCTGGCCGGCATACAGGCTGCGTGCCAGGGCCAGGGCTCCGGCGGTCATGCATTCGGGCGGGATGTCGGCAGCCTCTCGCAGGCCCCGGCGCACCAGTGCTTCGAGCCGCGCGGGGGTCTGCCAGGCCGGAGGCACATATTCCAGCGCTGCCACGTTCGCGGCCAGGGCGGTGTCCACCATGGCATCGTCCAGCCACTGCGCCGGCACATGGGCGATGGCGTAGCGGTCGCTGCGCACAGCCTGCAGCCACCCGTCACGGGTCTGGGGCGGATTCGCGGCCGATGCGTCATCGGGCGGTTGGCTGTGCAATGCCGGGCCATCGCTGTCGGGACCTTCAGGCTCGTCGTCGTCGCTGGGCGGTGCCGTGGCGGGGGCCGCCGTGCGGGTGCGCTGCGCCAGTTGCAGTGCGTCGATGCTGGGCGCGGCCATGAGCCACAGCTCCCACCACACATCGCCGTCGCCCGAATCCGAATGCTTGTACAGCGTCAGCCACTGCTCGCGCGCCTCGTGCAGGGCTCCGCCGTCGCCTGGCAGGGGCTTGGCCAGCGCCACAGGCCAGGCCTGGGTGTAGTCGCCCCGTCGGTGCCAAGGTGCGGCGTGCTCCGGGTTGGGGTCGGCAGCGCCAAAGCGCACGGTCAGCTGTTGCACCATGGCCAAGCGGGCTTCGTCCACCGCGCGGTTCAGGTCGGTGCACAAAAACTCGTAAGGCCCGTTGTGCGACTCGCTCAGGTAAGCGCGCATGACCCGCCGCACGACCACGGTGCGGTCGGCCTGCATCTGGTCGGGGTCTTTCGCCTCGTCGTCGTCATCCTCCTCGCCGTCGGCGGGTTCGTCGGGCGCGAGTTCGTCGCCTGCGGCCAAGCGGTGCAGCCGGGCTTCGGCATCGGCCAGCAGGTCCATGGCCAGCGGCACGATGCCGTCGAGTGATTCCAGGTTTTCCAGGTGCTCGGTGAGCGGCGCGTTGAAGAACGGGCCCGGGGGCCAGCAGTTCTCGCGCACGCCGCTGCGCCACAGGGGCGTGCCCTCGGCGTCTAGCAAGGCCACCTGCTGTCCGTCGTAGTGCGCACGCCAGGCGACGGTGCCCTCGCCGTCGATAAAAGCCAGCTGCCCGTCGCGGGTCAGAAAGGGCACCAGCGGCGTGTCCGGCGGGTGTCCCACCAGCCAGCCCTCGCCATCGGTCAGCGGCTCCAGCAAGTGGTCGGGGGCGGGCACGAAGCGCCCGTCCGGGTGCAGCAGGCCCCAGTGCGCCGGGGCGGCTGCCATGGCATCGGCCGCACCCTTGCGCACGGCGGCGGCGGTGCGCACCACGGCGTAGCCGCTTTCCGCGGAGAAGTCCGTTCCGTAGCTCAGGGGCGGCGTCGCAAGGGGCTTGCCGTCTGCCATGAGAAAGCCCGTGCCGTCATAGCTGTTGGCGGCCACGCCGCAGGCCATGCGCCGCGAGAGGTGGCGCCCGCCCTTCACAACCGCCTTGCCGCGCGCGTTGAGGTAGCCATGGCCGTTGTCCCAGGCGTTGGGTTCGTCGAAGAAGGCCAGGCCCTCGGCGTTGAAGGCGTCGATGCGCGGGTAGCGGGGCTCCAGCACCCAGCGGCCCTGTGCGTCGATGAGGCCGTAAGTGTCGCCGTCCAGCGAGGCGGCTGTGGCGCTGGATTCGCCAAAGGGCCGCGCTTCGCGAAAGCGTGGCTCGATCACCCAGCGCCCCGTGCGGTCCACGAAGCCCTGGGTGCGCTGGTTGCCAGCCTTCTTCCACAGCGTGGCGCGCGCCAGGCCGTTGGCGCCAAACGGGCTCAGCTCGTGGAACACCTCGTCACCGGTGGTGTGCCCCGCGCGGTCAATGATGCGCCAGGCATCCTGGCCAATCTGCACCGCACACAAACCGTTGCGAAACGGCTGGGCGTTGTCGAACGCGGGGGGGATGACCACCGTTCCCGCCAGGTCCACGAAGCCCCAGCGTCCGCCGTCGCAAAAACGCGCCAGCCCATCCTCGGAAAAACTGCGCGCGTTCTGCAGCGTGGGCGGCACACGCCATCGGCCTTCGCCATCGATGTAGCCCCACAGCCCGCTGGCAGCCCGGGCGGCGCCAATCCAGCCGCCGCTCCCGTCAGCCCAGAAGCGCAGCACCTCGGCCAGTCCTTCGGGGGGCACCACGGCCCGGCCCGGATGGACGATGACCAGCGCCAGGGTCTGGTGGCAGGGCGTGAGCGGGATGCTGGCCAGCCAGGGGGGTGTCGGTTCGGTGTCGTTGTGGCTGGTCATTGTGTGGTCGGGGTCCCTCGCGGGGCATCCTACCGAGGCATATCGCGATGGCCGGTAACCATTTGCACGGCTTGGCGGATACGCCACAGCGGTCTTCACCGAAGGCCTTGACGACCCTCTCCAGCCTGCCAGACATCTTTTTTCTAGGTAAAAACCCTCATTCGGTCCCCAAGATGTCGATCTGCCGCAGGTTCGTTCGTCGTGGTGGTGAAGGCCACGGATTTCGCCATGGCCCGCCACTGGTAACCCGAGGAGAACCACCATGCGATTCATGATCATCGTCAAAGCCACCACGGAATCTGAACAAGGCTGCATGCCCACTGCGGCCCTCATGACCGAGATGGCCAGCTACCACGAAGCACTGGCCCATGCCGGCGTGTTGCTGGACGGCAGCGGCCTCAAGCCCAGCGCACAGGGCTGGCGCGTGCGCTACAGCGGCAGCAGTCGCACCGTGACCGACGGGCCGTTCACCGAAACCAAGGAACTCATTGCGGGCTACACGCTGATCCAGGTGCGCAGCCGCGATGAGGCACTGGAATGGACGCGCCGTTTTCCCAACCCACGCGGCGAAGGGCTGGATACCGAGATCGAAGTGCGCCAGCTGTTCGAGATGGAGGACTTTGCGGGCATCGACGGCGTGGAGCAGTTCCGCGACCTGGAAGCCCTGCGCGGCTGATGTCGCACCCCGTTTTATTCAGAACATCTTCAAGGACCACACCATGATCAAGACCATCGCCCTCGTGCTGCTCGCCGCCATTGCACTGCTGCTGGCCTACGCCGCCACCCGCCCTGACACCTTCCGCGTGGAGCGCAGCCGCGTGATCCCCGCGCCGCCAGAACGTGTGTACGGACTCATCCACGACCTGCGCCAGTTCAACACCTGGAACCCGTATGAACGCAAGGACCCTGCCGCCAAGGGCCAGTACAGCGCCACCACCACAGGCCCCGGCGCGCGTTATGCGTGGCAGGGCGACAAGGTAGGCACCGGCAGCATGGAGATCGTCGACGCCACGGCTCCTGCGCGGGTTGCGATGAAGCTCGACTTTGTGGCCCCGTTCGAAGCCCACAACCAGGTCGAGTTCACGCTGAAGCCCGAAGGGGCGGGCGGCACACGCGTCACCTGGGCCATGCAGGGCCCTGTGCCCTACCTCGCCAAGATCGCGCACCTGTTCTTCAACATGGACCGCATGGTGGGGCAGGACTTCGAGGACGGCCTGACCAACCTGCAGGCCGTGGCGCAAAAACCGGCGGCCTGAACGGCGCACCTTTGCCAAACCTCTTGTTTCCCTTTACCTTCTCACCCCTTCAGGAGCCTCCCATGCACAAGCAAATCTTCGTGAACCTGCCCATCGAAAACATGGCCCGCGCGCAGGCGTTCTTCCGCGCGCTGGGCTACGAGTTCAACCCCGATTTCACCAACGAACAAGGCGCCTGCCTGGTCGTGGGCGAGAACCTGTACGTGATGCTGCTGGTCAAGGACTTCTACCAGACCTTCACCAGCAAGACGATCGCCGACGCACGCACCACGTCCGAGGTGCTGGTGTGCTTCTCGTGCGACAGCCGCGAAGAAGTTGACGCCCTCGTTGCCAAGGCCGTGGCGGCGGGCGGCACCTCGCCGCGCCCGGTGCAGGACCTGGGCTTCATGTACTCGCGCAGTTTTGACGACCTCGATGGCCACAGCTGGGAGTTCGTGCACATGGTGGATGCCAGCAAGGCGCTGGGCTGAGCGTTCATCGAGGCCACCAATGCAAAACCCCTGCAGTCCCGATGCCGATGCCAGCGCCGATGCCCTGCACCGCACCATCGATTCGGTGTGGCGCATCGAGGCGGCGCGCATCATCGCCAGCGTGGCGCGCATGACGCGGGACGTGGGCCGGGCCGAAGAGCTGGCGCAGGACGCACTGGTGGCCGCGCTGGAGCACTGGCCCACTACCGGCCTGCCTGCCAACCCGGCGGCATGGCTCATGACCACGGCCAAGCGCCGTGCCATCGACCACCTGCGCCAGCACGCCCTGCACACGCGCGAGAACGAGGCGCTGGGCCACGACCTGGATGCGCTCGAAGCGCAGTACGCGCCCGACGTGGTGGACACCCTCATGCACGCACAGCAGGACGACATTGGCGACGACCTGCTGCGGCTGATCTTCACCGCCTGCCACCCCGTGCTGCCCACCGAGGCGCGCGTGGCGCTCACGCTGCGGCTGCTGGGCGGCCTCACCACGGTCGAGATCGCGCGGGCATTCCTCGTGCCCGAGCCCACCATCGCGCAGCGCATCGTGCGCGCCAAGCGCAGCCTGTCGGCCGCCCAAGTCCCGTTTGAGGTGCCCGGCGCGGCCGAGCGCACGCCGCGCCTGGCCTCGGTGCTCGAAGTCATCTACCTCATCTTCAACGAAGGCTATGCAGCCACGGCGGGCGACGACTGGATGCGGCCCGCGCTGTGCGGCGAGGCGCAGCGCCTGGTGCGTGTGCTGGCCAGCCTGGTGCCCGACGAGCCCGAAGTGCAGGGGCTGGTGGCGCTGCTGGAAATCCAGGCGTCGCGCCTGCCTGCGCGCACCAACGCACAAGGCCAGCCTGTGCTGCTGATGGACCAGGACCGCGCGCGCTGGGACCCGCTGCTGGTGCGCCGGGGCTTGGCGGCGCTGGACAAGGCGGAGCAGCTGGCGCGCGCTGGCCATGCCTGGGGGCCGTATGCCCTGCAGGGCGCCATTGCCGCCTGCCATGCGCGCGCGCGCCGCGCGCAAGACACCGACTGGCACCACATCGTGGCACTGTATGACGCGCTGCTGCAGGTGGCGCCGTCCCCGGTGGTGGCGCTCAACCGTGCCGTGGCGGTGGGCATGGCCCTGGGGCCAGAAGCTGCGCTGGCCTTGGTGGATGAACTGGCCGCAGAACCCAGCCTGCGCCACTACCACTGGCTGCCCAGCGTGCGTGGCGATCTGCTGGCCAAGCTCGGGCGCCAGGCCGAGGCCCGGGGGGAGTTCGGAAGGGCCGCCGGCCTGACGCGCAATGCCCAGGAAAAGGCCCTGCTGCTGGCCCGAGCGGCTGCAGTTTCGCCAGAATGAAACCCCGTCCTCACTGACACGCCGTTTCGACCATGCCACACCCCACCCTTGCGTTCCCGCTGGAAGGAGGCTGCGCCTGCCGCCATGTGCGCTACCGCATGGAGACCGCGCCGCTGTTTGTGCACTGCTGCCACTGCCGCTGGTGCCAGCGTGAAAGCGGGGCCTCCTTTGCGCTGAACGCCATGATCGAAGCCGACCGGGTGACGCCGATGGTGGGTGCGGTGGAGCTCATCGACACCCCTTCAGAAAGCGGTTTTGGCCAGAAGGTCGCGCGCTGCCCCCATTGCCAGGTGGGGGTGTGGAGCCACTACGCGGGTGCGGGGCCGCTGGTGGCCTTTGTGCGCGTGGGCACGCTCGATGCGCCCGACCATCTGCCCCCCGATGTGCACATCTTCACGGCCTCCAAACAGCCGTGGGTGGTGCTGCCGCCCGGCACGCCGGCCGTGGCGGAGTACTACGACCGTGAAGCCCTGTGGCCAGCGGCCAGCCTGGCGCGCCGGCAGACCTTGCTGCCGCGCATTGCGGCGTACCGCACGGCGATGGGGCTTGACCCCGCCTGAGCGGGCCGTACCGGGTTCCCGGTGAACGTTGGCCTAGCGTCGCTTGCGCTTTTTGATCAGCTGCCCGGATGGGGTGGCCACTTTGGGCGCCAGCCCCAGCGCAGCACGCGCCAGCGCATCGGCCGCTCCATTGTGGTGGCGCGGCACCCATTGCAGGTCCACCTGCGCAAACTGCCCCAGTGTTCTGTGTGCCTCGTCAAACAGCGGCGCCAGCCGCTCGATGGGTGCCACGGCCTGGGCGCCCCGCTGTCCTGGGGCGCCCAGTTGCTCTACCAGCACGCTGCTGTCGCTGATTACCTGCACTGTGGTCGAAGCCGCAACCACCTGTTGCTCCAACCACTGCAGCGCCCGCAGCAGCGCGCGCAGTTCGGCCTCGTTGTTGCAGCCGGAGAACGAGGTGGCTTCGGAAATGCGGTGCTGCGGGGTCCCATCAGGCCCCACCAGCAACGCCCCCAGTCCCATACGCCCCGGGTTGGGCACGGCACTGCCGTCGCAATGGACCACCCAGTGGGCGGGTTCAGCGGCCACGGCTTATTTGTAGAACGCTTCTACTTTGCCCTTGAGCTTGATCATCAGCGGCTGGCCCTTGCGGTCCACCGTCTTGCCCGCAGGCACCTTGACCCAGCCTTCGCTGACGCAGTATTCCTCGACATCGCTGCGGTCCTTGCCGTTGAAGCGGATGCCGATGTCGTGCTTGAACACCTCGGCCACATGGTGCGGGCTACGGGGGTCCACCGACAGATGGTCGGGCAGGGGTGGTGGCGTGGTGGAGGTGGTGGCGTCGGTCATGCAGAAGGCTCTGTGTGAAAAGGCAAGAGGAAAGGAAACAAAAAACGGAAAGCGCGGATTCTCCGGGATTTGGGGCCGCAGCGGCTCGCAATGCCCCTTGAACAGGTGCCTATCGCCCCATCGGGGCCACGCCGATCAGCCAGGCATGTGCCCAGAACGCAAAGCCAGCCCAGGCCAAGGCCCCCACCACCACAGCCACGCCCGTGCCCGCCGCAGTGCCGGGTGCGTAGATGGTGTTCTGCGCCCGGTCGCGCTGCCGTGCGGCGCGAAAGCTCAGCACGGCCCACAGCAGAAAACTGCCAAACAACAGCACATCGGCCAGGTTGCCGTTGGACAGCAGATGCGCCAGCGCCCACACCTTCACGCCCAGCACCATGGGGTGGTGCAGCCGGGCCTTGAAGGCATTGCGCGGCACATAGGTGGCGGCCAGCAAGACGAAGGCCATCAGCGTCAGCAACGCTGCGGCGTGCCGCATGCCCAGGGGTGGCACCCACAGCACCACGGGCTGCTGCCGCGCCAGGCCATAGCCCCAGACGATGAGCGCCAGGCCCACGGCTGATGCCAGCGAATACAGCCCTTTCCACGGCCCCTCGCCCAGGCGCGCCAGCGTTTGCGTGCGCCAGCCGTCGGCCACGATGCGCACCGAATGCACGCCCAGAAACAACACCAGCCCAAGCACCAGAAACCACATGGCAAAGCCTTTCATCGAGGATCGAATATTTCGGATTGCGTTGGCATCTGCCCGGCTAGGTGGTCGCAGTGCCTGTGCATCAGTATGCAGGGATTTTTCGGAAAAAATATAGCAAAAAATGCCGGTGGCGCTTGTCCATCAAGCGCTGATAGCTATTATTTTGATAGTGATTGGCCCTGCGTGACAACGGCAGGCCTCCATCACACCACCGCATGCTGCGCCAGCAGCGCCCCCACCTTGGGCTTGGCGCATCGCTGCAGCGTTTGCAGCAGCGCGTAGCTGGGCTCCGCCACCCGCCAGCGCGTGCGCAGGTCGTGCTGCATGCGCGCCAGCAGCGCCGCCGCCATCTCTGCATCGGCCAGCGCCCGGTGGGCCTGCCCCGTGCGTGGCAGGCCGTGGTAGTCCACCAGCGTGCCGAGTTTGTGGCTGGGCGCCTGCGGGTACAGGCGCCGTGACAGCAGCACGGTGCACGCAAACGGCTGCGGCGCGGGCAGCCCCGCCAGGGCCAGTTCGGCCTGCCAGAACTTGCTGTCAAACGACGCGTTGTGCGCCACCATGGGTGCACCGCCCACAAAACGCGCTGCGTCCTGCATCACCCCTGCCGCATCGGGCGCCGCGTTCACCATGGCGTTCGTGATGCCGGTGAGCTGGGTGATGAAGGACGGGATCCATACCCCGGTTTTCAGGAGGCTTTGAAACCGGTCCACCACCTGCCCTTCTTCCAGCAGCACGATCGCCACCTCGGTCGCGCGTGCGCCCTGGCCCGGCGAGATGCCGGTGGTTTCAAAGTCGATGACGGCGATGGGGGGCATGGGTGGGGCGCGTGGCTTTGGGGGACATATTGTCCGCGGTGTGGGTCGGGCCGCCTCTCATCGGAACCAGGGCTCCAAGATACAGGACAGGCTCGGGGCCCTTGCCGCGAGGGCCTTATGATCTTCGCTCTTCAAATCGTCCGGTTCAGCTTGAGAGGTTGTCGGTAAGGCGCCGACATGATTGACCTCTCTACCTGGTTGCAGGGCTTTGTGCTTGGCTTGGGCGTGTTCATTTGCCCAGGCCCGAAGGATGTCCTGATCCTTCGCGAAGCACTGCGTGGACGCTCTCCGGCCCAGCTGATTGCTGTGGGCTGCGGCAGCGATGCGGTGCTGATTGCCCTGGGGCTTCTCGGGCTGTCTGCTGCGCTCCAGGCGGAACCTGCATTGCGGTTGGCCGCGCAGGTGCTTGGCATTGCGCTTTTGGTCCTGCACGGCGGGTTGGCGGTGCGCAACGCCATGCGTGCCTGTCCTGCCGCGTCATTGAATGCCGTCGCCGCAGCGGCCTCGGGGTCGCACGGATTGTTCCAGCTTCTGTTCGTGTCGTTGCTCAATCCAGCGGCTTGGCTGGACACGGTACTGATCATCGGAGCAGTGGGCGCAGCGCTGCCGGCAGAGACCCACTGGAGCTATGCCACGGGCGCGGTGAGTGCCTCGCTGGTGTGGTTTTCGGTATGGGTTTTGGGCGCACGCAAAGCGCAGCGATTCATGGGGGCCTCCAGCGCATGCCGAGCGTTGGATGCCAGCATAGCCCTGGCGATGTGGGGGATGGCCCTCTGGATGTCCTGGGATCTGTGGTGAAACACCTGGGGATGGCCCGCATGATTCCCTGCGGTCTGTGATCGCGCGGCGTTGGGCATCTCGGCGTCGGCCAATGCCCGGTGGGCCTGGCCCGTGTGCTGCAGCCCTGCGGGAACGCGTGCCCTACACTGCCCATCCCTTTTTCTCGACGGATCGAGCGGAGCAACGCATGAAGAAGAACGGCACCGATTCAGCCTGGCTCAAGGCGGCACTGGACTATATGCCGCAATGGCTGGGCCTGCAGCTGGAGCGCTTCCGCCAGCCCGGGTGTTCCGTGGCCATCGCACGCGGCGGCGAGACCCTGGCAGAGCTGGCGCTGGGCGTGGCCGATATGCGGACTGGCAAACCCCTCACGCCCCGGCACCGCCTGCGCATCGCGTCGCACTCCAAAAGCTTCACGGCCACTGGGGTCATGCTGCTGCGCGAGCAAGGAAAAATCGGCCTGGACGACCCCATTGGCCGCTATGTCGATGGCCTGCACAAGGACCTGGCCCAGGCGCGCATTGGCGAGCTGCTGTCGCACGCCGCAGGCGTCACGCGCGACGGCCCCGATGCGGGCCAGTTCCTGGACCGGCGGGCCTTTCTCTCCCGTGCAGAACTGCTGGCGGACCTGCGCGACAAGCCACCGCTGGAGGCGGGGGTGCAGCTCAAATATTCCAACCACGGCTATGGCCTGCTCGGGCTGATGATGGAGCAGGTCACAGGCACGGAGTACGTGAGCTGGATGGTGCGCCATGTGATTGATGCTGCAGGCCTGCAGGAAACGGTGCCCGACATGCCGCGCCTTGCGCGGGGTGCCCCGATGGCTGTGGGCCACAGCAGTGAGTTTCCGTTCGGCCAGCGCCTGATCGTGCCTGGCGACAACGTGTGCGACGCCATGGCCCCGGCGGCCGGGTTTGTGTCCACCGCGTCGGATGTGGCCCGCTTCTTTTCGCAGCTGGCGCCAGACAGCAAGCACAGCATCCTTTCGCCCGCCAGCCGCCGCGAGATGGCGCAGCGCCGCTGGCGCGACCCCTGCAGCGTGTTCGAGTCCCACTACGGGCTGGGCACCATGCTCAGCGCGCCGGGCCCCCGGGAGTCGGTGGGCCACACCGGCAGCCTGCAGGGCTTTCTTTCGCGCACTGCGCGGTATCCCTCCCTGGATCTGACGGTGACCGTGCTGACCAACGCGCTGGATGGCCTGTCGTCGGAGTGGGTGGAGGGCATTGCCAGCATCCTGTTTGCGTTCCAGCAGCACGGCGCGCCTGCCAAGAAAGAGGCCGCCTGGGCGGGGCGCTGGTGGAGCCTGTGGGGCGCCAGCGATCTGGTGCCCATGGGCAATGTGGTCTGCCAGGTGGTGCCAGCGATGTTCGTGCCGTTCCACGCAGGAATGACCGAACTGGCCGTCACGGGGCGCGACGCCGCGATCATCCAGAAGGCCTCGGCCTACGCCAGCCCGGGCCAGGCGGTGCGCCGCGTGCGCGATGCCCACGGCGTGCCGACCGAACTGTGGGTGGGCGGCTCCAAGCTCCTGCCCAAGGACGCGATGCTGGCAGAGGCCACCCAGCGCTATCGCAAGAGCAAGACGCGCCCGGGGCGCAGTGCCTCGCCGCAATGAGCGATGCGCCCCCGCGCATGCGCAATGGGCGCGCAGTTCCGGCGAATACTGCAGCCATGAAAACTCCACAGCTCGCCGTGCGTTTGGGTCGGAGCCTCCTGCGCATCACCGGGGCCCTCGCCGCCGTGTTCGGCCTGCTCCTGGCCGCCATCCTGGTGCACACCACCATGCCTGGCAGCTCATACCGTGGCGCGCTTCCGGCTGCCAGCGCGGACCAGCAGACGCTGGCGCAGGAGTTGCGCCGGCATGTCAACACCATTGCAGCGCAGGAGCACAACGTCCGGCATCCTGCAGCCCTCGAAGCCGCTGCAAACTATCTGGAGTCGGAACTGGCGTCTTACGGCTACCAGGTCCGGCGCCAGGAGTTCCAGGCGTTGGGCGTGAAGGTGCGCAATCTGGAGGTGACCGTCCCTAGCCAAAGCACGCCTGGCCAGCGCGTGATTGTGGTGGGCGCCCACTACGACTCGGCGCACGAGACGCTAGGCGCCAACGACAACGCCACGGGCGCCGCAGCGGTGCTGGCGCTGGCCAAAAGCCTCAAGCCCCTGGGTGCCACGGCGCAGTCGGATGTGATGTTGGTGCTCTACACCAACGAGGAGCCGCCCTATTTCAAAACCTCGCTGATGGGCAGCCATGTGCATGCCAAGGCGCTGAAGACCCGGGGCGTGCCCGTGACGGCGATGCTTTCGTTGGAGACCATGGGCTATTTTTCGGACGTTGCCGGGTCCCAAAAGTACCCTTGGCCCCTGAACCAGTTCTACCCCACGCAGGGCGACTTCATTGCCTTTGTGGCCACCCCTGGCGACCTGGGGCTGGTCCGCAAAGTGGTCCGGTCCTTTCGGTCCCACGCTGTGTTTCCGTCCGAGGGCATTGCGGCTCCCAGGCGCATCCCGGGGGTGGATTATTCAGATCA
Organism: Acidovorax sp. Root267; assembly: GCF_001429215.1. Classification (NCBI taxonomy): domain Bacteria; kingdom Pseudomonadati; phylum Pseudomonadota; class Betaproteobacteria; order Burkholderiales; family Comamonadaceae; genus Acidovorax; species Acidovorax sp. Root267. The sequence goes on from NZ_LMJC01000012.1 coordinate 411,986, forward strand.
CGCTGCCTACCTCGACGAAGGCTATCCCGCGTTGATGGTGACCGACACCGCCCCCTATCGCTATCCGCACTATCACACCCGCCAGGACACCCCGGACAAGGTGGATTTCGACCGGCTGGCCCGCGTGGTTCAGGGGCTGGAAGGTGTTGTGCGCGATCTCGCGCAGCAGCCCTGACGCGCTAGAGACTGAGCGAGTCGCGGGGTGGGCCGAGGCCATCGCATATCGTGGCGAAACCCTCTTGTGCGAAGAGTCTTTTTCCGGCGCCCTGTAATGGCCTGTAATCGTCAGCCAGCCTTCTCCTGCCTACATTGACTCTCCCGGCCCGGCACATCGTCGAGCTTCATCTTTGAGGAGATCCACATGGCTACCACCGTCACCATCGCCCAAGACGCCACCCGCGAAATTGACCTCGGCAATTCCACCGGCATGAGCATTGCCGCTCCGGGTGCCAAGGCCAGCGTGCATGTCGACTATCAGAAGCCGGCGGGCTCCGGAAACTACAGCAGCGCGATCAAAGGATCGGCCGGCTATGGCAATCCGTTCAACGTCTCCGCAGGCGGGACCAAGGCCGTTCCCAAGACGGATCTTGAATCCGAGCATGTCAGGGTCGGCGCCCGCGATGCCGGCATCACCGTCACCTACTGAAAAAGTCTTTCGCGAGACCGCCGATCCTCCTGCCAGCGATGAAGCGGCTGGACTTGGTGGACAGAGGGTCTGGTCCCTGCGAAAGGGTGGGTGGCGTAGCGGCGTCCCCGTTCATTCCGGAGGGTGGATTGTTCAGTCCACGCGGCCTTGCAGCAGTGGAACGCGGGCCTTCTCGGAGAGCCTACGCCGTGAAGGTGTAGTCCACCGGCATGCGGCGCTCGTACACCGTCTGGCTGGAGGCGTTTTTCATCAACAGCCTGAGGCTGTTGACGGTGCAGGGGTCGATGATGGTGAAGTGCTTGTGCACGACCCCCGTTTCGACCTGCCGACCCGTGGTGCCTTCGTAGGTCATGTTGGCCTGCGTTTCTGGGATGACCCAGATGTCCAGGCCTTCCACTGCGTTGATGTCGTACTCGACGTCGACATCGATGCGGGTGCCTGCCTTGACCGTGGCGGGGGATGGAATGGACAGCCGGATGCCGGTGATCTCAGACCCTGTGCCGTCATTCTTCTGTGCCTCGTCCAACACGGCCTCTTCGTAGGTGTAGTCCACGGTAATGGCCTGGTTGAATACCTCCACGAAGTCCTGGTTCTTGACCACGATGAACAGCTCGCGCACGTTTCCGGCCTGCGTGAGGTGCACGGAGCGGCTGACACGCCCGGTGCCGGGACTCAGGCAGTCGCGCGAGCCCTCGTAGATGGAGTCGTAGGTGGTGTCCAGGATCTTTACCCAGGCGTACAGCGGCTCCCGGGGGGCGCTGTAGTGGTAGTCCATGGTCACGGTGATGGGGGCGTTGGCCTGCAGCACGCTGCCCGGCGGCGGCGAAATGGTGATTGCGGTGATCCGCAGGTTGGTCTGCGTATTGTCCTGGCGCTTGGCACGCCGCACGGCGTAGAAGATCAACCCGATGGCCACCAGGCCCGCGACGGTGATGTAAACGTTCTCCACGTGAATTCCCTCCCGCATTGCAGCTGCTGTTTCTGCTGCGCCTGGGTGTTGGCCTGCGTGGGGCGGCGCAGCTCCCGGGCGAATTATGGTGGGGCGTGGATGTGCCGGGCTCGGGTCGTCCCGACGCGGTGGTGTCAGCCCCTGGGATGCTCCAGAAAAAACCGCAGCATCTCCTGCGTGGCGCCCACACCGCGGGGGTCGGTGTGGCTGCCGCCCGCGTGCCCACCGGCCCAGGCGTGCCCTGCGCCGTGCAGTACCCAGTGTTCTGCCACGACCGGGCTGGGCAGTGCGTTGGCTGCGGAGGGGCCGCCCGCCAGCGCATACACCTTGCGTGTGTAGCCCTGCCCGCTGGTGGACCGGCCCTTGTGCACCGTCTCCACCGTGGTTTGCCCGCCGCCCGGGGCCGTGGCGAGGGCCGAGAGCGTAGCCTCGATCAGCTGTTCCCCGTTGTGTGCATGCACGGTAGGGTCTGCATCGCCATGGAACACGATGAGGGGTGGCGGTACAAGCGCAGGGGCGCTGGCAATACCCGCGGCGGAATGGTCTGCAGCCCCTGGTTTGGCCCCATTTTTCATCGCCGACAGCGCGCCCATCACGTTGTGCGCCGCACCTGCCTGCAGGCCGGAGTGCACGCCCACGGCCGCAAACACGTCAGGGTATTCGCGGCCCAGCAGTGCGGCCATGGCGCCGCCGGCCGACAGGCCTGCCACGTAGACGCGTTGCGCATCGACGGGGTGGCGCGCCATCACGTCGCGCACCATGGCCACCAGCAAGGCGGGCTCGCCGCCGTCCCGGTGCTGGTCGCCGGGGCGAAACCAGTTCCAGCAGCCGTTGGGGTTGGCGCTGTGGGGCTGCTCGGGGTACAGCACCAGTGCGTTGGTGGGGGCGGCCGCGTCATTCATGCCCGTGCCGGTGGCAAAGTCCACAGGGTTCTGCGTGCAGCCGTGCAGCATCAGCACCAGGGGCATGGGGGTGTCGGCCGTGGCGCCTGGGGGCACGTACAGGTGGTAGTGGTGCGGGTGGTGCCGCAGGCCGGGGTGAGCAAACGCAACGCGGGTGAAGCTTCCGGGCGGCTCCGCCTGCGGGTGGTGGTTGGCCGCGGGGCGGGATGTGGTGGGTGCCTGGGCCTCGGCCTGGGGTGGTTGGGCGCTGCGGTCGATGACCACGGCGTCTTCCACATCCTCTGTGGCGGTGGTTCTGCGCCAGGGTGAGACATCTCCGGCTGCGGGTGAAGGCGCTTGCAAGGGTGTGGCGCCTGCGCTGGCAGGTGCCGGGGCGTTGCCGTGGCGTGCCACAGCCCCGCCCAGGGTTTGCTGGATGGCGCGGGTTGCATCGGCCAGGTGGCCGCTGCGCACCAGCTGGGTGGCTTCGCCCATCAGGCGCTTGAGGTTGAGGTTCCAGTCCATGGGGACTCCTTGTGTGGGTGGGCGCGCCAGCGGCGCGCTGCGGTCCGGGTCGGTGGTGTTCAATGCATGCGCCCTACCAGGGCGGCTTTGACCGCTGCACTGGCATGGAACGCGCCCAATACCGTCACTGAGGCAATCGTGGCCTGCGCCAGTGCGGGCGGCACGTCGTCGTCGATGCTGGCCAGGCCCAGCACGCGGACCTCCAGCGCCTGGCCTGCCGCCTGCACGGCCTCCAACTCCGCCCGGCCAAAGCGTTGTAGCCCGAGCACAAGCATCTTGCGGGCCACCACCTGGCGCACGGCATCGTTCTGGGCGGTCAGCTGGTTGCGGATGGCGGTGCGGATGAAATCGGTCCGGTTGGCGTAGAAACCTTCCGACACCAGCAGATCGATGTGCCCCAGGTCCACGAAACCCAGGTTGATGGTGACTTTCTCGGACTCAGGCACCTTGCTGCGCGGGGGGGCGATGGGAACGATGTTGTTCATCAGTGAAACTCCATTTAACATCCATGGGGATGGTGTATGGATGGCAATTGGATGCCGCAGTGCAAGGTTTCAAGTGCCGTGGCCAAAAGAAAAGGAGCCCTGGGGCTCCACGGTTTTGGCGGGATTTGCTATGAAATATGTAGCTTTCAGCGCTTTACACCAAAGCGCTGGAGCCCATTTTTCTTCAAATTCCGCGGGCAACGTTGTTGTTGGCAGCGGTGGAAGGGCGGCTGCCCCACCTTGGGGATAGAGCCGCTCCGGGCGCACCACCCACCGCTCAATACAAGGTCACTTCCTTGTGCTCGCCCAGGCTGCGCGGTGGCTCGCCGGTGATGGCAGCCTTGGCCATCTTGAAGAGCTGCACCATCTTGCTTTGGTCCACATCCCAGTACTCGGCGTGGCGAATGCGCACCGCCAGCAATGCCAGGTTGGGGTCAGACACCCCGCCCGGGAACCATGCCTTGGCCATGGGGGACCACAGAGCTTCCTTTTGCGCGTGGTCGTCCACCACGCGGGCCTGGCCCGACAGCGACACATAGCTGTCGTCGTCCGGGTTGGCATACGACACATTGACCTCGCCATCGGTCAGCAGGCGTTCATACAGTTCGCCAGACTTGGTGATGAAGAAATACAACTCGTTGTTTTCGTCGAACTGCCGGTTTTGCGTGGTGAGCGGGTGCGCATGCAGCATGCCCGTGGAGGTGCGGTGCGTGAGCATGCCAAACCGGATGTCCTTGATGAGTTTCCACAAGGTTTCGTGGGCGGGGGTAGGGTGTTGCATGGGGCTTTCGGGGGATGGATGGGTAGATACGACTCTAGGCCGCCCGTGCCATGCGCCGCGTCGTCCCCTTGCCCGCCTGCGCGTGGGGGCTTGTCCGACAGCCCGTCTGACCAGACCGGGCCAGACGCTACCGATGCCCTCCGTGCGGCGGTGCCTCGTATGCCGCCTTGCGCAGCGGCTCCCGTGCTGGCATGGTGAAAAATAAGGTGCTGCGCAAGATGGAGGGAAGGCGCTTCACGCCTTCTTCAAAAATTCCGACTTCAGCAACATGCTCCCCAGGTCGGTCTTGCAGTCCACGTTGTGTCCGTCGGCGCCGTCGACCAGGCGGATGCTTTTGATCTTGGTGCCTTTCTTGAGCGTGGACGACGAGCCCTTGACCTTGAGGTCCTTCACCAGGATCACGGCGTCGCCGTCGGCCAGCGGGTTGCCATTGGCATCGCGCACGATGCCGTCGCCTGCATCGGCGTCGGTGTCTGCCGTGTCGGCCACTTGCGGCCATTCAAAACTGCAGTCGGGGCACACGTAGTTGCTGCCATCGGGGTAGGTGTTTTCCTGGCCGCACTGGGGGCAGGCGGGAATGGCGTGGGGCATGGTATTTCGTATAGGGGTTACTGATTGGCCGGGGCCCGCGTTATGCGCAGGTGGCAATGCGGCGATCTCAAACAGGGAAATTCCGGGCAGCATTGTGTATCTGCTGCTCAAAAGCGGTGGCTTGAGAGCATCGCGCCGTGACTTGCGCCCACTGGATTGCAATGGTCTGGGACCAGCTCTGATACTCGCGTCCCGTTTTCCGGATCCGTTCCTTCTTGGAAAGCTTCGCCAATTGACTTTCCAGATCCAACCGGCACTCCAGCCCGTCATGCAATGCATGTCCCTGGGGCAACACTGCGGCAGCCAACCATGCCTCTGTAGCTTTCGAGGGAATGCAGAAAAGGCTCTTGGGACCGGTTGCAGCAAGACCTAGCCAACTGAGCAATACGGCTTCAAGAGCCGCCACCGTATGGACTGGCGGCGGACAGGGCTGGGCACAAGGCAATCGTGCCAAACCCAGTGATGCCTGCAGAACGGCATTGCCGCAATCGGCGTAGTTTTTATCTGCTACATCGGCATCCAGGTGCACGATGACCAGATCAAACTGGCTCAATGTAGGGTCAGCCTCTATGCTTACCGCACCCCTTTGGCGGAATTCTTGACACCACTTGAATACACCACCCCAGCCGTTGCCCATGTCGGGTCGAGTGGGTTCTGGCTGTAATTGGTTTAGTAAGAATGGACGCTGCAGCAAGGCCTTGAGTGCTGCTTCAATAACGACTATGTCGGTTGGCCCTTCGGCTACCACGGCAATACGGGGATCAGACATTCGGGATAGCTCCCAAATTTCCCATCAACCACAATCTCGACAAAGGGTATGACGTGTGCAAACTCTGGAGGTCGGCATTCAATTCAATGCGCCGAACCACTGTGTGCCCGTCACTGTTGCGCTCCACCGCAAAAAGACGGATCTCCGGATCCGTCAAGTCCAGCCCATCTAGTACCGCAGGGTTGTGCGCAGTGAACAGCAGTTGCCTATGCTTGCTGCCGCGCTGCAGCCATCCAGACAGTTTGGCTGTTAGCCGTCCAACCAACCGGGGGTTCAAAGCTTGGTCCAGGTTATCAATGGCAAAGAAGTTGGGAGCTTGGGGCGACAGACAAAGAATTGCGCAAAAAAGCACATACAAAGCCCCTTCGCTCGCGTCATACGCTGTCAGGGTATTGCGACTCTTGCGCATGAACCGATCGGTGAACTTCAAAACATCTTTGGTTCGTGCCACCGAGGGTGATAAAAGCGCACCTGCAGAAGATGTGGTTTGAATGTCTGCGACCCAGTCGACCAACTCGAACACGCTGTCGAGCAAATCTTCGTCATGATCAAGCATCGCCTTGCGAAAATCGGCAAACCCTTCGGCCAAGCCACCACCGGCCAGCCCCACCGGATTGCGCGATTGTGGGTCGCCGACCATTGCGCGAAGGGTTGGTGTGTTGGGCGAGTAGATCGCAAAAGTTTGTAGGCGCTGCATCAAGTCAGCGGCTGGGCTGTTCGTTGGAACATCAACCAACTTGAGGGCTGCAAGGCCCGCTATGGGGGTGAGGTTGCGCCGGTTACGCACCCCATCGGCAACGATTTCGTCGGCGCCCACTGCAAGGCGTTCCGTCTTGAAGGTCCATGCCGGGTCGGGGTTTTCGAGTGGGTTTAGCAACGATACGCGATAGTTGGCGTTCTGGTCGCTATGCGCAGACAACCCAATGTGTGGAGGGACGCTAGCTGAGTCGAACGATGTCTTATAGAGCCGTGGAACCCCTGGGCGCACACCGCGTCGCAAGAGGGCTTCGTCGTCCACCTTTCCATTGGCAGCGGCGCCAAGAACGCCCACTGCTTCGAGAACGTTGCTTTTGCCGACGCCGTTAGCTCCGATGAAGCAGTTAACCCGCCCAAGTTCCAAAGCCTGCGAAACGATGGACTTGAACCCATCAACTTGAACGGTTCTGATCATGGAAGAGTCCTGAGAAAATTCGGTACATGACATGTCTGAAACTCACACCGACGACATTGAATGACTGCGGATCATCCTATTGTCGCGGCGATATCTAACTATCTATTGATGCTTTCGGAATTCACGACATCTTTGAAACCGTTCGCCCTGAGCTTGTCGAAGGGCTTTCGCAGAGGAGCGCCCTGGCTTCGACGGGCTCAGCCCGAACGGTTGGTGGATGTCGTGAATTTGGAAACTCTCAATAAGTTATCGCACTTTAGAGTGCTTGCTTCACATCCCCTTTGAAGGAGCGGCGGGGTCAAGGCACGGTGATTTCAAGCCACTGGCCGCCGCTCCAGCGCAAACGGCGGCAGGCCCTTGAGCAGCCGCTGGCCGTAGCTGGTGCGCGTCAGCCGCTTGTCGTAGCAATACACGTGCGCCTGGTCCTCTTCGGTGCGGATGGCGCGGCCCACCCATTGCGCCAGGCGGATGGCAGTGGCGGGCACCACCAGTTCGCTGAACGGGTCGCGCCCCACGGCGCGCAGCCACTCGGCGCGGGCCTCGCCCACCGGGTCGTCGGGCGGGGCAAAGGGTAGCTTGGTGATGAACACCGACTCGCACAGGCGCCCGGGCAGGTCCAGCCCCTCGCCAAACGACTGCATGCCAAAGATGACCGAGGGCTCGCCGTTCTCCACCCGCTCACGGTGGCGGCGCAGCAGCTGCGTGCGCGGCAGCGCGTTCTGCACCAGCACCACGCTGCGCATGGCGGTGGGCAGCGCGTCCACGGCCTGTCGCATCTGTTCGCGCGAGGTGAAGAGTACCAGCGCGCCGTATTCCACGCGCGCGATGTCGTGCAGCAGCGCATCGACCATCTCGGTGGTGAACTGCGCAGCGTTCTTGGGGTCGGCGCGTGTCTCGGCGGCAATCAGCGTGCCCTGCGCGGCGTAGTTGAAGGGGCTGGCCACCTCCAGCGTGGTGGCGGAATCGTCGCCATGCAGGCCGGCCTCGCGCAAAAAGAAATCGAAATTGCCGCAGCTGGTCAGCGTGGCCGATGTCAGCACCGCACCGCGCACCGCGCTCCACAAGTGGTTGCGCAGCGTGGTGCCCGGCAGGATGGGGCTGGCGTGCGCCTTGACCACGATGAAGTCACCATCCACCTCCAGCGTGAACCACTTTGCGGCGGGCACGAAGCTGCGGTCGGCGCCCTGGGGCGCATCCTGCAGCAGCAGTTGCGCGGTGGCGTGCAGCTCTTCCAGGCGCGGCGCCAGCATGCCGATCTGCGCGTACAGCGTGGACAGGCGCTTGGCCTCGTCAGGCTTGTCGCGCATCTCGGCGCGCAGGGCCTTGCTGATGGCGCGCAGCGCTTCCAGGAAACCATCGGCACTGGCGGCCAGCAGGCCGAGCGGCGCGATGAGTGGCTCGGGCAGTTCACCCCGTGGCACGCGCACCCGCGCTGGGCCCCAGGTGTCCTTCTGGCTTTTGAGCGCGGGGCCGTACACATCCATCACGATGCGGGCCAGGTCCTGCAGCGTCTGCCGCAACTGGGCCGCGTGCTTGGGGATGTCGGCAATCTCTTCGACCTCCAGCAGTGCCCCAATGCGCAGGCCCCGGCTCGACAGCCGCTCGATCCACGTGATGCGCGAGAGATCCATGCTGCAGGCAAACTGGTCGAGCGCCGTGGCGGGCAGGTGGTGGGCTTCGTCCAGCACCAGCAGGCAGTTGTCCAGCTCCGGCAACACGCGCGCGCCCAGCGACGACAGCAGCAAATCGTGGTTGGCCACAATCACCTGCGCACCCACCAGCTCCTTGCGCTTGTCGTAGTAGGTGCACTGGCTGAAGGCCGGGCAATGTTTGCCGGTGCACGAGGCGCCCTCGGCCGCCACGGGGCTCCACACCTCGGGCTCGGGGGGCGTGTCCAGGCTGTCGCGGTCACCATCCCAGGCGCCTTTCGACAGGGTCTGCGCCATCGTTGAATAAAACTGGATGCGCGCCTCGGTCTCGTGCCGGGGGCGCTTGGCGCGGGCGGCGGCTTCCTCCTCGGCAAACAGGTCGTCGTCGCCCTCTTCTTCGGCCTCTCCCGTGCCCGCCAGCCGGTCGAGCTTGAGCTTGCACACATAGCGCCCGCGCCCCTTGGCCAGCGCAAATTTGAAGGGCTGCGGCAGCAGCGCCGCCAGCGCGGGCAGGTCCTTGTTGACCAGCTGCTCCTGCAATGCCACGGTGGCGGTAGAGATCAGCACCCGCGTGCCGCGCGACAGCGCCAGCGCAATGGCAGGCGCGCAATACGCCAGCGACTTGCCCACGCCCGTGCCCGCCTGGATGACGGCGATGGAGCGCGTGGGCGCCGCCTCGCCACTTTCTTCATCCACCTTGCCCAGCGTGGCGCTGCTGAACGTGCGCGCCACCTGCTCGGCCATCAGCCGCTGGCCGGCGCGGCTGCGAAAACCCTCGGTGGCCGATACCACCGCATCGAAAGATTCAAGGGCCTGCGCGGCCCACACCTGTTGAGACATACAGTAGTGTCGCATGCCAATGAAGGGATGGGGCCTGGCGATGCCTTGTGGCGGATGGACAGACTGGACCCCCACGGTAGCCATGAAAGAAAATCCCCGCATAGCTACAGGAGAGCAATGATGCGGGGGGGATATGCGGGGGGATGTGCGCAGAACTGCGGTTCGCCGCTGCGCGGCACGCCTGGGGTACGGGCAAGCCTTGTCCCAGGCTGGGCGGAAAGTGCGCCAGGCATCTTGCTGCGGGCGCTGGGGTTCGTGGTGCTGCTGTGCATGGGCACATCTGGCGCGTGGGCACAAAAAGCCCCGCCTTCGGCTGCCCAGGCTGACAGCTCTGCGCGCCAGCGATTGCTGGCGCAGGAGCTGGTACCGCAGCAGCCTGCCCGGTATGCCTGGGGGCGCGCGGCGGAGGCCCTGGGACAAGAGGCTGATGCGCTCTATTTGCGGCTGGCTTTGCTCGACGAATGGTTGCTCGCCCTGGAAGGGCAGCCGGCGCAGGCCGGCCGCACCATCGAAGCTGCCATCACCCATGGGCGGGGGGTCGATGCTGACGACCTGCAGCGCCGCGCGCGCAGGGTGTGGCCCTCCATCCTGAAAGCCCACCTGCGGCCGCAATGGGACATGGACGGCCCCGGTGCCCCGCTACCGTCCGAACTCGACGCCCTGGGCGCAGACATTGCGCAAGAAGGCCCCGGCCTCTGGGTGCATCGGGCCAAGGATGGGCGAGTCCGGGGCCTTTACCTTTGGCTGGGCGTGCGCAATGGACTGAGCGAGCCCGTGCCCTTGCCCGAGTTTGCGCTGCGCCTGGGCCGCCCCGGCCAGCCGGCGGCTGCACCGCTGATGCAATGCTATTTGCCCCGGTACAGCGCGCGGCAGTTCGTCCCGCCGCAGAGCACCCAGCATTACCTGTGCCGCACGGCGGAGGGCGGCTTCGGGCTGCCGCCCTCCGGTGTGGGGTGGCTGGCGCAGATGGGGGAATGGTTCAGTCAAGGGGCCACCTTGCAGACCGAACTGCCCCAGCACGACCAGGCCCTGTCGCGCACGGTCCGTATTCTGGTTCAGGTGGACAACCCGGCGGTGGACGACTTCCTGCGCGGCGCCCGTGAATCCGCCGAGATGCAACAACAGCAACAACAACGTGCCCAGGCGGCGGCAGCGGCTACCGCCACAGCGGGCAAGAAGGCGGCTGATGCAGCCAAGGCTTCCCGCCGCGCTGACGCGCCTCTGCCGCGCTGGCTCCGGCTGCTCGCGTTCTGTGGTGGCGCTGCGGGCGTCGTGTTGCTTTATGGCCTGCTCGCGCACCACGTCAGCGTTGCGGTGGCGTCCGGGGTGCTGTGGTTGGGCCTGGCCATTCCGAGCGCGATCTACTTGCGTTCGATCTGGACAATGGGCGGGACCGACGGCTGGGGCAAGCTCGTGGCCATCGTCTTGTCAGGTGCCGCCATCGCGGCGCCTTTTGTGGGCACGCTCGCCGCGTACACGGCCTACAAGCTGGTGGTGAGCGCGCAGGCGCGCCGCAAGGCGATCCTCTTCTTGATCGGCGTGATCGTGGTCATCGTGCTCAATGCGCTGGAGCGGTGGTTGTTTTGGTGACAGCAGGCTCCGCACGCCCGCAGCGGCGCGGGGACTGGGCCTACAGCGCGGGGCGGCCAGCGGCGTTAGGGTGGAGGGACTCTACGTTGCATACCAAGGCCCAGCATGAAAACGACCCCCACCGCCCCCCGCACGGAAGAGGAGATCACCCCCTCCGCTCCCGTTCCCGCCCGCACCGAGCGGCGCGTGAATACCACCCAGCCCCAGCCGCAGCCAGGCAGCGGACCTGAAGACCTGAGCGAGCCCGAACCTCTCCTGCCCCATGAACGCGACGAATCGGTGGACATGACCCACGGCAAGCCCGACGTCCAGATGGAGCAGGCCTACCGCGACGTGAAGCGGGGCTTGCTGGACACAGACCGGGGGCCTCCGGCTGACAAGGCCTACCAGAAGCAGAAATAGCAAACGCTCTGAATTTGATAGCTGTTCACGCCTTATAGATAAGCGCTAGGAGCCAATTTCATCTGTTTTTAGCGTCCCCACCGCCACGAACCAGCGTGGCAAATGGTCGTGCGCCGACACCAGCGATTCGAGCACGCCATGGCTGCGCCCGGCCACATCGGCGGCGGGTTGCTTGAGGTCCGGCACGATCACCACCGCCACGCCCGCAGCCTGTGCGGCGCGTGCGCCGTTTTCGCTGTCTTCAAAGGCCAGGCACTGCGCGGGGTCCACGCCCAGGCGCCCGGCCGCCAGCCGGTACAGGGCGGGGTCGGGTTTGCCACGCGGCACCTCGTTGCCGCCGGCCCACGCCTGAAAGTGGTGCAGCACGCCCACCCGGCCCAACCGGTGCTCGATTTCGTCGCGGCGCGACGATGACGCCACCGCGCACGGCACACCTGCGTGCCGCAGCGCCTGCAGCAGCGATGCGGCGCCAGGTTTGAGGGGAAACAGCGGCTCTGGCCCGCCATCGGACAGCCGCACCGCCACATCGGCCAGCACCTGCTCGAACACGTGCGGACCACCCAGTAGGGCAGTGAGCATGGCGTCGGAATCGGTGGACGCGCGCCCCACCACCTGCAGGTAGTCGGCCTCGGCCAGCGCCATGCCCCGCGCCCGCGCGGCGCCGATCCAGGCACGCAGGGTCACACGCTCGGAATCGACCAGCAGTCCGTCCATGTCGAAGATGGCGGCGGTGAATCCGGGACGGCGGGGGAGCTGGGGCATGTCAATGCTCTGTTATTGATAGCAATCAGCGCTTGTTGGATAAGCGCTGGCGGCACTTTTTATCCGAACCATCGACCCACCAGCCGTTCGTCAACCCCGCTCGCGCAGCGCCCGCTCGATGCGGTTGCGCTGCACCGTGGTCTTGGGCACCTTGAAGGGGAACCAGCTGCGCACGTCTTCTTCGAGCCCGATGCCATGCATGTAGTTGTAGATGGCCTTCTTGAGCGCGCCGCCCAGCGCGTCGTGGTCCACGCCCGTGGGGTCGATGAAGGCCACGTCGTTCTTGGCAAAGTCACCCGGGGGCAGCGGCGCCAGGGTCACGCCGTATTCCTCGGGGTTCTTGCCGACCGGTGAGTGCACGGTGCAGGCAAAGCGGTGGAAGAAGCCGCTCTGGATGCAGCCGTTGGCGAACAGCTGGCGCACGTATTCGAGCGCATCCACCGTGTCCTGCACCGTCTGGGTCGGAAAGCCGTACATCAGGTACGCATGCACCAGGATGCCCGCGTCGGTGAACGCCCGCGTCACGCGCGCCACCTGGTCCACCGACACGCCTTTTTTCATGAGAGTGAGCAGCCGGTCGGAGGCCACTTCGAGCCCACCCGAAATCGCAATGCAGCCACTGTCGGCCATCAGCTCGGCCAGGTCGGGCGTGAAGGTTTTCTCGAACCGCACATTGCCCCACCAGCTGATGCCCGCGTTGCGTGCAATCAGCTCGGTGGCCAGTGCTTTCAGCGCCTTGGGCGGCGCGGCTTCGTCGACAAAGTGAAAGCCCGTCTGCCCCGTCTCGCGCACGATGGCCTCGATGCGGTCGGCCAGCACCTCGGCGCTCGCGCCCTCGTAGCGACTGATGTAGTCCAGGCTCACGTCGCAAAAACTGCACTTCTTCCAATAGCAGCCGTGCGCCACGGTGAGCTTGTTCCAGCGCCCGTCGCTCCACAGCCGGTGCATGGGGTTGAGCATGTCCAGCAGCGAGAGGTAGCGGTCCAGCGGCAGGCCGTCCCAGGTGGGTGTGCCCACCTCGGCGAAGGCCACGTCGGCTTCCATCATGTTGATGTACTGCACCGCGCCATCGTCTCCACGCACAAAGGTACGCACTAAGCGCTGGCGGCCGCGCTCGCCGCGCACATGTTCCAGCAGCGCCAGCAGCGGGCGCTCGCCGGCGTCCAGCGTCACGTAGTCGAAATGGTCGAACACGCGCGGGTCGGCCAGCTCGCGCAGCTCGGTGTTCACAAAACCGCCGCCCAGCACCGTCACCACCTGCGGGTGACGCGCCTTGATGGCCTGTGCAATGCGAAACGCCGCATACACCGAGCCCGGGAAAGGCACCGAGAGCAACACCACATCGGGCGTGTGGCGCTCCAGGGCCTCGTGCGTGAGCTGCTGCAGCATGTCGTCCACCAGCGTAGGCGGCGCGGCCAGCGCATCGGCCAGCGGGTCAAACGTGGGCTGGCTGCCCGCCAGCGATTCGGCGTAGCGCACAAACTCAAAACGCTCGTCCACCGCATCGCGCAGCACATCGGCCAGGTCGTTCAGGTACAGCGTGGCCAGGTGCTTGGCCTTGTCGTGCAGGCCCAGGGCGCCAAACGCCCAGCCCAGCGGGTCGCCGCCCTCGTCGTCCACATACACGTCGAGCGTGGCAAAGCGCGGCCCCTCGGGCAGGTAGTGCCGCCCGGCGATGCGGTGCGCCAGCGTGCTGTCCCGGCCCTGCAGGAAGGCGATGGCCGGGCGAATGGTGGCGAGGTACCGGTCCTTCTGCGCGGCAAAGCTCTGCACGGCGGGGCTTTGTTTTTTGGTGGGCAGTGCGTCCACCTTGGTAGCCACGGCCTTCAGGCCCTCGGGCGAGAGCAGTTGCAGCACCAGCGCCAGCGCCAGGTCTTCCTGGAACGCGGTGACGCCGCGCGAGCGCAGAAAGCCCGTGAGGTAGGCGGTGGACGGATAGGGCGTGTTCAGCTGCGTCATCGGGGGGATGACAGAGAGCACGCGGCACGGAGAAGAGGCCATGGGACGCGGGGGTTGGTAAGCCCCGATTATCCGGGCCTGCGGTTTCTCCCGTGCGGGTGTGGCTACTGCCGCAGGCGGGGGCCTGCCTTTTCGGTGCGGCTCAGCGGTGGGCTGCCAGCCCGCTGCGCGCCTGGGCCACGGTGTCTTCGGCCCGCCGGCGCGCGAGCTTGACCTGGTACATGGTCTGGTCCGCCACGCGCAGTGCCTCTTCGGTGCCGTGTGGCTGGTCTGGGGCAATGGTGACGACGCCCACGCTGGCGCCGCCGTAGTCCAGTGAGGCGCCCGGCAGGTCAAAGCGGCCCTGGGTGACCTGCGTGATGCGCTGGCTCAGTGCGTCCTGTGCAGAGTGCGCTGCGTCGCCACCGTGCGCGCTCAGGCTGATCACCACAAACTCGTCGCCACCCAGGCGTGCGGCCAGGTCCTCGGCGCGCAGCAGGCCTTGCAGCCGCTGCGCGATGGCGATGAGGAATTGGTCGCCCACCTCATGGCCATGGGTATCGTTGATGGCCTTGAAGCCATCCAGGTCGATGAACGCGATCTGGACCCCCATCTGCCGGCGCCGGCCTTGCGCGAGCATCCGCTCCAGCGATTCCACGAGGGCCCGTCGGTTGGGCATTCCTGTGAGCTGATCGGTGGCCGCCATGGTCGCCAGCTGTTCGTTGGCCGACAGCAGCTTCTGGATGAGTTGCTCGCGCTCCACCTGCTGGCCGATCAGGTAGGCGAACAGCGTGAGGATGCGCTCGGCCTCGGGCGTGCGTGGGCGCGTGTGGGTGCTGGCCGCGCACAGCGTGCCGTACAGCGCGCCGTTGCCCATGCGGACGGGCTTGCTCACGTAGGTGCGGATGTTGAGGTCGCGCGCCGCCTGCGAATCGCCCCAGCAGGCCGGCACGTCGTCGGTGAAGGTGCGGCCTTCTTCCAGCGCGCGTTTGCACAGCGTGTCGTTCCAGGGCACGACAAGGCCTTCGGGAATCTGCATGGCGCTGGAGTTGCGTGCATACAGCACATGCTGCACACCCTGGACCTCGTCGATGGAGGTGAGGTAGGTGGACTCCAGCCCCGTCACCGCCTCCAGCATTTCCAGAAGCGGCCGCGTCAGTTCCTCCACCGACTGGGCGGTGGAGACGGATTCGGACAGTTGCTGAAGAAGTTCGCTCATACACCAGAAATTATGGGCCGCGGCGCACAGGGGGGCCACGGCGGTAACCCGGGGAGGATCAGGCGGCTGGTGCCGGTGTGGGCGTGGCCTGGTAGTTGTTCTTCACGCGCACATAGTGCTCGGCCGAATACTTGAGGTAGGCCATCTCGGCCTCGGTGAGCGCACGCTGGCGCACGGCCGGGCGGCCGATGTAGAGGTAGCCGCTCTCCAGCACCTTGCCGGGCGAGACCAGGCTGCCCGCGCCCAGCATCACGCGGTCTTCGATGACGGCGTCGTCCATCACGATGGAGCCCATGCCGATGAGGCATTCGTTGCCGATGCGGCAGCCGTGCAGGATGACCGAATGGCCGATGGTGACGTAGTCGCCAATGACAAGCGGCGAGCCCTCGGGCTTGGCTGCATTGCGGTGCGATACATGGCCCATGGTCAGGTCCTGCACGTTGCTGCAGGCGCCGACCACGATGCGGTTCACGTCGCCGCGCAGCACGGCGTTGCACCACACCGAGCTGTCGCGACCCAGGGTGACGTCGCCGATGACCTGGGCGGAATCATGGATGAAAACGCCGGTGTCCAGAACCGGGGCGGTGTCGAGGTAGGGGGCAAGAGGCATCGGTGTCTGAAGCTGTGTGGGGAAACGGCCAAGCGTAGTGCAAACCGCAATGCGGATGCGCGGATGCTTTGAGGCGGCGTTGCGGTCGGCCGGCAGTAAGTCAGCGCGCCACCGCGTAGAACCCTAAAAACATGTCCACCGCATCGGCCAGCACCTGCTGCTGCTGGGCCGCGTCCAGCGGGGGGCGGCCCATGGCCAGTTGGGGCCAGAAGGCAAAGGCCTTGACCATGCCGTGCAGCTGGTGCGCTGCGTATTGCGGGTCCACGTTGGCACGCAGGGTCCCGTCCTGCTGGGCCGCACGGATCCACCGGGGCAGGCCCTCTTCCTTTTCGGACAGGCGGGTCACCATCGCCTCGGCGCGTTCGGGCGTGTGTATGATTTCTGCCATGGCCACGCGCGAGAGGTCGATGAAGCTCGCGTCGTTGAGCAGCTGCATCTTGTGCTCCAGCACCTGCAGCAGCTGGTCCCGCAGCGGGTGGCCCGCGTCGTAGGCCACCTCGGCCAGCGATTGGCTGCGGTCCCACAGGTGCCCCAGGATGGCCTCGAAGAGTTCGTCCTTGCTGGGGAAATGGTTGTACACGGTGCGCTTGGAAACCTCGGCCGCCGCGGCCACGCGGTCCATGCTGGTGCCGTTGAAACCGTGCTCGCGAAACTCGGCAATGGCGGCCTGCACGATGGCCTCGCGCTTGCGGTCGGTCAGGCGGGACGGGGTGGGAACAAGGGTCATGGGGTCATTTTACACCGGCGAGTTTACTTTTTTAAAAAGTGAACTACACTGTGCAGTGCACTTTTAAGAAAGAGCCCCATGCCCCGCCGCATGTCCCGATTCCTCCTCATCCTCACTGCCCTTGTTGCCATGGCCTACAGCATCCTCTCCTGCGCCTCGTTGCCCGCCACCTCGTATGCCGACTCGCCCCAGCAGGTGGACGGCAAGTTCCGCAACACCGCCCCGCGCGAACAGCCGGGTTTGTTCAAGACCGCCGCCATCATGTGGCGCTTTGCCACAGGCAAGCCGGCCGACACCGTGCCCCGCCAAGCCCTGCCGGTGCAGGCGCTGTCGCAGGCCGACCTGCTGGCCGCGCCCGACCGTAGCCTGTGGCGCCTGGGCCACTCCACCATGCTGCTCAAGATCGAAGGCAAGTTCTGGCTGACCGACCCGGTGTTCTCCGAGCGCGCATCGCCGTTCCAGTTTCTGGGCCCCAAGCGGTTCCATGCGCCGCCCATCGCCCTGGACGACCTGCCGCCCATCACGGGCGTGATCCTGTCGCACGACCACTATGACCACCTGGACTACGACGCCATCCAGCAACTGGCACCCAAGGTGGCCCACTTTGTGGCCCCACTGGGCGTGGGTGACCGGCTCATCGCCTGGGGGGTGCCCGCCGCCAAGGTGCAGCAATTCGACTGGTGGCAAGGCACCACCATCGAGGGCCTGCGCCTGGTGGCCACACCCGCCCAGCACTTTTCGGGGCGCAGCCTGTCGGACGGCAACCGCACGCTGTGGGCGTCGTGGGTGCTGATGAGCGGGCAAGGCTCCGATCAGTTGCGCATCTTCTTCAGTGGCGATACGGGCTACTTCGATGGCTTCAAGGCCATCGGCGAGCGCTTTGGCCCGTTCGACCTCACGATGATCGAGACCGGTGCCTACGACGCGCAATGGCCCGATGTGCACATGCAGCCCCACGAAAGCCTGCAGGCCCACCTGGACGTGAAGGGCCGCCACCTCATGCCCATCCACAACGGCACGTTTGACCTGGCCATGCACCCCTGGACGGAGCCGTTTGAACGCATCACCGCGCTGGCAGCCAACGCTGCCGTGCCGCTGGTGGCGCCCGTCATGGGCGAGCGCCTGGACATCCGCACACCGGCCCTGTCGAAACACTGGTGGCGTGATGCAGCGCAGCCGCAGACTGCCCGCACGAAGATGACGGACGCGCAATCCGCGCCGTTGCCACGCCTCTGAACCCACGCGGCCTCGCGCATCCTCACGCGGCTCCGCGCAGCAGTGCCCCCACCACCCGCGCCGCCGCCAGGATCTCGGGCGTGTCATACCCTGCGTACCCCAGCAGCCAGCCCCTGCGCGGGGACTGCATGGCATAGCGCGACAGCGGCGCCAGCATCACACCCGCTGCCAGCGCCTTGCGGCTGATCGCCTCATCATCGGTGCCGGGCGCGCCTTCGTGCAGCAGGTGCATGCCCCGGTCGCTGGGCCACAGCTGCACCGCGCCATCGCTGGCGCCGGCCAGGGCGCTGATCAGCACCTGTTGGCGCTGCAGATACAGCTCCCGCATGTGCCGCAAGTGGCGCAGCAGGTGCCCCTCGGCAATGAAGCGCGCCAGCACCGCTTGCGCATCACCGGGTGCATGCCGGTCGGTGATGGCGCGGGCCATGGCAAAGGCCTCCACCAGCGCGGGTGGCACCACCACAAAGCCCAGGCGCAGCCCGGGGTGCAGGGTCTTGGAGAACGTGCCCACGTACAGCACCCGCTCGGACCCCGGCAGGCTGCACAGCGCGGGCACGCGCTGCGTGTTGCTGCCGTATTGAAACTCGCCGTCGTAGTCGTCTTCCACCACCCAGGCGTCGTGTGCGCGGGCCCATTGCAGCAGCGCCTGCCGCCGCACCAGGCCCATGCCGACCCCCGTGGGGAACTGGTGGGTGGGCGTGACCACCGCCATGCGCGCAGCGGGCCAGCGGGTGGCGGCCTCGTCGATGCGCATGCCGTCGGCATCCATGCCCACCGGCCGCGCCAGCGCGCCATGCCCCAGCAGGCTGGCGCGGATGCCGGGGTAGCCGGGGTCTTCCACCAGCACCTCGTCGCCCACATCCAGCAGCAGCCGTGCAATGAGGTCGATGCCTTGCTGCGAGCCCGAGCACACCACCACCTGCGCCGCATCGCAGCGGATGCCGCGCGAGGCCCACAGCCATTGCGCCACGGCCTGGCGCAGGTCCGGGTCCCCGGCCGGGTCCAGGTACTGGGCGCGGTCCACGCGCTGGCGGGCGCTGGCCTGGCGGGTGAGCCGGTCCCACAGCACAAACGGAAAGGTGGCGACCTCGGGCGCGCCAATGCGGAACGCCTTGGCGGCCGCCAGCGGGGGGCGCCAGCGCGCCGCCGTGTCGGCAATCAGCTGCCCCCGGCGTGACAGGCCCCGGGGCGGCGCCACCAGGCCTTGCGGGGCGGCCGAGGTGGCCGCCACGGCCTGCGACACATAGGTGCCGTCGCCCACCCGCGCTTCCACATACCCTTCGGCCTGCAGCCGCTGCACGGCCCACAGCACGGTGTTGCGCGACACGCCCAGGCTGCTTGCGTGCTCGCGCGACGGCGGCAGCCGCGTGCCCGCGCGCAGGCTGCCCTGCTCGATGGCGCGGCGCAATTGCTCATAAACCTGCTGGCGCAGGGTGGTGGCGGTGGGGGGGCGATTGGCTCCGGGGCGAGGCACGAATTGGCCCTTTCAATGTTGTGATGCCGCCATAAACTGAAGAACCATTGTAGAAACCCGGGTCGCCACCGTGCGATCCGCCTTTGTTGAGAGAACCCCATGGCCCCACACATCGCCACCGTCACCTGGCAGCGCGGCAACGACGACTTTCTGGACAAGCGCTACCACCGCGCCCACACCTGGCACTTCGATGGTGGCGCCACCGTGGCCGCATCGTCGTCGCCCCATGTGGTGCCGCTGCCGTATTCCGACGCCGCGGCCGTGGACCCTGAAGAAGCCTATGTGGCGGCCCTCTCCAGCTGCCACATGCTGTGGTTCATGGATTTGGCCAGCCGTGCGGGCTTTCGGCTCAACAGCTACACCGACGCGGCCGTGGGCACCATGGCCAAAAACGAGCAGGGCCAACTCGTCGTTACCCAGGTGCAGTTGAGCCCCGTCACGCGCTTTGACGCGGCCCACGCGCCCAGCGCCGCACAACTCGACGACCTGCACCACCGCGCCCACGCGTCGTGTTTCCTGGCCAACTCGGTCAAGACGCGGATCGACTGCGCGCCCGTGCTGGAAGTGGAAGGGGCCTGACATGACGATTGCCAACCGCCAGTTCCAGGTGACGGCCCCGGCCATCCTGCAGGCCCTGGTGCGGGCCCAGCCCCTGGCCACCCTGGTCGTATCGCACGAAGGCGTGCTGCATGTGAACCATGTGCCGCTGTACCTGGACCCCACGCGTGGCCCCCACGGCACGCTGGTGGGCCACGTGGGGCGTGCCAACGGTGTCCTGCCACTGCTGCCGCAGGCCGCCGTGGCGGTGTTCCACGGCCCACAGGCCTACGTCTCGCCCTCCTGGTACCCGTCCAAGGCCATCGACGGCAAACAGGTGCCCACCTGGAACTACGCCACCGTGCACGCCCACGGCACGCTCCACGCAGTGGACGACCCGGTTCAGTTGCGCGCCATCCTGCACACCCTGAGTGAGCGGCACGAGGCCCACCGCCCGGACCCTTGGCGCATTGACGATGCCCCGCCCGACTACATCGACAAACTGCTGCACGCCATCGTGGGCATCGAACTGCCGGTGGACCGCTGGGAAGGCATCTGGAAAGTCAGCCAGAACCGTACCGACACGGACCGCGCGGGCGTGGTGCAGGGCCTGATGGCCGAGGGCACATCCGCAGCAGAGGACATGGCCGCGCTGGTGTTGGGGGGCTTGATGCCATGAGCAACGGGGTTTGTCAAAATTGATAGCTGCTAGCGCTTGATGGATAAGAGCTAGCGCCTTTCTTGACACAAAATCGCGTGTCCCACGGGGTTCTCAGCCCTCCAGCAGTTCCACCCGCAGTGTCACCACCGGGCCTGCCACCGCAGGGTGTGCGGCCAGCGCATGCACCGCCAGGTCCACGTTGGCCTGCGCCACGGCGTCCGTCAGCACCAGCACCTGGGTGTGGCTGCCCGGTGGCAGTGATTTCTCGGCGGCCAAGGCCACCTGCAGCACCGGCACCTGCTGCGCGGCCAGCCAGGCGCCCACGGCCTCGATCTGCTGCGCGCTGTGTACCGGCACGCGCAGATAGTGGCGCGTGTGCACGGCCGCGCGGGGCAACACGGCCAGGCCTTCGTTGACCGCGTCTGCGTGAAACCCCAGGTGCGGCACCCGCTGCGCGGCACGCGTGCCATCGAGCCGCGCCACATCCACCAGGTCGGCAATCACGGCCGATGCAGTTTGCTCGGACCCCGCGCCCGCGCCGTAGTACATCGTCACGCCCGCTGCATCGCCCTTGACCATCACGGCGTTCATCGACCCGTTCACATGCGCCAGCAAATGCGTGGCGGGCACCAGCGCGGGCTGCACGCGCAGCTCCACCCCTTCGGCGTCACCGTCCTCGCGCCGCTTGGCCACGCCCAGCAGCTTGATGCGAAAGCCCAGCTGCTCCGCACACGCCACGTCCAGCCCCTGCAGCGCGGTGATGCCTTCCACCTGCGCATCGGCAAAACGCACCGGCATGCCAAACGCATTGGCGGCCAGCAGCGTGATCTTGTGCGCGGCGTCGATGCCCTCGATGTCGAAGGTCGGGTCGGCCTCGGCGTAGCCCAGCGCCTGGGCCTGGGCGAGCGCTTCGGCAAAGCCCACGCCTTCGTCGCGCATCTTGCTCAGGATGAAGTTGGTGGTGCCGTTGATGATGCCGGCCACCCATTCGATGCGGTTGGCCGTGAGGCCCTCGCGCAGCGCCTTGACGATGGGGATGCTCACCGCCACCGCGCCTTCGTACGCCACGACCACGCCGTGCTGGCGCGCGGCGGCGAAGATCTCGTTGCCATGCACCGCCAGCAGCGCCTTGTTGGCCGTGACCACATGCTTGCCCGCGCGGATGGCGGCCAGCACCCATTCACGCGCCGGGCCGGTGCCGCCCGCGGCCTCCACCAGCACGTCCACATCGGGGTGCGTGGCGACCTGCATGGGGTCGTTGGTCAGCGCCACGTCCTTGCCCACCACGCTCATGGCACGGGCCAGGCTGCGGGCGCAGACCACCACCATCTTGATGCCGCGCCCCGCGCGGCCCGCGATGAGCGCCTGGTTGCGCGCCAGCACGCGGAAGGTGCCTGCGCCCACGGTGCCAATGCCGATCATGCCCACGCGCAGAGGGCGCATCGCCACGGTGGTGGCGTGCAACGGTTGAGGCTCTAGGGATGGGACGGGATCGCGGTACATGGACTTCTCCGGCTAACGAACAAACAAAAAAACCCAGCTGCCAGAGCTGGGTTTCGTGCATTCGTCTTGGGGGAGAAGAGAGCGATCACCAGGTGGCTGCCGAAACGGCCACCTGCGCGTGCTCAGGTGGCCGCGGGGGTAATGGTGGTAATCATTCGTGCAACCACAGCCCGCGTGAACGCGCGCTGCATCATGCCCATGCCTTGGAAGGCAGTGGCGCGTGCGGCGAGGGCGGGGGTGGTGTACGACATGAAGAGGCGCAGTGTACCTGACGGTGCGGGGCGCGCGTCAAGCCCGGGCCGTGTGGTGTGTTGCGCGCAGACGCCGCGCGGTTTGTCGGCAAGTGGTCTGCACGTACATCGAATCGTACGTGATGGTGCTATCAATTAAATAGCTATTGGCGCTTGATGGAAGCGCGGTAGCGGCCTATTTTTCTTGGAACGCCTGCACACCCAGCTGCGCCATCAGCTCCATCGCCCCTGCCGGCGCCCGCTCTTTCGCGCCGTTGATGAAGTACACGAACACGTCGCGCGGCCGCCCGCCGCCCGTCCACGCGCGCACGCCATCCGCCCACTGCGCAATCGCCTCGGGCGCATAGCCGGTCGGTACGTCGGCCTGGCTGCGCATCAGCCGCAGGTAGGCGAAGTCCGCCTCGGCATCGGCGATGGCTGGGAATTTTTCGGAATCGGTGTGCACCGGCACGCAGCCGTACTGGCGGGCCAGCGCAATGAAGGCGGGGGTCGCAAAGCTCTCGTGCCGCACGTCGAGCACATGGCGCAGGCGGCGGCCATCGACCTGCCGGGGCAGCAGCGCGAGGAAGGCCTCGAAGTCCCCCGGCTCGAACGCCTTGGTGGGCATGAACTGCCAGACGATGGGCCCGAGCTTGTCTTTCAGTTCGGAGATGCCGCTCTCCACAAACCGCGTGATCGAATCGCCCGCCTCCGCCAGCACGCGGCGGTTGGTTGCAAAGCGGTTGGCCTTGAGCGAGAACATGAAGCCCTCGGGCGTTTCGCCATGCCACTTGGCGAACGTCGGTGGCTTGAAGGTGCTGTAGTAAGTGCCGTTGACCTCGATGGCGGTGAGCTGGCGGCTGGCGTACTGCAGCTCTTTGCTGTGCGAAAGGCCGGCGGGGTAGAAGTTGTCGCGCCAGGGCTCGAAGGTCCAGCCGCCGATGCCGATGCGGATGTGAGGGCCGCTGCTGCTGTTGCCACTGCCTGCGTTGGTGGTAGTGCTGCTGATGCTGGTGCTGTCCACGGCGTTCCCCCTGGTGAGTCCACGGAACAGGCACTGTAGCAGCGGCCCGAGTCTTGGCGTGGCGTGGCGTGGCGCGGCGCGGGTGCGCGTGGTGGCGGCGGCGCACCTGCACACGCGCTTCGAACTTTTGGGAACCTGCCGCGCGCTACGGCTGCTGCCCAGGCAGCTCGACCCGCGCTTCCAGCCCTGGCCCCTCTCCCCGCGGCCCGAGCACCAGCTGGCCGCCCAGCGCCTTCGCCAGCTCGCTCGCAATGGCCAGACCCAGCCCCGTGCCGCCGGTGCCGCGGTTGCGCGAGTCTTCCAGCCGCACGTAGGGTTGCAGCACGGCGGCCAGGTCGGCCTGCGCAATGCCGGGGCCCCGGTCCAGCACGCGCAGCAGCCACGGGCCTTGCGCGGGTGTCTGTGCCTGTTGGTATGCCTCCAGGCTCAGCTCGGCCGCACCCGCGAACTTGATCGCGTTGTCCACCAGGTTGCACACCAGCCGCCGCAGCGCCTGCGGGCGCGTGTCGCA
Source organism: Acidovorax sp. Root267 (assembly GCF_001429215.1). Lineage (NCBI taxonomy): Bacteria > Pseudomonadati > Pseudomonadota > Betaproteobacteria > Burkholderiales > Comamonadaceae > Acidovorax > Acidovorax sp. Root267. The sequence goes on from NZ_LMJC01000012.1 coordinate 435,697, forward strand.
GGTGCCCTCCGCCGCGTGCAGCAGCGTCACCGGCAGGCCCGCATCGGCGTAGTCGAACGCAATGCTCTGCAGCAGAGCGCGCAGGTCCACGCGCTGCAGCGGCTCCTGCACGGCCTGGGACGAGCGCGCGTAGGCAATGCCCTCTTCCACCAGCGACTGCATCTCGGCCAGGTCCGCGTGCAGCTTGCCCTGCAGCGCGGTGTCGTCCAGCAGGTCGGCGCGCAGGCGCAGGCGGGTGATGGGCGTCTGCAGGTCGTGCGAGACGGCGGCCAGGATACGCATGCGCTCCTCCAGGTGCGCCTGGATGCGCTGCTGCATGCGGTTGAAGGCCTGGGCGGCGCGCTGCACTTCGCGCGGGCCGTCCTCGGCCAGGGGCACGGCGGGGCGGTCGGTACCCAGCGCATCGGCCGCGTCGGCCAGCGTGCGGAGGGGCCGCGTGGCCGCGCGCACGGCCCAGGCGCACAGGCCCACCAGCAGCGCCAGCTGCAGTGCCAGCGCACCCAGCACCCAGGGCGAGACCTGCAGCCGGGGCTCGTCCATGTCCACGGCCAGCGGGGTGCCGTCGGCCAGCTGCAGTTGCAGGCGCAGCTCGGTGCCGGGCACGTGCGGGTCGATCACGCGCACCGTGCGGCCCGGCGGCAGCGTGGTGCCTACGGCACCGGCAATTTGGCGGGCCATGTCAGACGTGTCCTCGGGCGCGTCCAGCGGCGCGGCCAGCGTGAACCGGTAGTTGCGGCGCGCCAGCCGGTCCACCCACTGTGCGCGCTCTGCTGCGGGCAGGCGGTCCAGCATGGCCATGGAGCTGGCCACGTCGCTCGCCAGATACGACACCATGGCGCGGCGCATGGTCATGCTGCGCTCGGTGATGGCCAGCACGAAGGTCAGCGCATGCGCCAGCGCCAGGCCCGCCGCCAGCACCAGCAGGATGCGCCCGAACAGCGAGCGGGGCCACCAGCGCAGCGTCATGCGGCGGCCTCTTTGGGTGTCGCCTTGGGCAGCACGTCGGCACAGAACACATAGCCCTCGTTACGCACCGTCTTGATGTAGCGCGAGCCGCGGGCACCGTCCCCCAGCCGCTGGCGCACGCGGCTGACCAAGAGGTCGATGGACCGGTCGAACACATCGGCGTCGCGCCCCTGCGTGAGCTGCAGCAGCTGGTCGCGCGTAAGGATGCGCTGCGGGTGGTCCAGCAGCACGCGCAGCAGCCGGTACTCGGCGCCCGACAGCGCCACCACTGCGCCCGTGGCATCGAGCAGGTGGCGTGCCGTGGTATCGAGCCGCCAGTCGCCGAACGCGAGTTGGCGCGCGGGCTCGGTCACCGCCAGGTTGGGCGGCAGCATGCGCGTGCGCCGCAGCACGGCGTGGATGCGCGCCAGCAGCTCGCGGGCGGCGAAGGGCTTGGTCAGGTAGTCGTCCGCGCCCAGCTCCAGGCCCAGGATGCGGTCGGCCTCGTCGCTGCGCGCGGTGAGCATGATGATTGGCAGCGGCGGCGCGCCGGGGCTGCGCAGCTCGCGGCACAGCGTGATGCCGTCGGTACCGGGCAGCATCAGGTCCAGCACCAGCAGGTCGATGCGCTGCGTGGCCAGCACCTCGCGCATCTGCCGCCCGTCGGCCGCCACGCTCACCTGCAGGCCCTGGCGCTGCAGGTACTCGGCCGCCAGCTCGCGGATGCCCGCGTCGTCGTCGACGATCAGGATGTGGTCGGGCGGGGGCGGGGTCGTCATGGGCGCTGATTGTCCAGACTTTGGCGCCGCGCGGCGAGGCCGCAGCAGGCCCGCATGTATCTGAACTTGTCTGGCGCCGCTGCCGACAAGTGCGCATACCAAAAGGCCCGTGCACGACAAACCGCCGATACGTGCGCTGGCTTCAATGCAGTCTTCCTGAACTTCACGAGGACTTGCCATGAAGCCATTCATTGCCCTGGCCGCCGCTGCGCTGGCCTTGGGCTGGGCGCACGCCGCCAGCGCGCAAGAGGCTGCCGCGCAGCCCGCCACTACGGCGCTGGCGGCATCTGCATCTGTACCGCACCCCCAGGCCCCGCTGGGCCGCTGGATCACCGAAAGCGGCAACCTGGAAGTGGACGTCGCCCCGTGCGCCACCGATGCAAAAAACACTGCTACTTCCATCAGCGCAAAACCCGGTGGCAGTCCCACCCTGTGCGGCAAGGTCGTGCGCGTGTTGGCCCACCGGTCGATGAGCGCCCCCGGCACCGACATGGCCGCCGCCGATGCCCGCCCTGCGCTGGGCATGACGCTGCTGTCTGGCCTGCGCGACACCGGCAGCGGCAGCGGTGACTACCAAGGCGAGATCTACAACCGCGAAAACGCCAAGACCTACCGCGCCACCCTCACCCCCGCCGAGCCCGACCAGCTGCTGGTGCGCGCCTATGTCGGCATCCCGCTGTTCGGCAAGACGCAGGTGTGGCGCCGCCCGGCCGCAGAGCACGGGGGTGCGCCATGACCATGGCCGCCACCGCCGTTGCCACATCGCCCTGGCTGGCCGTGGCCGCCGGCATGCTGACCGTGGGCGCGCCCTGCGTACTGCCCATGCTGCCGGTGGTGCTGGGCGCATCGGTGGCGGGCGGCCCCGCGCAGCGCACGCGCCCGCTGTTCATCGCGCTGGGCTTTGCGTTGTCGTTCGCGGCCGTGGCGCTGCTGTTCAGCAGCTTCACGCAGGTGCTGGGCGTATCGCCCGAGGGTTTGCGCCGGTTCGCCGCCGCGATGCTGCTGGTGTTCGGCGTGCTCACGGTGTGGCCCCGGCCCTTCCAGTGGCTCAGCCGATACGCGGGGGGCGTGCTTCATCGCGTGGGCCGTGTGGGGATGGGGTCATCGGGCGGCAACTGGGGCGGCCTGCTGTTGGGGCTGAGCCTGGGCGCGGTGTGGACGCCCTGCGCCGGGCCGGTGCTCGCGTCCATCCTCACCCTCATCGCCACCGAGCCGCCCGGTGTGGGCACTGCCGTGCTGCTGCTGGCGTATTCCACCGGCGCCGCGCTGCCCATGCTGGCCATCGCCTACGGCGGCCAGGCAGCGGCCAGCCATGTGCGCCGCATCTCGCGCCACGCGCACTGCGTGCAGCAGGTCTTTGGCGTGGTGGTCATCGCCGTCGCGCTGGCCATGTTGCTGGAGGTCGATGGCCAGGTCACGGCCTGGCTGTCGCAGTTTTATCCATCGTTTTCTAGCGGGCTGTGAGCGGCCTGCAGCAAGGAGTTTTCACCATGACATCGCACCCTTCTTCACCCTGTGTATTGCAGCGCCGCGCCTTCCTCGCGTCTGCCGCTGGCGTGGCCGCAGCCGTGGCGGCACCCGCCATCACCCACGCGGCAGGCCCCGCCATCCAGGCCGCCACGCTGCCCGACCTGGGGCCCGCGCCCGAGTTCACCGGCATTGAGCGCTGGCTCAACTCCGAGCCCCTCACCCTGGCCCAGCTGCGTGGCCGCGTGGTGCTGGTGGACTTCTGGACGTACGCCTGCATCAACTGCATACGCACCCTGCCCCACGTGAACCGCTGGGCCGAGCTGTACACGCCCCAGGGCCTCACCGTGGTGGGCGTGCACACGCCGGAGTTTCCGTTCGAGCGCACCACCAGCAACGTCGAGGTGGCCATGCGCCGCCACGGCGTGAAGCACCCCGTGGCGCAAGACAACCGCTACGGCACCTGGAAGGCCTACAGCAACCAGTACTGGCCCGCCGCGTACCTCATCGATGCGCAGGGCCGCATTCGCTACAAGCACTTTGGCGAAGGCAAATATGACCGCACCGAGGCCGTGATCCGCGCGCTGCTGGGGGCGCGGGGCTAGTGCCTGCGAACCAGCAGCTCACCCTTTCTTGTCACCTCGTTGCTCTGCCCGATCCCATCCACCTTTGCAGGACCTTCACACCATGCCCGTCCCCCGCCTTCGATTCGCCCTGGTCACGCTGGCTGCCACCGCAGCCGCTGTCTGCATGGCCTCTGCCAGCCACGCCCAGGCGCCCCAGTTGCCGCCGCCCGATGTCACCCAGCCTGCCGCGCTGCGGTTGATGCAGGGCTTTCCGCCGCCGCCCGACAAGGTCGTGCGCCTAGCCAACATCCTGCAGTACCCCAACGTGCGCTGGGCCGCGCACCACCTGCGCGAGCTGGGGCCGACGGCGACTGTGTGGCGCGGTGCAGGCACGCCGAGCGCACTGCCCGCGGCAGCCCGCCCGCTGAACGACGCACTGCCCATGCCCGACGGCAAGGGCGGCACCACAACGCTGGCCGACTGGCAAAAGGCCACCTACACCGACGGCCTGCTGGTGCTGCACCGCGGCCAAGTGGTGTACGAGCGCTACCACACCGGCATGCAGCCGTACCAGCCGCACGTGCTGTGGTCCATGAGCAAATCGCTCACCGGCCTGCTGGTGACCGAGCTCATCCACGAAGGTGTGATCGACCCCACAGCGCTGATCCCCCGCTACCTGCCCGAGCTGGCCACCAGCGCCTGGGCCGACGCCACCGTGCAGCAGACGCTGGACATGACCACCGGCGTGCAGTACGCCGAGAACTTTGCCGACCCCGCGTCCGGCATCTTTCAGTACCTGGCCGCCGCAGGCCTGCAGCCTGCGCCACCCGGCAGCAGCGCGCCCAAAAGCATGGCCGAGTTCTTGCCCACGCTGAAGAAGGACGGCGAGCACGGCGCCGCGTTCGCCTACAAGTCGGTGGACACGGAAGTGTTGGGCTGGCTGCTGCAGCGCGTGACGGGCAAGAGCTACGCCACGCTGCTGTCCGAGCGCATCTGGTCACGCCTGGGCGCGCAGGAAGATGGGTATGTGTTTGCCGATGCCAACGGCGGCCAGTCCACCAGCGTGGGCGTGAACGCCACGCTGCGCGACCTGGGCCGCCTGGCAGAAATGCTGCGCGCCAATGGCCGCTACAACGGCCAGCAGATCATCGCGCCCGCCACCATCGCCGAGCTGCGCAAGGGTGCGGACCCCGCCCGCTTCAGCAAGGCGCCCGGCACTGCGATGCGCGCGGGGTACTCGTACCACAACCAGTGGTGGGTGCCGCACGATGCTGACGGCACGCTGGAAGCCAAGGGCCTGATGGGCCAGCACATCCACATCAACCCGGCGGCGGAGCTGGTGGTGGTGAAGCTGTCCACCCATCCGGTGCCCAACACCGCCTTCACGCATGCGGTGGACCGGCATGCATTTGCCGCGTTGGCCGCAGCGGTGCGGGCGCGCTGAGCGGCGAAGAAAGATGGCATCGAGGTGTGCCCGGTGCCAGTGCATGCCCCGTTAGTTACTTCACCAGCGTGGCGGTCAGCGTGATCTCTGGCACCGAGGCCAGTGCCTTCGACAGCGGGCAATTGGCCTTGGCATCTGCCGCCAGTTTCTGGAACGCGGCATCGTCCATGCCAGGCACCTTGGCCGTGAGCGTGAGGGCGATGCGGTCAATCACAAAACCGTCACCTTCCTTGCTGAGCCGCACGCTGGCCGTGGTGCCGATGGTCTCGGTGGCGATGCCAACCTTCTCAGCGGCAAAGGAAAATGCCATGGTGAAACAGGCGGCGTGTGCAGCGCCCACGATCTCTTCGGGATTGGTGCCCTTGCGGTCATCGCCAAAGCGGCTGGCAAAGCCGTAGGGGTACTTGTCCAGCGCGCCGGTCTCGGTGCTGATCTGGCCCTGGCCGGCCTTGCCGGCACCTTCCCAGTGAACGCTCGCTTTCTTTTCAGGCATGGTGTGCTCCTTGTGGTGTTGAATGGGGTGAATCTCCGATGTCACCACGCCCCGCCGCTCGGGCATGTGGGACACCATCGCGTTGCGATGTCCATCCTGTCAATGTTTGTGGCAGCGCAAGGGCATGCGCAGTAGCGTTACACGTCTTCAACGATGGGCTGGATCCGCACCATGCGGATCGCACCAAACGGACACCGCACCGCGCACAAGGCGCACCCCGTGCAGGCCGCCGCGTCGTGCAGCTGAGACCGCTTGGGCCCCCAGGCTTCTGCGCCTTGCACCTGGAGCGACAACACATGCGGTGCACACACTGCCACACACCAGCCGCAGCCTGTGCAGCGGTTGGTGTCGATGGCGGGCAACGCTTTGCGGGGGGCGTTCATGGGCAGGGTTGAAGGGCGCAGCAGCGGAGTGGAACTAGGAGCCAGGCGACCACGAGAGCATTGCAGCTTAGCGCGCGCAGCACCGTTGGTCGAGCGCTGCCGTGGTGGGCGGGCTGCAATCTGCACCCAAGGCGGGTCGCTGGCGATACAGTGCGTCCATGTCCCCAAGCAGCAGCAACACCACTTCCACCACCACCCGGCACCTTCTCATCCGTGGCCACGTGCAGGGTGTGAGCTACCGCTGGTCCATGGTGCAGGCGGCCCAGCAGCGCGGCCTGCAAGGCTGGGTGCGCAACCGCCGCGACGGCAGCGTGGAGGCCCTGGCCACCGGCCCCGCCGAAGCTGTGCAATCCCTCATCGACTGGGCCCACCAGGGGCCGCCGCATGCGCGGGTGGATGGGGTGGAGGTGGACAGTTTGGCAGAGCCTGCGGAGCTTTTGGCAGGCTTTGTTCAGCGGGAGACGGTCTAGTCTTGAAGTGGAGGCGCTGGTCGGGGCGCCTCTGCCGCGCTCAGCCCCTGCGCTGCAAATCCCGAGCCCCATAGGCGCAGTACCCAGCCTTGGGGCTCGTCTTCTGTGGGTGCAGCCGGCAAGTCTCGGGCCGCTTGTCGTACACCGTGCACCGCCGCGTTTTCGGGTCGAGAAAATTGCAGTCCCCACTGGCCCGCCGCGCCATCGTGAAGATCGCGTTCTTGTGGTTGAAGTGGTCGATCAGCCGCGCTTTCTGCAGCCGCTTGGCAATGTGCCGGGGCTCTTCATGCTCGGCCTCGAACGGGTCCACCAGCTCCAGCCGCACCAGGTCCGAAAGCTGCACCTCCAGAGGCATCGTGCAGCAGTTGGCCGCGCAGTTGTCGCACAGGCCTGCGCGGTAGCGGGTCCAGGTGTCGAGGCGGTCGACGTCAACGATGGAGATAGGGGATTTCATGGGAGTTGGATGGTAGCAATCTCCAACCCGTCGCCGTGCGCGGCAGCCCCGTCTGCTAAAAGGGCAGTGTGTCGGGCACCCATTTGTCACCGATGACGCCCAGTGGCTCGCCCGAGTCTACTGGCGGCAGCCCCTGGTGGTCCGGTCCACCAAAGTTCAGGTTTTCCTACGTCATGCCCAAGCGACTCGTACTATTTCTGGCGCTCATTGCCACTTGCTTCAGCGTGGGGGCTACGGAACTGAGCCAGCTCGCCCGCAAAGACCTGCTCGACGCGGTGCGGCCGAAGGCGGCAACCCTGGCCGGCCAGCCCGTGCGGATCAAAGTAGACCGACTCAATGTGGACCGCAACTGGGCGGTGTTGGTGGGCAGCATCGTGGCAGCCTCAGGCAAGGGCATGGACTGGAGCCTGTCCGATGGTTGCCACCCTGATCTGGACAAGATGCTCTGGGTGGTCTTGCACAAATCCGGCGCCGTCTGGCGGGTGAAGCACATAGACATTTGCGCGTCGGAGCCACCGTATTGGTACATGGAACAGTACGGCGGCCTTGTCTGGCCCTGCGGCGTGTATGCGGGGCTGGAGGATGGGAGTGAAGGGGGTACGCTGGAGAGCCGGTGCAGGAAGCAGCAGACGCTCAGAAGGCGCTGATGAGGGGGCAGCCCCGTTTTTTCTGAGGTGCCGAACCAGGGAGATCGTCGCTGGCAGCAGCTAGCGTTGAAAACGCTTGTCAGCAGCCGCGCATATTGGCTAGCCAACGTGCCGGTGCCATGCCCACCTGCCCCTTGAAGCGCCGCGTCATGTGGCTCTGGTCGGCGAAGCCGCAGGCCGCCGCCACGTCGGCCACCGCATGGCCCTGCCGCAGTGCCGCCTGGGCCTGGCGAATGCGCACCATGTTCAGGTAGGCATGTGGCGCCATGCCGTAGGTGGCTGTGAATGCACGGGTCAGGTGAGCGCGCGACAGGCCGGCCTGTGTGGCCAGGGCCTGCACCGTCACGTCATCGGCAAAGTGCGCGTCCAGGTACTCGCGCACCAGGGCCATGCGCTGTCGGCCTGCGTCCAGGCAGTCGCTTGTCCAGTGCGCTCTGGTCTCGCCATGGCGGCCCAGCAGCGCCACCAGGGCTGCGCTGGTGAGCTCCTCTCCGTGTAACGACTCCTGCCTTTCGGCCACCGCAGCCACCGCCCGCTGCAGCAATAGGGCACCTTGCGGATCGTGCACCACGGGCGCTTTGAAGTACCGCGCCGCATGGCTGGTACCGCCCGCACCAAAAGCCGCCCGGTCCGACACCAGGGCGTGCACCAGCGCGGCGTCCACATACAGGATCGAATAGCCAAACCCCGCATCCGTGCCCCGGCTGCCATCGTGCGGCTCATCGGGGTTGAACAGGATCACATCGCCTGCCAGGCTGGCGTGGCGCGCACCACGGCATGCAAAGGTCTGCACGCCCGAGCGCGTGATGCCTATGGAATAGGTCTCGTGGCTGTGCCGCTCGAACCGGTGCTGCGTGAAATGCGCATTGAGCAGCGTGACGCCCCCCGAGGCCAGCGGCCGCATCTCTGCCCAGTCGCTCTGGTTGCCGCCGCCACTGCCTGGCGGCGCGGGCGATGAAGAAGAGGAGGAGGGTGCGGCGGAATTGTCGTTCCCGGCGTGCATGCAACAAATGTACAAGACCGCCCCGTGCCGGGCGGCGACACTGCAGACAACCCGCCCACCGGCGTGGCCATGCAAGCCAACCCAGACCCCACCCGCTATGCCCGATACCGCCAACGCCCCTCCTACAACCGCAGTCCACCCTGTGGACTTGGCCCACAAGCTCACCCAGTTCACGGACCACTGGGCCCCGCGCACCGTGGCCGAATTCAACGGCCACGACATCATGGTCGCCAAGATTCAGGGTGAGTACCAGTGGCACAGGCACCCCGATACGGATGACTTTTTTCTGGTGCTGAAAGGCACCGTAGAGATTGATTTGCCCGGTGGTGCCATGGTCACCTTGCACGCTGGCCAGCTATTCGTGGTGCCCAAAGGTGTGGAGCACCGTCCGCGCGCGAGTGCAGAGGCGCATATTCTGCTGATCGAATCGACGGGCACGCCGAACAGCGGAGACGCAGCCACAGCCGCGCCGCGCAGGGTACTGTGAAAAGGCTGTAGAGCCGATCGCTTCGACAATGCAGATGTCGAAGTCCTTGCTAGTAGCTTTCTTCAGCTGTTACTTCACTGTGGGCCGCAGTGGCTGCACATAGGGGCCCTTGCGCGTCTGCAGCAACAACGGGGCCACCCGCTTTTCCACCTAACGGGTGCCCGGCGTTGCCAGTGTGAGTGGCAGCCCGTTCGTCTGCAGGAGGTTCAGCGTATCGGTGAACAGATACCTGGCGTTCGATGACCAACCTTCTTCACGACCAGTGCTGCTACAAAATTACACGTCAATATTGCCCGCCCGCAGGGCATTCGTCTCAATGAAGTCCCGGCGCGGCTCCACCTCATCGCCCATCAGCATGGTGAACACACGGTCAGCCTCGATCGCATCGTCGATCTGCACGCGCAGCAGGCGGCGCACGTTGGGGTCCATCGTGGTTTCCCAAAGCTGCTCGGGATTCATCTCGCCCAGGCCCTTGTAGCGCTGGCGGCTGGTGGTGCGTTCCGCTTCGGCAATCAACCACTTCATGGCCTGGCGGAAGTCGCCCACTTTTTCTTCCTTCTGCTTCTCGCCCTCGCCGCGCAGGGCCTTGGCGCCTTCGGCCAGCAGGCCACGGAAAGTCTCGGCGGCTTCGGCCAGGGCGGCGTAGTCGGCGCCGTGCACAAAGTCTTGCGTGATGACGCTGCTCTTGATGTTGCCGTGGTGGCGGCGGCTGATGCGCAGCAGGGGCTTGTCGGTGCGCACGTCGAATTCGCCGGCCACTTCGGCGGGGGCGCCGGTGGTGTTCAGTTCGCGCAGCTTGGCTTGCAGGGCCACGGCGCTGGCTTCGGCATCGGCCACGGTGTCGAGCTTGAGGCTCACGCCGTCGGCAATGGCGCGCAGGGCTTCGGCGTCCATGAAGTTGCCCAGGCGGGCGATCACGCTTTCAGCGATCTGGTGCTTGCGCGCCAGTTCGGCCAGGGTGTCGCCGGTCAGCGTTTGCGGGTTGGTGCCGCCGGTGGTCACGCTGGCGTGGTTCAGCGCGATGCGCAGCAAGAAGCCATCGAGCGCGGGGGCGTCCTTCAGGTACAGCTCTTCCTTGCCAGCCTTCACCTTGTACAGCGGTGGCTGGGCAATGTAGATGTGGCCGCGCTCCACCAGCTCGGGCATCTGGCGGTAGAAGAAGGTGAGCAGCAGGGTGCGGATGTGGGCGCCGTCGACGTCCGCGTCGGTCATGATGATGATGCGGTGGTAGCGCAGCTTGGCCACGTCGAAGTCATCGCCACCCGTGGTGCCGCCGGCCTTGCCGATGCCGGTGCCGAGGGCGGTGATCAGCGTCAGGATTTCGTTGCTGGTCAGCAGCTTTTCGTAGCGGGCCTTTTCCACGTTCAGGATCTTGCCGCGCAGGGGCAGGATGGCCTGGAACTTGCGGTCGCGGCCCTGCTTGGCAGAACCACCGGCGGAGTCGCCCTCGACGATGTAGATTTCGCACAGCGCCGGGTCTTTTTCCTGGCAGTCGGCCAGCTTGCCGGGCAGGCCCATGCCGTCGAGCACGCCCTTGCGGCGCGTCATTTCGCGGGCCTTGCGGGCGGCTTCGCGGGCGCGGGCGGCTTCCACGATCTTGCCGCAGATGATCTTGGCGTCGGCCGGGCGCTCCTGCAGGTAGTCGGTCAGCAGCTTGCCCACGATGTCTTCCACGGGGGCGCGCACTTCGCTCGATACCAGCTTGTCCTTGGTCTGGCTGCTGAACTTGGGCTCGGGCACCTTCACGCTCAGCACGCAGCACAGGCCTTCGCGCATGTCGTCACCGGTCACTTCGACCTTGGCCTTCTTGGCGAACTCGTTTTCTTCGATGTACTTGTTGATGACGCGGGTCATCGCGGCGCGCAGGCCGGTCAGGTGGGTGCCACCGTCACGCTGGGGAATGTTGTTGGTGAAGCAGAGGACTTGCTCGCTGTACGCGCTGTTCCACTGCATGGCCACTTCCACGCCAATGTGCGTGCCAGGGATGCCGCCATACGTCTCGGCCGGGCGCTCGCCGGCCGCGTAGAACGAGGTGGGGTGCAGGACGGTCTTGCCCTTGTTGATGAACTCCACAAAGCCACGCACGCCGCCAGCGCCCGAGAAGTCGTCTTCCTTGCCACTGCGCTCGTCCTTGAGGCGAATGCGCACGCCGTTGTTCAGGAACGAGAGTTCGCGCAGGCGCTTGGCCAGGATCTCGTAGTGGAACTCGTTGTTCTCCTTGAAGATTTCGGTGTCGGGCAAGAAGTGCACTTCGGTGCCGCGCTTGTCGGTGTCGTCCAGCACCTGCATGGGCGACACTTCCACGCCGTCCACCGTCTGCACGATGCGGTTCTGCACGAAGCCCTTGCTGAACTCCAGCGCGTGCACCTTGCCTTCGCGGCGCACGGTCAGGCGCAGCATCTTGCTGAGTGCGTTCACGCAGCTCACGCCCACGCCGTGCAGGCCGCCCGACACCTTGTAGCTGTTCTGATTGAACTTGCCGCCCGCGTGCAGTTCGGTCAGCGCGATCTCGGCCGCCGAGCGCTTGGGCTCGTGCTTGTCGTCCATCTTCACGCCGGTCGGAATGCCCCGGCCGTTGTCCGTCACGCTGATGGAGTTGTCGCTGTGGATGGTGACGACGATGTCGTCGCAGTGGCCGGCCAGGGCTTCGTCGATGGAGTTGTCCACCACTTCGAACACCAGGTGGTGCAGGCCGGTGCCGTCGCTGGTATCGCCGATGTACATGCCGGGGCGCTTGCGCACGGCCTCCAGGCCTTCGAGGATGGTGATGGCGCCTTCGCCGTAGCTTTCGCTGGCCCCTGCCTGGTTGGTGTCGATCTTGGCGAGGGTGGGCTCAACATGGCCGGAGACGCCGGTGTCTTCGGGCTCGGAGGGGATGTTGTCAACGGTCATGGTGGGCCTTGGGATCCGTGGAAACCGGGGTTTCCAATGTGTCAATATGGGTCAAATTGGTCTCTAGCGCTTATCCGATAAGCGCTAGTAGCTATCAATACAGTAGTGGCCGTGGTCAGGCAGTGCCATGGGACGGCGAGGCGTCTCAAATGCGCATTGGCATGACGACGTACTTGAAGCTTTCGTTCTCGGGGATGGTCAGCAGCGCGGAGCTGTTGCCGTCCGAGAGCTCCACCTTCACCATGTCCTGGCCCATGTTGGCCAGGGCGTCGATGAGGTAGGTCACGTTGAAGCCGATCTCGATGGTGTCGCCACCGTAGTCGATGTCGAGCTCATCCACAGCCTCTTCCTGCTCGGCGTTGTTGGACGCCACACGCAGGGTGCCGGGTTCCAGGTTCAGGCGCACGCCCTTGAACTTGTCGCTGGTCATGATGGCCGTGCGCTGCAGGCTGGCCAGCAGTGGCGCGCGGCCCAGGGTGATGCTGTTCTTGTGGTTCTTGGGGATCACGCGGTTGTAGTCGGGGAACTTGCCCTCGACCAGCTTGGTCACGAACTCCATGCCGCCAAAGGTGAACTTGGCCTGGTTGTTGGCGAACTGCATCTCGATGTGGGGCTGGTTCTCGCCACCCGCATCAGACAACAGGCGCTGCAGCTCGATCACGGTCTTGCGCGGCAGGATGACTTCCTGCTTGGGTACTTCCACGTCCAGCGTGGCGCTGGCAAAGGCCAGGCGGTGGCCGTCGGTGGCAACGAGGCTCAGCGTCTTGCCTTCGGCCACAAACAGGATGCCGTTGAGGTAGTAGCGGATGTCCTGCACCGCCATGGCGAACGACACCTGGCCGAGCAGGTCCTTCAGCGTCTTTTGGGGCACGGCGAACACGGGGCCAAAGGCGGCGGATTCCTGCACCAGCGGGAAGTCTTCGGCCGGCAGGCTTTGCAGCGTGAAGCGGCTCTTGCCGCCCTTGAGGATGAGCTTGGACTGGGCCGATTCGAGGCTGACCGTCTGGTCGCCCGGCATGGTGCGCAGGATGTCGATGAGCTTGCGCGCCCCCACGGTGGTGGTGAAGTCGCCGGTGTCGCCACCCAGTTCGGCCGTGGTGCGGATCTGGATTTCGAGGTCGCTGGTCGTCAGCTGCAGGGCATTGCCCGTCTTGCGGATCAGCACATTGGCCAGGATGGGCAGCGTGTGGCGGCGCTCCACGATGCCAGCCACGGACTGCAGAACCGCGAGAACCTTGTCTTGTGTTGCCTTCAGGACGATCATGTCATCAACCTCTTGTGGTTTTTTGGAACGGTGCGTGGACAGCGGCACAGATCATGCCTCCCCCTGCTGCACAACCCGTCATTTTGCCCCTTAACGGAGCCTTTTCTCTGGGGGGCCTCGATCACGCCTTTTTAGCCTTTCAGCGTCTGCTCCAGCACGTGCAATTGCTGGTTCAGTTCGGTCAGCTGCTGACGCTCGCCCGAAATCTTGCGCACAGCGTGCAAAACCGTGGTGTGGTCGCGCCCGCCAAACAATTCTCCGATCTCCGGAAGACTCTTTTGCGTCAGCTCCTTGGCCAGGTACATCGCAATCTGGCGGGGCCGGGCAATGCTGGCCGGGCGCTTCTTGCTGTACATGTCGGCGACCTTGATCTTGTAATAGTCGGCCACCGTCTTCTGGATGTTTTCCACAGAAATTTGCCGGTTCTGGATCGACAGCAGGTCGCGCAGCGCCTCGCGGGCCAGCTGGATGGAGATCTCCTTCTGGTTGAAGCGCGAGTACGCGAGGATCTTGCGCAGTGCGCCTTCAAGCTCGCGCACGTTGGAGCGCACATTCTTGGCGACGAAGAAGGCGACTTCCTCGGGCATCTCGGTGCCTTCGACGCGGGCCTTGTTGATCAGAATGGCCACGCGCATTTCGAGCTCGGGCGGCTCGATGGCGACCGTGAGGCCCGAGTCGAAGCGCGACACCAGCCGCTCGTGGATGTTGGCCAGACCCTTGGGGTAGGTGTCCGAGGTCATCACGATGTGCGATTTCTTGGCCAGCAGGGCCTCGAACGCGTTGAAGAATTCTTCCTGCGTGCGGTCCTTGTTGGCGAAGAACTGCACGTCATCGATCAGCAGCAGATCGAGCGAGTGGTAGCGCTCCTTGAATTCATCGAACGTGCGCCGCTGGTACGCCTTAACCACATCCGACACGAACTGCTCGGCATGGATGTAGAGAACTTTGGCGTCGGGCTTGTCCTGCAGCAGGCGGTTACCCACAGCGTGCACCAGGTGGGTCTTGCCCAGGCCCACGCCCCCGTAGATGAACAGCGGGTTGTACAGGTGGCCCGGCATGCCGGCCACGTGCATGGCCGCCGAGCGCGCCATGCGATTGGCGGTGCCTTCCACCAGGGTCTCGAACGTGAGGGCGGCGTTGAGCCGGTTGCGGAACGCGCCAGCGGACGCATCGTCGCTGCTGGGGGACTGCGATTCGGACGGCGCAGAGGTGTTGCTGGGCTCCGGTGCTACAGGGCGTACGTAAGTACGGGCAACAGATTCACGCTGAGCGAGCGCTAACTCCAGGGTAACGGGCTGGCCATACAGGCCCTCCAGCAGCGAGGCAATGCGGCCCGCATACTGCGCCCGGATCCAATCCAGCTTGAAGCGGTTGCCTACGAGCAGGGTGACCTTGGAGAAATCTTCTGCCACCTGGGCGATCAGGGGCTTGATCCAGGTGTTGAACTGCTGTTCGGGCAGGTCTTGCGCCAGTTGCTCTACGCAGGCTTGCCACAGGCCCTGGCCGGCATCTGCGCCGGGTGAATGTTGGGGGCTGTGGGAGGGTTCCTCGGTCATTTCAGGGGAATTCTTGTTGTGGATAGGAGGAACGGGGCTGGGCGGCGGATTGTAGCTTGTCAAGGAGTTATCCACAATTTGCGCGGTGTGCTTCGTCGCGTGTTTTCCGGGGTTGGATCATGGGGCCATCGGTGTGCGAGCCGGGAGGTTTCCGGGCTGCGCCATGGGGGCTTCGGCCGTGCTGGAAGGCCGTGACGGAGCTGTTCACAAAGGCCCGCCAGCCGAAAGGCATTGCCAGCAGCTGCCAAGCCTGCGATAATTTTGGGTTTCCCTGAATGTGTTCAGGGTGATTTGACCCGGCGCGCCGTTATTTCTGCCCCGTGGGTCTGCCGCCAAGGCGCTGTTTTATATGGTGTGGCTGTGCAGATTGCAGGGGGTTCAAGAGCAGCAGTCCGGAACTGAACCTCAAGGAATAGCACCATGAAACGTACTTACCAGCCCTCCAAGACGCGCCGCGCGCGCACCCACGGTTTCCTCGTCCGCATGAAGACCCGCGGCGGCCGTGCCGTTATCAACGCACGCCGCGCCAAGGGCCGCAAGCGCCTGGCCGTCTAAGGCCGTTACGGTCTACAGCCTGCTCCCCGGTTTGAACCGTCAGGGTCGAAACGGGGTGCTTGCATGCAACGGCTGAAAACCCGTCCGCAGTTCCAGGCAGCCATGGCAGGGGGCACTGTCTCCCGCACAGCGCATTTTGCGTTGCACCGTCTGGTTCTGGACACTGGCGGCAGCACGCCTGCTGGACAAGCCGATGCACCTACAGGGCCCGGTTCCTTGCCGTCAACGCAAGGGCCGCAGGCCCTGTTTGCCGTGCAGGGCGTCTGGCTGGGTGCCATGGTGCCCAAGCGCTGGGCGCGCCGCGCCGTGACGCGCAATACCATCAAGCGGCAGATCTACACGGTGGGCGCCACGTTTGAAGCGCGGCTTCCCCAGGCGGCCCATGTGGTGCGCCTGCGCACGGCGTTTGACCGCAAGCAGTTCGTGAGCGCCACGTCCGACCAGCTCAAGCAGGCGGTGCGTGCAGAGCTTCTGCAGCTGTTTGGTTATGCCGCCCGGCGTTCGGGTGGTGCGGTCTCTGCCCCCGTTTCACCGGTGGCGGCAGAGGCGGTTGCACCATGATGCAGCGCTTGTTGATCGGTGTGGTCAAGGGCTATCGGCTGTTTCTCAGCCCCTGGCTGGGTTCGGCCTGCCGGTTCGAGCCCACCTGTTCGGTCTATTCGCTGCAGGCGCTGGAACAGCATGGCGCTGCGGCAGGCAGCTATCTCACGGTGCGCAGGCTGGTACGCTGCCACCCCTGGTGTGACGGGGGCCATGACCCGGTCCCGCAACAATTGCCGCGCAGCATGCGGCTTTTCTCGCGGTTTTCCCATTCCACCAACCAACCATCCTCACCAAAGAAGTCTTCATGAACGACATTCGCCGCACCATCCTGTGGGTGATTTTTGGCTTTTCCATGGTTCTGCTGTGGGACAAGTGGCAGCTGCACAACGGCAACAAGGCCACCTTTTTCCCCTCCACGCCTGCCGTGACGGCGCCCGCCGCTGCCGGTGCTGCGTCCAGCGCGACCGGGGCCGCCAGCGTGCCCGCCACGAGTGCGCCCGTGGCCGCTGCGGCGTCGGGTGCCTCGGCCGTGCCCGGCCAGCCCGCTGCGGCGGCAGCGCCCGCCACCCGCGAGCGCGTGGAGGTCAAGACCGACCTGTACCGCCTGGTGTTTGACAGCGAGGGCGGCTCGCTCACGCATGCCGAACTGCTCAGGCACGCCGACATGACCGACAAGGCCCGCAACTTCCTGCTGCTGGACGAGAGCGCGCAGCGCGTCTACGTGGCGCAGACGGGCCTGATCGGCGGGACCTTCCCTACCCACAAGACCGCGATGACCGTGGTGCCCGGCCCCCGCGAGCTCAAGGACGGCGAAGACGAAATCAGCATCCGCTTTGAATCGCCCGTGCAAGGTGGTGTGAAGCTGCTCAAGACCTGGACCATCAAGCGCGGCGCTTACGACATTGCCGTCAAGCATGAGGTTGTCAACGCCGGCAGCGCCGCCGTGTCGCCCCAGCTGTACCTGCAACTGGTGCGTGATGGCAACAAGCCGCCGGGTGAGTCGTCTTTCTATTCCACCTTCACGGGCCCGGCGGTCTACACCGACGCCAAGAAGTACCAGAAGATCGAGTTCAAGGACATCGAAAACGGCAAGGTCGATATCCCCAAGGATGCGCCCAATGGCTATGTGGCCATGGTGCAGCATTACTTTGCCACGGCCTGGTTGCTGGCCGATGGCGTGCAGCGTGAGCCTTTCACCCGCAAGGTCGACGCCAATCTGTACTCGGTGGGCATGCTCACCTCCCTGGGCGCGATCGAGCCAGGTGCGACCAAGACCCTGGACGCGCGCCTGTTCGCCGGCCCGCAGGTCGAGACCATGATGGAAAAGCTGTACCCCGGCCTGGAGCTGGTCAAGGACTACGGCTGGCTCACCATCCTGTCCAAGCCGCTGTACTGGCTGCTGGACCAGCTGCACAAGCTGCTGAACAACTGGGGCTGGTCCATCGTGGCGCTGGTGTTGCTGCTCAAGATCGCGTTCTACTGGCTCAACGCCAAGGCCTACGCCAGCATGGCCAAGATGAAGGCCATCAATCCCAAGATCATGGAGATGCGCGAGCGCCTGAAGGACAAGCCGCAGCAGATGCAGCAGGAGATGATGCGCATCTACCGCGAGGAGAAGGTCAACCCGATGGGCGGCTGCTTCCCCATCATGATCCAGATCCCCGTGTTCATCGCCCTGTACTGGGTGCTGCTGTCCAGCGTGGAAATGCGCAACGCGCCCTGGATCGGCTGGATCCACGACCTGTCGGCGCCCGACCCGTTCTTCATTTTGCCGCTGCTGATGACGCTGTCGTCGCTGCTGCAAACGGCCCTGAACCCCGCGCCACCCGACCCGATGCAGGCCAAGATGATGTGGTTCATGCCGTTGATCTTCAGCGTGATGTTCTTCTTCTTCCCGGCCGGCCTGGTGCTGTACTGGTTGACGAACAACATCTTGTCGATTGCACAGCAGTGGCTCATCAACACCCGCATGGGCGTGCCGCCGCAGTTCAACCTTCCCAGTTTCAAGTGATGCCGCAGCGGCAACGCTGACATCCATGAACTGACCCCCCGAAAGGCCGCGCAAGCGGCCTTTTTCTTGCCCATCAACCTTGTACAGTCGCCACCATGCTTGCCCGCCACCATGACCCCATCGTCGCCATCGCCACCGCCCCGGGGCGCGGGGCCGTCGGCATCGTGCGGGTGTCCGGCCGGGCCATCGGTGGGCTGGTGCAGGCGCTGTGCGGCCGGGCGCTGAAAGCCCGGGAGGCCACCTACCTGCCCTTTCGGGATGCGCAGGGGCAGGCCATCGACCAGGGGCTGGCGCTGTACTTCCCCGGCCCGCACAGCTACACCGGCGAAGACGTGCTGGAGTTGCAGGCCCATGGCGGCCCCGTGGTGCTTCAATTGCTGCTGGCGCGCTGCCTGGAGGCGGGGGCGACCGCCGACCCCGCCACTGGCCAGCCTTGCCTGCCCGGCCTGCGCCTGGCGCAGCCGGGTGAGTTCACTGAACGTGCCTTCCTGAACGACAAGATCGACCTGGCCCAAGCCGAGGCCATCGCCGATCTGATCGACGCCAGCACCGAGGCGGCGGCCCGCAGCGCCAGCCGGTCGTTGACCGGCGCTTTCTCTGCGGAAATCCACAGCCTGCGTGACGCGCTGATCCACCTGCGCATGCTGGTGGAGGCCACGCTCGACTTCCCGGAAGAAGAAATTGACTTCCTGCGCAAGGCCGATGCGCACGGGCAGCTATCAAAATTGCAGCAAACGCTGGCCTCCGTGATGCAGCGCGCGCGCCAGGGCGCGCTGCTGCGCGAGGGCATCAAGGTGGTCATCGCGGGCCAACCCAACGCGGGCAAGAGCTCGCTGCTCAACGCGCTGGCGGGCGCGGAGCTGGCCATCGTCACGCCCATTGCCGGCACCACGCGCGACAAGGTGCAGCAGACCATCCAGATCGAGGGTGTGCCCCTGCACATCATCGACACCGCCGGCCTGCGCGACAGCAGCGACGAGGTGGAGCGCATCGGCATTGCACGCGCCTGGGACGAGATTGCGGGGGCCGATGCCGTGCTGTTCCTGCATGACCTGGAGCGCATGGGTGCTCCTGAATACATAGCTGGTGACGCAGGTATAGCAAGCGCCATGGCCGAAAAAATGCCAAAAAGTATTCCAGTGATCGATGTCTGGAACAAGCTCGACCGCGCCCCGGCGGGAGCACCGGCCCCAGCGGCCGTGGAAACCCGGCCAGGTGTGCGCCTTTCTGCCCGCACGGGCGAGGGTCTGGATGGCCTGCGGCGCCTGCTGCTGCAGGTGGCGGGCTGGCAGTCCGCGCCGGAAGGCCTCTACATCGCCCGGGCCCGGCATGTCGAGGCGTTGCAGGCCGTGGGGGCCCACCTGCAAGAGGCAGCCGACCAGTTGCAGGCGCAGGGGCCGGCGCTGGATCTGCTGGCCGAAGAGCTGCGCCTGGCACAGAACGCCCTCAGTGCGATCACTGGCGAGTTCAGTTCGGACGACCTGCTGGGCGTCATTTTCTCCAGCTTTTGTATCGGCAAATAGGCCCGCAAAAAGCGTGCGGGGGGCGGCCACACCGCCGCTGCCCTCGGTGGATGGACGTGCTGGGCTCCGGCCAGGAAGCAGAGGCCGCCGCTTGTCGCTTATGTTGTAAACGGACGTAAACAGCGCTTGTGCGCAATCTGTAACAAGGGTACTTTCGGCGAACCATGAATGCTTCCACGCCTGTCACGCCTGTTGTTTCCAAGATAGACCTGTCGGGTCTGATCGATGCCATTGCCCAGGCCAGCGCCGACGACAGCATGATCAATCCGCTGACCCCTGCGCAGTGGGATGTCCTGTCGTCTTACCTGTTGCCCGTGGTGATGCCTGCTGGGCAGGTGCTGTTCACCCAGGGCGCCACGGACCGTACCCTGTATCTGGTGGAAAGCGGCAACCTGAGCGTGCACTACCAGGACGAAAAGGAGCGCTTGCGCCTGGCCATCGTGGGGGCGGGCTCCGTGGTGGGCGAGGGCGCGTTTTTCTCGCACCGCGCCCGCAGCGCCACCGTGCAGGCCAGTGCGCCGTGCAAGCTGTGGAGCCTGCCGGCGATCCGCTTTACCGAACTTTCCATCCGCCAGCCCGCCATTGCGCTGGGCCTGGTGATGGCCGCTGGCGCCGTATTGGCCAAGCGGCTGGGCAATCGCCGCCGCCGCGTTGCGGCCACCTGACAGACCACCGATGCAGTTGCGGCCTGCGGGCTTGTGCGGGGCAAAAATGTGTGTACAGCAAGTTACACTCAATTTGGATTTTTCTGGCGCCGTCCCGTAGAAAGCAAGCCATGTCTCTGTTCAGTTGGTTTAGCCGCAAACCTGCTTCCCCCAAGCCCCGGCCCATGGCCGAACCGTCGGGCCTGTTGAATGCCGATGCCACGGTACCTCTCTCGCCAGGCCGCCAAGGCAAACCTCTGGTGGAGCCCCTGCCGCCAGAACATGCCGCCAACCGCAAGAACGAGCGCATGGAGCGCCGCGAGCTGCTCTACACCGTGGTCCGCGACGCGATGGTGCGGGCTGGTGTGCTGTCGGCCAGCTACAAGTTCAAGGTGCTGTCGCTGGACCAGCGCGGCCGCCAGTTCCTGGTGATGATGGACCTAGCGCGCGAATACGGCGGTGAGACCGTGCGCCTGAGTGAAATCGAGGCGCTGATCGCCCAGACGGCCAAAACCCGCTACGACATCCTGGTGACCGCCGTGTACTGGCGCATCAATGACCATGTGGCGGTGGGCATTCCGCAGAAGGGTGTTGCGCCCCAGGGGGCTTCCCTGCAGGCAGCGCCACCCTTGGCCCGGCGTCCGCTCCCGGTGGCCGCGGCACCGGCTCCGGTGGCTGCACCGGCCCGCCCGGTGGCGCCCGTGCCGGCAGCCGCCGCCACGGCCCCTGCACCCCTGCGCCCTCCCCTGGCCGCTCCGGCGGTTGCGCCTGCGGCGGTGCCCGCAGTACCAGCCGCGGCACCGCGCCCGGCGCCACGGTACGAACCGATCGAGGCGGACGAAGTGGCTGCGTTCAAGCGCGCCCTGGCTTCGGCGGCAGGCACTACCGCTGCAGCGCCTCTGGCTGCGGCCAAGCCCGGTGTGCCCGTCCGTTCAGGGCCCTTGTTGCCACCTTCTCAGCCCACGGGCTTTGAGGACACCGAAATGCCCGGGGCCGATGGCCCGGCGCCGGACCTGAGCAGCACCCAGTACGGCGAATTGAACTGATCGGCTCGACGCCCACAGAGGCCAAGCCTTCCCTGCGGCGGGCTTTTTTCTTCTGCGGGCGTCAAATGTGGTGGATGCGCGGCCTCAATGCCCTGCAAAATCCACCAGGGTGTACAGCGGCAGGCCCGATTCACGCAGGCGCTGTGAGCCGCCCAGTTCCGGCAAATCCACGATGGCGGCACCCTCGGTGACCGTGGCGCCCAGCTTTTCGAGCAGCTTCTTGCCGGCCATCATGGTTCCACCCGTGGCAATCAGATCGTCGATCAGCAGTACCCGGTCGCCTGCCTTGACGGCATCGGTGTGCAGTTCCACGGTGGCGCTGCCGTACTCGAGTTCATAGGTTTCCTCGACCGTGGTGAAGGGGAGCTTGCCCTTCTTGCGGATGGGCACGAACCCCACATTCAGCTCATAGGCCACCACGGCGCCCAGGATGAAGCCGCGCGCGTCCAGCCCGGCGACCACATCGGGGCGCAATGCCTTGTCCATATAGCGGTGCACAAAGGCGTCGATCAGCACCCGGAACACCTTGGGGTCCTGCAGCAGCGGGGTGATGTCCCGGAACTGCACGCCGGGCGCGGGCCAGTCGGGCACGGTGCGGATGTGCTGGCGGAGGTATTCGTTGACGCTGAGTGGCTGCATGGGGTCCAGGGGATAGAGAAGGGCTGCACGGGCAAATGCGCGGAGGCCAGAGGCCGTTGCGGGGCAAAGTGTATCCAGCCGGGGCGGGGTGCTTCGGAGGCGTGCCCGGAGCGCTGCGAGCCCCCATAATGTTTCTGTGCTGTTACACCCCTGGTAGCAGCACGCTGGACCACTCCACCACGCCGATCGGCCATGCCCATCTCCATTCTGCTGATCGAAAGCGATCCCCACCACGCGCAGGCGGTGGTGGATGCGCTTGCAGACCCGTGGTCGGGTTGGCGGGTGGATGTGGCGGACTCGCTGGCACAGGCCCGGGACTACCTGGGGCGCCGCAGGCCAGACATCGTGCTGGCGGCGCAGCGCACGGTCGATGGCTCGGCCTTCGACCTGCTGCGGCTGCTCGATGGCGTCCCGGCCATGATCATCGTGCGCCGGGGCGCCGAGACCCATGCGGCCCAGGCCATGCGCCACGGCTTTGATGACTATGCCGTGCAGGACCCCGCACTGGACTACCTGTTGACTCTGCCCGCGCAGATTGATTCGGTGCTGGAGCGCAGTTCCAGCGCCCGTGCCCGGCTGGTGGCAGAGGCCATGCTGACGCGGCAGCACCGGTTGCTGCAGGCGATATCGCTCGCGCAGGCCATGTTCATCGCCAGCTCCGGGCCCCGCGCCGCGTTCGAAGCCTTGCTCAAGGAGCTGATGTCGCTCACGCAGAGCGCCTTTGGCTTGGTCGGGCAGGTGCAACGCGCCGCCGACGGGCATCCCTTCCTGCGGGTGCATGCGATGACGGACATCAGCTGGGACGAGGCCTCCCATGCCCTCTATGCCCAGCACGCGGAAGAAGGCATGGTGTTCGACAACCTGCACTCCCTGGTGGGCGCCGCGCTGGTGTCGGGCGAGCCGGTGCTCACCAACGATGCGAACCACGACCCGCGCAGCGCGGGCACGCCCCCGGGCCATCCCGCGCTGCGCACCTACCTGGGGCTGCCCATCCATGCGGCGGGGGAGCTGGTGGCCATGGTGGGCCTGGCCAACCGGCCCGAGGGGTATTCAGCGGCGGATGTGCAGTTCCTCCAACCCTTGCTGAACACCGTGGGCCAGCTGGAAATGGCCCGTCGCGCCGAGCTGGCCCGCAGGGCGGTCGAGGCAGAACTGGAGCGCACCAGCGCCTTGCTGGCGGAGAAGACGCGAGCCCTCGAAGGCACGCTGGCCAGCGTGTCGCAAGGCATCACCAACGTGGACGCCGAAGGGCGGATCCGGGTCTACAACCGGCGCTATCTGGAACTGCTGGATCTGCCCGAATCCCTGCTGGCCACCCAGCCCAAGGTCGAGGATGTGGTGCGTTTTCAGACCGAGCGGGGCGATTTCGGCACCGGGTTTGAGCTCATTGAGCCCATGGCGCGCAACTATGTGGCATCGGAATATTCGGCCCACGGCGGCAAGCTCACCATGCCGGACGCTTATGTGCGGCGTACCCACAACGGCCGCTACATCGAAGTGCGCACCCGTGCCCTGGAGCCCGGGGGGCGCGTGCGCACCTTCACGGATGTCACCGACTACCTGAGCACCCTGGAGGCCTTGCGCCTGAGCGAATCGCGGTGGCGCAGCCTCACCCACCTGTCCTCCGACTGGTACTGGGAGCAGGACGCGCAGTTTCGCTTTGTGCGCCTGGACGGCAACCCCTACAAGGAAGCCGGTGTGCCCGACGAAATGCACTACGGGCGCACGCGCTGGGAGCTGCCCAACAGCTTCGTGAGCGAGGGCCAGTGGCGCGCGCACCGCAGTCAGCTGGAGGCACACGAGGTGTTCCACGATTTCGAAATGCAGCGTCTGACCGAGGATGGAAAACCCGTATGGGTCTCCATCAGCGGGGAGCCCATCTTTGATGGGGCCGGCCAGTTCACGGGCTACCGGGGCGTGGCGCGCGACATCACCGAACGCAAGCTGGCCGAGGCCGAGATCCAGCGCCTGGCCTTCTATGACGAACTCACCGGCCTGCCCAACCGGCGGCTGCTCATGGACCGCCTGGACCGCACGGCCAACGCGTGCGCGCGGGAGGGTTGCCACGGGGCCTTGCTGTTCCTGGACCTCGACAACTTCAAGGGCATCAACGACACCATGGGCCACGAGTGGGGCGATCGGCTGCTCGTGCAGGTGGGCGGGCGCATCGCCGCTTGCGTGCGTGCCACCGACACGGTGGCACGTTTGGGCGGAGACGAGTTCGTGGTGGTGCTGCAGGGCCTCCATGCCGAAGTGGACGCTGCGGCCGCAGAAGCCGAGGCCGTGGCGCAGAAGGTGCTGGCGGCGCTGAACGAGCCCTATCTGGTGCAAAACAGCGAAGTGCACAGCACGCCCAGTATTGGCATTGCCCTTTTTCGCGGTGTGCAGCTGCCCGTGCAGGAGCTGCTCAAGCGCGCCGATCTGGCCATGTACCAGGCCAAGGCGCAGGGCCGCAACACGCTGTGCTTCTTTGACCCCGCCATGCAGGCGGCGGCGTCTGCAAGGTCGGCGTTGGAAGGCGACATGCGGCAGGGCATCCTGCGCAACGAGTTCCTGCTGCACTACCAGCCGGTGGTGGACGAGGCTGGCAAGGTGCTGGGGGCCGAGGCACTGGTGCGGTGGAACCACCCGCTGCGCGGCATGGTGTCGCCCGGGGACTTCATCCCCCTGGCAGAGCAGACCGGCCTGATCCTGGCGCTGGGCCGCCAGGTGTTGACCATGGCCTGCCGCCAGCTGGCGCTCTGGGCCGCAGCGCCGCAGACCGCAGGCTGGAGCGTGGCCGTGAACGTGAGCGCGCAGGAGTTCCGGCAACCCGACTTTGCCGAGGAAGTGATCAGCGTGCTGCGCGATTGCGGGGCGGACCCGGCACACCTCAAGCTCGAACTCACCGAAAGCCTGCTGCTGCATGACGTGGAGGACAGCATCCTCAAGATGCAGGCGCTGCGCACGCTGGGCGTGGGCTTCTCGCTGGACGACTTTGGCACGGGCTATTCATCGCTGAGCTACCTCAAGCGCCTGCCGCTGGACCAGCTCAAGATCGACCAGAGCTTTGTGCGCGACGTGCTCACCGACCCCAACGATGCCACCATCGCCTGCACCATCATCACCCTGGCCCACAGCCTGGGCCTGGACGTGGTGGCCGAAGGGGTGGAAACCGAAGGGCAGCGCGCGTTTCTGCTGCGCAACGGTTGCCAGCAGTTCCAGGGCTACCTGTTCGGGCGGCCCGGGCCCGCCGAGCTTTTGTAGATTGCTATTAAATATATAGCTATTGACGCTTGCTAGATAAGCGCTAGAGCCATATTTAAGTCAAATTTTCGCGTCAGCCTCAGCAACTGGCACGCATCAGGCGAGAGATGCCAAGCAAGGACCGCCCCGCAGCGAGGGCATCGTCCCCCTTCCCGGAGCGCGTAGCGCGTAGAGAGAAGGGGGAAGGCACGCAGTGCCTCAGGGGGATGTACCCTGCTACCCGCGCAGCAACTTGTCCTCCGCCAGCGCCAGCGCCGCCGGGTGGCCCGAGAGCACCAGCGTGTCGCCTTCGGCCAGCTGTGCGTCGTCCACGGCGTCGCTCATGTGGCCGTTGCCGCGCCGCAGGTTCACCACACGCACGCCCATGGCGGGCAGTGCCAGCTGGCCCAGGCTGCGGCCCAGGGCCGTAGCGCCGGGCGGCAGGTTGAGGGTGGACAGGCGCTCCTGGTCGCGCTCGTTGGCGGTGTCGTCGTCGGCGCCGTGGAAGTAGCCACGCAGCAGGTTGTAGCGCGCATCGCGCTGGTCCTGCACCAGGCGCAGCACGCGGCGCATGGGCACGCCCACCAGCGCCAGCGCGTGGCTGGCCAGCATCAGCGAGCCCTCGATGGCCTCGGGCACCACCTCGGTGGCGCCGGCGGCCTGCAGCTTGTCCAGGTTGGCGTCGTCCTGCGTGCGCACCACCACCGGCACGTGGGGTGCATGGGACCGCGTGTTGGCCAGCACCTTGAGGGCCGCAGGCACGTCGATGTAGGTCACGGCCACGGCACTGGCCCGCACCAAACCGGCCGCCATCAGCGCCTGCAGGCGGGTGGCGTCGCCGTACACCACCGAATCTCCGGCGGCGGCGGCCTGGCGCACTCGGTCGGGGTCCAGGTCGAGCGCCATGTAGGGGATGCCCTCATGCTCGAGCATGCGCGCCAGGTTCTGCCCGCAGCGGCCATAGCCGCAGATGATTACGTGTTTGTTGGTGTTGATGGACTTGCGCGCAATGGACGTCATCTGCAGCGACTGCTGCAACCAGTCGCTGGCCACCAGCTTCATCACGATGCGGTTGCTGTACATGATGAGGAAGGGCGTGGCCAGCATCGACAGCACCATGGCCGCCAGGATGGGGTTCATCAGCGCGGGCTGCACCAGCCCGTTGGCCTGCGTGAGCGACAACAGCACAAAACCGAATTCGCCCGCCTGGGCGAGGTACAGCCCGGTGCGCAGGGCCACGCCGGTGGTGGCCCTCATGCTGCGGGCCAGCACCAGGATGATCACCAGCTTGAGGAGCAAGGGCACCGTGAGCAGCGCCAGCACCAGCGCCCAGCGGTCCACCAGGATGTGCCAGTCCAGCATCATGCCGATGGTGATGAAGAACAGCCCCAGCAGCACGTCGTGGAACGGGCGGATGTCCGTGCCCACCTGGTGGCGGTATTCGGTCTCCGACACCAGCACGCCGGCAATGAAGGCTCCAAGGGCCAGGCTCAGCCCGGCCAGCTCCGTCAGCCAGGCAAGGCCCAGCGTGATCAGCAGCAGGTTGAGCATGAACAGTTCCTCGCTCTTGCGCCGTGCCACCAGCGTGAGCCACCAGCGCATGAACCGCTGGCCACCAGTGAGCAGAATGCCCACCAGCACGGTCGCCTTGATCAGCGCCCAGCCCAGTGACGTCAGCAGCTCGTCGGGGGACGAGCCCAGGGCCGGAATCAGCACCAGCAGCGGCACCACGGCCAGGTCCTGGAACAGCAGGATGCCCATCACGCGGCGGCCATGTTCACTCTCCAGCTCGGCCCGTTCGGCCATCAGCTTGACCACAATGGCCGTGCTGCTCATGGCCATCACGCCCGAGAGCGCCAGCGCGGTCTGCCAGCCCATGTCCCACACACCGCCCGCCCAGCGAGCCAGCAGCAGTGCGGTGCCGGTCACCACCACCATCGTCAGCACCACCTGCATCAGGCCGAGGCCGAATACCTGGCGCCGCATGGCGCGCAGCTTGGGCAGGCTGAACTCCAGGCCAATGGCGAACATCAGGAACACCACGCCAAACTCGCCCAGGTGCCGCACGCCTTCCGAGTTTTGCGCCAGCGCCAGCGCATGGGGGCCGATGAGCACTCCGGCGGCCAGGTAGCCAAGCATGGGTGGCAGCTTCAGGCTGCGGCAGACCACGACACCCAGCACTGCGGCCAACAGGTAAAGCAAGGTGAGGGCGAGGGAGGACATGGTTCGATGCTATCCGAGGCTCGCAGGCGGCCCGGGTGTTTTCTGCTCGAAGCAGGCTCCGTGCCAGAGCGATGGCAAAAAAATCTTCGCCCCGTGCGGGCATGCCCCCGGTCGATAGAATCCTCGGGATGACCCCTGCCCCCGCCACGCTGCCCCCTTTTGATGCCGAGCAGGCCTTGCGCCTGGCCCGTGAGACCTTCGACATCGAGGCGGCGGCGTTGACCGGGCTGGCGGCCCGCGTCGATGGCATCTTTGCCCAGGCGGTGCAGATGGTGCTGCAGGCCCGGGGCCGTGTGGTGGTGATGGGCATGGGCAAAAGCGGCCATGTGGGCCGCAAGATTGCCGCCACGCTGGCTTCCACCGGCACGCCAGCGTTTTTTGTGCACCCGGCGGAGGCCAGCCACGGCGATCTGGGCATGGTCACTGGCGACGACCTGGTGCTGGGCATTTCCAACAGCGGCGAAAGTGGCGAGCTCACTGCCATCCTGCCCGTGCTCAAGCGCCTGGGCGCCCCGCTGATCGCGATGACCGGCGGGCTGCAGTCCACGCTCGCCCGCCATGCCGATCTGGTGCTCGACTGCAGCGTGGAGCGCGAGGCCTGTCCCCTGAACCTGGCCCCCACTGCCAGCACCACGGCCCAGCTGGCCATGGGCGACGCCCTGGCCGTGGCCCTGCTCGACGCCCGGGGCTTTCGCCCCGAAGATTTCGCCCGCTCGCACCCCGGCGGTGCGCTGGGGCGCAAGCTGCTCACCCATGTGAGCGACGTCATGCGTACCGGCAGCGAGGTTCCGCGCGTGGCGCCCGACGCCTCTTTCAGCGACCTCATGCGCGAGATGAGCGCCAAGGGACTGGGCGCCTCGGCCATCGTGGATGCAGACGGCCAGGTGCTGGGCATCTTCACCGACGGCGACCTGCGCCGCCGCATCGAGGCCGGGGCCGACCTGCGCACGGCCACGGCGGCCGAGGTGATGCACCCCAAACCGCGCCGCATTGCCCCGGATGCCCTCGCGGTGGATGCCGCGGAAATGATGGAAGCCCACGGCATCACCAGCGTGCTGGTGGCCGATGCGGCAGGTGTGCTGATGGGGGTCGTGCACATCGGCGACCTGATGCGCGCGAAAGTCATATGACCCCCGTGGAGAGGACCCCCCTGAGTCGCTTCGCGCCTTCCCCCTTGAAGGGGGGACGCACCCCCTGGCCCGGCGAAGCCGGTTCCACGGGTGCGCTGGCTTTTGCCGTGCTTGTTCAAACGCTGCGTGATGGCTTCTGACGTGACTTTTCCTGTGCTGCAATTTCCCCCCGAGCTGCTGCTGCGCGCCCAAGGCGTGCGCATTGCCTTCTTCGATGTCGATGGCGTGCTGACCGATGGCGGCCTGTATTTCAGCGAATCGGGTGAAACGCTCAAGCGCTTCAACACCCTGGACGGGCATGGGCTCAAGCTGCTGCAAAAGGCGGGCATCACCCCTGCGGTCATCACGGGCCGTGACTCCGCGCCGCTGCGCGTGCGCCTGAAGGCGCTGGGCGTGGAACACGCCGTGTTCGGCACCGAAGACAAACGCCCCGCTGCCGAGCAGATGCTGGCCACGCTGGGGCTGGACTGGTCCCAGGCTGCCGCGATGGGCGACGACTGGCCCGACCTGCCGGTGATGCGCCGCAGTGCTTTTGCGTGTGCCCCGGCCAACGCGCAGGCCGAAGTGCGCCATGCCGCCCATTTTGTGACGCAGGCCCATGGGGGCGATGGCGCTGCGCGCGAGCTGTGCGATCTGCTGCTGGTGGCCACCGGGCGTTACGCCGCGCTGCTGGCGGAGTACACCGCATGAGCCTGCATTTCCTGCGCTCTTTGCCCCTCTGCCAGGTTGCCGTGCCCGGCCCGGAGGCAACGCCGTGACGCGCAACATGGTTCGCCAGGGCTGGGAACAGTTCTCGCTGTATCTGCCCGTCGTGCTCATGGGGCTGCTGGCGCTGGGCACCTGGTGGCTGGTGCGCAACGCGCCCATGCCGCTGCTACCTACTGCCGAGCGCCAGCAGGGGCACCAGCCCGACTATTTCATGAAGTCGTTTTCGGTAAAAAGCTTTGACGCCACGGGGCGCCTGCAAAGTGAAGTGCAAGGCGAAGAGGCGCGGCACTACCCCGACACCGATACGCTGGAGATCGACAACGCGCGCATGCGCTCGGTAACACCGCTCGGCCGCCTCACCGTGGCCACGGCAGACCGGGCCCTGACCAATGCCGATGGCTCGGAAGTGCAGCTGTTTGGCAACGCCATCGTCACGCGAGAGCCCCTGCCTGCCAAGCCAGGATCGCCCGCCCAGCCCCGGCTGGAGTTCCGCAGCGAATTTCTGCACGCTTACACCAACACCGAACGCGTGCGGTCTGACAAGCCCGTCACACTCACCCGCGGCAACGACCGTTTTACCGCCGATGGCATGGACTACGACAATCTCGACCAGGTGCTGCAGCTGCGCGGACGTGTGCGTGGCGTGCTCCAGCCCGGCGTGGCCAAGCCCTAGTACCTTGCCCCATTCGGAACCCGCATGACCACTCCCCTTGTTTTCATCACCGGCGCATCCAGCGGCATTGGCCAGGCCCTGGCCTTGCGCTTTCACCGCTCGGGCTACCGCCTGGCCCTCGTGGCACGGCGAACTTCTGAGGTGAAAACATGGGCTAGCGCTCAAGGAATAGGCGCTGATAGCTATGAAATTTATAGTGCTGACGTGGCCGTGACCGACAGCATCGTCGCTGCGGGCCGCGATTGCATCGCGCGCCAGGGGGTGCCCGATGTGGTCATTGCCAATGCGGGCATCAGCGTGGGCATGGACACGGCGGTGCGTGATGACATCGACGTGATGGCGCGCACCTTTGCCACCAACAACATCGGCGTGGCGGCCACCTTCCATCCGTTTGCCGACGCGATGGCGCAGCGGGGCAGTGGCACGCTGGTGGGCATCGGCAGCGTGGCAGGCATCCGGGGCCTGCCCGGGCATGGTGCGTATTGCGCCAGCAAGGCGGCCGTTATCAGCTACTGCGAGAGCCTGCGCGGGGAGATGCGCCCGCACGGAGTGCGTGTGGTCACCATTTCTCCGGGCTACATCGATACTCCGCTCACCCGCCAGAACCGCTACGGCATGCCGTTTCTGATGCAGGCCGATGATTTTGCGGACCGTGCGTTCCGGGCCATCACGGCCGGCGTCAGCTACCGGGTCATCCCCTGGCAAATGGGGGTGGTTGCCAAGTTGCTGCGCATGGTGCCGAACGTGCTGTTCGACAAGCTGCTGGCCGGGCGCCCGCGCAAGCGGCGCCAGAGCGAGCAGTAGCCGCCAACCAGGCCTCGGCCCCCTCTTTGGGGTCTTTTGTGCAGGCTCTTTGTAGCTGCGCGGGACGAAGGTACCGCCGCCAACCGCCGGAATCCCTTGCTTGTTGGTAGCGCATGAAAAAAGCCCCCGAGGGGGCTTTTAGAGAAATTTAAAGACAGTTTTCAGTAGCTGTTGCCGCCGCCACCGTAGCCGCCACCACCGCCGTTGCGGCCACCGCCGCCACCGCCATTGCGGGAACCGGAGCCGTAGGGGCTGCGGAATCCGCCTTCGCTGCGGCCGCCGCCCCCACCGCCGTAACCGCCACCTCCGCCTTCACGGCCACCACCATAGCCTCCACCGCCGCCGCCTTCACGGCCACCGCCGTAACCGCCGCCACCACTGCGGCCCCCACCGCCGCCGCCGTAACCGCCGCCACCACCACCGCCAAATCCACCACTGCGGGGCGGACGGGGTTCCATGGGGCGTGCTTCGTTCACAACGATGCTGCGGCCACCCAGTGGCTGGCCATTCATACCGTTGATGGCGGCCTGGGCTTCAGCATCGTTACCCATTTCCACGAAGCCAAAGCCCTTGGAGCGGCCCGTGTCGCGCTCCATCATGACCTTGGCGCTGGTCACCGCGCCGAATTGGCCAAAGGCCTGTTCCAGATCGCTGTCGCGCACCGAGTACGGCAGGTTGCCGACGTACAGTTTGTTGCCCATCGAGGGACTCCTCAAAAACACATGGATAAAGCGATGGAGTCCCGAAAACGCAGCCAGCTAATCTCAATGACGCTCTCAGCGCGAAACTGACGGATCACCGCAAACTTGGAAAACGGGCAAAGCCCGCGAACCCATTATGCGCCACACTTTTGGTGAAAAAGCAAGCGGCAATGCCGACTGTGGTGGCGATACCGCGCAGGCATGAAAAAAGGAGCCCTGGGGCTCCTTTGTTTTGCCTTTGGCAGACGAAAAGGTCTGCCAGCAAGGTCTTTTTAGTAGCTGCTACGGCCACCGCCGTAACCACCACCACCGCCACCGCCGCTACGGCCACCGCCGTAACCGCCGCCACCACCGCCGTAACCGCCGCCACCACCGTTGCCGCCGCCGAAGCCGCCGCTACGGGGAGCGCGTGGCTCCATAGGACGGGCTTCGTTGACCACGAGGTCACGGCCGCCGAAGTTGGTGCCATGCACGCCTTGGATGGCGGCTTGGGCTTCAGCATCGCTGCCCATTTCGACAAAGCCGAAACCCTTGGAGCGGCCGGTGTCACGTTCCATCATGACCTTGGCGCTGCCGACCGAGCCGTACTGGCTGAAGGTCTGTTGCAGATCTTCGTCGCGGAAAGAATAGGGCAGGTTGCCCACGTAAAGTTTGTTGCCCATGAAGGACTCCTGAAAAAACACAAAAACGCGATGGAGTCCGACGCAATCAACAAACCTGTGACGACTTCAAAGACGCGAAACTGACCATTCACCGCTAAGCCAACTGCTTTCCTGCAAGCAGAAAAGCGAACCCATTATTAATCACTTTATGAGGTGTGTGGGGTTTATTTCTGGGGGAAGCCACTCATCGGGCACAAATTTGTAGAGATTCCGGGCTGCGCGCAAGGGGTATTCAGGGGAAACCCGCACAGTTTGTGGTGCCATGCCGCCGTACTCAGGCGCCAGCCACCGACGGCCCAGCCCGAGGCCCCTGTCCGCCAGCAGGGTAAAATACGCGGGTCTTTGGGGAGTAGCCCGCCCGGCCGCGCAACGCGCCGGGGGCATGCGTCAACACACTTGGGTTCTTTGAAACCTATGGCGTATGCGGTTTTTTTGAACTGGGCGAGACCATTGACTGCAAACCGATCCACATGGCCGGAGTCGGGGTGCAGTCAATGCGTTTTTCACCCATCCGGCCGGATAGGACCCCCTCCCCCATGGAAGCCTTCTTCATTTCTACCGCCATCGTCGCGCTTGCCGAGATGGGCGACAAGACGCAGCTGCTCGCGCTGGTGCTGGCGGCACGTTTTCGCAAACCCTGGCCTATCGTGCTGGGCATTCTGGTCGCCACCCTGGTGAACCACGGCCTGGCTGGTGCTGTCGGTGCCTGGGTGACCACCTTCCTGGGCCCGCAGTTGCTGCGCTGGATTCTGGGTGCTTCGTTCATTGCCATGGCGGTGTGGATGCTGATCCCCGACAAGCTCGATGAGGGCGAAGCGGACGGATCGCCCCGTTGGGGTGTGTTTGGCACCACCGTGGTTGCGTTCTTCCTGGCTGAGATGGGCGACAAGACCCAGATCGCCACCGTCATGCTGGCTGCCAAATACAACGCCTACCTGTGGGTGGTGGCGGGCACCACGCTGGGCATGATGCTGGCCAATGCGCCGGTGGTCTGGCTGGGCGAGCGCATCACCCGCAAGGTGCCCATCCGCGCGGTGCACCTGGTGTCTGCCGCCATCTTTCTGGTGCTGGGGCTGCTGGCGATTTTTTCGTCTGCAGGTTGATCTGGTCGGTGCGACGGGCTGTGCGTCGGGGCTCTGCTTTGGTATATTTGCCAAACGCGCCGATTTGCCACAGCTTGCGGGCGCTTTATAAATCCTGCTAAAGACCCGTCCGACACATCTGCCCGGCCTCGTTTTTAGCGACGCCGGGTATTTTTTTGCGCTGGGTCCGGTCTCCAGGCAAAAGCGGCTTCCTTGTGGAGCAGCGGCGCGCGCAAGCGGTGGAACGTGAGGGCCCACCAGTTCCAACTATGTCGTTCATTGCCACACCCCAGTCCATGCACTTTGCGGAGGTGCTGCCGCTACAAAGCGGTGCATCCATCCGCGACTACCACCTGGCCTTTGAGACCTACGGCACGCTCAATACCGACCGCTCCAATGCCGTGCTTGTGTGCCATGCGCTCAACGCCTCGCACCACGTGGCGGGCGTCTATGCGGGGCAGGACAAGAGCGAGGGCTGGTGGGACAACATGATCGGCCCGGGCAAGCCGGTGGACACCGACCGCTTCTTCGTGATCGGCGTGAACAACCTGGGCTCGTGCTTCGGCTCCACCGGGCCCATGCACAACCACCCAGATACTGGCGAGGTTTATGGCGCGGACTTCCCGGTGGTCACGGTGGAAGACTGGGTCAACGCCCAGGCCCGCCTGCTCGACCGCCTGGGCATCCAGCAGCTGGCTGCCGTGTTGGGCGGCAGCCTCGGCGGCATGCAGGCCCTGAGCTGGACGCTGCAGTACCCAGACCGCGTGCGGCACGCCGTGGTGGTGGCCAGCGCGCCCAACCTCACGGCCGAGAACATCGCCTTCAACGAAGTGGCCCGCCGCGCCATCGTGACCGACCCGGACTTCCACGGCGGCCATTTCTATCGCCATGGTGCGATCCCCAAGCGCGGCCTGCGCATCGCCCGCATGATCGGCCACATCACGTACCTCAGCGACGACGTGATGAACGAGAAGTTCGGCCGTCAACTGCGGGAGGGCCTGGAGCTCAAATACAGCACCCAGGACATCGAGTTCCAGATCGAGAGCTACCTGCGCTACCAGGGCGACAAGTTCAGCGACTACTTCGATGCCAACACCTACCTGCTGATCACCCGGGCGCTCGACTACTTCGACCCCGCGCGCACCCATGCCGGCAACCTCACACGCGCACTCGCCCGGGCGCAGGCCAAATTCATGCTGGTGAGTTTCACCACCGACTGGCGCTTTTCACCCAAGCGCAGCCGCGAGATCGTCAAGGCCCTGCTCGACAACCGCCGCAGCGTGAGCTACGCCGAGATCGATGCACCCCATGGGCACGATGCCTTTTTGCTCGATGACGCCCGCTACATGGGCGTAATGCGCTCTTATTTCGATAGCATTTCCAAGGAGCTGCAGCCATGACCGAAAAAGCGGCAATGCAAGCCCTGGCGCGCCTGGTGCCCCCCGGCTCGCGCGTGCTCGACCTCGGTTGTGGCAACGGCGCCATGCTCGACTACCTGCAGCGCGAACGCGGCTGCAGCGGCTACGGCGTGGAAATTGACGACGCCAACGTGCTGGCCTGCGTGCAGCGCGGCGTCGATGTGATCCAGCTCAATCTGGACGAGGGCCTGGCCATGTTCGGCGACAACTCCTTCGACGTGGTGCTGCAGCTCGACACACTGCAGCATCTGCGCAATGCTGAAACCATGCTGCGCGAGACCGCCCGTGTGGGCCGCACGGGTGTGGTGGCCTTCCCCAACTTCGCACACTGGCCCAACCGCCTGTCCATCCTGCGCGGTCGCATGCCCGTCACGCGCCGCCTGCCCTACCAGTGGTACGACACGCCCAACATCCGTGTGGGCACCTACAAGGACTTTGAGGTGCTTGCCACCAAGAACAGTCTGCGCATCCTGGATGCGTTCGGTTTGCAGGATGGGCAGGAAGTGCGCTGGCTGCCCAATGCGCGGGCGGGCACGGCGGTCTTCCACTTCGAGCACGCATAGCGCTCGCTGGCGCGCTCCGAAGCTGCGACACGACACTGTCAAGCGCATCGGCTAAGGTGCGGGCTCTGTTTGTAGGAGACCCGCATGAAACGCATTGCACTGCGCGCCGTGACCGCTGCCGCGCTGCTCACCACCTGGGCGCTGGGCGCCGCCGCCCAGCAGACCTGGCCGCCCACCCCCACCGTGGTCGCCCACCGGGGCGCCTCGGCCCTGCGGCCCGAGCACACGCTGGCGGCGTACCAGAAGGCCATCGACGACGGCGCCGACATCATCGAGCCCGATCTGGTGATCACCAAGGACGGCGTGCTGGTGGCCCGGCACGAGAACGCTATCGCCATCCTCAACGCCGACGGCTCGGTGAAGGAGGCCACCACCGACGTGGTGGACCGCCCCGAGTTTGCGACCCGCAAGGCCACCAAGACCATCGACGGCCAGGCCCTCACCGGCTGGTTCACCGAAGACTTCACCCTGGCCGAGCTGAAAACCCTGCGCGCCCGCGAGCGCATCCCGGCGCAGCGCCCGGCCAACGTGGCCTACAACGGCCAGTTCGAGGTGCCCACCTTGCAGGAGGTGATCGACCTGGCCAAGACGGCCAGCGCCAAAACGGGCCGCGTGATCGGCATCTACCCAGAGACCAAGCACCCCACCTACTTCGAGTCCATTGGACAGCCGCTGGAGGCACCGCTGCTGGCCGTGCTGGAGAAAAACGGCTGGAACCACAAGGACGCCCCTGTGTTCGTGCAGTCGTTCGAGGTCAGCAACCTGCAGGCCATCCGCAAGCAGAGCAGCGTGCGCCTGGTGCAACTGGTGGCGCCCTCGGGCCGGCCGTATGACTTTGTGGCCCAAGGCGCGGCCAATGCGCGCAGCTATGCCGATCTGATCACTCCCGAAGGCCTCAAGCAGGTGGCCGCCTACGCCAACGCCATCGGCCCCTTCAAGACGCTGGTGGTGCCGGTGAAAGACGGTGTTCCCGGCGAACCCACGCCGCTGGTCGCACAGGCCCATGCCGCCGGGCTGGCTGTGCACATCTGGACACTGCGGCCTGAAAACGCCTTTCTGCCCGCTGGCCTGAAGAAGGCGCCCAACACCGATGGCACCGCGCGCGGCGACAGCGTGGGCGAGATCACGGCGTATCTGCGCGCAGGCATCGACGGTTTCTTCACCGACGACCCCGCCGTGGGCCGCGCTGCCGTCCAGGCCTTCACGGCGAAGGGGATGACGGCGACGAAGTAACAGGCGCCGGGCGCGGCTTGCCCGGTGTAGCGCGCGTGCCCTGGCGCTGTCCCAGTTGCCGCGCCTTTTCCACCCACAACGCCAGCCGCTCGGCGCTGGCGCTGCGCACGGGGCCAAAGCTGTGCACCTGCACGGGCCGGATGCCACAGAACTCCAGGATGGCCTTCTTCATCTGGTGGTGCCCCGGCATGCGCGTGACCCAGCGGAAGTACCAGGGCGGCGAGTCCATGGTCACCAGCAGCTCGGCCGAGCGGCCTGCCAGCAGCCTGTCCCATAACGCTGAGCCCTTGCGGTACTTGAAGGCGTAACCCGGCAGCAGCACGCGGTCGATAAAACCCTTGAGCAGCGCCGGCATGGCGCCCCACCAGATGGGGTAGACCCACACCAGGTGGTGGGCCCAGGTGATGTCGGCCTGCGCCGCCAGCAAGTCGGGTTCCAGCGGCTGGACGGCGCTGTAGCCCTGAAACAGCGGGTTGAATGCGAGCTGCCCCACATCCAGAAACCGCACCTGCGCCCCGGCGTGCCGGGCGCCCTCGGCATAGGCGCGTGCCATGCCTGCGCACAGGCTGTTGGCGGCGGGGTGGCCCAGGATGACCAGAATATTGTGTGGTTCTGCCACAGACGCTCCATCACGGTGTTGTTGATGGCGCCATGGTCACCTTGCCCCACGGGACAGAGTCAAGCGGTCAGGTCAAGGGGTGGCGAATCTTGCGGCGCCCGCCGTGGTGGCTGCGCTGAATGGTGCGGATTTGTGTTCTGGCGGCATCACTGGCAATGCGGGCGGTGCTGCGCACGCCTGGGGCGTGACGGGCACGGCCAGCGTGTCGCAGGTGTGCAGTTCGGCCTCCAACACGGCCAACTGTGTGTCCAGCGCGGCCAGGCGCGCCAGCTCCAGCGCCACGGCGGCCCGCCGCCCGGCGACGAGCTGGGCCATGCGTTCCCAGCCCGCAGCCGTGTCGATGTGGGGCAGGCCATCGAGTTCAGACAGCCGAAAGCCCAGCGCCTGGGCCTGGCGGATCAGCAACACGCGCGCCACGTCGGCCTCGCCATAGTGGCGGTAGCTGCCCGCGCGCGCCACCGCGCCCAGCAGGCCACGGGACTCGTACAGCCGGATGGCCTTGGGCGTGGTGCCGGTGCGGTGGGCGAGTTCTCCGATGCGCATGGGAGGTCCTGGTGTGGAGTGAAAACTATCAAAATAATAGCTGTTAGCGCTTATAGGTAAAGCGCTAGCGGCCAATTTGACTCATATTTTGGTTGGGTGAAGTGTCGGAGGTCCCGCAGATCCCGATGCCACACGATAAGCTGCGGCGCTCTGATTCCTCTTCCATCTCCCGCCCGCACCCGCCATGCCCCAGTTTGCCGCCAACCTGAGCCTGATGTACACCGAGCTGCCGTTTCTGGACCGCTTTGCCGCTGCGGCGCGCGACCGGTTCACGGCGGTGGAGTTCTTGTTTCCCTACGCCTTCGAGCCCGCCGAGGTCGCTGCGCGGCTCACGGACAACGGCCTGCAGCTGGTGCTGTTCAACGCCCCGCCCGGCGGTACCGACCGCATCCAGATGGCGGCGGCCTGGGACCAGAACGCGCGCGGCACCGCAGCGCTGCCCGGGCGTGAGGCCGAGTTCCGCGCGGGCGTGCAAGAAGCCCTGCGCTATGCCGAGGTGCTGGGCTGCCCGCGCATCCACGTGCTCTCGGGCATCGTGCCGCCCGGTGTGGAGCGCGAATCGCTCAAGGACCTGTGTGTCAGCAACCTGCGCTGGGCGGCGGCCGAGGCTGCGCGCGCGGGGCGCGACATCCTTATCGAGCCCCTCAACCTGCGCGACGTGCCGCGCTACTTTCT
Source organism: Acidovorax sp. Root267 (assembly GCF_001429215.1). NCBI lineage: Bacteria > Pseudomonadati > Pseudomonadota > Betaproteobacteria > Burkholderiales > Comamonadaceae > Acidovorax > Acidovorax sp. Root267. The sequence continues at coordinate 473,767 of NZ_LMJC01000012.1, forward strand.
GAACCGGCAGGACCACGCCCACGAGCTGCTCGACGCCGCGCAGGCCAACAATCTCAAGGTGCAGATGGACCTGTACCACTGCCAGATCGTAGAAGGTGACGTGGCCACCAAGCTGCGCCAGTACCTGCCCACGGGCCGGGTGGCGCATATCCAGATTGCCGGAGTGCCTGGGCGCCACGAACCGGACCAGGGCGAGTTGAACTACCCCTTCCTCTTCGACACCATCGACGCGATGGGCTACGGCGGCTGGGTCGGCTGCGAATACCGGCCGGCGGCGGGCACTTCGCAAGGCCTGGGCTGGATGAACAGGAAGACCCCCTGAGTCGCTTTGCGCCTTCCCCCTCGAGGGCGCGCCTTCGCTGCGGGGCGGCCCTTGCTCGGCTTCCTCGGCGCGGGCAGCGCCGGTTTCGCAGGCTACGGCCCACGTGGCGGCCGCGATGGGGTACGCAGCTTTGCGTAAGGGAATGCGTGAATAAATGTAACAAGTCTACGGACTTAGAGTGAAGAAGCGTGTTCTCAGGCGTTTGAGAACCCTTTCTGAGACCGGCTCAGCTGGCTTGGGGCTTTCAATCTAGAGGAGACACACTGCATGGCCGCTTCCCTTGCCAACAACCGTTCCGTCGCGCGCCAGGTCACGCTGACCGCCATCGCGCTGGTGGCCCTGGTGCTGGTGTTGGTGGGGTTGGCCATTGCCGTGCTGACCGAGCGCAGCACGCGGGCGCAGGTGGTGGCCAGCGTGGGCGACACCGCGCAAAGCGTGGCCCAGTCGCTGGACGCGGCCGACAACACCAACCGCGAACTGGTCCAACTCACCATGCGCGGTTTTCAACGCTACTTCGAGGCCACCATGCAGCTCGACGAAGCCACGGGCGAGCTGCGCAGCTATGGCGCGCTGGTCAACGAGGACTACGGCTCGGTCGACAAGTTCGCCAGCGAGACGGGTGGCATTGCCACGGTGTTCGCCAAAAAAGGCGACAACTTTATGCGGGTGACCACCTCGGTCAAGAACGACAAGGGTGAGCGCCAGCAGGGCACGCCGCTGGGCAAAGACGACCCGGCCTATGCCACCGTCACCAAGGGCGAGCCTTATACAGGCGTCACTGTGGTGGGCGGCAAGCCCTACATGGGCCACTACCTGCCGGCCAAGGATGCGTCGGGCAAGGTGATTGCGCTGCTGTTCATCGGCAACGACATCAGCGTGTTCCACACCATGCTGCAAAAGCAGGTGGCGCAGACGAAGTTCTTCGAGCACGGCGGCACCTATGTGATCAACCCCGGCACCTCGCTCGACCAGGCCGTGTTTGTGTACCACCCCACGGCGCGGGGCAAGCGTGTGCTGGAGGCCTACCCGCAGGCCCGTCCGTTTTTTGAGGCGCTGGCCGCGTCGCAGGACGGCTTTGTGCGCGAAGCCGCCCCGGTGCTGGGCGCGGGCGCCGAAGATCCCTGGGCCCTGGTGCGCAAGACCGGCGGCGGCTGGTGGGTGGTGGCCGAGGTGCCCGACGGCGAGGCCATGGCCAGCCAGCGCCGCGTGACGCTGGCCGTGTGGGGCCTGATGGCGGTGGCCGTGGTGCTGCTGGCCGTGGGCCTTTTTCTCATGCTGCGCCGGGGCGTGAGCCGCCCGCTGCAGGACCTGACCCAGGCCATCACGCTGGTGGCGCAGGGCGATCTGACAGAGGCCTTCCGCACCACGCGGCGCGACGAGATCGGCGCGCTGGTGCAAGAGGTCGAAGGCATGCGCCAGCGCTATACGCAGATGCTGCAGCAGGTGCGCACGGCGGTCGACAGCATCACCACCGCCAGCGCCGAGATTGCCAGCGGCAACCAGGATCTGTCGGCCCGCACCGAGGCCACGGCCAGCAGCCTGGCCCAGACGGCGCAGAGCATGGAGCACCTCACCTCCACCGTGCGCCAGTCGGCCGATGCAGCGCGCCAGGCCAACCAGCTGGCCAGCACCGCCGCCGAAGTGGCAGCGCGTGGCGGCAAGGTGGTGGGTCAGGTGGTGACCACCATGGGCGACATCAACCAGAGTTCGCGCAAGATTGCCGACATCGTGGGCGTGATCGACTCGATTGCGTTCCAGACCAACATCCTGGCCCTGAACGCGGCGGTGGAGGCGGCCCGCGCCGGTGAGCAGGGCCGGGGCTTTGCCGTCGTGGCCAGCGAGGTGCGCAGCCTGGCCGGGCGCTCTGCCTCCGCCGCGCGCGAGATCAAGGCGCTCATCGGCGCCTCTGTGGAGCGCGTGGAATCCGGCGCGCGCCTGGTGCAGAACGCGGGCACCACCATGGATGAGATCGTGGGCTCGGTCCAGCGCGTGGGCGACATCATTGGCGAGATCACGGCGGCGTCGAGCGAGCAGTCGGACGGCATCGGCCAGGTCAACACCGCCGTCAACCAGCTCGACCAGATGACGCAGCAGAACGCGGCGCTGGTGGAGGAATCCGCCGCAGCGGCTCAAAGCCTGCGCGAGCAGGCCATGCGCCTGGCCGGGGCGGTGCAGGTGTTCAAGCTCTCGCCCGGCGACGGCAGCGGTGGGTACCCTGCGGTGGCCGCGCTGGCCGCGCCTTCGGCGGGCCCGGCCCTGCAGGCCCCGGGTAGCGGCGCGTGGGCGCCAGCGCAGTTGCAATGACGGGAAAGGGGGCGCGCGCGCAGCGCGCTCCAGGGCGCGGTGGTCATCCTCTGGTTTGTTCTGCGGGGCCCTTGGTTTATGCTGGCCTGAACTTCCCCTGTCCCGACCACGCCACCTAGCCTGCCATGGCCGCCCACGTTCCCACCATGCTGGTCATGATCATTGTGAGCTCGCTCATGATGGCCGCGTCCATGGCCGTGGTGGGGTGGGGCCGACGGCGCGATGGCCTGGGGCGGTGGGCCGCCGCCCTGCTGGTCAATGCCATTGGGCACCTGCTGATCATGCTGCGGGGCCAGGTGCCCGATGTGCTGTCCATCGTGCTGGGCAACCTGCTGCTGTCCTGCGTGTTCGTGGGGATGATCGCGGCGATCTATCAGTTCCAGGGGCGTGCCCCACGGTGGCTGCTGCTGTTCACACCGCCTGCGCTGGTCACGGCTTTTGTGGTGGTCTTCATAGACAACTTTCCGGCGCGCGCGAGTTTTGTGGGTCTGGTCATCGGGCTGCAGGCCGTGTGGGCCCTGGCGGCGGCCCTGGAGCGCCGCCACGCCACGGTGGGGCGCGCGCAGTGGCTGCTGGTGGCGGGGCTGGGGCTGGAGGCGGTCGTGCTGGGTGGCCGCGCGCTGCTGGCCTTCGGCGGCAGCCAAGCGGCGACCAGTATCCTGCAGAGCAGCCTGCTGCAGACGCTCACGTTCATGGGCACGTTTTCGGTGGTGCTCATCAGCTCCATGGGTTTTGTGTTCATGTCGCGCGACCGTGCCGACGAAAACAACCGCATCATGGCGGCGCTGGACCCGCTCACCGGTGTGGCCAACCGCCGCTCGCTGATCGCGGCGCTGGACCGCGACGTCTCTCGCGCCGTGCGCTCGCGCGAGTCCATTGCGCTCATGATGGTGGACATCGACCACTTCAAGCGGGTCAATGACCGCTATGGTCACCCCGCAGGAGACCAGGTGCTGTGCAGCGTGGTCAACGTGCTGAGCGAGCGCGTGCGGGCACAGGACCTTGTGGGCCGCTACGGGGGCGAGGAATTCATGGTGGTGCTGCCCGACACCACACTGCTGGGGGCCGAGCAGCTGGCGCGGGAACTGTGCAAGGCGGTGGAAGAATCACGCTGCCGCATCCGCGCAGCCGGCGGGGCCGCGCCAGACGCCGGCACCGACGCTGCCCTGGGGATTGCCGTCACGGTGAGCATCGGCGTCTTCGGCGGCCGGCTGGAGCCCGGCGACAGCTGGGACATGCTCATCGCCGCTGCCGACCGTGCGCTCTACCAGGCCAAGAACAATGGCCGCAACCGCGTGGAGGTGGCCACCGGACTGCGGCGCCCCGCCTCCCTGGCGGCGGCACAGGCCAATCCCGACACGCATCCTGTTTCCCGGTATTGACCCCCAAGAGGGACGCGGGACGGGCACGCTGGGCACGCCCCTGAAGAAGGGCGGAACCCCATGCTGCAGCGCGGCGGGAGCGCTGTCAGGGTGTTTGGAGATCTGCGATGGCGCGCGTACAGGCGTTGTGTTGGAATGCTGGTTTCGGTCCACAAGATCACCCGTATTCAGGAGAGCCGCCCATGAACGCCCGAGTCCCCGCCCACGCCCTTCAACCCGCCCTGGCCCTTGAAAGGGTCAGCCAGGCGTGGGACAACGACATCGTTCGTCAGCTCACCGACTACATCGCCATCCCTGCCAAGTCGCCCATGTTCTCGCCCGACTGGGCCGAGCAGGGCCTGCTCGACACGGTGGTGCGCAATGCTGCCGCGTGGGTCGAATCACAAAAGGTCGCAGGCCTCACGCTCGAGATCGTGCGCCTCCCAGGCCGCACCCCCGTGCTGTTTTTTGAAATCGAATCCACGCAGCCCGGCGCCACCGACACGGTTCTGATGTATGGCCACCTCGACAAACAACCCGAGTTCAGCGGCTGGCGCAACGACCTGGGCCCCTGGACCCCCAAGTACGAAGACGGCAAGCTCTACGGCCGCGGCGGCGCGGACGACGGCTACGCGGTGTACGCCAGCATCGCCGCGGTGCAGGAATTGAAGCGCCAGAACGTGCCGCACCCGCGCATCGTGGGCCTGATCGAGACCTGCGAGGAAAGCGGCTCGCGCGACCTGCTGCCCTACATCGATGCCTTGAAGCCCCGCATGGGCAACGTGGCACTGGTGGTGTGCCTCGATTCGGGTGCGGGCAACTACGACCAGCTGTGGCTCACCACCAGCCTGCGCGGCATGGCCACCGGCACGCTCAAGGTCGAGATCCTGACCGAAGGCATCCACTCCGGCGACGCCTCGGGCCTCGTGCCCTCGTCGTTCCGCATCATGCGGCAGGTGCTTGATCGCCTGGAAGACAGCGCCACCGGCCGCCTGCTGCCCCAGAGTTTCCATTGCGAAGTGCCTGCCGACCGCGTGGCCCAGGCCCGCGCCACGGCGGCCATTCTGGGCGAAGAGGTGTACAAGCGTTTCCCCTGGGCGCATTACGACTGCGGCGGTTCCACCACCTTTGCGCTGCCCACCACCACCGACCCGCTGCAGGCCCTGCTCAAGCGCACCTGGGAACCTACGCTCAGCGTGACCGGGGCCGAAGGCTTTCCCGCACTGCAGGACGCGGGCAATGTGCTGCGCCCCTACACCGCCTTCAAGCTCAGCCTGCGCCTGCCGCCCCTGGTCGATGCTGGCCAGGCCGTGCAGGAGCTCAAGGCACTGCTCGAAGACAACGCGCCCTACCAGGCCAAGGTCACCTTCCAGGGCACCAGTGGCGCCACGGGCTGGAACGCCCCCGCCACCACGCCCTGGTTCGAGCAGGCGCTCAACGAAGCCTCGCAGGCGCACTTCGGCGCGCCCTGTGGCTACATCGGCCAGGGCGGGACCATCCCGCTCATGAACATGCTCAGCGAAGGTTTTCCTGCCGCGCAGATGATGGTCTGCGGCGTGCTGGGCCCCAAGAGCAACGCACACGGTCCCAACGAGTTTTTGCATGTGCCCTATGCCAAGCGCCTCACGGCCTCGGTGGCGCAGGTGATTGCCTCGATGGCGCAGCAGGTGGTGGCACCGGCGGCTGTTGCGGGCTAAAGCTGTCTCTTCCTACCCCTTGCCCGGCCCTTCGCGGCCCCCTCTGGAAGCCCGGGGCCTGTGCCCCGGGCTGCACGGGGTGTGCTGTTCCTGACGGATCTCTCCTTCTGCCATGACCTCTGAAGAAACCCTTCCCTCCACACTCACCACCTTCACCGCCAGCGATGGAGAGAACCTGGCCGTGCAGGACTGGCCCCTGCCGGAAGGCGAGCCCCAGCGCGGCACCGTGCTGCTGGTGCATGGCCTGGGCGAACATGTGGGCCGCTACGACGCGGTGGCGCGGCGGCTGAACGCCTGGGGGTTCGCAGCGCGCGGCTACGACCAATACGGCCACGGCGAATCGAGCGGGCCGCGCGGCGGGCTCACCTCGGACCTGCGCCTGCTGGACGATCTGGCCGACATGGTCGATGCCACGCGCGCCCGTTTGCCCGCCGGCCAGCCGCTGGTGTTGCTGGGCCACAGCATGGGCGGGCTGGTGGCATCGCGTTTTGTGGCGATGAACCTGCGGCCTGTGGACGCGCTGGTGCTGTCATCCCCCGCACTCGATGCGGGCCTGGGCGCCGTGCAAAAACTGCTGCTGGCCACGCTGCCGCGCATCGCGCCCAACCTGCGCGTGGGCAATGGGCTGGATGCACAGTACCTTTCGCACGACCCCGCTGTGGTGGCTGCCTACCTGGCCGATCCGCTGTGCCACGACCGCATCAGCGCACGCCTGGCGCGTTTCATCGCCAACGGCGGCCCCGCCACCGTGGCCCGCGCCGCGCACTGGTGCGTGCCCACGCTGTTGATGTGGGCGGGCGGCGACAAGCTGGTCAACCCGGCGGGCAGCCGCGCCTTTGCAGCGGCCGCACCCAAGGCGCTGGTGCACGCGCATTGTTTCGAGCCCCTGTTCCACGAGCTGTTCAACGAAAGCCCGGAACTGGCCGATCCGGTGTTCGACCTGCTGCAGCAATGGCTCGTGCAGCGCTGCCCGGTGGCCTCCTAAGAACGTGTTCACGATCTCCCAGGAGTCGCGCAGCGGCCTTGGCGGGATGGGATGCTAGGCGCGGTGCGCAGCCAATAGCTTGGCTATTGGCAAGCTGCATGGGCATGAGCCCATGCGGTGCATCCGAAGCATCCACTCATCCCGATTGCGCTCCAACGCGACCCCTGCGAGATCGTGAACACGTTCCAAGCGCTGCCACCCAGAATTTCAAATAAAAATGGCCGCCAGCGCTTATTCATCAAGCGCTGGTAGATATCATTTTTGTAGCAAACCGCCCAGCATTCCGAACAGGTCGTTCGATGTGCCAAACCCGCCCTGCGGGGCCTCGCCGCGTGGGCTGAGCTGGTCGATCAGGCCCGGCAGCACCTGGGCCAGCTGGCCTGCGGCGGCTCCGGGGCCTACGCCCAGTTGCGACGCGATCTGCGACAGCGGGCCGCTGCCCAGCACATCGGACAGCTGCTCGCCCGAGATCGCCTGGTTGGGCCCCGCGCTGAGCCAGGACGCAATCACATTGCCCAGCCCAGCCTGCTGAAACTTGGCCATCAGGCCCGGCAGGCCACCCACCGGGCCGTCGTTGCTGATCAGGGACATCACGGCCTGCACCAGCTGCGGGTTTTGCGCGGCCATGCTGATCAGCCCCCCCAAGCCACCTCCGGCCCCACCGGACGCAGCGGCGCCGCTGCCGCCTTGCGATGCATTGTTGATGACGGCACCCAGAACGGAATCGAGCAAACCCATGGTGTTCTCCTGCAGAAGGAATAAAAGACAACCGCAGAGCGGCCGGACCGTGACCACGGTCTGCTAACTGCCGATGGTACGCAGGCAGGGGCTGGCTGCTGTGTCAACAATCGTGAATTCTTCTACCGCAGGCCCCTTGGCGATAGGCAAGCGGGTGCCGAATGCCACGAAACACCTGGTTCAGGTGCGTGGCAGAGCGACTGCGTTAGTGGGCGCGGGGTGGGCGCTTGTCCAGCAGCGGCGTGCTCACGCCTTGCACCCCCACCAGCCCCAGCACCGTGACCAGCGAGCTTTGTGCGCCCTTCCAGGCATCCGTCAGGTCGATCCATTCGGACAGCGCGTGGAAACCGCCCGTCTTGCCGCCGCCCCCGATCACGATGGCGGGGATGCCCAGCGACATGGGCACGTTGGCATCGGTGCTCGCGCCGCCCAGCACCGTCTTGCGGCCAAACGCCGTGTTGGCGCGCACGGCCGCTTCCACAATGACCGAATCCGCCGCCGTACGGCCACCGGGCCGGTCGCCGATGAGTTTGGTCGATGCGCTCAGGGTGTTCACACCCCAGCGCGCGTTTTCTTCGGTCACCGCGCTGTCCACGGCGGCCAGTACCTGCTTTTCGGTGGCCAGCATCGGGGCTGTTTCGTCGGAGCGGATGTCCACCGCCATGCGCGCATCGGGCGCGATGGTGTTGACGGATGTGCCGCCGCCCACCGTGCCCACGGTGAAGGTGGTCTTGGGGCTCTTGGGGGTGCGGATCTCGGCGATCTTGGCAATGGCGCGGCCCATGCCGTGGATGGCGCTGGGCACCTCTCCAAACGCGGCGTAGCTGTGGCCGCCCGGGCCCTTGAAGGTGACTTCATGGCGGTGGCTGCCCGTGCCCAGCACCAGCACCGTGCCGTCCGGCGCGGGCTCCAGCGCCACCAAACCGTCGATGTCGAGGTGCTCCTTGAACAGGTGCTTCATGCCGCGCAGGTTGCCCAGTTCTTCCTCGCCCACATTGCCCACAAACACCAGGTCGCCCACGGTGGCGATCTTCTGGTCGTTCAGCATCTTGAGCCACGACAGCAGCACGGCCAGGCCGCGCGTGTTGTCCGAGATGCCGGGCGCATACAGCTTGCCGTCGCGCTCCTTCACCTTCACGTCGGTGCCGGCCGGGAACACCGTGTCCAGGTGGGCCGAGATCACGAGCTTGGGGCCGTTGCCCGTGCCCTTGCGCACGCCCACCACGTTGCCTTCGGCGTCGATGGCGGCGCTGGCCAAGCCCAGGGTCTTCAGGCGTGCGAGGAACGCCTCGGCGCGTTTTTGCTCCTTGAACGGCGGGGCCTCGATCTCGGTGAGCATGCGCAGGTCTTCGGTGGCGCGGTCGTGGTCGGCCTTCACTGCGTCGAGCAGCTGCAGGATCTGGGGCGCAGCCATGAGCTGGCCATAGGCCTTGTCCACGGCGGGACGCAGCGCGGTGGGCGTGGGCGCCACGGCGCCGAACTGTGCATAGGCTGCAGAGGGCAGCAAGGCGGCGCAGGCGAGGGCCATGGCACCAGCAAGGGCTGTGGCACGGAAGGTATGGAGAGGGAGAGTCATGGTGATCCAGCGAAACACGAACACAAACGGAAGGAGTGACCGGCCTGTCCAGCCATCGTGGATGGAGCCGTGGGCCGGCACGCAGGGCCATGCAATTGTTGGACCGAACCCAACCCGCGGGCTCTGCTTTAATCTGTCCAGCCGACAGTTTTTCTTACATGCGCCGACACATCCCCAGCACCCGCGCCCTGCTCGTTTTTGATGCCGTGGCGCGCCACCACGGTGTGAGCAAGGCCGCCGAAGAACTCTGCCTCACGCACAGCGCCGTGAGCCAGCAGCTGCGCCTGCTGGAGGGCCAGCTGGGCCTGCAACTGGTGCAGCGCGGCTCACGCGGCTCCACGCTCACCGAGGTGGGCCGCCGCTACCACGGGCAGATCGTGGGCGACCTGCTGCGGCTGCAGAACCACACGCTCGAAGCCATGGCCCAGCGGCCCGATGGCGCGCGCCTGCTGGTGGGCTGCGTGCCAGTGTTTGCCGAGCGCTGGCTGTTGCCCCGGTTGCCCACCTTCCTCGCGCAGCAGAAGGGATGCAGCCTGCATTTGCAGGTGTACCCCACGCAGATCTACATGGCGGAGGTTCCGTTTGATGTGGCCGTGCAGTACGACGACGCGGCCTGGCCCGGGGTGGTGCCCGCGTCCCTGATGCCCGAGGTCTGCGTGGCCGTGTGTGCACCGCAATCGCGCCACCGCCGCGCGATGGAGCGCGGCGACTTCCGCGCCGTGCCGCTGCTGCAGCTCAGCTCGCGCCTGGGCGCGTGGGACGAATGGTTTGGCCGTGCCGGCATCACGCGCATCCCCGGCCACACTTTGGGAGGCCACCGATTCGACCTGTTCTCGATGCTGGTGGAGGCGGTGCGCGCCGACTTGGGGCTAGGCGTGGTGCCCCGGTACTTTGTCGAGCGCGAACTGCAGTCGGGCGAGCTGGTGCTGGCCCATCCGCACCACGACAGCGGCGTGCGCGGCTACAGCCTCTTCGTGGCGCCGGGGCGTCTGGAAGACCCTGCGGTGGCGGCCTTTGCACAGTGGCTGCGCACCACCGTGGCGGCGGAAGGCGCCACGGCTGCCGTGTCCTCAGGCGCTGGTTGAAACGCGCTTGCGCTGCACGCCCAGCCAGGCCAGTGCCAGCCCCGTCACCACAATCGGCACCAACGAGCCGGCGTTGAGCAGCGTCCAGCCCTGCGTGGTGACCAGCACGCCCGACGAGAACGCACTCAGCGCCAGCGTGGCGTACACGCAGAAGTTGATGGCCGCCTGGGCGCGGTCCTTCTCCTCGGGGCGGTAGGCCGTCATGGCCAGCGTGGTGGAGCCGGTGAACAGGAAGTTCCAGCCCACACCCAGGAAGAACAGCGCAATGCCGAAGTGGTGCAGCTCCACCCCCATCAGCGCCACGGCCACGCAGGCGAAGTTGAGCAACACCCCCGTGCCCATGATGGGCAGCACGCCAAAACGCTTGATGAGGTGGCCAGTGACAAAGCCGGGCGCGAACATGCCGATCACATGCCACTCCAGCACCAGTGCCGAGGCGTCGAAGTCAAAGCCACACACCTGCATGGCCAGCGGCGTGGCCGCCATCAGCAGGTTCATCACGCCATAGCCCAGCGCGGCGCCCACAATGGCCACGATGAAGGCGGGTTGGCGCATCAGCACAGAAAGGGGGCGCCCTTGCTCGCGTTGCCCCGCAGCATTGAGCACCACAGGCTGCGCTTCGAAACGGATGGCTGTCATGCACAGCATGGACAACAGTGCCACACCGATGAGCGCTATATAGGCGCCCGCAAACGGCACCGGGAACAGCGTGCGCGTGGCGCTGGCCAGGTTGGGGCCTGCCACGGCGCCCAGCAGGCCGCCCGCAAGCACCAGCGAGACGGCCTTTTCGCGGTAGTCCGGCTTGGCCAGTTCGGCGGCGGCAAAGCGGTACAGGCCGCCGTTGGCGCTGTAGTAGCCCGCCACCAGGGTGGCCGTGCACAGCAGCCAGAAGCTGGCGCTGAACGCCGCCCAGGCACACAGGGCGGCCGATGCCACGGCCACGGCCAGCCCGACTTGGAACGACACCTTGCGGCCCCAGCGCATCTGCGTCCTGGCCACCAGGGGCGTGGACAGCGCGCCGCCCACCACGTAGCCCATCACCGGCAGCGTGGCCATCCAGCCAAAGGGCGCCAGCTGCAGGCCCACCAGCCCATTGATGGCGATGAAGACGACGTTGTTGGTCAGGAAAAGGCCTTGGCACAGGGCCAGCAACCACAGGTTCTTGTTCACGGCAGGGCAGCGCTTGGAGCGGGCAGAAGGGCGTTAAGGGACGGCGGCATAGATGCAAGTCAAGGCCGGACGGCAGTGGGATGCGCCGGGAAGGTGGGGCATATCAAAACCCGACTGCTTTGCTCCAGCATTGTGCACCGCCGTTGATGAAGATCAGCGGATGCGTTGGGCGGCCCCCGTATGGTGGCGCCCAGTGCTGTGGCTCCCCACCGGGGCCAGCGTTTGAATGCTTGTGATGGAACCCCTGAAATCGATGGAGGCTGCGCTGCCTGAGGCCCCGGAGCCCGCCTCGCCCGCCCTGGAACTGGTCTGCCCCGCGGGCAGCCTGCCCGCCCTGAAAGCGGCCGTGGACCACGGCGCCAACTGCGTCTACCTGGGCCTGCGCGACGCCACCAACGCGCGCAATTTTGCGGGCCTCAACTTTGACGAAGCGGCCATCGCCCAGGGCATTGGCTATGCCCACGCGCGCGGCTGCAAGGTCTTCATGGCGCTCAACACCTACCCGCAGGCCGCCAACCCGGGGCCGTGGCGCAGCGCACTGGACAAGGCGGTCGACCTGGGCGTGGACGCGGTCATCCTGGCCGACCCGGGCCTCATGCAATACGCGGTGCAGCGCCACCCCCGGCTGCGGCTGCACCTGTCGGTGCAGGGCTCGGCCACCAACTACGAGGCCATCAACTTCTACCGCGAGCAGTTCGGCATCGTGCGCGCCGTGCTGCCGCGCGTGCTGTCGATGGAGCAGGTGCGCCAGGTCATCGACCGCACGCCGGTCGAGATCGAGGTGTTCGGTTTTGGCAGCCTGTGCGTAATGGTCGAGGGGCGCTGCGCGCTGTCGTCGTATGTGACCGGCGAATCGCCCAACACGCACGGCGTGTGTTCACCCCCGAAGGCCGTGCGCTGGGTGGAGACGCCGCAGGGCCGCGAGTCGCGCCTGAACGGCGTGCTCATCGACCGCTATGCACCCGGCGAAAACGCGGGCTACCCCACGTTGTGCAAGGGCCGTTTCGACGTGGGGGATGACGAGAACTACTACGCCATCGAAGAGCCCACCAGCCTCAACACGCTGGAGCTGCTGCCCCAGCTGCTCAAGATGGGCGTGCGCGCGATCAAGATCGAAGGCCGCCAGCGCAGCCCCGCGTATGTGGCGCAGGTCACCCAGGTCTGGCGCGAGGCCATGGACCAGTGCCTGGCCTATCCCCACCGCTACGCGCCCAAGACGCGCTGGATGGCCAGCCTGGACCAGGTGGCAGAAGGCCAGCAGCACACCCTGGGGGCCTACCACCGCCCCTGGAAATGAAATGATCAGGCGACAACCCCCTGAGCCGCTGCGCGGCTTCCCCCTTCTCTCTACGCGCTTCGCGCTAGGGGAAGGGGGACAACGCGAGCGCACGCCAGCGAAGCGCCGCATACGCGGCTTGGCGGCCCTTGCGCGGCGTCCCCTGGCCTGGATCGCGCCAGATCGAAGGTCGGTGCGCCGCTTTGAATCCGAAATATCACGATGAAACCCCGGAGACCGCCCCATGAAACTCTCTCTCGGCCCGCTGCTGTACTACTGGCCCCGCGACACCGTGTTCGCGTTCTACGAGGCCATGGCCGCCACGCCCGTGGATGTGGTGTACCTGGGCGAAACGGTGTGCTCACGCCGCCATGAGCTGCGCCTGGTCGACTGGCTGGCGCTGGCGCGCATGCTGCGGGACGCGGGCAAGGAGGCGGTCTTGTCCAGCCAGGTGCTCATCGAGTCCAGCGCCGACGTGGGCGTGATGCACAAGATCACAGGCAACGGCGAATTTCTGGTCGAGGCCAATGACATGGGTGCGGTGAGCTGCCTTGCGCGTGCACCCGCCGGGCCGCAGGCCTTTGTGGCCGGACCGCACCTGAACCTGTACAACGCGCACTCGCTGCAATGGATGGCGCAGCTGGGTGCCACCCGCTGGGTGATGCCACTCGAAATGTCGCAGGACGCCCTCTCCGCCGTGCTGGCGCAGCGGCCCGCAGACATCGAGACCGAGGTGTTTGCCTACGGGCGCATGCCACTGGCCTATTCGGCACGCTGCTTCACCGCGCGCCACCGCAACCTGCCCAAGGACGACTGCCAGTTCAGCTGCCTCGACCATGCTGACGGACTGCCGCTGCGCACGCGCGAGAGCGAGGGTTTTCTGGTGCTCAATGGCACACAAACGCAATCGGCCCGCGTCTACAACCTGGCCAACGAATTGGCCGCGATGCGCGCCCAGGGTGTGGACGTGGTGCGGCTGAGCCCGCAGGCGCACCATATGCCGCAGGTGATCACCGCGTTTGACGAAGCCCGCCGCGCAGTGGTTGCGAAAGAGACTGCTGAAAAGACCCCCGACTTTGTGGAGCGCATGCAGCCCTTCATGCCCGATCTGCCCTGCAACGGCTACTGGTTCGGGCGCCCAGGCCTGGAGCAGGGGCTGCAAGGGGCCGCGGGTGGTGGTGCCGCGCGGCCTGCGATGAATCCATAACGCGAAGCGAATCACCGCATGTACCCCGGAGAACGCTTCAACAGCATCAGCCACCTGGTCGGCGCCCTGCTGGCCACGGCGGGCGCGGCCGTGCTCATCACGCTGGCGGCGCGCCTGGGTGACCCGTGGAAGGTGGTCGCGTTCAGCATCTATGGCGCCATGCTGGTGGCGCTGTACGCGGCGTCCACCGCGTACCACAGCGTGCGCCGGCGCGCCATCAAGGCCGTGCTGCAAAAGCTGGACCACTGCAGTATCTATCTGCTGATCGCCGGCAGCTACACGCCGTTTGCGCTGGTGTCGCTGCGCGGGCCCTGGGGCTGGTCGTTGCTGGGCATGGTGTGGGGCCTGGCCCTGCTGGGCATCGCGCAGGAGATCTGGTGGGCACGGGGTGCGCGCGTGTTGTCGCTGGTCATCTACGTGCTCATGGGCTGGCTGGCGCTGGTGGCTGTGGTGCCGCTGTGGCACGCGCTCACGCCCGGGGGTTTTGGCGGGCTGCTGGCGGGTGGGGCCTGCTACACGCTGGGCATCGTCTTCTATGCGCTGGACCACCGCGTGCGCCATGGCCACGGGCTGTGGCACCTGTTTGTGCTGGGCGGCAGTGTCTGCCATTTTTTCACCGTGTTTTTCTACGTGGCCTGAGGGCCCGTCTTCTACCTATGGCTGCTTTCCCTTCTTCGCCCACGCCTGCCGCGAACCCACGGCTGGTGCCGCCGCCCGTGGGGGCTTTGCTGTCGCGCCTGCCTGCCTACCCCGGCTCGATGCTGCTGGTGACGGCGCTCAACCTGGCGCTCGCGCGGCACCTGCCTGGTGATGTGGGCCGCTTGCTGCTCCACAAGAAGATGCGGGTGCAGGTGCGCGATGCGCGCGTGGCCTTCGACTTTGCCTGGACGGGCCAGCGTTTTGCACCCCACGCCCCGCTGGTGGCCCCTGCGGTGGCCGACGTGACTCTGAGCGCCACGGCCCACGACTTCCTGCTGCTGGCCCAGCGCCAGCAGGACCCGGACACGCTGTTCTTCAGTCGCCGCCTGTCGATGGAGGGCGACACCGAACTGGGCCTGGTGGTGAAGAACGCGCTCGACGCCATCGAGCTGCCGGTGCTGGACCCGCGCCAGTGGGCGCAGAAGTTGGCGCCGCGCCAGGTGCTGGGTCACCTGCGGCGCCGCCTGGACCCGACACCACGCAACGGAGGGTGAGCATGACCACCGACACCCATCCCCAGAACCACCCTTTGGTCTATTCCTGCTCCGGCTGCTCCAGCGCCGCGCAGCTGGCCAACCACGTGGCGCTGCAGCTCGACCGGCACGGCGTGGCCGAGATGTCGTGCATTGCGGGCGTGGGGGGCGATGTGCCGCACCTGATGAAGATCGTGCGCTCAGGCCGGCCCATCATCGCGCTCGACGGCTGCCCTCTGGTCTGCGTGAAAAGCACGCTGGCGCGCCACGGCATTGCGGCTGACCGGCACTACCAGCTGCAACAGTACGGCGTGAAGAAGCGCGCGCACGAAGACTTTGACCCCGTGCAGGCCGCGCTGGTGCTGGAGCAGGTGGAGGCCGACCAGCAGGCCCAGCCCCTGCGGCGCCCCACTGTGGTGGAGGCCTCCCATGGCTGAGCCCAGCACCTTGCGCCGCATCATCGTGGGCATCTCCGGCGCCAGCGGCGCCGTGTATGGCGCGCGCCTGCTGCAGGTGCTGCAGGGCCAGAGCGGCATCGAGACGCACCTGGTCGTCTCCGACGCCGGCTGGCGCAACCTGCAGCACGAGCTGGACATGGACCGCCCTGCGGTGGAAGCGCTGGCGCACCGCGTGCACGACGTGGCCAACGTGGGCGCGGCGATTGCGAGTGGCTCGTTCCAGTGCCATGCCATGGTGGTCGCGCCGTGTTCCATGCGCACACTCGCCGCCATTGCGCACGGGCTGGCCGACAACCTGCTCACGCGCGCGGCCGATGTGGCGCTCAAGGAGCGCCGCCGCCTGGTGCTGATGGTGCGCGAGTCGCCCCTGCACCTCACGCACCTGCGTAACATGGTGGCCGTGACCGAGATGGGCGGCATCGTCTGCCCGCCGCTGCCCGCCTTCTACCTGCGCCCGCAGACCGTGGGCGAGGTGGTGGATTACAGCGTGGCCCGCGTGCTCGACCTCATCGATGTGCCGCACGACCTGGCGCCGCGCTGGGTGGGCTTGGAATTGAATGCTCTCTAATTGATAGCTGTCAGCGCATGATGAATAAGCGCTGCCGGCCTATTTTGTTCGAATATTGGTACTGATATGGCCTACCGCGACCTGCGCGACTTCATGGCCCAGCTCGAAGCCACGGGCGACCTGCGCCGCGTTGCGGAGCCGGTTTCGCCCCACCTGGAGATGACCGCGCTCAGCGACCGCGTGCTGCGCGCAGGCGGCCCGGCGCTGCTCTTCACCCAGCCCACGGGCCACTGCATGCCGGTGCTGACCAACCTGTTTGGCACCACCGCCCGCGTGGCCCGCGCCATGGGCGTGGCCGACCTGCACGGCGTGCGCGCCCTGGGCGAACTGCTGGCCACCCTCAAG
This sequence comes from Acidovorax sp. Root267, assembly GCF_001429215.1. Classification (NCBI taxonomy): domain Bacteria; kingdom Pseudomonadati; phylum Pseudomonadota; class Betaproteobacteria; order Burkholderiales; family Comamonadaceae; genus Acidovorax; species Acidovorax sp. Root267. Next base: position 490,031 of record NZ_LMJC01000012.1, read on the forward strand.
GAGCCCGAGGCCCCCAAAGGCTTCAAGGACATGCTGGGCATGGGCCAGCTGCTCAAGACCCTGTGGAACATGGCACCCCACACCGTGGCGCGCGGCGCACCCTGCCAGCAAGAGGTGTGGGAAGGGCCCGATGTCGATCTGGCGCGCCTGCCCGTGCAGCACTGCTGGCCCGGCGACGTGGCTCCGCTCATCACCTGGGGCCTGACCATCACGCGCGGGCCGCGCAAGGCCCGGCAGAACCTGGGCATCTACCGCCAGCAGGTGCTCTCGCGCAACCAGGTCATCGTGCGCTGGCTGGCCCACCGGGGCGGGGCGCTGGACTTTGCCGACCACTGCGCCGCCCACCCCGGCCAGCCCTACCCCGTGGCCGTGGCGCTGGGGGCCGACCCGGCCACGCTGCTGGGCGCCGTGACGCCCGTGCCCGATGCGTTGAGCGAGTACCAGTTCGCCGGCCTGCTGCGCGGCGCGCGCACCGAAGTCACGCCCGCGCTGGGCGTGCCCCTCTCGGTGCCCGCCACCGCCGAAATCGTGCTCGAAGGCCATATCCAGCCCGACGCTCAGCATCCGAGCGGCTGGCAGCATGCGCTGGAAGGGCCGTATGGCGACCACACCGGCTACTACAACGAATGCGCCGAGTTCCCCGTGCTCACCGTGGACCGCATCACCCTGCGCAAGGACGCGATCTACCACAGCACCTACACCGGCAAGCCGCCCGACGAGCCTGCCATGCTGGGCCTGGCGATGAACGAGCTGTTCATCCCGCTCTTGCAAAAGCAGTTCCCCGAGATCGTGGATTTCTACCTGCCGCCCGAAGGCTGCAGCTATCGGCTAGCGGTGGTCAGCATCCGCAAGGCCTACGCAGGTCACGCGCGGCGCGTGATGATGGGCGTGTGGAGCCACCTGCGCCAGTTCATGTATACGAAATTTATCGTGGTGGTGGACGACGACGTGGACGTGCGGGATTGGAAGGATGTGATCTGGGCCATTACCACCCGCATGGACCCGGCGCGCGACACCCTGCTGGTGGAGCACACGCCCATCGACTACCTGGACTTCGCCTCGCCCGTGAGCGGCCTGGGCAGCAAGATGGGGATGGATGCGACGAATAAGTGGCCAGGGGAGACGCAGCGGGAGTGGGGGAGGCCGATGCGGATGGAGGAGGGAGTGGCGGCGCGGGCGGAGGCGCTGTTTGCGGGGTTGGGGTTGTGAGGTGTACCGCCAACGCCTTGCAAATGTTCGATGAGGGGCACCCGACGCGATTTCTGACGTCTGATGACGTTGGCTTGATCGACCAATTTGGCGCGTTGCACTTCTCATGACGTTAGTTCTTGTACATGCCGCATAACTCTGGCAGACAGGATGAAGAGGTCTTTTGCGGATATCTGATACTTCTCCGAAAGTTCGAATATCAACGTTGCATTGTCCTCTCTGCCTGAGCCGGGATCTGGATAGCGACCTGCCCACATCAGGAAGTGAGTTAGCAAGGCAAGAATTGCTTTGTCTTTTTCGCTGAGGTCGGGCATGAAACTGGAGAGTTTCACCAAATCATGGTGTCTATGCTTGCGCTCTTCTGCGGAGTATGTTTCCACCCCAAGACGCAAAATGAGCATAGCCTTCAAGCAGATTTCCAGGCTATAGCCGACGAGCATAAGGCCGACGGCACAATACTGGCTATCGCACACGCCTCTGGTTAAAGCGGGCATGTGCTCGACATTCGGCATGTTCCGAATAACTGTTGCCGCTGCCTCAGAGAGTGCGTGAGCTTGACTCAACCAAAGGATTGGGGACTTCAGATCCTCGCTTGTGGGTGCCTTTGTCGGATCTCCTGGAAACCCGGCAATCTCTTGTGCAATAACCCAGCGTTGCCACGCAAGGGCTGAGTAGCCAAACGGGTCAGCTGCGAATTGGTCTCGATTCGGGCTGATGTGGGTAAACAGTGGATGCACGGTATTTACAGTCTAAACGTGGAAGTCACCGGCGCCGCGCAGCTTTGGCATTTAGCGTCAAGTGGATTGCGGCGTTAGCAGTCTGGATCAAATTCATCATCAAGCTTTCTGGTTATGCAGCCTCCGCATGCCGAAAGAGAATTCCAGTCAACGATGTGATCTGGCCAGCCATACAGCTGTCCGGGAGTGGCGACAAGTGAGCGGACCCAAGAAACAAACTGATCAAAATAAGGTGCGTTCGAGTTACTTCGGTGACCTTGAGTTTGATGGCAGATTGAGAGTAGGTCGTCAGGAAGCTTTGCAGCTCGACTGCCAAAGTAGTAGAAATCTTTCGATATCAAAACGTTCTTGCCACTGAGATCGATTGAGACGTTTCTTGGACCATGAACACCAGCTCTTTGAACGGGCGCACCACCCGAAAAATCGTAGATGCAATCGCCAAGACGCTCTTGGAGAGCGGTACTCCGAATATTCGGAATCCGGTGCAGCCAGCGGGTGCTGGCTTGAAGGTCGTAGTCTCGCAAAGACAGAACCTCTTCGACGCGCATGGCATACACCAAGTGGCCGCTTAAATCGCCGCTTGGCGCATTCGTTGAGCCAAGGCCTGCAATCCAATCGTTCCGTTTTGCAACTCGTCGAATACCGGGCTTGCAAATGGCGAGGGAGCACATGCCATGGAACGGATTCGGGGCAGCCCCGTCGTCGACTCGAATGGTATAGGTGAATAGTCGTGGCATAAACCTCCGTGACTTAGCCCGCAAACCAGGTTGCAAAACAAAGTGGGACTATGGGGGATATTTCGGACACTATCTCTTACGCGGGTGGCTTGTAGCCGGGGGTTGGAGGGCGCTGTGCTGTCGGAACCTCCAGGTATAGAAGCTTCGCAAAATTCGGCGAGCCCCACCTGCGCAGACTATACCGAGCGAGTCCGCAAGCCAGCAATTCCAAGGGCAGGATCACTTTGCCGACCGCGCCCTGCGAGCGCGAGGGTGCATGCCTTTCTCTGATTGGCTGGATGAGTCACCCAGACGACAAGTACCCACCGCGTTGTTTGCGACGATGTGCCAGCCCCAGCACAGAGGGCTCTGCACCGGCATCCCACGGATGCCGCGATGCAGCACCGCGCACACCACAAGGAGACGACAGCAATGCAGCAGCCCGGCAGCATGATGGATCGGCCGTTACTGGTCTCGGCCATCCTCGAGCATGGTGAGAACCAGTACGGCGACCAGCAGATCGTCTCGCGCGACACCAATGGCAGCCTGCACCGCTACCGCTTTGCCGACATGGCCCGGCGCGCCCGGCAGCTGGCCAACGCACTGCAGGCGCTGGGCCTGCGCCCTGGCGGCGTGGTGGGGTCGCTGGCCTGGAACAACCACCGCCACCTGGAGGCGTACTACGCCGTGTCCGGCAGCGGCATGGTCATGCACACCTGCAACCCACGCCTGCACCCCGAGCAGCTGGCCTACATCGTCAACCACGCCGACGACGAAGTGGTTCTGTTTGACACCACTTTTGCACCGCTGGTGCGCGCCATTGCGGCGTCGTGCCCCCGCGTGCGGCACTGGGTGGCGCTGTGTGATGCCGAAATGCTGGGCAGCATCGACCTGCAAGGGGTGTCCAGGGTCGAGGCCTACGAGACACTGGTGGCCGGCCAGCATGACCGCTTTGAGTGGCCCGAATGTGATGAAAAGACCGGCGCAGCGCTGTGCTACACGTCGGGCACCACCGGCAACCCCAAGGGCGTGCTGTATTCGCACCGGGCGCTGGTGCTCAGTGCCTTGTCGGCCTGCATGCCGGGCGTGCTGAGCATCAGCGCGCGGGAGACCATCCTGCCCGTGGTGCCCATGTTCCACATCAACGCCTGGTGCCTGCCCTATGCGGCCCTGATCGGCGGCGCCAAGCTGGTGTTGCCCGGCCCGCGCCTGGACGCCGCCAGCCTGTACGAGCTGATGGAGTCCGAGCGCGTTACCGTCAGCGCGGGCGTGCCCACGATCTGGATGGGCCTGATCCAGCATGTGGAGCAGCACCAACTGCGGTTCACCACCATGCGCCGCACGGGCGTGGGCGGCTCGGCCATGCCCAAGGCGCTGATCGCCAAGTTCAACGACGTGTACGACGTGGAGGTGCGCCACGGCTGGGGCATGACCGAGACCACGGCCATTGCCACCATGAGCGTGCTGGGCGCGGCCGATGCCGAGCTGCCGCCCGAGGACCGCCATGCACTGGTCGCCAAGCAGGGCAAGTCGGTGTTCGGCATCGAACTCAAGCTGGTGGATGAACAGGGGGCGAACCTGCCGCGCGACGGCGTGGCGCAGGGCGAGCTGATGGTGCGCGGCCAGTGGATCGTGGACCGCTACCACAAGGCCGAACGTTCGGCGCTGGCCGATGGCTGGTTCCCCACCGGCGACATCGCCACCATCAACCCGCAGGGCGTGGTGCAGATCCGCGACCGCACCAAGGACGTGATCAAGTCGGGTGGCGAGTGGATCAGCTCCATCGACCTGGAGAACGCCGCCGTGGCCCACCCGGCGGTGGCCATGGCGGCCGTCATTGGCGTCAAGCACCCCAAGTGGGACGAACGCCCGCTGCTCTTCATCGTGCGCAAGCCCGGCCAGTCGCTCGACAAGACGCAGATCCTGGACTTCCTCGCAGAGCGCGTGGCCAAGTGGTGGCTGCCCGACGACGTGCTGTTTGTGGACAGCCTGCCGCTGGGCGGCACCGGCAAGGTCCAGAAAAACGAGCTGCGGCAGCGCCATGGCGCGGTGTTCGGCGGCGAGTGACGCAACCACGCGTTGACGGCTTTCCTTTCTTTCCCACTCACCCACCCCACGGAGACAGACATGAATTTGGTTCCCAGGAAATGGCTTCAGGTCGGCGCATGCGCCACAGCGCTGGTGATGGCCGCGCACGCCGGGGCGGCCGAGACGGTAAAGATCGGCTTCATCGATCTGCTGTCCGGCCCGTTCGCGCTCACCGGCCAAAGCTCGCTCAACCAGCTGCGCGAGGTGGTGGCGCAGGTCAATGCCAAGGCCGGGCCCAACGAGCCCAAGTTCGAGGTGATGGACTTCGACAACAAGGGCACGCCGCAAGAGAGCCTGAACGCGCTCAAGGCCGCTACCGACCGAGGTGTGCGCTACATCACCCAGGGAGGCGGATCAGGGGTGGCCCTGGCGCTGGTGGACGGGCTCAACAAGCTCGCCGAGCGCGACCCAGAGCGCGCGACGGTGTACCTGAACTACGCCGCCATGGACCCGCAGCTCACCAACGAGCGCTGTAGCTTTTGGCACTTCCGTTTCTATCCATCGAGCGAGATGAAAATGGAGGCGCTGACCACCTACCTGCAAGGCCGCAAGGATGTGAAGCGCGTGTACCTGCTCAACCAGGACTACACCCACGGCCGCCAGGTCTCCAAGGCCGCCAAGGAATACCTGGCGCGCAAGCGGCCCGACATCGAAATCGTGGGCGACGACTTCATCCCCATCGCGCAGACGCGCGACTTTGCCCCCTACGTCGCCAAGATGGCCGCCGCCAAGGCCGATACGGTCATCACTTCCAACTGGGGCAGCGACCTGACGCTGCTGTTCAAGTCGTCCCGCGACTATGGGCTCAACATCAACTACTTCACGCTCAACGCCAACAACCCCGGCACGCCCGCGCAGATCGGGCCCTGGGGCGAGGGCAAGGTCGGGGTGATCTGGAACTGGGTGCACAACGCCCCCACGCCCGAGCTGGAAAAGATCTACGTGGACTACAAGAAGAAGACCGGCGACGACTTTGTGTTTGCCGCGCACTGGAACAGCATGCACATGCTGCGTGAAGCCATGCGCAAGGCCCAGTCCACCGACGCGAAGAAGGTGGCCCTGGCCCTGGAAGGCATGACCTACAAGAGCCCCATGGGCGAGGTGCGCATGCGCAAGACCGACCACCAGCTCGAAGCGCCGCTGTACCTTGGCATCTGGGCCAAGCAGGGCAGCAAGGGCGTGAAGTACGACGCCGAGAAAACCGGCTATGGCTTCCGCTCCGAAGTGGCCTGGGACAACTACATCAGCGCCCAGCCCACGTCCTGCCAGATGAAGCGGCCTTCCTGATCGCCCTGGCGTCCTGCTATCTCCGTGCCTGCACGCTACGCACTTTGCGTAGGTGCTGCAGGCGAAAACGCGTTTCGCAAGGCCAGGTTGAGGAGCCTTGCCGTCAGTGCGGTATCGGTCTGCAGTGACAAACGGCCGTCCATCGGCACAAGCCACTTTTGACTGCTGGCGCAAGCCGGTGACTCTTTGAGTGGCGTGGCTGGCATCGGCCCCGCTCCTTCTCGCTCGTGAGCGTGGCTTGCACACGGCACGCGCTCAGGGGCTCTGTGCGTGATCGCATCAACGCGCCAGCCCGGGCATGAAGCCCGCAGCCCCCGCTGACGGGCGCCCCGCACCTCCAAGACTCCTCCTGCGCCGCAAGCCCTGAATCGGCGTGTGCCGCCTGCGGCGCTTTCCTGCCCCTGGCTCCGCGCGGGTGGCGCAAGCCTCGCAGAGGCGAGCCCTTCCTCCGTGGGGCGCGCGGCAAGCCAGTGCCTCCTTCTTTCGCTTTCAGTGCCTCTCTTCAGATGATTTGGTTGTAAAGAAAACGATTTTTATTCGTTTGGTTTTGGCGGGCCACCGCATAGATTGGTGGCTATCCCCACCCAAAACCGCTTTCCCCCACGTTCCAGGAGACCCTGTCCATGTCCGCCGAAGCCCTTGAGATCACCTTGCCCGAAGCCCTGGAGGCTGCCCGCGCAGATGCCGCTGCCCAGGGGCTGAGCTACGCCGGTGGCGTGCGCCCGCCCGTGGCGTGGGAACTGGTGCGGTCAGGTCAGGCGGTGCTCGTGGACGTGCGTTCGGCCGAAGAGCGCAAGTTTGTGGGCCATGTGCCTGGCAGCCAGCATGTGGCCTGGGCGACGGGCACGGCGCTCACGCGCAACCCGCGTTTTGTGCGCGAGCTGGAGGCCCGACTGGCCAAGGACGGTGGCAAGGACGCCGTGGCGCTGCTGCTGTGCCGCAGCGGCAAGCGCTCGGTGCTGGCCGCTGAGGCGGCAGCGGCGGCAGGGTTTCACCATGTGTTCAACGTGCTCGAAGGGTTCGAGGGTGAGATCGACGCCCACCAGCACCGGGGCGGTGGCGATGGCTGGCGCTTTCACCAGCTGCCCTGGGTGCAGGACTGAACAGCGCGCTGACCTCCCGAACTTTGCATTTTGGATGGACCGGCCCGACCGGTGTGGAATCCCATGGCCCTTTTTGACATTGAACAGATCGCGCAATCCTTGAGCGCGGCCCGGCGTGAGTGGCGCGATGCGCACAACCGCGTGCAGGATGCGGGCGAACGCGAGTTCCCCTCGCGCGACGCACTGGCGCAGGTGGTGCACCAGCTCAAGGGTGCGCTCTTTCCCATGCGGCTGGGCCCTTACGACCTGCGCCAGGAGAGCGAGGACTTCTACGTGGCCCACACGCTGGACAGCGCCTTGCACACGTTGCACGTGCAGATGGGCCTGGAGCTGCGCTACAGCGCCCGCCGACAAGGCCTGGACGGAGCGGATGTGGACGCGCAGGCGCGCCAGTCGGCCCAGGCGTTTGCGCAGTCGCTGCCCGCCATCCGCCGCCTGCTCGACAGCGATGTGCTGGCGGCCTACCAGGGCGACCCGGCGGCGCGCAGCGTGGACGAGGTGCTGCTGTGCTACCCCGGCATCCTGGCCATGATCCACCACCGCCTGGCACATCGGCTGTACCAGCTGGGCTTGCCGTTGCTGGCGCGCATCGTGGCCGAGCTGGCGCACAGCGAAACCGGCATTGACATCCACCCCGGTGCGCAGATTGGCGCGGGCTTTTTCATCGACCACGGTACGGGCGTGGTGATTGGCGAGACCGCCGTCATCGGCCAGCGCGTGCGGGTCTACCAGGCGGTCACGCTGGGCGCCAAGCGTTTCCCCACCGATGCCGAAGGTCACCTGCAAAAGGGTCTGCCACGCCACCCGGTGGTGGAAGACGACGTGGTCATCTATGCGGGCGCCACCATTCTGGGCCGCGTCACGCTGGGCAGGGGCGCCGTCATCGGTGGCAACGTCTGGCTCACGCACGACGTGCCGGCTGGTGGCAATGTCACCCAGGCCAGCTCGCTGGAGTCGGGTCGTTTTGCCTCCGTGCTGGCGGGGGCTGCGCTATGAGCACGTTGGTCCAAGGTTTCGGCATTGCCGTGCGCCAGTCGCGCGAGGCCCGGGGCTGGTCGCAGGAGCGCCTGGCCGAACACTCTGACCTCAACCGCTCCTATGTGGGCGAGATCGAGCGCGGCAGCGTGATTGCCTCGCTGGCCACCGTCGAGAAGCTGGCCGGTGCGCTGGGCGTGGCGGCTTCGGGCCTGGTGGTGCGGGGCGAGACCGTTCAGCAGGCCAATCTGGTGCGCGGCATCCAATTGGCGGCTATAGCCTGTTGAGCCCACAGCCCCGCCACGGGACACTCCGCGCGTTCCATTCTTCATCACTGTTTTTTTACCCCAGGGAGTTTCACTATGTCGGCAACAGTGGGCGGCACGACCGCACTCGGCGATAGCGCCGCACGGCAACTAGCCAATGCAACCAAGACCGTCCCCCAACTGGAGACCATCAGCCCCCGCTGGCTGACCCACCTGCTGCAGTGGACGCCGGTGGAAGCGGGCATCTACCGCCTCAACAAGGTCAAGAACCCCGAAGCCATCAAGGTGGCCTGCACCGCCAAGGAGTCGGAGAACCAGCTCCCGCGCACCTTCGTGGACTACGAAGAGAACCCGCGCGAGTATTTCCTCAACGCCGTGAGCACCGTGCTCGACGTGCACACCCGCGTGTCGGACCTGTACAGCAGCCCGCACGACCAGATCAAGGAGCAGCTGCGCCTCACGATCGAGACGATCAAGGAAAACCAGGAAAGCGAGCTCATCAACAACCCCGACTACGGCCTGCTGGCGCAGGTGACGGACGAGCAGCGCATCTTCCCGCTCACCGGTGCCCCCACGCCGGACGACCTGGACGAACTGCTGACCAAGGTCTGGAAGGAGCCAGCGTTCTTCCTGGCGCACCCGCTGGCCATTGCAGCGTTCGGGCGCGAAGCCACCCGCCGTGGCACGCCACCGCCCACCGTGAGCCTGTTTGGCTCGCAGTTCATCACTTGGCGCGGCATTCCGCTGATCCCTTCGGACAAGGTGCCCGTGGCCGATGGCAAGAGCAAGATCCTGTTGCTGCGCGTGGGCGACAAGCGCCAAGGCGTGGTGGGCCTGTTCCAGCCGGGCCTGCCGGGCGAGCAGGGGCCGGGCCTGTCGGTGCGTTTCATGGGCATCAACAACCATGCGATTGCGTCGTACCTGATCTCGTTGTACTGCTCGCTGGCGGTATTGACCAGCGACGCGCTGGCGGTGCTGGATGACGTCGAGGTCAACAAGTACCACGACTACCCCGACACCTACAAGTAATCTGCGGTGAGCAACATTCCCTCCACCTCTGTGGGCGTGCCCGACGCGCCCGAGGCGCCGATCAGCCCGGCGCTGCTGGCACAGATGGCCACGGCGTTCTTCTCGGCCCGGCCGGGCGAGACGCCCCAGCTGCCCACCGGCAACCCTTCCGGCCCGGCAAGTCCGCTGGCCGGGCTGGGGTTGCCATCGACACCACCGGCCACGGTCCCGAGCTTTGCCCAGGCATCGCCCGGCCCGGCCGGTGTGCAGGTGCCCGTCAACATTGCGCCTGCGGGCTCGCCGCTGGCCAGCCCTGCGGGCTTGGGGCCCAGCGTGCCAGGTACGCCGTTTCCGCAAGGACAAGTGCCGGGTGCCAACCTGGTGCCGGCCTCGCCCACGCCTGTACTGTCGTTGGCGCACAGGGCGCCTGCCCTGCTGCCCCACGCCACCGCCGCCAATGGCGTGCCCGACACCGTGGTCACTGCCGTGCCGGGCTATGAGCCCCGCTTTGGCAGTGGTTTGCTGGGTGTGCCCGAGGCGGCGGGTGCCAGCGGCGCATCTGCTGGCAGCCACCCTGCGGCCAGCGCATTACCGTTCTACTTCCTGTCGCCCACCCATGGACAGCCTTCGCCCGGTGGCCACAGCGGCACGCCAGGCAATGCGCTGGGCCCCACGCGTGTCAACGACGAGCTGGCCCGCCAGCCGTTTGCCAACCTGCAAGGGGTGGACCTGCGCGGCACACCAGCGCCCTCGTCTGCACCTTTGGCGCAGGCGTCTCCTGGCACTGCCCCGCAGTTCTACTTTGCCGATGCGGTGGTGTTGCCCAGCGGCTATGTCACCCCGGCCAAGCCCGCGCCGCACGCCACGGTGCCGCTGGCGGGGCAGGGGCAGCATCCGCCGTTCGACGTGCATGCCATCCGCCGCGACTTTCCCGTGCTCTCCGAGCGCGTGAATGGCCGGCAGCTGGTGTGGTTCGACAACGCGGCCACCACGCACAAGCCCCGGGCGGTCATCGACCGCATCAGCTACTTTTACGAGCACGAGAACTCGAACATCCACCGCGCCGCCCATGAGCTGGCTGCACGTGCCACGGACGCCTACGAAGGCGCCCGCCAGCGTGTGAAGAACTTCATCAACGCGCCCGATGTGAACGAGGTGATTTTTGTGCGCGGCACCACCGAGGCCATCAACCTCGTGGCCAAGAGCTGGGGCGCTCAACACATTGGCGAGGGCGACGAGATCATCGTCAGCCACCTGGAGCACCACGCCAACATCGTGCCCTGGCAGCAGCTTGCGGCGGCCAAGGGGGCCAGGCTGCGCGTGATCCCGGTGGACGACTCGGGCCAGGTGCTGCTGGATGAATACCAGAAGCTCCTGAACGACCGCACCAAGATCGTGTCCGTCACGCAGGTGTCGAACGCGCTGGGCACGGTGGTGCCCGTCAAGGAGATCGTGGCCCTGGCACACCGCGCAGGGGCCAAGGCGCTGGTCGATGGCGCGCAGTCCATCTCGCACATGCGGGTGGACGTGCAGGACATCGGTGCCGACTTCTTCGTGTTCTCCGGCCACAAGGTGTTCGGACCCACCGGCATTGGCGTGGTCTGGGGCAAGCGCGAAGTGCTGGAAGACATGCCCCCCTGGCAGGGCGGCGGCAACATGATTGCCGATGTGACCTTCGAGAAGACGGTGTTCCAGCCCATCCCCAACAAGTTCGAGGCTGGCACCGGCAACATCGCCGACGCCGTGGGCCTGGGTGCCGCCATCGACTACGTAAACCGCGTGGGCATCGAGAACATTGCGCAGTACGAGCATGACCTGCTGGTGTACGGCATGCAGCAGCTCGGCGCCATCCCGGGCGTGCGCCTGATCGGCACGGCGGCGCACAAGGCCAGCGTGATGTCCTTCGTTCTCGCGGGCTACACCACGGAAGAGGTCGGCAAGGCGCTCAACCAGGAGGGCATTGCGGTGCGCACGGGCCACCACTGCGCCCAGCCCATCCTGCGCCGCTTTGGCGTGGAGACCACGGTGCGGCCGTCGCTGGCGTTCTACAACACGTTTGACGAAATCGACTGCCTCACGACCGTGGTACGCAGGCTGGCGGCGCAACGGCGATAGCCCGAGCCCACACCGGCTGCAGTGCCAGCCGGGTGGCGATCAAAAAAGAGGGGGAAGTGGGTGTTGTGCCCACTTCCCCCTTTTTATGGTGCGGCAGTGCGTGGATCAGCCGCTATCAGGCCACCGCCAACTCAATGGCTGCTCCGTGGGTCTGGTCCAGTCGCCATGCCGGGGCAGTCTGTGCTGCAGGCGAGCTGGTGCCCAGTACCACGGCAAACGGCCCGGGGCCACGCGTGGCAAGCTGCTGCGCTCCGGCGGCGTGCGGCGCAGCATTTTGGGTTGGCTGCGTCAGTACCAGCGTGGTGGCGCCCAGGGCTATGGTGGCTACCCGCGCGCTGGCGCCAGGCAACACAAACGGCGTGCCAATGTGTGCCGCCTGTGCCTCACCCAGCAAGGCGCGGTAGTGGGCCAGGCTGGCATCAAGGTCTTCCACCGCAATCGACAGGCTGAGCACGCCGCGTGCGCCGTTGGGGTGCACGCGGGCGTCGCCCTCGGGCACACGCAGCGCGCGGGGGGTGAGGTCTCCGCACAGAAACGGCAGATCGGCCGACGGCGGGCGGTTTGCCATTGCAGGCGCTCGCCATCGGGCCGCAGGCGGCCTCCGTCGTGCGGGCCGCTGTAGGCCAGGCCCCGGGCCCGTGCGTTGCTCACGGTGGCCGCAGTCCCAGGCGGCAGCAGCGCAAAGTCCACAATGCCGTCCCCATGCTGGTTCAGCAGTTCCCACCAGCGGTCGCCGGGCGAAGGGGAACGCCAGGCGATGAGTTCAAAGTAGGCGCCATCGGCCAACACGACCAGCGCGTTGTAGGTGGGCCGGCCCGGGTGCTCGCCACCCTGCAGCACGTTAAAGCCAAGGGCGCGGTAGTCGGTGATGGCCTGCTCCAGATCCTTCACCGCGATCACGATGTGGTCGAGTGTCAATGCCATGGGGTTCCTGTTGCTTTCGTGGAGTTCAGGCCGCCACGGCTTCTGCGTTGGCCCGTTGGGGTGCGGAGGCGGCGGAGTTCACCAGCTTCACTTCGGCGCGAATGTTCTGCGGGTTGCGCAGCAGGTTGAGGATGGGGCAGGTCTGCTCGACCGCCTGGAACAGCGCGTCAATGTCAGCCCGGCTGGCGGGCGAGTCGATATGCACCGTGTAGGCAATGTGGTGCGGCCAGATGGGCGTGGCCTCGTGCCCAGGCTTGCCGCCGCGCGGGTCGATCACACCGCTGACTTCCACCTCCAGGCTCGTCAAAGGCACCTGGCGCAAGGCCGCTTGGATCAGGAAGATGTGTGTCACGCAGCTGCCCAGCACACCGAGCTGCAACTCGGGCGAACTGGGGCCCAGGTTGTAGCCCGCGAAGTCGGGCGGGCTGTCGCTGATCACCTGGTGGTCGCGGATGCGGATGCGGCGCACGCCGCTGCGGCCCTCGGCGCTCACGCGCGCCTGCAGGGCGGCCGGTTGTGCAGTGCCTGCGTCGATGGCGGCATTGCGCGCTAGTACGGCGGCACGCTTTTCAGCCAGGTAGTCGTTGAGGTGGCTATTCGAATGGGGCATGGATGTTCTTTCCAACGCCTTCTGCGCCCGGACATCGGGCGTGGGTAAAGCGGCGTCGCACATGCATTGTTCGGGGCCATACCCGCGCTGGAAACAAACAAAACTGCGCTCGCATATGCGGGTTTCAGATATGCCTGGCGGGGCTGCGTTCTGCGGCCTGCTTCGTCGTTTTCCGAATATGCATGCTACGTAATAGGTGCACGTTTGGATGGTGCGTCGATAGCATGCATACACATGAATCAGCTCACTTTGGGGCTGGTGTTTCATGGTCTGTCAATGCCGGTCCGGCGACGAGGTACGAACGTGTTTTCTCTGAAGAAATCAATGGGATGGAGGGTGTGGGGTGCGTCTGCGCTGGCGCTGGGCGTGCTGGTGGCGGGCTGCTCCAAGCAGGCCAGCGAGCCAGCCGCCTCCACTGGTGCGACCACCGACCAGCCCGTGCAGGGCGGCACGCTGGTGTACCTGGAACAGCAGGCGCACACCAACCTGTACCCACCGGCGGGGGGCTTCTATCCGAACGGCGGCATCCTCAACCAGATCACCGACAAGCTCACCTACCAGGACCCCAAGACGCTGGAGATCCAGCCCTGGATCGCCGAGTCGTGGGAGGTCAACCCTACCGCCACCGAGTACACCTTCAAGCTGAAGAAAGGCGTGACCTTCTCGGACGGAACCCCGCTGGATGCCGCCGCTGTGGCCAGGAACTACGACACCTACGGTCTGGGCAACAAGGAACTCAAGCTGCCCGTGTCCGAGGTCATCAACAACTACGAACGCAGTGAAGTGGTGGACCCGCTCACGGTGAAGTTCTACTTCAAGAAGCCCTCGCCCGGCTTCCTGCAGGGCACTTCCGTCATCGGCTCGGGCCTGGTGTCGCTGGCCACACTGGCACGGCCCTTCGAGGAACTGGGCGATGCGACCAAGATCATCGGCTCCGGCCCCTTCGTGGTGACCGCCGAGACGCTGGGCAAGGAGCTCACGCTCACCGCCCGCAAGGACTACACATGGGGCCCCGCCAAGCACGCCCACCAGGGCCGTGCGCGCCTCGACGAGATCAAGCTCATCGTCACGCCCGAGGACAGCGTGCGCATCGGTGCGCTGCTGTCGGGCCAGGCGGGCTTCATCCGCCAAGTGCAGGCCTACGACGAAAAGCGCGTGCTCGACCAGAAGTTCGCCATCTACGCACCCTCTACGCGCGGCGTGAACAACAGCGTGGTCTTCCGCCCCGACAACGCGCTGGTGGCCGATGTGAAGGTGCGCCAGGCGCTGCTGCACGCCACCAACACGAAGGAGATCGTGCAGACCCTGTTCTCGGCCAACTACCCGCAGGCCACCTCGGTCATCGCGTCCACGGCCCTGGGCTATGTGAACCTGTCGGCCAAGCTGGGTTACGACGAGGCCAAGGCCAAACAATTGCTGGACGACGCCGGCTGGAAGCTCAATGCCAACGGCCTGCGCGAGAAGGACGGCAAGGAACTGGTGCTGGCCGCATACGAGTCGCTGCCGCAGCCACAGAACAAGGAAACCCTGCAGCTCGTGGCCCAGCAGTGGGCCAAGGTGGGCGTCAAGCTCAACGTGCTGGCGGGCGACTCTGGCAGCCGTACCGTGGACAGCCTCGACCCCGAGAAGACCCCCGTGGCCCCCGGCATGGTGGGCCGCGCCGACCCGGACGTGATCAAGAGCAACTACTACCCCACCAACCGCAACGTGCTGCTGCAAAAGGGCGGAGTGAGCAGCAAGGTCAAGGCGTTCGAGGACATCAAGCTCAATGGTTTGCTCGACGCCATCGCCGCCGAGACCGACGCGGCCAAACGGCTCGCGTTCACGGCCGATGTGCAGAACTACCTGATCGACCAGGCCTATGTGATCCCGGTGTTCGAAGAGCCGCAGGCGTTTGCAGGATCGCCTTCGGTGAAGGGTGTGGGCTTCGAGGCAGTGGGCCGCCCCAGCTTCTACGGCACGTGGATCGCCGCTAGACATTGATCCCCCTGAGTCGCTGCGTGCCTCCCCCCTGGGGGGGACGCCACCGGTGGCCCGGCGGAGCCGGTTCCACGGTGGCACTGGCTTGGGACGCGCCAGTTTCTAACGCTGTGCGGCTGCTGGCTGCTGCTGTTGCTTTGCTGAAGGAGTGACTTCCATGTTCAAGTACCTTGTCCATCGCACGGGCCAGGCCCTGCTGGTGCTGTGGGCGGCGTTCACGGCGTCGTTCGTGCTACTGCAGCTGCTGCCGGGCGATGCGATCCTGATCAAGTTCCTGAACCCTGAGTTTGGCCTGGGCCCGCAGGAGATCGCGGACATCCGTGCGGCCTACGGCGCGGACACGTCGGTGTGGCAGCAGTATCTGCACACGCTGCTGGGCTTCCTCAGCGGCAACTTCGGGTACTCGGTGCAGGCGGGTGTGCCGGTGAGCCAGGGCTTGGCCACCAACCTGCCTCCCACGCTGCGCCTTGCGGGGCTGGGTTTTGCGGCGGCGCTGCTGCTGGCGGTGGTGCTGGCGTTTGCCTCGCAGCTCACGCGCTGGGGCTGGCTGCGCTCGGCGTTGCAGTCGCTGCCCTCGCTGTTCATCTCGGTGCCGGTGTTCTGGCTGGGGATCATGCTGATCCAGGTGGTGTCGTTCCGCCTGGGGTGGATTCCGGTGATCAACCCCGGCAAGTGGCAGGGCCTGGTGCTGCCCACGCTCACGCTCGCCATCCCCATCGCCGCGCCGCTGGCGCAGATCCTGATCCGCAACATCGACGAGGTGCTCACGCAGCCCTTCGTGGCCGTGGCGCGCGCCAAGGGTGCCACGCGCCAGTGGGTGCTGTGGAAACACGTGGCGCGCAACGCGGTGCTGCCCACGCTGACGATTGCGGGCGTGCTGTTTGGCGAGCTACTGGCTGGGGCCGTGGTGACCGAAGCAGTGTTCGGCCTCAACGGCCTGGGCAGCCTCACGCAGCAGGCCGTGGGCAACCAGGACACCGCTGTGCTGCAGGCCGTGGTGGTGGTCTCGGCCACGGCCTTCGTGTTCATCAACCTGGTGGTGGACCTTCTGTACCCCGTGTTCGACCCCCGCCTGCGCACCCGCCTGGGTGCCTGAGGAGATTTCCATGACCACCACTTCATCGACCGCCGACCTGGGCGCTTTCGCGGGCACTGCACAGCCTGCCCCGCACCGCTGGGAGCGCGCCGTGGCGGCGCCTGCCGCTGTCGTCGTGCCCACGGTGCCCATCCCTGCGGCACCCCCGCCCCGTACCCGCGACGGCGCGTGGGGCCATCGCTGGCTGCGGCGCGCGCGCAGCGCACCGGCAAGCCTGTGGCTGGCCTGGGGCGTGATCGCGCTGGTGGCGCTCTGGGCGCTGGCGCCCGGGCTCTTCACCAGCTACAGCGCCACCGTGGGCGTGGCGGGCCAGCAGCTGCAGGCACCGTCGGCCGCGCACTGGCTGGGCACCGATGCGCTGGGCCGCGACGGCTATGCGCGGCTGGTGTTCGGCGCAGTGCATTCGCTCTCCGGCGCGTTCCTGGCCGTGGCCGTGGGGCTGCTGCTGGGCACGCTGCTGGGCGTGCTGGCGGGCTCCATCGGCGGCTGGGTGGAGGACGTGATCATGCGCACGGTCGATGTGCTGCTGTCGGTGCCTGCGCTGCTGCTGTCGCTCTCCATCATCATCATCCTGGGCTTTGGCACGCTGAATGCCGCGGTGGCCGTGGGCGTGGCATCGGTCGCCAGCTTCGCGCGGCTCACGCGGTCCGAGGTGGTGCGCGTGCGCCGCTCCGACTACGTGGAGGCGGCCTTTGGCAGTGGCGGGCGCTTTGGCGCGGTGCTGTGGCGCCATGTGCTGCCCAACTCGCTCACGTCGGTGATCGCGATGGCGGCGCTGCAGTTCGGCTCGGCCATCTTGTCGATCTCGACGCTGGGGTTTCTGGGCTACGGCGCACCGCCGCCCACGCCCGAATGGGGTCTGCTCATCGCCGAGGGGCGCAACTACATCTCGACGGCCTGGTGGCTCACCACCGTGCCGGGGCTGGTGGTGGTGGCTGTGGTGCTGGCGGCCAACCGCATCAGCGCGGCGTTGACGAAGGGGCGCGCATGACCACCATCGACCAGGCCGTGGCGCAGCCGCCGGTGCTGGAGGTGGAGAACCTCTCCATCGCCTACCGCGACAAGGACCATGAACAGCGGGTGGTGCACGGCGTGTCGTTCGCCATTGCGCCCGGCGAGGTCGTGGCGCTGGTGGGCGAGTCCGGCTCGGGCAAGACCACCACCGCGCAGGCCCTCATCGGCCTGCTCGCCGACAACGGCCGGGTAGAGCAAGGCGCGATCCGGCTCAACGGCACCGACATTGCCGGCTGGTCGCCCGACCGCTTCGACACCGTGCGCGGCCGCGTGGTGAGCCTGATCCCGCAGGACCCGACCAGCTCGCTCAACCCCGTGCGCACGGTGGGCGAGCAGGTGGGCGAGATCTTGAAGATCCACCGCTACGGCGACCGCCAGGCGATCGCGCGGCGCGTGGTGGAACTGCTGGCCAAGGTGGGCCTGTCGCAGCCCGAGTTGCGCGCGCGGCAGTACCCGCACGAGCTGTCGGGCGGCATGAAGCAGCGCGTGCTGATCGCCATTGCCATTGCGCTGCAGCCTGCGCTCATCATTGCCGACGAGCCCACCAGCGCGCTCGACGTGACGGTGCAGCGGCGCATCCTCGACCTCATCGACGAGCTGCGCAGCGAGTTCGGCACCGCCGTGCTGCTGGTCACGCACGACCTGGGCGTGGCGGCTGACCGCGCCAACCGGCTGGTGGTGCTGCAGGGCGGGCGCATCCAGGAGCAGGGCGACACGGCCAGCGTGCTGCGCAACCCGCACAGCGCCTACACGCGCAAGCTGCTGGCCGATGCGCCGTCGCTTGCGCAGGGGGCGTTTCGCCCGGCCCGTGCCGCCGCCGCCAACGACACGCCCGAGCGGCCCGAGGACTTCGCCATCGTGGTGGATGGCCTGGTGCACGACTTCGACGTGGCCGGGCGCAAGGAGCCGTTCCGTGCGGTGGATGGCGTGTCGTTCCGCGTGCGGCGCGGCACCACGCACGCCATCGTGGGCGAGTCGGGTTCGGGCAAGACCACCACCATCCGCGACGTGGTGGGCTTTCGCCAGCCCACGGCGGGCCGCATCGTCATCGAGGGCACGGACCTCACCACCCTGCGCGGAGAGGCGCTGCGGCAGTTCCGCCGCACGGTGCAACTGGTCTACCAGAACCCGTTCAGCTCGCTGGACCCGCGCCAGACCATCTTCCAGATCATCGAAGAGCCCCTGCTCAATTTCGACCCGCTGCCCGCCGCCGAGCGCGCGCGCCGCGTGCACGACATCCTGGCGCGCGTGGGCCTGCCGCCCGCTGTGCTGGAGCGCCGCCCGCGCGCTCTGTCGGGCGGCCAGCGCCAGCGCGTGGCCATTGCGCGCGCCATGGTGCTGCAGCCGCGCGTGCTGGTGCTCGACGAGGCCGTATCGGCCCTGGACGTGACCGTGCAGGCGCAGATCCTGGCGCTGCTGGAGACGCTGCAGCGCGACCTGGGCCTGACCTACCTTTTTATCTCGCACGACCTCGCCGTGGTGCGCCAGATCGCAGACACCGTCTCGGTACTGCAGGCCGGCCGCCAGGTGGACGCGGGCCGCGTGGAAGACGTGTTCTTGCGCCCCGGCAGCGACTACACGCGTGAACTCATTGCAGCCATCCCCGGAAAGAAGAAACATCACCATGACCCTATCGACCCCTTCTCCCACCAAGCGCCTGGGCTTTTTCAGCAGGCTGCTTGACGACGTTCCAGCCGGTGAACGCTACCGGCTGGTGACCGAGCAGATCGCCCATGCCGAGGCCTTCGGCTTCGACTCTGCCTGGGTGGCGCAGCACCACTTTCACGAGCACGAAGGCGGCCTGCCCTCTCCCTTCGTCTTCCTGGCCCACGTGGCGGCGCGCACGCGGCGCATCCGCCTGGGCACCGGCATCGTGACCCTGCCCATGGAAAACGCAGTGCGCGTGGCCGAGGACGCCATCGTGCTCGACCTGCTTTCGGGCGGGCGCCTGGAGCTGGGCGTGGGCACGGGCGGCACGCCCGAGTCGTTCGCGGCCTTCGGCATCACCAGCGATGACCGCAGCGCGGTGTATGCGCGCCACCTGGCCCTGGTGCGTGAGGCCTGGGCTGGTCGTCCCCTGCCCGGTGGCGACCGGCTGTACCCGGCGGCCGAGCAGCTGCTGGGCCGCATTTGGCAGGCCACGTTCTCGGTGGCGGGCGGCGAGCGCGCGGGGCAGGCGGGCGACGGGCTCATGCTGTCGCGCACCCAGCCGCGCACGGTCGAGGCGCCCGGCGCCTCGCTGTCCGACCTGCAGCACCCCATCATCGATGCCTACCTGGCCGCACTGCCCGGCGGCGCCACGCCGCGCATCGTCGGCTCGCGCAGCCTGTTCGTGGCCGACGACCGCAAGGAAGCCTTGAGGCTGGCCGAGGTGGGCCTGCGTCGCTCTGTGGCACGTTTTGCGGCAGCTACGCAGCCTGGGCAGGCCAATCGCCCGGGGCCCGATGCGCCGCTGGAGACCCTGATCGCCGCCTACGACGTGCACGTGGGCACGCCTGACGACGTGATCGCCTCGCTGCAGGCCGACACGGCGCTGGCGCGCACCACCGACATCGTGTTCCAGGTGCACTCGGTGGACCCGCCACATGCGCACATCCTGCGCTCCATCGAACTCACGGCCACCCACGTCGCACCGGCGCTGGGCTGGGTGCGCAAACAGCCCGGCAACGCCACTGCCGCATCCGTGGCCCTTCCTTCTTCCGCAACCCGTACCGAGGCCTTTGCATGAGCCAAGCCAACCCATCCCCCCCGCCGAGCCACACATTGCCCGATGTGATCGACCTGCTCGTCGGCATTGAGCCCGGCGACCCCCTGGACACCATCCGCCGCCATCGCCTACAGGCGCGCACCCACGCGCAGGAGAGCTACCGCGCGTTGTTCGCGCCCACCGCTCCGGCGCCGGGCACCGTCACACTGGCCGAGCGCCTGGCGGTTGCGGCCTTTGTCGCGGGCCTGCACCAGCAGCCGGACGCAGCGGCGTTCTATGCCGCCGCGCTGGTCGCGCAGGACGCGGGTGCGGGGCAGGCCTCCGCCATCGCAGCCGAGGTCAGCCGGGGCGCAGCGCAGGGCCCGTACGGCCACTACCCCGCCGGCCCGCTGAGCCGCGAGAACACCGACGGCCCCGCCTACGCCGTGGGCGAGGCGCAGCGCGCCGTGCTGGGCGCGCGGCTGTCGGCGGGCCTGGCGCATGCGCACCTGCTGACCTTCCACCCGCGCGACGCGAGCCCCGAGGCCCTGCAGGTGCTGCTGGACACAGGCTGGTCGGCCACCGACATCGTGATCCTGTCGCAGCTGGTGGCGTTCCTGTCGTTCCAGATCCGCGTGGTGGTGGGCCTGCGCCTGCTCGCAGCGCATCCGGCACCTGCTGCGTCGTCGTCCACCCCCCACACCGCAGAGGCCCAGCCATGAGCGATACCGCCGTCATCACCCACCCCGGCAACCATGAGCCCACGGCCTTCACGCAGGCGCAGCTCGAATGGCTGCCCTGGCTGCCGCCGCTGCCCGAGGACGGGTTGACCGAGCGCCACTACGCCGGCCTGGTGGACGCGGCACGTGCCAAGTCGCCGTACTTTCGCCTGCTGGCGCGCGACCCGGACACGCTGGGCGCGCGCACCCGCACCGACAAGGACATCTTCTACAACCCCGACGCAGGGCTGCCCCGGGCGGAGCGCGAGCTGTCGGCCACGGCCACGTCGCGGGCCAACGGCTGCATCTACTGCGCGTCGGTCCATGCGCGTTTTGCCTCGCACTTCTCGCACCGCCAGGCCGATGTGCAGCGCCTGCTGGACGAGGGTGTCGGGGCGGATCTGGACCCGCGCTGGAACGCCATCGTCGGGGCGTCGGTGGCGCTCACCACCACACCCGCGGCGCTGGACGGCACGCACATCGACAACCTGCGCGCTGCAGGGCTGGATGACTTCGCGATCTCCGACGCACTGCACGGCGCGGCGTTCTTCAACTGGGCGAACCGTCTGATGCTGTCGCTGGGGGAGCCGCAGTTGCAGGTGGGCGGCTAGGCGGACTCATTGCGCAGGGCACTGTCTGCAATGAAGTCCTGGCGGTCGGATGCCAAGGGGCTTGCTGGGCCGGCCCCGCAAGCCCTCGGAACCTTGTCGTCCATTCTCGGAGGGCATAGAGGTTTGTCCGTGTCACCAGCTCCATGGCATCGAGATTGCAATAGTCACAGCTGTTGCCCTGCTTTGCGCCCTGCCGCCTTTCCCGATCCGCAGCGCGCACGGACTTCTCAGTTCGTGCAGAAGATCCCAAGGCCGTAGCAGCCAGTTCGCACGGTGCGGTCATTGGCTGGAGGCGTCTCTAGCCAATGACCAATGTTTGCTTTCCGAGGAGAGAAGCAATCCCTGGTCGTTAACGCTCGACCTTTACGTCAGGGACTGTGATGAAACGCCTGCTGCCGGGAAGGCTCTTTCAGGACTTGAGTCCGCTTCTCACCTTGGTTCGCAACGGCTCAATCATTCGGTCTGCAATTTCGGACAATGCATAAGAAATTGCAATGATTGGAAGTAGGGAAACTGTGAACAAGAGTAATCCTCGGTGCTGTCCATCCAGGAACACTTGGCCCACTACGAAGCCAACGACCCAATGTGTAAGGAATACCGGATACGCGAGATCGCCGAGCCGTTTATCCCATAGGCTGATTGGAGCATCGCTTGATGGTGGGCGAATATTGGTGCAGAGAAAAATGGCGAGCGAGCAGAGGTTGATATAGGAAAATAACTCAAAAAATCGACTGTTCAAGCCTCCCATGAAGCCACAGAGTACCAGATTGCCTAGCCAGATAGTGCATGAAAATCTGCTCAAATAGATTATTTGCTGTCGGCGTAGGATAATTATAGAATTCTGGGAAAAATAGATGATTGCCCCCACGGAAAATGGCAAAAGAGCAGCATAAAAAGGTGAATAGCGTTGTCCCCAGCCTGCCCCACTCAGAAAGCTTGCAAGATGGTACGTGAAAGCGACCAAAAATAATAAAATTGCCAGCGCTCTGCTTCTGGCCCCAATCGCCCAGAGTATAAAATAATTAATTAATTCGACCGCAACGGACCAAGTGGGAGGTACCAGGCGGAAAGATGAGTTATAGAATTCAAACGGGATGATCAGACTATTTCCGAGGATATCTATCCATCTCGTTTGAAGCTTCCATGCGGGGTGAAATTCGCTTGCGTTATTCGAGAAAGCAATGATGAACGCAGTGACTATCGCCACAATATAGTAGATGGGGAAGAGGCGTAAAAATCTGTTGAGAGCGAAGGCGGAGAGGTGGAAATGGTATGTCTCATTTAAAATCAAAGTAATGAGATAACCCGATATCATGTAAAAGCCAAAAACGGCGAAGCCACCCCAATGCGAGAAAAATGGCATGCCACCGGTTAAATGGGCTATGACAACAAACAGAGCAAGCAAAAAACGCAGCGATCCAAGCATGGGGGAATTTAGATGAAGTGACCTCGAGAGGTTTGGATCGGATCAGACCACGGGACAACCAGTGGGGACCTTGCCAAGTCAAGAAACTCTTGTGCAGCGCGAGAATGGAAGGATCAACATGCTCCACAAGCTTGACCACAGTTGCTGCGAGCATTCACAGTGCAGCGGGGCACCCCACGGTCTCAATGCGCACGGCGCGGTGATTCTGGATAGATGTCTCACCTACCCAGCTTTATGCGACCAATGTGCCTTGCCCGCAAACTGCGCACCGCGTTGATCAAGAAGAGGGCGCGGTTATAGCCATTTTTTGGCAAAAAGATTGAGCAGGGATTCCCCATCCGGAGTGAAGATGGGAAATGCCCTGGACAAACTCAACATTTTTAGAAATGCGGGATGCTTCCTGTGGGCGTGCCGTTCACCACATTGCCACTTACCATATTGTCACCAAAAGACAAAAGACTACCACCCATATTGTTATAGCCAGCGTTGTTGGCAACTATTGTGGAGCCGCGCAAGTAAGTCACGCCACCGCGGGTGGTGATACCATCTGTGTAGCCTCGAACAGATACATCGCTGATGGTGGCAATGGAGTTGGCGGCCCCAACGTGGATACCGGTGGTGCCAACGAGGGTGGTTCCGTTGGTCATTTGCACATTACGGATATCCATTCGGCCATTCACAACCGTAGTGAGCATGTTGATACCGTTGGTGAAGCCTGAAATCGAGCTGTCTTCTACAACGACATACCGGGCAGCCATGTATCTGACTGCGTTAAGAGCGCCTGATGTGCCCGTGAACGTAAGCCCACGCAATATAACCACATCGGTGGTGGCAGCATTAATTACAACACCATTCGTGCCAGCTACCAAGATACCCGCAATATGGCCTCCGCCATTGATGGTGATGGATTTTGTGATGGTGACTCCCCCAAACCCGCCGTCATCCAACACGTCGATTTCGCCGCCCGCCGCCGTTTTGCTGATGGCCCCGGCAAATGTCTTGCAGGGTGCGGTTCGGCTGCAGGGGTTGGCGTCGTCGCCGACGCCTGATACCCAGGTTCGTGTTGCTTGCGCGTACACCGAGGAACTCAATCCCATCAAGAGCGCGACCGACAGCAATGCTCCCCATCTTGAGAAAGACTTTTTCATGTTGATCTCTTTCGTTTAGTCTGAACATGAACCAACCGCTGATAGATCGTGCTGATTGACTGGCACCACGTTCCTGCGCGGGGGTTGGCAAACCCGCGCAGAAACGAGTGTATTGATTTGTATCCCTCAGTACAACGAAATATCAGAGGGCTCGGCCTCACAAGCCAATGGCCCAGTGGGTGCCTCGCGTCCTTGCGGCGGCGGCCTGCGCAACTTTGTTCAGCTCAGCCCAACAATGCTTTGGGCACCTTGTCCGACTTCTTTTCGACGGGGTTGGCCAGCAGCCAGTTGGCCGCGTACTGGCGCATGAACTCCTTGGCCTTTTCGGGGCGGGCTGTCAGCCACGCGTCGTAGGCGCCTTCGTTCAGGATGGCGGGCATGCTTTTCTCGCTGCCTGGCTGGCCGTAGCGGTGCAGCAGCGCGTGGTTGTTGGCGTTCACCGTGAGCAGGCAGTAGCTGATGATTACCTCGCCGTCGCTGCCTTGCCAGCGTGCCCACAGGCCCGCCACGCCCATGGGTTTGCCGTCCACGCGGGCGATGCGGGTGGGCACGGCCTTGCCGCTGCGCAGGTCGTCTTCATAGAACGCCGCCATGGGCACGATGCAGCGCTGGCCGCCCAGCCACGCGTCGCGGAACGCTGTGCCGGTGGAAGCGGTATCGGACTTGGCGTTGACGAGTTTGGGCGCACGGAGCTTGGCGTCCGACGCCGACTTGACCCAGTGCGGCACCAGGCCCCACTGGGCGGGTATGAGCACGCGCTCGGTGTTGGATTCGGGCGCTTCTGTGGGGGCATCTGCCAGGGCATGGGTTTCGACATCGGTTGTCGCCTTGGCCACTGTCGGCGGGGAGATGGCCGCAGCCGTGGTTGCGTGCACGATGAAAAAGCCCGGCTTTCGGGGCCACAGGTGGCGTTCACCCAGGGCCTCGGGGGGGTCGACCGCAAACGCCTCGCGGTAGGTCTCAGCGTGGGGCAGGGTTTCGTAGTGGGTGCTCATGGGGCGATGGTAGCGCTTGGTGCCCGGGTTTTTGGGATGAAATATGGCTCTGGCGCTTGTTTTATAAGCGCTATCAGCTATAAAAATAGAAGCAACTACAGGTCCATGCATTGCCCGCCCAGTGCGACCCATGACATGCATCAAGCCGGTTGTCGCCTGCGTTGTGACGCGCCTTGGCGGTGTTTTCACAATGCCCCCATGGACTTCGCACCCTCGCCCCTGGCCCGTGAAATGCACGAACGCCTCACCGCGTTCATCGACCGCTATCTGCTGCCGTACAACGCCGCCTGGCATGCGGCGGTGTTGGCGGGCGACTACCCGCCCCCGTTTCTGGAAGACCTCAAGGCCCTGGCCCGCGAGGAAGGCCTGTGGAACCTGTTCCTGCCCACGCTGCGGAGCGACGAGCCGGGCACGCGCCTGTCCAACCTCGACTACGCGCCGCTGGCCGAGGCCATGGGCCGCCTGCCCTGGGCGGCCGAGGTGTTCAACTGCCATGCGCCGGACACCGGCAACATCGAGCTGCTGCACCGCTTTGCCACACCCGCGCAGCGCGCACAGTGGCTGCAACCGCTGCTACTGGGGGGCATGCGCTCGGCCTTCGCGATGAGCGAGCCCGATGTGGCGTCGTCCGACCCCACCAACCTGCAGACCACGGTGCGGCGCGAAGGCGATGATCTGGTGCTCAGCGGCCGCAAGTGGTTTGTCACCGGCGCAGCACACCCGCACTGCAGGCTGCTCATCGTGCTGTGCCGCAATGCCGATGGTGATGCGGCGATCAGCAGCCACGCCCGCCACAGCATGGTGCTGGTGCCTGCCGACGCGCCGGGCGTGCAGATCGTGCGCAACATCAGCGTGTTGCACCACCATGCGCCCGAGGGGCATTGCGAGATCCTGCTGCAGGGCGTGCGCGTGCCGGCCGAGCACCTGCTGGGCGACTGGGGGGCGGGTTTTGCCATGGCGCAGGCGCGCCTGGGGCCGGGGCGGGTGCACCACTGCATGCGCACCATCGGCCAGTGCGAGCTGGCCTTGCGCCTGGCCGCTGAGCGTGCGCTGGAGCGCACGGCGTTTGGCAAGCCGCTGGCAGAGCAGGCCAATGTGCAGGAATGGCTGGCGGAATCGCGCATCGAGATCGACCAGGCACGGTTGCTGGTGCTGCACGCGGCCTGGTTGCTGGACCGGGGCAACGCCGTGGATGCCCGGCAGGTGCGTGCTCAGGTCGCTGCCATCAAAGTAGTGGCCGCGCGGCTGCAGCAGCGCGTGGTGGACCGGGCCATGCAGATCTTTGGCGCCATGGGCCTTTCGCCCGACACGCCGCTGGCGGCGTTCTGGACCTGGGGCCGCGCGCTGCGGCTGATGGACGGCCCGGACGAGGTGCACCTGCGCACCGTGGCGCGCCAGGAGCTGCGCCAGGCGCGCGGGCAGCTCGGTGACTTGGCGGCCTACTTCACCACCCCGGAGCAGATGTGCGCGCCGCCACGCCTGAGTGCTTGAGCGCCTGAACCGGCCTGGGCGCGAGAGGAGATCAGGCCGAGGCCCGGGCGGCGCGCGGGCCGGAGGGCGCCACCACCACGCGGTTGCGCCCCAGCGACTTGGCGGTGTACAGCGCCTGGTCGGCGCGCTCCAGCGTCAGCTCCACCGTATCGCCGGGCAGGTGCAGTGCCAGGCCGGCCGAGACGGTCATGCGCAGCACACCCGAGGCATGCGGAATCTCCATCGCCGCCACGGCCTGGCGCACGCGCTCCAGCAGTTCACGGGCATCGTCCACCTGGGTGTCGGACAGCAGCAGCACAAACTCCTCGCCGCCCCAGCGTGCCAGCACATCGGTGTCGCGCACGCTGGCCCGCACGACGCCTGCAAAGGCCTGCAGCGCGCGGTCCCCCGTGGCGTGGCCGTGGGTGTCGTTCACGCGCTTGAAGTGGTCGATGTCCAGTTCCGCCAGCAGCATGAGGCGGCCACTGCGCAGGCTGCGGCGGCGCTCCAGGTCCATCAGATCCTGCATGGCGCGGCGGTTGGGCAGGCCCGTGAGCTCGTCCCGGGTGGCCAGATCGCGGTTGACCGCGAGTGCCTGGGCCAGTGCCTCACGCTGTTCCTGCAGCCGTGCACGGATGCGCTGAATGCGCAGGTTGAGCGCGATGCTGCCGCCCAGCACGATGAGCACCATGAGCGCGTAGGCGGTATCCAGGTAGCCCAGCGGGCTGGCATTGAAGCGTGTGGTGGCCACCACGGCGCAGGCAAAGGCCAGCAGCGCATACACACCGATGCCGATCACCTCGGCCACGGTGAGGCCAAAAGTGCCGAAGAACAGGATCATGGCCAGCACGCTGGGCACCACGCCCCGCGCATCGCCCGCCAGCACATAGGCCACGGCGCCGCTGGTGATGGTCCAGACCATCTGGGGCACGGTGAGCGAGGGGTCGCTGAGCCGGGCGGTTTCGCCCGAGCGGATGAACGCGGTCATCACCACCAGCCCGCCGACCGAGATGGCTGCCCACCACTGCACGGCGACGGCGTTCACTGCGCTGCTCGCCGTCGCCACCATCAGCATGACGCCCGCGCTGCTGGCCATGAGCAACAGGGCGAGCAAGGCCATGCCCACAAGCGTGCGTCGCCGTCGGTCGGTGGAGAGGATCACATCCCGGATGCGTTGCCAGCGGGAAGGTGTGCGCAAGGTGGGGGCTCCTGCCAGGACGGTGGGGTCGAGTGGAACGGAGGGGGACGGCGGCGTGCGGTCGGGGGTACCCCGTGCGCCGTTTCATTCTAGGGGGGTGGCCGTCCTGCGTACAGCCCTGCCCAGGCTGGGTCTGGGGTTGACAAGGCCCATGCGCGGCCCCGCAGAGCGTAGGCGGCGATCTAAACGAGGGTGAGTGCCGCCAGGGCCGCGAGTGGCGCCGTCTCGGCGCGCAGCACGCGGGGCCCCAGCGTGATCGGGGTGAAGCCGTGTTGCAGCGCCAGGTCTTCCTCGGCACTGGAGAGGCCGCCCTCGGGGCCAGAGAGGAACACCACGGGCCCGGATGGGGCCGCCGCCGTGCGCAGCGGTGCCGTGCCCGCGCGCAGCGACAGCAGCAGGCGTTGTGAAGCCGCAGTCTGGGCGCGCACCCAGGCTGCCAGGTCCACGGCGCCGTGGACCACGGGCACGCGGTTGCGGCCGCATTGTTCGCAGGCGGCCACGGCCACGGCCTGCCAGTGGGCGATTTTTTTCTCGGCGCGCTCGCCCTTGAGCTTGAGGACGCTGCGCTCGGCCACCAGGGGTGTGATGCTGGCGACGCCCAGCTCGGTAGCTTTTTCGACAAGCCAGTCCATGCGTTCGTTGGCGGTGATGCCGGCCAGCAGGTGCA
Source organism: Acidovorax sp. Root267 (assembly GCF_001429215.1). Classification (NCBI taxonomy): domain Bacteria; kingdom Pseudomonadati; phylum Pseudomonadota; class Betaproteobacteria; order Burkholderiales; family Comamonadaceae; genus Acidovorax; species Acidovorax sp. Root267. Next base: position 518,079 of record NZ_LMJC01000012.1, read on the forward strand.
CGGCGCGCGGGGCTTCGCGTTCGGTGGCATGGTGGGCACCCACCACCACGCGCACGTCGCTGCGGCCCATGCGCAGCACGGTGGCGTCAAACTCCCCGCCCGGATCGCCCTCGCCCTGGCCGCCATGGAACAGCGTGATGGCGTCGCCCGGCTGCAGGCGCAGCACCTGCACGTGGCGCGCAGCGCCGGGGGGCAAATCCAGCTCGGCGCCGGTGGCCAGAAGGGCCGGGCAATGGAAACGGGGCATTTGCTACTTAATTTATAGCTGTTTGCGCTTGATGGATAAGCGCTAGAGCCTGATTTGATTCAATTTTTACTGCGTGCGCCCAGTCGCGCCACTACATCCGGCCGTAGGCAAAGCCCGTGACCGGCTCGGTGCCTTCGATCTGGTCGAGCATCTTGAGCAGGGGCCCCAGCTGCCGGTAGCGGTTGGCCGTGGCGCGGATGTAGGCCATGAAGCGGGGCGCGTCGGCCAGGTACTTGGGCTTGCCGTCGCGCAAGGTCAGGCGTGCAAAGATGCCGGCGACCTTGAGGTGGCGCTGCAGGCCCATCCACTCGACGCTGCGGTAGAACTCGCCAAAGTCGTTGCCCCAGCCGCTGGCACTGGTGGCACCCAGCAGCCCTGCCTTGCGGGCCTTCTCCCAGTAACGCACGGTAATGTCGATGACAAATTCCTCTTCCCAGCTGATGAACGCGTCGCGCAGCAGGCTGGCAATGTCATAGGTGATGGGGCCATAGACTGCGTCCTGGAAGTCCAGGACCCCGAGCGACGCGCCGTCTTCGATGGGCGCCATCAGATTGCGTGTCATGAAGTCGCGGTGGACGTACACGCTGGGCGCGGCCAGGTTGTGCGCCACGATGGCGTCGAAGGCGCTGCCCAGGGTGGCCTGCTGCTGGTCGTCCAGCGTGACGCCCCGGTGCTGGCCCAGGTACCAGTCGGGATACAGGGCCAGTTCGCGGCGCAGCAGCGCTTCGTCATAGGCCGGCAGCACGCCGGGCTGGGAGGCCTTTTGCCAGTCCAGCAGCACGTCCGTGGCTTGCTGGTACCAGGCGTAGGCGGCCTGGGGCTTCTCGGGGTTCAGCAGCTCGATCAGCGTCTGGTGGCCCAGGTCGGACAACAGCATGAAGCCGCCAGCTTCATCCCAGGCCAGGATCTGCGGCACGTTCAGGCCCGCAGCGGCCATGAGGCCCTGCACCTGCACGAAGGGGCGGCAGTTTTCCTTGTCCGGCGGTGCGTCCATCACGATGCGGCTGCTGCCCGTGGCGCTGTCGATGCGCAGGTAGCGCCGAAAGCTTGCGTCGGCCGAGGCCGGACGCAGTGTGGCGGGCAACAACTGGTGGGACCCCACGAGCGGCGCAAGCCAGGCCTCGAAGGCCGCCTGGCGGGCCGCGTCGGGCCAGGCCACGGTGGAAGTTGCGGGGGTTGCCACGGCTGTGCCCGGGGGCGGGCAGGCGGGAGAAGGGGAAGATGGGTGGCTCATGGATAATCCGATTTTACAAACCCGCTCCCCCAGACTCTGAGGTGGGCGGGTTCCTCCTTTTTATCTGCCCCTGCCCACCGCCCCACGTGCCACGCTGCAAGCCCCCCACCGTGCAGACCTCCTCCCCCCGTTCCCGGTCCGTCAAGGCGAAGCCCGAGCGGTTGCGCGCCCCCGTGCCCCGGGCCCTGGCCTATGGCGTGGCGCTGGCCTGGTGCGGTCTGCCGCTCTCCGTGTGGGCGCAGGCGCCTGACGCCCCGCCTGCCAGCGCCTGGGATGCCCCCACTGCGTTGCGCAGCTCCCCGCTGCTGCAGGAAAAGATCCCGGATGCTGTGCGCCCCCAGCTGCCGGTGTTCGTGACCGGTGACCACATCAGCGGCCAGACCGACCTGAACGCCGTCATCGAAGGCAATGCCGAATTGCGCCGTGGCGATACCGTGATCCGTGCCGACCGGCTGGACTACAACGTGCCCGAAGACCTCGCCAAGGCCAATGGCAAGGTGCGCATCAACCGCGCGGGCAACGTGTACGAAGGCACGGCGCTGGAGCTGCGGGTGGATGCCTTCGAGGGCTTCTTCAGCGACGCGCGCTACAAGTTTCTGGCCACCCAGGCCCATGGCGATGCCACGCGCGTGGATTTCATCGACCGCGACCGGGCCGTGGTGCACAACGCCACGTACACCACCTGCGAGCGCGGCAATGAAGAAAGCTGGCGGCCCGACTGGGTGCTGCGCGCCGCCACCATCCGCATTGACAACGAGGAAGAGGTCGGCACGGCCGAAGATGCGGTGCTGGAGTTCAAGGGCGTGTCCCTGCTGCCCATTCCGTACATCACCTTCCCGCTGTCGGACAAGCGCAAGTCCGGCCTGCTGCCGCCCACCATCGGGCTGGACAGCCGCGACGGGGTGGCGTACATGCAGCCCTATTACTGGAACATTGCCCCCAACCGGGATGCCACGCTGCGTGCCGCCCTCATGACCAAGCGCGGCGCCAACCTGGGGGGCGAGTTCCGCTACCTGGAGCCCAGCTACGTTGGCCAGATCAGCGCCGATGTCATGCCCTCCGACCGCCTGCGCGACCGCATGCGCTGGAGCTTTTCAGGCCAGCACCAGGGCGCTTTTGATACGCCGATGGGCGGGCTGGGGCTCAACCTCAATGTCAACCGCGTCAGCGACGACAACTACTGGCGCGACTTTGGCCGAGCCTCGGACCTGCTGCGCCAGCGCCTGCTGCCCGGCGACGCCATGCTGTCGTGGGCCGGCACGGACATGTCGGCCCGGGTGCGCACCCTCAAGTGGCAGACGCTGCAGGATGTGACCTCGCCCATCGTGCCGCCTTACGACCGTCTGCCTCAGCTGCAATGGCGCTACGCACCGTCGCAGCTGGGCGGTGGGCTGGATGCCAGTGTGGAGCTGGACACCACGCGGTTCCAGGCGGCCCGCGACCTGACAGGCCAGCCCAATGCCAACCGCAGCTATGCGATGGCGCAGATCAGCCGGCCGTTCCTGTCGCCCGGGGGCTTCATCACCCCGCGCCTGCAGCTGCATGCCACGCAGTACCAGTTTGACTCGGCGCTGTCCAACGGGCAGCGCTCGGCCAATCGCACCCTGCCCACCTTCAGCCTGGACAGCGGCCTGGTGTTCGAACGCGATGCCGCCTACTTTGGGCGCGCCTTTTTGCAGACGCTGGAGCCGCGCGCGTTCTACACCTACACGCCCTACCGCGACCAGAGCATGCTGCCGGTGTACGACACGGCGGCCAACGATTTCAACTTCGCCACGATCTATACCGAGAACGCCTTCGGAGGCAACGACCGGCTGGCCGACAACAACCTGCTCACCCTGGGCGTGACGACGCGGCTGCTGGACCCGAACACGGGCGCCGAGGCCGCGCGCTTCGGCATTGCCCAGCGGCTGCGGTTCTCGGACCAGAAGGTCACCCTGCCGGGCGGCACCCCCGTGAGCGAGCGCCTGTCGGACTTGCTGCTGGGTGCGGGCGTCACCTGGACGCCGCAGTGGGGCTTTGACTCCACCGTGCAGTACAACCCCAAGACGGGCCGCTCCATCCGCTCGACCATTGGCGCGCGCTACAGCCCCGGCAACTACCGCACCGTGAGCGCGGCCTACCGCCTGCAGCGCGGCACGAGCGAGCAGATCGATATCGGCTGGCAATGGCCGCTCAACGACCTGTGGGGCGACAAGGGCAAGGACCTGGGTGCGGGCCGGGGCCAGGGCGGCGGGCGCTGGTACAGCGTGGGCCGCCTGAACTACAGCCTGCAGGATCGCAAGCTGGTGGATACCGTGGTGGGCCTTGAATACGACAGCTGCTGCTGGATCGGCCGCGTGGTGCTGGAGCGCCTGCAAAGCAGCGTGACTACGTCCAACACCCGCCTGTTGTTCCAGATCGAGTTCGTCGGCTTCTCGCGCCTGAGCCTGGGCTCCAGTCCGCTGGACACCTTCAAGCAAAATGTGCCGCGTTACCAGAACCTGCGCGAGCAGGTCACGACGCCCAGCCGCTTCAGCAACTATGACTAACGCTTAACGCCATGAATCACCGTGTCATCGCACTGGCCATTGCCACCCTGGCTTCCCTGATGTCTCAGGGTGCCCTGGCCCAGGGCCTGCGCCCTTCCGGCACGCCGGCGGGCAAGGGGCTGACGGCGCGCCCGGCGGCCGCACCGTCGATCACGCTGCCTCCCGAGACGAGCGGCAGCAGCAGCTCTGCGCCCCGGCAAGCGGACTTCATCGTCGCCGTGGTCAATTCCGAGCCAGTGACCAACAACGAAGTGCGTTCGCGGCTTGCACGTGCCGAGGTCCAGCTGGCCCAGCAGGGGGGGGCCATGCCGGCCCGCGATCTGTTGGCCCGCGAGGTGCTCGAGCGGATCATTCTGGAGCGCGCGCAGCTGCAGCAGGCGCGCGAATCCGGCATCAAGGTGGATGACTTCGCCGTGTCGCAGGCCGAACAAGGCGTGGCCCGCCAGAACAACATGTCGGTCGATGACCTCTACCGCCGCCTGGCCCGGGACGGCATGGGCAAGGAGCGCTTCCGCGAGGAGCTGCGCAACCAGCTGCTGCTGCAGCGCCTGCGAGAGCGGGAGGTGGAAGCGCGTGTGAAAGTCTCGGACCTGGACATCGACCAGTACCTGCGCGAACAGCAAAAGGGCAACGATGTCGCCGCGATGGAGATCAACCTGGGCCACGTGCTGGTCCTGGTGCCTGAGAACGCGAGCCCCGTGCAGGTGGCCGAGCGCCAGGCACGCGCCCAGCGCGCGGCCGACAAGGTGCGCGCGGGGGAAGACTTTGCGGCCGTGGCCCGGGAGTTTTCCGACGCACCCGAGGGGCAGCGCGCCAACGGCCAGCTGGGCCTGCGCCCGGCCGACCGTTATCCCGAGCTGTTTGTGAACTCCACGCTGGGCCTGCCCGTGGGCGGCATCGTCGGGCCCGTCCGCTCGCCAGCAGGTTTCCACGTGCTCAAGGTGATTGAGCGTGTCACGGCGGGCGTGCCCACCACGGTGGTGCAAAGCCACGCCCGCCACATCCTGCTGCGCACGGGGCCACAGCTTTCCGAGAGCGCAGCCGCCACGCGCCTGGCCGATTACCGCCGCCGCGTGCAGATGGGGCAGGCCGATTTTGCCGCGCTGGCCCGCGAACATTCGCAGGATGGCAGCTCCAAGGAAGGTGGCGATCTGGGCTGGGCCACCCCGGGCCGTTATGTGCCCGAGTTCGAGCAGGCCCTGAACGCCCTCAAGCCCGGTGACATCAGCGAACCCGTGGTGTCGCGTTTTGGCGTGCACCTGATTCAGCTGCTGGAGCGCCGCGAGGCCAAGCTCACCCAGCGCGAGCAGCGCGACATGGCGCGCGATACCGTGCGCGAGAAGAAGCTGGACGAGGCCTACGCCACCTGGGCGCAGGAACTGCGCGGGCGCGCGTACGTGGAATACCGCGACCCGCCGCAATGACCGACCGATGAACAGACAGGTAAGCACGCGTTGAAACACATCCCCCGCAAGCGCTTCGGGCAGCATTTTCTGTCCGACAAGGGCATCATCGAAGACATCGTGCAGGCCATTGCGCCCCAGCCGGGCCAGCCCATGGTCGAGATCGGGCCGGGGCTTGCAGCGCTGACGCAGCCCCTGGTGGAGCGCCTGGGGCGCCTCACGGTCATCGAGCTGGACCGCGACCTGGCCTTGCGCCTGCGGCTGCACGGCCAGCTGGAGGTGATCGAGTCCGATGTGCTCAAGGTGGATTTCACTGCGCTGGCGCTCGCGATGCGCGAAAAAGCCGAACAGCCTGACCTGCGGCTGCGCGTGGTGGGCAACCTGCCCTACAACATCTCCACGCCCATCCTGTTCCATTTGCTGGACCATGTGCAGGTCATCGAAGACCAGCACTTCATGCTGCAAAAAGAAGTGATCGACCGCATGGTGGCCAAGCCTGCCACCAGTGACTACGGGCGCCTGTCAGTCATGCTGCAATGGCGCTACGCGATGGAAAACGTGTTGTTCGTACCGCCCGAGAGCTTTGACCCGCCCCCGCGCGTGGACAGCGCCGTGGTGCGCATGGTGCCGCGCGCGGAGCCAGCGCCTTTGTCTGTGCCCTTGCTGGAAGAACTCGTGCAGGTCGCCTTCAGCCAGCGCCGTAAGCTGCTGCGCCACACGCTGGGCCGCTGGTTGGAGTCACGCCAGTTTGCCGGCCACTTCGACACCCAGCGCCGTGCCGAGGAGGTGCCGGTGAGCGAGTTTGTGGCTCTGGCGCAGGAGTGCTCTTAAAATAATAGCTGCTAGCGCTTTATAGATAAGCGCTAGCGCCTGATTTGACTAAAAACGCGCAGCAACTGACGCGGCCCCGACCAGCAACCGCCGCGCCCCGCTGCGCTGGTGGTGTCCCCCTTCCCGGCGAAGCCGAGAGAAGGGGGGAAGCGGCGCAGCCGCTCAGGGGGATTTGCCGAATTCAGGCGGCGCTGAGCCAGTAGCCCGCGTTGAAGGGGCTGCTCATGCGCAGCGCCATGGGTGAGACATCGACCAGCTTGTCGGTCGGCATTTTTTCGCCGGAGTCCGTGCCGATCTCAATGCCCTCGACACCTGGGGTGCCGGTAGCCTCGTTCGCCCGTTCTGCTTGGCTGGTGGATGCAGAACGGGCTACAGAAAAGAATAGAAACACCGGAACGGTATCTTGCGGTCGCCCCAGTAGTCGGCGGCGTCGCGGAAGATATCGAGCAGCTGTTCACGCGCTTCCTTGTCGAACTTGCCCGTGGCGGGGATCTGCTCCAGCACCACGATAAAGCCGGGCTGTGGGCCCGATTTGTGCAAGGGGTCCGTCATGCAGTCGTACAACGCATCAAAGTTCTTGCCGAAGTGCGACGGGAAGGTGAATTGCCCGGCAATCAGGTCCAGCACATCCTGCTTGGACTGCGCGTGGGCCAGGTTGGCGTACAAGAAATGGTGACCCATGGAAGTGGCCGCATCCTGCAAGTCCTGCACGCGGAAAGCGCGAATGGACTGCACGATGTTGGTGCGCACGCCACGCAGTGGCGTTTCCAGGTCCTTACGAAGTGGCGTCTGCATCTCCGCTACTCTTTCTTTTTAAAGTCCACAAACTTCTGGCATTTCGCAAGGCTGCGGGATGCAGCCTGCGGGTGGGGGATTCAAGGGGGCGCACTGACCGCCGCCAGCGTATCTCTGGCCTGCATGCAGCGCAACGGGGGTCACTCAACGATCTCGCGAAAACTGGCGTAGTGATCGCTGGTGTAGTAGCAGGCGTCCGGAACCCGGGGCTTGCCGCCACACACGATGCGCCGGGCTCCCCGGTTACGCGATCCTGGTGTTCTGACGGTGTACTCACGGTAGTAACCCCGCTGGTGGGCGGGCAACAGCCGCTCGCGATTACCAAAAACCGTTCCGTCCTTGTCATACGGAAAGGGCCCTCCTTCACGGATCAGCGCATACGTCGCCCGCCCTTGGGGCGGCAACTCGGCCAATGCGATAGGGGATATGGAGCCGTCGGTGGACGGGGAGTTCCGGGCATGCCCCGCAACCGGGGACAACACGAACGCAACACCCAAAACACACAAAAACCCTGCTTTGCGCGCCCGGGTGGCTACAGCCTTCAGCATCAACGAACCTTTCAGAAACTACGGGTTAACCCGAAATTTCGAGCCGCTAGTGTCGCTCAACGGCCCCCAAAAAGCAAGCGTCTGCACAAAGATTGGGCAGGCGCTGAAGGGAGAAGCAAGCGCTTTAAGTTAGCGCTTGCTATCAATTTTTGGCTTATCTTGACACGTTGGCATCGGCCACAGTCAAGGCGGTCATGTTCACGATGCGGCGCACGGTGGCGCTGGGCGTCAGGATGTGAACCGGCTTGGCAGCGCCCAGCAGCACCGGGCCGATGGCGATGCCGCCGCCTGCGGCGGTCTTGAGCAGGTTGTAGGCGATGTTGGCCGCGTCGATGTTGGGGAACACCAGCAGGTTGGCGTCACCCGTCAGCTCGCTGCTGGGCATGAGGGCTGCTCGGGCCTTGCCATCCAGTGCCACATCACCGTGCATTTCGCCGTCCACCTCCAGCCAGGGGGCCTGTTGGCGCAGCAGTTCCAGCGTTTGGCGCATCTTCACGGCGCTGGGGTGGTTGCTGGTGCCGAAATTGGAGTGCGACAGCAGCGCGGCCTTAGGCTTGATGCCGAAGCGCATCATTTCTTCGGCAGCGAGGGCGGTGATTTCCGCCAGTTCGGTCGGCGTGGGGTCGTAGTTGACGTGCGTGTCCACCAGGAACACCTGGCGCCCCGGCAACATTAGGCCGTTCATGCAGGCATACACCGGTACATCCTGCGCCGTGCTGTCGGCGCCGCCTGCGTGGTTGCCGATCACCTGGTCGATGTAGAGCAGGTGATTGGCGGTGGTGCCCCAGGTACCGCAGATCAGGCCGTCCACCTCGCCCTTGTGCAGCATCATGCAGCCGATGAGGGTCAGGCGCCGGCGCATCTCGATCTTGGCGACCTGCTGGGTGATGCCTTTGCGCTCGGTCATGCGGTGGTAGGTTTGCCAGAAGTCGCGGTAGCGGTGGTCAAAATCGGTGTTGACCACGTCGTAGTCCACGCCTTCCTTCAGGCGCAGGCCGAATTGCTCGATGCGCTGGGCGATGATGGCCGGGCGGCCAATCAGTGTGGGGCGGGCGACCTTCTCGTCCACCACGATCTGCGCGGCGCGCAGCACGCGTTCTTCTTCACCCTCGGCGTAGGCCACGCGCTTCTTGGCGGCGGTGCGCGCGGCGTCGAAGATGGGCTTCATCGTCGTGCCCGAGGCGTAGACAAAGGTCTGCAGCCGGTCGCGGTAGGCGTCCATATCGGCGATGGGGCGCTGCGCCACACCGCTGTCGGCCGCCGCCTGGGCCACGGCCGGGGCGATCTTCATCATCAGGCGCGGATCGAACGGTTTGGGGATCAGGTACTCGGGGCCGAAGGACAGCTTCTCGCCGACGTACGCTGCGGCCACCACCTCGCTCTGCTCGGCCTGGGCCAGTTCGGCAATGGCGTGCACGGCCGCGATTTCCATCTCATCGGTGATGGTGGTGGCGCCGCAGTCCAGTGCGCCGCGGAAGATGTAGGGGAAGCACAGGACGTTGTTGACCTGGTTCGGGTAGTCCGAGCGGCCCGTGGCCATGATGATGTCGCTGCGCACGCTGTGGGCCAGTTCGGGCAGGATCTCGGGGTTGGGGTTGGCCAGCGCGAAGATCACCGGGCGCTCGGCCATCGAGGCGACCATTTCGGGCTTGAGTACATTGCCTGCCGACAGGCCCAGGAACACATCCGCGCCCACCATCACCTCGGCCAGCTTGCGGGCATCGGTCTTCTGCATGAACTGGCGCTTGTCGTCGTCCATCAGCTCTTCGCGGCCTTCATAGACCACACCGGCCAGGTCGGTGACGAACACATTCTTGCGCTGCACGCCCACCTTGAGCAGCAGGTTCAGGCAAGCCAGCGCTGCTGCGCCTGCGCCGCTGGTCACGAGCTTCACGTCTTCGATCTTCTTGCCCGCCACCTTCAGCGCGTTCACGATCGCTGCGGCCACCGTGATGGCCGTGCCATGCTGGTCGTCGTGGAAAACCGGGATCTTCATGCGCTTGCGCAGCTCGCGCTCCACATAGAAGCAGTCGGGTGCCTTGATGTCTTCGAGGTTGATGGCGCCGAACGTCGGCTCCAGCGCGGCAATCACTTCCACCAGCTTTTGTGGGTCCTTCTCGTCGATCTCGATGTCGAACACGTCCACGCCGGCAAACTTCTTGAACAGTACGGCTTTGCCCTCCATCACGGGCTTGGAGGCCAGGGCGCCAATGTCACCCAGGCCCAGCACGGCGGTGCCGTTGGTGATGACGGCGACCAGGTTGCCCCGCGAGGTGTAGCGGAAGGCATTGGCCGGGTCCTTCACGATTTCTTCGCAAGGTGCTGCCACGCCAGGCGAGTAGGCCAGCGCCAGGTCATGCTGGTTCACCATCTGCTTGGTGGCGGCAATCGCGATCTTGCCGGGCTTGGGAAACTCGTGGTACTCGAGGGCGGCACGGCGCAATTGGGCGCGCTTGTCGGAATCGTTGTTGTTGTTCTGGGCCGTGGTGTTCTCGGGCATTCAGTGTCTCCAACTCAGTCAGGATGGGTGCAAAAAAACATGCCGCAGGGGCTCCGCAGCGGTTGTCAGCTTTGTAAGGGTCTGCGATTGTAGGGCGGAGACGGTAAAAACCCTAGTAAGCGAATCTGCTTATATGGGTGGGTCAATTGTGATCCCGATGCAGCCAATGATCCCTGGCGATCCCTACATCGCCGATGGTCGGGTTCAGTTCTTGCTGGGGTGGAAGGCATGAATGCTCCTGCATGCCTTGCCGACCTTGCAATACTGGTGCCGGTCCCCCTGACCCCCCAGGCGTTTCTCCCTTTTGGGGCGGTGCTGCAGGCGCCTGCGGGCCCGGGCCGCCCCATCAATGCGGGCAGCTCAGAACGATTTGATCTGGTAGACGACCTGCAATTGGGGGCAGAGGGTGGTCGGGCGCAACTGGCGCTTTTTCGCGCGCAGGCACGCCAATTTCCGCTGCAAGTGCACGAGATGGAATGCCATCGGTGGGGCAGCCAGACCTTTGTGCCCTGGGGCGTGGTGCGCTTTGTGGTGGTGGTGGCCCCGGCAGGCGAAATGCCCAGCGGCGGAGAGATCCGGGCCTTTGTCACCGACGGTCGGCAGGGCGTTGTGCTGGCACCGGGCACCTGGCACCACGCCTTGCTGGCAGTCGATGCGGGCGATTTTCTGGTGATAGAGCGCGCAGCCGCTGTGGTGGACTGCGAACTCCACCGGCTGGACCTGCCCCTGCGGCTGGAGCGGCGATAGCGCGCTGCAGGGGAGCCCGCTCACTCCTTCGTCGCAATGCGCTCGGCCAGCGCAGTCAATGAGCGGTCGCTGCCTGCTGGGCCCAGAAGCGACAGCCCCAAGGGCGCACCGTCGCGCCGCGCCAGCGGCATGGACAGTTGTGGAAACCCGGACAGCCCGGCGATACACAACATCTGGATGGCCCGGTTGCGGTAGTCCTCCAGGCTGCTTTCGGGGGCCGTGCGCAGCGGTGCGATGTCGGGCATCGTGGGCAGAAGCAGGACGCCATCCCGGCCCAGCAGCGCCGCCAGATGGGCGCGATAGCGATCCCGAAAGGCGCGTGCGCTGGCCACCTGCCCATCGGTCACGTCACGGGACCAGGCAAAACGTTCGGCCACACCCGGCCCAAGGGAGGGCGCGTAGCGCTCGATCAGTGGCCCGTCGGTCATCCAGGCTTCTCGCCCCTGCACGTACCGAAAGTTCCAGTACATCGTGTCGAAGGACTCCAGCACCGCGTTGGCGGGCTGCGAGGGGCCGAGCAAGTCCGTCACCTGCTGCGTGGCACCCTGCAGAGCGCCCACCACCATGGGGTCGAGCAGCGCCCACACATCCGTGGGGAGCAGCAGGCGCACCCGGAGTGGCAGCGGGGCCGCATCGTCGCCCAGCAATACGTCGGCGACCCGGGCAAAGGTCTGCACATCGCGCGCAAACCAGCCGCAGGTGTCCAGGCTCGGTGCCAGGTCCATCGCCCCTTCCAGGCTCACGCGTCCATGCGTGGGGCGCAGCCCGTACAGGCCGCAATGGTTGGCAGGCGCCCGTACCGACCCGCCGGTATCGGTGCCCAGCGCAAAGTCGCACAGCCCGGACGATACGGCCGCTGCGGAGCCTGACGATGAACCCCCCGTGATCCGTTCGGGCGCAGCCCCATTGAGGGGCGCGCCAAAGTGCGCGTTGTTCCCGTTCATCGAAAACGCCAGCTCATCGGTCACGGTCTTGCCCACAAACCGAGCTCCCGCGTCGAGCAGCTTCTGCACGGTGGGTGCGGTACGCGTCTTGGTGCCCGACAGGGCCAGCACCACGGGGTTGCCGCCTCCGGTGGGGTAGCCCGCCACATCAAACAGGTCCTTCGCTGCAAAACACAGCCCGCTCAGGGGGCCCGTGCTGGCGTTCACTACCGGTACGGGGGGATAGGGAACAAAGGCGTGGGCTGGGTTGTGCGCAGTCATGGAGTGGTGTCAACAACGGGAAGAAGCTCGGGGGCGATGGCTGCTGCGGCCTCAGTGCGCAGGCACAGCGCACGGTGGCCGGGCGCTATCTGAACGGCCGGAGGTTGTTGTGTGCGGCATGCTGGCGTTGCCAGCGTACAGCGCTCGGCAAAGGCGCAGCCGGGGGGCAGGTTTGACAGGTCTGGGGGGGCACCGGCAATGGTCTCCAGCGGCGTGCCGCGTGCCATGGCGCCATGCGCCCGGCTTTTGAGCAGCGCAATGGTGTACGGGTGTCGCGGGTTGCGAATGAGGTCCCGCGCGGTGCCCTCTTCCACAATGCGCCCTGCGTACATCACGGCAATGCGGTCGGCCACTTCGACGGCGGCGCCAATGTCGTGCGTGACAAAGATCACCGACAGGCCCAGGTCACGCTGCAGTTCGCGCAGCAGCAGCAGGATCTGGATCTGCACGGTCGCATCGAGCGCGGTGGTGGGTTCGTCGGCCAGCAGCAGTTGGGGGCGGCAGGCCAGCGCCAGGGCAATCATGGCGCGCTGGCGCATGCCGCCCGACATTTCGTGCGGATAGGCCTGAAGCCGCCGCTCCGGGCTGGGTATGCGCACGCGCTCGAACAAGGCCAGCGCACGTTCCTGGGCCTGTGCGGCGGTCACCTTCTCGTGGCGGCGGATCGACTCCACGATCTGTGCCCCCACCGTGTACACCGGGTCCAGCGCCAGCAAAGGCTCCTGAAAAATCATCGCCGCCACCTTGCCCCGGTAGTCCGCCAAGTCGCGGCCCGACAAGGTCAGCAGGTTCTGGCCGGCCACCCGTACCTTGCCTGCAATGCGGGTGCGCCGCTCGGGGTGCAGGCGCAGCAAGGTGCGCAGCGTCACGCTTTTGCCAGACCCGGATTCTCCAATCAGCGCAACCACCTCGCCACGCTGCACCTGCAGGCTCACACCGCTGACGGCTTGTACCGGCCTGCGGCCACCGGTAAAGGTGACGCTGAGGTCATGAAGCTCCACCATGGGTTCGGTGGCCCCCGACGAAGGAGGAAGGGTGTCCAGGGTCATGGTGTTGCTTTCAGGCCGCCTGGGCCATCGGCTGGGGCGCTTGGGGGTGGCCGCTGCCGGGTTCATGCACCAAGCAGGCTGCGACATGGTGCGGGCCGGTGGTGGTGCGCACGGGTACCCGTTGCGCGCACACCGCCGCAGCCATGCTGCAGCGCGGATGAAACCGGCAGCCCGACGGCGGGTTGATGGGGTTGGGCGGGTCGCCCGCCAGCGGCGCCTCCAGCGTGCGGTGGTCGGGGTCCATGGACGGCATGGACGACAGCAGGGCGCCGGTGTAGGGGTGCGCGGGCTTTTTGAACAGGGCATCGGACGGCCCGATCTCTGCCACCTGGCCCAGGTACATCACCATCACCCGGTCGCTCATGTAGTGCACCACGTTCAGGTCGTGGCTGATGAACACATAGGTCAGGCCGAATTCCGCCTTGAGGTCGGTCAGCAGGTTCAGCACCTGCGCTTCCACCGATTTGTCGAGCGCTGACACCGCCTCGTCCAGGATCACCATGCGGGGTTGCAATGCCAGTGCACGCGCAATGTTGACCCGCTGGCGTTGCCCGCCCGACAGCTCGTGCGGATAGCGCTCGGCAAACCGCGCCGGGGCCAGGCCCACACGGTCCAGCAGACTGCGTGCACGGGCGATGGCCTCGCGCTGCGGCACGCCGTGCACCTGTGGTCCGAAGGCGATGGAATCTTCGATGGTCAGGCGCGGGTTCAGGGACGCATAGCTGTCCTGGAACACCATCTGCACCTGGCGCCGGAACTCCTTGAGGGGCAGATCGCGGCTGCCCACGGTGCGGCCGTCAAACACGATCTCCCCGGCCGTGGGTGCGATGAGCTGCATCAGCAAGCGCGCCGTCGTCGACTTGCCGCAGCCCGATTCCCCGACCACCCCCAGCGTTTCCCCCTTGAGGACTTCGAAGTTCACGCCATCCACCGCATGCACCACGCCCCCGCCGCGCCCCAGCGCATCCTTCTTGAGCGGGAAGTGCTTGACCAGCCCCCTGATGGTGAGCAGAGGCTGCGCGGGTCCGCCGACATCGGTGATCGTGTGCATGGTCAGAAGACTTTCGGCCTCTCAGCCCTTGTTGTCCATGGCCGAGCGCAGGCCGTCGGAGAGGATGTTGAACGAGATCGAAGTGACGAAAATCATCAGTCCCGGCAGCGCCGCCACCCACGGTTGCACATAGATGGCCGTGCGCAGCGTGTTGAGCATCAGGCCCCACTCGGGCTCGGGCGGCTTGACCCCCAGGCCCAGGAACGACAGGCCCGAAGCCAGGATCATCGACACCGCGATCAGGCTGGTGGCGTAGACAAAGATGGGCCCCAGCACATTGCCCAGCACATGCACGCGCACGATGGTGAACGGGTTTGCGCCAGAAGCGCGCGCGGCCTCCACGTAGTCGCGGTTGCGCACCTGGGTGGTCACGCTTTCCGCCACCCGCGCAATCTGCGGAATGAACACGATGGTGAGCGAAATCAGCGAGTTGACGACGCCCGCGCCCAGCACGCCCGACAGCGCAATCGCCAGCAGCACCGACGGAAAGGCGTAGAACACGTCGATGGTGCGCATGATGGCCGTATTGGTGATGCCCCCGGCGTAGCCCGCCACGATGCCGATTACCGAGCCCAGCACAAAAGCGCACACCACGGGCGTGATGCCAATGAACAGCGACAGGCGCGCGCCCACGATGAGCCGCGACAGCATGTCGCGACCCAGCTCGTCGCTGCCCAGCGGCAGCCCTTCGGTGCCGATGGGCTTGAGCCGCTTGAGCATGGACGCTGCATACGGGTCTGCCGGCGCAATCCACGGGCCCAGCACCGCCAGACCGATGAGCAGCAACACCACCAGCGCCGCCCCCATGGCCACCGGGTCGCGGGTGAACCGCACCAGCGCGGCTGTCCAGTAGCCGCGCGAGCGCAGCGCGGGCGCAGGGCTGTCTGCAATGGCAGACGCCGAAGAGGAGGGTGCAGTCGTGGAGGCCATGGTGGGTGGTCTTGTTCTGCCGCTTCAGGCGCGGGCGATGCGCGGGTCCAGCAGCGTCTGCAGCACGTCCACGAGCAGATTGAGGAGCACAAAAAACAGGGCCAGCACCAGGATGGTTCCCTGCAGCAGCGGCAGGTCGCGCTGGAAGATCGCAGAGTTCAGCAGGAAGCCCGTGCCGGGCCAGGAAAACACCGTTTCGATCAGGATCGAGCCACCCAGCAGATAACCCAGCTGCAGGCCCATCACGGCCAGGGCCGTAGGGGCTGCGTTCTTCACCATGTGCCGGAACACTCCCCGGTGCGTAAGCCCCTTGGCGCGCAGGCCCAGGATGAACTCCTGGTCCAGGATGTCGGCCACCAGCGCGCGCACCGTGCGCGCGATGATGCCCATCGGGATCACCGACATGGTGACGGCAGGCAGCACCAGGAACTGCAGGTGTTCCCAGTCCCACGACCAGTCGCTGGAGCCGCCTGGCCCCGCGCCGGTGGCGGGCAGCAGCGCCCACTGCGAGCTGAACACGATCACCATCACCATGCCCAGCCAGTAGTGCGGCACGCTCACGCCCAGCACCGACAGCATGGACGCCAGCCGGTCCACCCACGAGTTGCGAAAGTACCCAGCGACAAAGCCAAACAGGCTGCCCAGCACAAAGCCGATGAAGGTGGCCACCACGGCCAGCCGCAGAGTGTTGCCCACGGCCGTCATCACCTCACCCGCCACGGCCCGGTTGCTGGCGATCGACACCCCCAGGTCGCCGTGCAGTGCGCGCCACACCCACATCACAAACTGCTCAGGCAGCGACCGGTTGAAGCCATACAGCTCGCGCAGCTGCGCCTGCAGCTCTGCCGAGGCGTCGGGCGGCAGGATGGACACCAGTGGGTCGCCGGGTGCCAGGTGCACCAGCAGGAAACACACCAGTGCCACACCCAGCATGATGGGCAGGGCATAGAGGAAGCGGCGCAGCAGGTAGGCAAGCATGGAAGAGGCGGTGTGCAGAGGTCGGCGGCGTGGGCTCAGTCCATCGTCATCGTGGCGATGTCGATGAACCAGCTGCGCGGCTGCACCACGTTCTTGACCTTGGCCGACATGGCGCGTGGGCCCACGTCGTGGGCAATCCAGACAAACGGCGCGTCTTCCACGATGTGGGCATGCAGCTTGGCCAGTGCCGCGTCGCGGGCCTTTTCGTCAAAGCTGGTGCGGGCATCGGCCACCAGCTTGTCCACCTCGGCATTGCCGTAGTAGCCCCAGTTGTTGGACACCGGCGGGAAAGCCTTGGTGCTCACAAAACGCACCATCGCAAAAAACGGGTCCATGGCGGCAAAGCTGATGTTCACCGCGTTGGCGCCGTTGGCCGATGCATCCTTGGCACCCTTGCGCCAGTTGGTGAACAGGGTGTTCCACTCGATCACGTCAAACTGCACGTCAAAGAAACACGCTTTGAGTGACTGCTGCGCAAACTCGTTCATCGGCAGCGGCTGCATCTGGCCCGAGCCCGAGGCCGAGATCTGCACCTTGACCTTGATGGGCTTGGCCGCCGAGTAGCCCGCCTGCGCCATCAGCGCCTGCGCGGCCTTCACGTCGTACTTGATGTCGAACTTGGGGTTGCCCCACCACGGGTGGCCTGGGGGCACCGTCCCCTTGGGCTCGGCCATCATGCCGCCCAGCAGCTGCTTCATGCCGCCACGGTCAATGCACAGGTTGGCGGCCTGGCGCACGCGCTTGTCCAGCCAGGGCGAGCCCTCGGCAAACGACAGCTGCCACGGCCACACATGGGGTTGGGCGTTGGAATAGATCTTGAACCCGCGCTGCGTGATCTGCGGCATGGCATCGGGTGCGGGTGCCTCGATCCAGTCCACCTGGCCGCCCAGCAGCGCGGCCGTGCGGGCATTGGCCTCGGGCATGGGCAGCATCACCACCTTGTCGATCTTGGGTGTGCGCTTGGCGTCCCAATAGGCCTTGTTGGCGGCCAGCTCCAGGCGTTCGCGCGCCACAAACCGCGTGACCTTGAAGGGGCCCGAGCCTGCGGGATCGGCCGCAAAGGCGGTCCATGCCGCCTTGGACTTGTCGGCGGGCGTGGCCCCTGCCGCCGCGTCAAATTTCTTTTGCCAGTGCGCGGGCGACGCCATGAACAGGTTGGTCAGGTTGATGGGCAGGAACGCGTCGGGCTCGCTGGTGGTCAGCTCCACCGTCATGTCGTCGATCTTGCGGGCCGAGCGCAGCGTGGGCATGCGCGAGGCCGTCACGCCCACCTGGCTGGGGTCGAAATGCACGGCATCCTTGTCCAGCACTTTGGCCACGTTCCACACCACCGCATCGGCGTTGAGCGCGGAGCCGTCATGGAACTTCACGCCAGGGCGCAACTTGAACACCCACTTCGTCTTGTCCTTGTCATCCACCGTCCACGACGTGGCCAGCGCAGGGATCAGCACACTGGCTGCATCGGCCTTGGACAGGTCCCACTGCGTGAGCGAGTCATAGATCGGAATGCCCGTGAAGCGGTTGCCTTCAAAGCCCTGGTCGGGCTGGCCCAGCGTGCGGGGGATGTCTGCCGCCGTCATCGCGATGCGCAGCACCTTCTCTTGCGCCAGCGCGGCAGAGCCACCCATCAACGAGAAAGCCATCGCCAGGGCCAGCGCCAGTGGCGCGGGGCGCTGGCGTGGAGGGGTACGGGTGTGCGACGGCGGCAGGGCATGGCTCATGGGATCACCTTCCAGAGAGGGGTTGAGGTCAACCTCTCAAAGCAAGTGACATGCCATCATTTCAGCGTTCACTAAACTTCCCCGTGCACCATGAACGAGGTGCTGCGGCGGGGTTTCCCCACCGTGGTGCGCCCTGTGCGTGCGCCACCCACAAGACGGCCCAAAGAAAACGGCCCGCGAGGGGCCGTTGGAATTTTGGGGAGGCGCCTGTCGCGCCCCTGATGGATCAGCGGCTGCTCGGAAAACTGAACACCGCGCCCTCGCGCACACCGGCCGACGGCCAGCGCTGCGTGATGGTCTTGCGCTTGGTATAGAAGCGCACGGCGTCGGGTCCGTAGGCGTGCAGGTCGCCGAACAGGCTGCGCTTCCAGCCGCCGAACGAGTGGTAGGCCACGGGCACCGGCAGGGGCACGTTCACGCCCACCATGCCGACCTGGATGTGGTCGGTGAAGTAGCGGGCGGCCTCGCCGTCGCGCGTGAAGATGCAGGTGCCGTTGCCGTATTCGTGGTCGTTGATGAGCTGCATGGCTTCCTGCAGCGTCTTCACGCGCACCACGCCGAGCACGGGGCCGAAGATCTCTTCCTGGTAGATCTTCATGCCGGGCTTGACGTTGTCGAACAGGCAGGCGCCCAGGAAGTAGCCTTCCGCATGGCCTGCCACCTGCACGCCCCGGCCATCCACCACCAGCGTGGCGCCTTCGGCCACGCCCTGGTCCACATAGCCCTTCACCTTCTCGAAGTGCTGCTTCGTGACCAGCGGGCCCATGTCGTTGCTGTTGTCGGTGCCCGGGCCGACCTTCATCTTGGCAATCTCGGTCTTGAGGCCCGCAATGACGGCGTCACCCACCGCGTCGCCCACGGCCACCAGCAGCGGGATGGCCATGCAGCGCTCGCCGCACGAGCCGTAGGCCGCGCCCATCAGGGCGCTCACGGCGTTGCCCACGTCCGCGTCGGGCATCAGCACGGCGTGGTTCTTGGCGCCGCCCAGGGCCTGCACGCGCTTGCCGTGCTTGCAGCCTTCGGCGTAGATGTACTCGGCAATCGGGGTGGAGCCGACAAAGCTCACGGCCTTGACGCGCGGGTCCTGCAGCAGCGTGTCCACGGCCGTCTTGTCCCCGTTGACGACATTGAGCACACCCGGCGGCAGGCCGGCTTCCAGGGCCAGCTGGGCGATGAACAACGTGGAAGAAGGATCACGCTCGGAGGGCTTGAGCACAAAGGTGTTACCGCAAGCGACGGCCATGGGCCACATCCACAGCGGTACCATGGCCGGGAAGTTGAAGGGGGTGATGCCAGCGGTGACGCCCAGCGCCTGGAACTCGCTCCACGAGTCGATGTTGGGGCCCACATTGCGGCTGTGCTCGCCCTTGAGCAGCTCGGGCGCGTAGCTCGCGTATTCCACGTTCTCGATGCCGCGCTGCAGCTCGCCGTGCGCATCGGCCAGCACCTTGCCGTGTTCGGCCGTGATCAGGGCGGCGATCTTGTCGGCGTTGTCTTCGAGCAGGACTTTCAGCTTGCTCATCACCCGTGCGCGCTTGAGCGGTGGCGTGTTGCGCCAGGCCGGGAAGGCGGCCTCGGCCGAGGCAATGGCAGCCTCGACGGTGGCCTTGCTCGCCAGCGCCACGCTGGTGGTCGATTGGCCGGTGGCGGGGTTGAACACCGGCTGCGTGCGCGCGGTGTCCGCAACGATCTTGCCGTCGATCAGGTGGCCGACGGTGGTGGTGACGTTCTTGTCGTGGTTCATGGCAAAAATATGAATAAAAAGTGCTGCTAGCGCTTATGTAGAAAGCGCGAGCAGCTATTGAATCAGGAGTGTTCCCGCAGGCGGATGAAACGGGCGCGCGCCAAGCCAGCGGCCGCCGCGCAAGGGCCGCCCCGCCGCGCTGGCGGCGTCCCCTTGGGGGAAGGCGGGTAGCGCCTCAGGGGGTGTGTCATCACGCCGTTTCAGCCAGGGCGTCGCCCAGCGCGTTGACCAACCGGTCGATCTCGGCGCGCTCGCTGATGAATGGTGGCGCCAGCTGGATGGTGTCGCCGCCGTAGCGCACGTAAAAACCCTTCTTCCAGCAGTTCATCGCGATCTCGTAGGGGCGCTTGGCGGGTTCGCCGGGCAGCGGCGCAATCGTCAGGCCTGCTGCCAGGCCGAAGTTGCGGATGTCCAGCACATGTTTGGCGCCCTTGAGGCTGTGCACCGCTTCTTCAAAATACGGCGCCAGCGCTTTCACGCGGCCGATCATGTCTTCGTTTTGCAGGATGTCGAGTGCCGCAATGCCCGCTGCGCAGGCCACCGGGTGGGCCGAGTAGGTGTAGCCGTGCGGGAACTCCAGCATGTACTCCGGTCCGCCTGCGGCCATGAAGGTGTCGTAGATTTCCTTGGTCGCCACCACACCGCCCAGCGGCTGCGCGCCGTTGGTGACCTGCTTGGCAAAGTTCAGGATGTCGGGCGTCACGCCAAAGGCCTCGGCCCCGGTCCAGGCGCCGCTGCGGCCAAAGCCGCTGATCACTTCGTCAAAAATCAGCAGGATGTTGTTCTGTGTGCAGATCTCGCGCAGGCGCTGCAGGTAGCCCACGGGGGGGATCACCACGCCGGCCGAGCCCGAGAAGGGTTCCACGATCACGGCGGCGATGTTCGATGCGTCGTGCAGCGCGATCACGTCCAGCAGCTTGTCGGCCAACTCTTTGCCCGTGGGCGGCATGCCCTTGTGGAACGAGCCCGCAGCTGGCTGGGTGTGGGGCAGGTGGTCGGCCTCCACGCCCTGGCCGAACAGCTTGCGGTTGGCCACGATGCCGCCCACCGAGATGCCGCCAAAATTCACGCCGTGGTAGCCCTTTTCGCGGCCAATCAGGCGCGTCTTGGTGCCCTGGCCCTTGGCGCGCCAGTAGGCGCGGGCCATCTTGAGGGAGGTGTCGGCGGACTCGGAGCCCGAACCGGTGAAGAACACATAGTCGAGCCCGGCGGGCGTGAGTTCCTTGACGCGGTTGGCCAGCTCAAAACCCAGCGGGTGGCCAAACTGGAAGGCCGGCGCGTAGTCCAGCTTCATCGCCTGCTTGCCGATGGCTTCGGCAATCTCGCGGCGACCGTGGCCCAGGCCCGCACACCACAGGCCCGAGAGCCCGTCAAAAATCTTGCGGCCGTCTGAGTCGGTGTAGTACGCGCCGCTGCCCTCCACGATCATGCGCGGGTTGGCCTTGAACTGGCGGTTGGCCGTGTAGGGCATCCAGTGCGCGTCCAGCCATTCGGCGTCCATGCGGGGGCCTTCGGCGCCAGCGGCGGGTTTTTCGATGTTGACGAAGCTCATGGGGGTTCTCCAGTGCAAAGGCGGCGACAAAAGGCGGGCAACCCCAGCGGCCTGGGGCTTGACGTAGGGCATTGTTGCGCCGCCTGTTAATCTCTCAAATAATCCAATATCAATGTTTACTTGACGATTTATGCAAGTAAAAGCACCTGCACCACTCCCTGCACCACTCCCTGCAACCCCATCGCCCACCAAACACCGCGCCGTGCTGGGCCAGCTCAGCGACATGGACCTGCGCCTGCTGCAGGTATTCAAGAGCGTGGTCGAGTGCGGCGGCATGTCGGCGGCCGAGCTGGAGCTGAACATCGGCACCAGCACCGTCAGCCGCCACATGAAGGACCTGGAAACCCGCCTGGGCCTCACACTGTGCCGGCGCGGGCGGGCGGGTTTTGCGCTCACGGCCGAAGGGCAACGGGTGTACGACGAAACTCTGCGCCTGCTGTCGGCCGTGGATGCCTTTCGCAGCAGCATTGACGACATCCACCGGCGCATGGGCGGGCGGCTGGAGGTGGCCGTGTTCGACAAGACGGCCAGCAACCCGGCCGCGCACATTGGCGACGCGATTGCGCTGTTTGCCAGCCAAGCGCCCGAAGTCAGCCTGCAGATGCATGTGGCGTCGATCCCGGCCATCGAGCGCGGGCTGATCGACGGCAGCTTCCATGTGGGCATCATCCCGGCGCACCGCACGTCGCAAAGCCTGGTCTATGCCGACCTGTTTGCCGAAACCATGCTGCTGTACTGCGGTGCTCGCCACCCGCTGTACGGCACCGACCATGCCGCGCTCACCTGGGAATCCCTGCGCGCCTACCAGTTCGCGGGCCTGGGCTACCACTCGCCCAACATGGAACTGAGCCACAGCACGCGCCTGCCGCGCAAAGCCACGGGGTTTGACCAGGAGTCGATCGCCACGCTGGTCCTGTCCGGCCGCTACCTGGGTTTTTTGCCCGACCACTACGCCGAAGGCTTCGAGCGCCAGGGGCTCATGCAGGCGGTGTCGCCCGCGCAGTTCCACTACCGCTGCCAGTTTGTGAGCGTGTTGCGCAAGTCGCCCCACCCGCCGCGCGCGGCCCAGGCGTTTGCGCAATGCCTGATCCAGGCGCATGGTTGATGGACCTGGGTTGCCCCAGGCGCGGCGCAGGCAGACAATGCCAGTTCTTTGGCGCTTTTTTACCGGGGCACACGATGGCAAGCATTTCTTCAATTGGCAGTTCTGGCCTGCAGGCCGCGCAGTTGCGGCTGGATGCCTCGGCCAACAACGTGGCCAACATGAACACCCCCAATTACCGCCGCCAGGTGGTGGCGCAGGAAGAAGCGGCTGACAGCGTTGGCGTGCGCGCCACGGTGCAGCGCCAGCAAGAGGCTGAAGGGGTGGCGCTGGAAAAAGAGGCGGTGGAGCAGATGTCGGCCACCTACGCGTTCAAGGCCAACCTGCAGACCATCAAGACACAAGACGAAATGATGGGTTCGCTGCTGGATGTGAAGGCCTGAGTCATTTCTCCCGCGCTCCCCACAATGCCCCGCCAGCCGGGGCATTGTTGTTTTCAGCGCCAGCGCCAGCGCTGGAGCCGCCTCGGTTGGTCTCAGCCGGCTGAAACCAGCCCCGCCAACCGGTGAACGAGCCAGCGCTGAAAGGCCAGTCCGGTGGCGGTGCGGCTGCGCAAGGGAATGCTGTACATGGCGGGCTCCTTGGGGTGGCGTTCAGGCGGATTGCAAGGCGGGGCTGGGCGATTGCGCCGGGGCACCATGGCTGGCGGTGCGCCGTGCCGCGCGGTCCCAGGCCTTTTCGTGGAAAAAGAAGGCCACGGCCTGCACGGTCGGCTCCAGCAGGCTCAGCGTGAGCGACGCCCACAGGTTGCCCGTGACGGCATAGGCCACCAAGGCGGCCACACAGATATGGATCAGGTAGTAGCTGCCCGTTTTCATCAGCATGGTTTGGTTCTGGCGGGCGGCACGGCGGATGCGGGACATGGCGAGCTCCTTCTCTCTCTTTTTTCAACAGGGCCTGCGGTGGTGGCAGGGATGTTGAAATGGTAGTTATTCGCAATAGTGCTGACCAATTGATCATCGCTAAGCTGGAGATAGCCACTATCAAGCGGTGGCTCATCTGCATGGGGTGGCCCCTACTCCAAGCAGACTGGTTCTGCGCGTGAACTAGTTCACACCATGGGGTTAAAAAAAGCCGGTGCGCGCCATGCCCCCGTTGCTATGATGGCCGCTCTTTTCAACCCCCTCTTTTGCTTTGGGAGCACACATGGCCCTCATGGACTTCATCAAGAAACAGTTCATTGACATCATTCAATGGACCGAAGAGGGGGACGGCACCCTGGCCTGGCGCTTCCCCATGCGCGACATGGAAATCCAGAACGGTGGCACGCTGGTGGTGCGCGAGTCGCAGATGGCCATCTTCGTGAACGAAGGCCAGGTGGCCGACGTGTTCACGCCCGGCACCTACAAGCTCACCACGCAGACGTTGCCGGTGCTGACCTACCTCAAGAACTGGGACAAGCTCTTCGAGTCCCCCTTCAAGAGTGACGTCTACTTCTTCAGCACGCGCCAGCAGATCGACCAGAAGTGGGGCACGCCCCAGCCCATCACGATCCGCGACAAGGACTTTGGCGCCGTGCGCCTGCGCGCGTTCGGCAACTACGCGTTCCGCATCGCCGACCCCAAGCTGTTCCACACCGAGATCTCGGGCACGCGGGAGATGTATCCCGTGGCCGACCTCGAAGGCCAGCTGCGTGGCCTGGTGCTGCAGAACATCAGCAACGCCATTGCGGGCAGCGGCCTGCCGTTCCTCGACCTGGCGGCCAACCAGGTCATGTTTGCCGATGCGCTGACCAAGGAACTGGCGCCCATCTTTGCCAAGCTGGGTATCCTGATCGAATCTCTCACGGTGCAGAACGTCTCGCTGCCCGAAGAGCTGCAAAAGATCCTCGACCAGAAAATCGGCATGGGCATGGTCGGCAACGACATGGGCAAGTTCATGCAGTACCAGACGGCGCAGGCCATCCCCAAGTTCGCCGAAGCCAGCGGCGGCGGTGGCGGCATTGCGGGCGATGCGATGGGCTTGGGCGCAGGTGTGGCACTGGGCCAAGTGCTGGCGCAGAACCTGCAGCAGGGCCTGCAGACCCCGGTGGCCCCTGCGGCGGCCGCAGCGGCACAGGCAGCTGCCGCACCTCTGGGCGTCAAGCCCGAGGACGTGATGGCCACGCTGGAGAAGCTGGGCGACCTCAAATCCAAGGGCATCCTGACCCAGGAAGAGTTCGACGCCAAGAAGGCCGAGCTGCTCAAGAAGCTGGTCTGAATCCGGTTGCTATCATAAAAATAGCTGTTTGCGCTGGAGGGATAAGCGCTAGGGGCCAAAAAGGCCTCAAAGCCGTGTAGCGCGGCGCAGGCAGCAGCCCCACGATGGCCACCGACCCCACACAGCGTTATTACCGCGCGCCCTGCCCGGGCTGCGGCGCGCCGGTTGAATTCCGCAGCGCGCAGTCCACGCACGCCGTCTGCGGCTACTGCCAGAGCACCGTCGTGCGCAGCGGCGATGTGCTCACGCGCCTGGGCAAGATGGCCGAGCTGTTCGACGACCACAGCCCGCTGCAGCTCATGGCCAGTGGGCGCATCCAGCTCGATGGCAAGGACGTGCCCTTCACCCTGGTGGGCCGCCTGCAATACAAGGGCGATGCGGGTGTCTGGACCGAATGGGCCGCCTTCCTCAACGACGGCACCCTGGCCACCCTGGGCGAGGACAACGGCGCCTACGTCTTCACGCGCACGATCGACCCCGGCCGCGAGATGCCCGAGGCCGCGCGTTTTCGCATCGGCAGCACCACGGCCATCAATGGCAAGCCGTACAGCGTGGCCTACACGGGCCAGGCATCGCTGATCTCGGCCCAGGGCGAGCTGCCCAAGCTGCCGCCCCTGGGCGAGCCCTTCGGCATGG
This sequence comes from Acidovorax sp. Root267, assembly GCF_001429215.1. NCBI lineage: Bacteria > Pseudomonadati > Pseudomonadota > Betaproteobacteria > Burkholderiales > Comamonadaceae > Acidovorax > Acidovorax sp. Root267. The sequence continues at coordinate 543,082 of NZ_LMJC01000012.1, forward strand.
TCGAGCTGCGCAGCGCCGACGGTGAAGTGGTCAGCATCGACTACGGCCACACGCCGCCCAACGTCGAGCGCGGCAAGTCTGTGCTGCTGGAAGATCTGCAGCTCCAGGGCCTCAAGGACGAATCCGCCAAGGACGAAAAAGGCCGCCAGTTCAACTGCCCGCACTGCGGCGCGCCGGTGCAGGTGCAGCTGGCGGGCACCAAGAGCATCACCTGCGGCTCGTGCGCCAGCATCATCAGCCTCGATAGCGGCGTGGGCGGTGAGCTGCGCTCGGCCGAGCAGGACGAGCCGGTGCAGCCGCTCATCCCGCTGGGCAGCAAGGGCCAGCTGCAGGGCGTGCATTGGCAGGTGGTGGGCTTTCAGCACCGCATGGGTGTGGAGCCCGGCGACGACGAGCACTTCGGCTGGAGCGAATACCTGCTCTACAACCAGAAGCGCGGCTTTGCCTTCCTGGTGGATTCGGAAGAGGGCTGGAGCATGGTGCGCCCCACCACGGGCGCGCCGCAGATGGCGGCCACCGGGCGCTCGGCCACCTACATGGGCACCAAGTACGAGCTCAAGTACACCTACGAGGCCGAAACCACCTACGTGCTGGGCGAGTTTTACTGGCAGGTCACGCGCGGCCAGAAGACCACCAACCGCGACTTTGCCAGTGCCAAAGGCCTGCTCTCGATGGAGCAAAGCCCGAACGAGATCACCTGGTCGGCCGGGGACAAGCTCGCCAGCGATACGGTGGCCAAGGCCTTCAAGCTCGAAGACAAGGCGGACGCGCTGCAGCGCGACGACCCCGGCCCCTTCGCGGCCAAGTCGGGCCTGGGCTGCGGCACCATCATCCTGATTGCGATCATCATCATCATCCTGCTGATCATCCTGAGCAATTGTTCAGGATCGTCGGGCAGCGGCTACCGCAGTTCAGGCGGATCGTTCGGTGGATACTCGTCCGGCGGAAGCCACAAGTAAGCGACTGGACGGACCCCGCCGCCCGCTTTCAGACCGATCCACGCCCCCTGGCCCGACCGACAACCCACCCACAAACACCCGTTTCAAGGAGATCCCATCATGATCGGCATCGAATGGCTCAAGCCCGCAGCGTTCCTCGGGTCCATCCTCTACGCCATCATCGGCGTGGTCATTTTCTGGCTGTGTTTTGTCATCGTGGACAAGATCACCCCCTACGACCTGTGGCGCGAAATCGTCGAAAAGCAGAACCAGGCCCTGGGGCTGGTGGTGGCGGCGATGTGCCTGGGCATCAGCATCATCGTGGCGGCAGCCATTCACTGACGCACCTTGCCTGAAGCGGCGCGCGCCCCTGCGGCGCGCCGGTACCTGCCTTGCAATCCGACCTGACTTCTCCTGCCTCGCCGTCCGAGGCCCCGGGCGCCCACTCCGGCCCCCGCCCCATCGAAATCGCCCTGCTCATCAGCGTGTTCGTCGTGGCCGCCTGCGGGCTGCTGTACGAGCTGGCTGCGGGTGCGCTCGCGTCCTATGTGCTGGGCGATTCGGTGCTGCAGTTCAGCACCATCATCGGCACCTACCTGTTCGCCATGGGCGTGGGCTCGTGGCTGTCGCGGTACTTCGAGCGGCAGCTGCCAGCGCACTTTTTGCGCATCGAATTGCTGGTGGCGCTGATTGGCGGCGCCTTGCCTGCCACGCTGTTCCTGGCCAACGCGTACGCGCCGGGCGCGTTTCGCTTTCTGCTGTACGGCATGGTGCTGATGGTGGGCACGCTGGTGGGGCTGGAGATCCCCTTGGTGATGCGCATCCTCAAGCGCAATGTGGCCCTCAAGGACCTGGTCTCCCAGGTGCTCACGTTCGACTACCTGGGCGCGCTGGCGGTGTCGCTGGCGTTCCCGCTGCTGCTGGTGCCGCACCTGGGGCTCATCCGCACGGGGCTGCTGTTCGGGGTGATGAACGCGGCCGTGGCGCTGTGGGCGGTGTGGCTGTTTAGGCACGAGCTGCGGCGCCTGAAGGCGCACCTGGTGGCCTGCGTGATGGTGCTGGGCATCCTGCTGGCCGCTCTGGCGGGGGCTGAGCACATCACCAGCGTGGCCGAAGACAAGTTCTACCAGGACCGCATCGTCTTCAGCACCGCGTCGCCTTACCAGCGTATCGTGGTCACGCAGGGGCGCGTGGGGCACCGGCTGTACCTCAACGGCAACCTGCAGTTTGCGCAGGCCGACGAGTACCGCTACCACGAAGCCCTGGTGCACCCCGCCATGTCGGCACACGGTGCGCCCAAACGAGTGGCGGTGCTGGGCGGTGGCGACGGCATGGCCGTGCGCGAGATCCTCAAGTACCCCTCGGTCGAGTCCGTGACGCTGGTCGAACTGGACCCGGCCATGACAAAAATCTTCAGCGAGAACCCCACGCTCGCACGCCTGAACGGCAACGCCTTGCAGAACCCCAAGGTGAAGATCGTCAACACAGATGCCTTTGGCTGGCTGCAGGAGGGGGCGGACACTTTTGACGTCATCGTGGTGGACTTTCCCGACCCCACCAACTTCTCGATCGGCAAGCTCTACACCAACAGCTTTTATGCGCTGCTGGACAAACGCCTGGCGGCCAGTGGCTACGCGGTGGTGCAGACCACGTCCCCGCTGGTGGCGCGCAAAAGTTACTGGACGGTGGTGCAGACCATCGAGTCCGTGGGCTTGCACACTGCGCCTTACCACGCGCACGTGCCCAGCTTTGGCGAATGGGGCTTCATCATCGCGAGCCGCAGGCCCTGGCGCCTGCCCGAGGCCTTGCCCGACGGCCTGCGTTTTCTGGGCACCGACTCGCTGCCCCTGCTGTTCGATTTTCCGCGCGACATGGCGCGGGTGCCTGCCGAAGTGAATCGGCTGTCGAACCAGGCGCTGGTGCACACGTACGAGCGCGAGTGGGGAAAACATTGAGAAGCCCCCCTGAGCCGCTTCGCGTCTTCCCCCCGCTCTCGCAGCGCTGCGCGCAGCGGGCAGGGGGACGCCCCCAGCGCGGCGGGGCGGCCCTTGCGCGGGGGCCGCTGGTCTGGGCCGCGCCGGTCGCAAGCGGCGCAGGCGTTGCGTACACCCGGAGACACTGACGCCATGCAACGTCGCCATTTCCTAGCCACCGCCGCCGCCTCGACTGCCGCCGCGGTGCTCCTGCCGGGTTGCGACAAGGCCCCTCGCGTCTTGGAAGGCGGCTTCACCGGCATCGACATGGCGCGGGGCCACCAGCTGCGCGATCGGCTCAAGGCCGGCACCTGGCCCGCACCGGCCGTGGTGCGGCGCGCGCAGGTCATCATCGCGGGCGGCGGTGTGGCGGGGCTGGCGGCGGCGCGGTCGCTGCGGCTGGCCGGGGTGGAGGACTTCGCGCTGCTGGAGCTGGAAGACAGTGCGGGCGGCAACAGCCGGGGCGGGGCCGTGCAGGGCATTGCCTGCCCGCTTGGCGCGCACTACCTGCCGGTGCCCGGCGACGATGCGCGCGAAGTGCAGGATCTGCTGGAAGAGCTGGGCTTGCGCCAGCGCGTGGCGGGCCGTTGGCGCTATGACGAACGCCACCTGTGCCACAGCCCGCAGGAGCGGCTTTTCTTTGAGGGCGAGTGGCAGGAAGGCCTACTGCCCGCGCACGGGGTGCCGGACACCACGCTGGCCCAGTACCGCCGCTTTGCGCAGGCGGTGGACGACGCAGCCAAAGCCGCGCGTTTCACCATGCCCGTGCTGCGGTCGCTGGGCCCGGGCAAGCCGCTGGCCAAGCCCCACCAGGCGCTGGATGCACTGACGTTTGCCGCCTGGCTGGCGCAAGAGGGCTTTGACGACGAGCACCTGCTCTGGTACCTGAACTACTGCTGCCGCGACGACTACGGCGCGGGCGCGGCGCGGGTTTCGGCCTGGGCGGGCATCCACTACTTTGCCAGCCGCCACGGTTTTCACGCCCCCGGCGAGGCGGCGGACGAGGCCCGTGAAAGCGTGCTGACCTGGCCCGAAGGCAATGGCTGGATCACCCAGCGCCTGGCCGAGCCCCTGCGCGCCGGAGGCCAGCTGCGCACCGCCACCAGCGTGCTGCGCATTACCGAAACCCGCCACGGCGTGGAGGTGGATGCCTTCAACCACGCCACCGACAGCGTGGAGCGGTGGCAGGCGCCGCGCTGCATCGTGGCGCTGCCGGTGTTCGTGGCGGCGCGTGTGGTGCAAAGCCCGCCCGCCTTCCTGACCGGCGCGGCGCAGCGCCTGCAGTCGGCCCCCTGGCTGGTGGCCAATATCCACATCGACAGCCCCCTCACCGACCGCCCCGGCGCCGCGCCCGCGTGGGACAACGTGCTCTACGCCGACCCCACCGCCGGCGGCCTGGGGTATGTGAACGCCGGGCACCAGCGGCTGGACACCCGCGCCGCTCTGGCCGGGCCCACGGTGCTCACCTACTACCAGGCGCTGGGCGACGTGCCCGACGGCCGCCAGCAACTGGCCACCCAGCCCTGGCAACCGTGGGCCGAGGCTGTGCTGGCCACCCTGGCCGTACCCCATCCCGACCTGCGACAGCGCGCCACGCGCGTGGACATCACCCGCTACGGCCACGCCATGGCCATCCCTACGCCGGGAATGCTCGGGTTTTTAAGCAAAATTGGCCTCCAGCGCTTATCTGGTAAGCGCAAACAGCTATCAAATGGGGAGCAAGTGCCCTGGATTCCCACCCCCGCCACGGCGCGGCTGTCGTTTGCGCACAGCGACTGGTCCGGCTACTCGGTGCTGGAAGAGGCCTTCACGCGCGGGCATGGGGCCGGGCTGGTGGCGGCGGGGTGAGTGGGTGAAGGGGGGCGACGACGGGCAAGGCGCACCGCTACGCGCGCTGCACATCCCACCACAGGCCCAGGCACAACGCCACGCCCACGGCATACAGCATCCACGTGAGCGAGATGGCGTAGGGGTAGAACATGAGCGCCACGCCCCACCAGCGCGTGCGCCGCTGCGGTGTTTTTTTGCCGTGCCAGTACGCGGCCATGCCGATAAGGCCGAACACGACGGCGCCCGCGATGTAGGCCGGGCTGGGCAGTTCCAGTCCGAGGGATTGCAATGTGGAAAGGGTGTCCATGCGGGTGGGTTCGGCGGTGGGGTGGCGGGGTGCGTGTGGGCAGCGGGACCGGTGTGATTCCCCGGCGCGGCAAAAGGTCCATGAAATCAAGCCGGTGGGGGACCGCCTGAGTATCGGCATCGAACGCAGTAACCCGGTGGCAGTGGACATCATGTCCTGTGGGCATGCCATGTCCATTCCGGTGTCGGGCAGGCAGCAATTTTCATGAAAAATTGGCCTGTAGCGCTTGACAGTAAAGCGCAAGTAGCTATCAAATGGTGAGCAAATGCTCTGGATACTGACACTTGCAACAAGCCTGTTTGTGCACCGCGATGGGGCCGGCGATTCGGTGTTGGCAGAGGCCTTCACGCGTGGCCATGGGGCCTGGCGGATGGCAGCGGGTTGAACGAACACGATGGCGGGCACCGAACTGCACATCCACGTGGCGCGGCAGCAGCTGGACGTGGTGGTGGACGGCGCCATCGAGCGCAGCTACCCGGTATCGACCGCCCTGAACGGCGTGGGCGAACGCAGCGGCAGCGGCTGCACCCCGCGCGGCGCACACCGCGTGCGGGCCAAGGTGGGCGCGGGCTGCGCGCCGGGCACGGTGTTTGTGGGGCGCCGCGCCACGGGCGAAATCTATTCACCCGCGCTGGCCGCCCAGCACCCGGGGCGCGACTGGATCCTGAGCCGCATTCTGTGGCTCACCGGCTGCACGCCCGGCGTCAACCGGGGCGGTGCGGTGGACACGCTGCGCCGTGAGAACCTGTTCAAGGTCTTTTCGGGGATCGCATTGGAGTGCAATCGGGATGAGTGGATGCTTCGGATGCGCCGCATGGGCTCGTGCCCATGCAAGCAGACGAGGCTTCCAATCGCCCGATTTCACTCCAACCCTTCGGGCAAGTGCCTTGCCGGGCGGTCTGCGGCGTTGCGGTGCTTGCCAATAGCACGGGCTATTGGCTGCGCCCCGCGCCTTGCATCCCATCCCGGCAAGGCACTTGTGCGACCCCGAAAAGACCTTGAACAGGTTCTTACATCTACCTCCACGGCTGTCCTGAAGGGCTCCCCATGGGCGTGCCCGCCTCGCACGGCTGCGTGCGCATGACCAATGCCGATGTGATCGACCTGTTTGACCGGGTCCCGGTGGGCACGTGGGTGCACATCGATGGAACACCGGCCACTTCGCCGCCAGCCGGTACAGCGCCATGACGGACAAGGCTCCTCCCCACAGCCCGGCGCCTGTACCGCCCGCGGTGGCCGCACCGCTTTCACTCGACCGCCGCTTCCTCGTTTTTCTCGGCCCCTTGGTGCTCACCAACATCCTGCAGGCGCTTACCGGCACGGTGAACCACATCTACGTGGGGCGGCTGCTGGGCGCGGGCTCGCTGGCGGCCGTGGCGTCGTTCATGCCGCTGTTCCTGCTGCTCAGCGCCTTCATCTTTGGCCTGGGCAATGGGGCATCCATCCTCGTTGGCCAGGCCTTTGGCGCGCGCAACCCTGCGCGGCTGCGCGCCGTGGCGGGGACCACGCTGTGCGCTGGCATGGTGCTGGGCCTCGTGCTGGGCACCGTGGGTATGGTGGTGGCGCGCCCCGTGATGGTGGCGCTGGGCACGCCCGCCGATGTGCTGCCCCAGGCGGTGGTGTATGCGCGGGCCATGATGGCGCTGTTTCCAGTGCTGTTCACCTCCATGCTCACGGCGGCGCTGCTGCGCGGCACGGGCGACACCGTGACACCGCTGCGCGCGCTGGTGGTGTCGCTGTCGGCCACGGTGGTGCTGGCGCCGCTGTTCATCCGGGGCGTGCCCGCCATCGGGTTGCCTGCGCTGGGCATTCTGGGCGGGGTGGCCGCGCTGTTGCTGGCCACGCTGGCGTCGCTGGGCTGGACGGCCTGGCACCTGCGGCGCCGCGCGCATGTGCTGGCCCCCACGCGGGCGCTGGCGGGGCAGATGCGGCTGGACGCGGCCTTGCTGCGCACCCTCCTTCGTCTGGGCGTGCCCACGGGGTTGTTTTTCATCACAGGTTCTCTGGCGGACCTGGGCCTGCTGAGTCTGGTCAACGCGCATGGCTCAGCGGCCACGGCGGCCTGGGGCGCGGCCAGCCAGGTCATGTCGTATGTGCTGTTCCCGGCGATGGCGGTGGCCATTGCGTCGTCGGTGTTCGCGGCGCAGGCCATTGGTGCGGGCCAGGGCCACGAGGTGGTGGCTGTCACGCGCACCGGCATGCGCATGAACCTGTTGCTCACGGGCGGCCTGGCGGTGCTGATGTTCGGCGCCGCGCCCTGGGTGGTGGGCCTGTTTGTGGCCGACGCCCGCGTGACCGACATCGCTGCACGTGTGCTGCATCTCACGGTGTGGGGCGCGGTGTTCTTTGGGTGGGCCAGCGTGTATTCCAGCGTGATGCGCGCCAGTGGCACCGTGCTGGCGCCCACGCTCATTTCGCTCGGTTGTCTGGCATGCCTGCTCGTGCCGCTGGGCTGGCTGCTGGGGCGCCAGTTTGGCCTGGTGGCCACCTGGGCGGCCTATCCGGCCACCTACCTGTGTGCCCTGGTGCTGCAGGGGCTGTACTTCCATGGCGTGTGGCGGCGCAAGGGCTTGCCGCATCGCCTGGTCTGATACTGAACTGAAATTTGATGAAAATGAGGCTGTGACGCTGATTGAATAAGCGCCAGCAGCTATCAAATGAAGAGCGTTCTGGAAAAAGGCGTGGCAGACGCCACCTTGCTGTTCGGGCCGTGCCCGGAGTGCTCGCGCCGGGTGCGCGCCCTCCGCAGAAAAATGAGGCGTTTGCGCGGTCTGACCCCCATGGCTATTCCTGGTACACCGGCGTAGACTGGCAGCGGAATTGCCCGTCAGTTGGAGTGGTCCATGCCAGCCAACTATGTCCCCGTGCAGCACCCCTGGTCGCCTTCGGCGTACCTCTCCAACGAGCCCGCAGGCTCCCGGGAGACGGGGTTCGCTTTTGCCACCATTTTTGTATCGGCGGCGCTGTTTGTGGTGGCAGTGGGGTTCGCCAGAATTCCACTGGGCCCGTTTCCTTCCTTCATCCCGATCTATGTCACCGCCCTGGTGATCTGCGATCTCATCACCGCCGTCCTGCTGTTCGGCCAGTACCGGGTGTTGCGGTCGGCGGCGCTGCTGGTGCTGGCGGGGGGCTACCTGTTCACGGCGACTTCCACCACCGCCTATGCCCTGATTTTCCCAGGCCTCTTTGCGCCGTCGGGGCTGCTCGGTTCTGGCCCGCAGACCTCGTCGGCCTTGTACATGTTGTGGCACACGGGGTTTCCGCTGGCCGTGATGGCGTATGCATCCGCCAGGAAGGGGCCGCTGCGGCTGCCCGCACTGGTGCGGGTGGCGCGGGCCAAGCCCTGGCAAGGCATTGCGGGCGTGGTGGCGCTGGTGGTGTTGGTGGTGGTGCTGTTCACCGCCTTTGCCACATCGGGGCATGCCTTTTTGCCCATGTTCATGGCGGGCGACCGCACCACGGTCGTGGGCAAGGTGTTCCTGGTGGGCATCTGGCTGTTGAGCCTGGCCGCCCTGGGGAGGCTGTGGCGCGGCAAGCCCCACACGGTGCTGGATGTATGGCTCCACGTCGTGATGAGCGTGTGGGTCTTCGACATCGCCTTGGCGGCCGTGCTCAATACCGGCCGCTACGACCTGGGCTGGTATGTGGGGCGCATCTATGGCTTGCTGGCGGCAGGCTTCCTGCTGATCGTGCTGCTCAGCGAAACGGCGCGCCAGCATGCGCGGCTGATGCAGGTCACCGCCGAGCTGCGGGTCGCCAACGACACCCTGTGGCAGATCTCGATGAAGGATGGGCTGACCCGGCTTGCCAACCGGCGTTCTTTTGACACGCACCTGGCAGAGCATCTGGCCGTTGCCGTGCGCCACCATCGGCACCTTGCGCTGGTCCTGGTGGATGTGGACCATTTCAAGGACTTCAACGACGCGTATGGACACCAGGCCGGAGACGAGTGCCTGAAATCGATTGCCCGCGCACTGGACACTTGCTGCCAGCGTCCGGCCGACCTGGCCGCGCGCTATGGGGGCGAAGAATTTGCGATGGTGTTGCCCGATACGGACCGCGAAGGCGCCGTGCACATTGCCCACGCCGCCCAGAAGGCGGTGGCCGCGCTGCAGATTGCGCACCAGCACAGCTCCACAGGCGTGTGGGTCAGCATCAGCAGCGGCGTGGCCAGCATCCGGCCTGGCGACGGGCTGAGCGCCCAGGCGCTGATTGGCGAGGCAGACAAGGCCCTGTACCGTGCCAAGAACAGCGGGCGCAACCAGGTGGCCGTGGGAGAGGCTTCGCAGGCATAGCCGCCGCGCGCCCCGCCGCGCTTGTGGTGGGCCGCGCCATGGGCGTCATGGGCACGTCACGGTGCGTTCACCACCACGTCACATCGGCGCGGCATGGTTGCGGGTTTCCTCTTCGCCCCACAGTGACCATGTTCCGACCCTCTTCCCTCGCCGTTTGTGCCGCGCTGCTGTGCGTTGCCTCCTCCACCGCGTTTGCCCAGCAGGCGTATCCGGCCACGCTGGCAGGCCACGCCGTGCTGCCTGCCTTCACCGTGATCGCCGCGCCCAAGGACGCGCCTCAGGACCTGCAGGTCAGTGGCAAGTTCACCACGCCGCGCCGCGTGGAGGCCGTGGGTTCGGTGCCCGGCCTGTCCGGCGGCCGCAACACAGGGGTTGCGCTGCCCTTTCAGGGCCAGCCGGTGCAGGGCCACTCGGGCATCAAGCGCATGGCCGATGGATCGTTCTGGATCCTCACCGACAACGGCGCGGGTGCCAAGGCCAACTCGCCCGATTTCATGCTGTATCTGAACCACTACACCGTGGATTTCAAGACAGGTCACTTCAACCGCAAGAACACGGTGTTCCTGCATGACCCCGACAAAAAGGTGCCGTTTCGCATCACCCACGAGGGCACCGACAAGCGCTACCTGACCGGCGCAGACTTCGACCCCGAAAGCTTCCAGTTCGCCGGTGGCGCACTGTGGATCGGCGAAGAGTTTGGCCCCTTCCTCATCAAGGCCGACCTGAACGGCAAGGTGCTGGCCGTGTTCGAGACGCAGGTGGATGGCAAGGTTGTGCGCTCGCCCGACGCGCCCGGCGTGCTGATGCCCGGTGCGCCCGATGCCAAGCCCACGCCGTTTGAAGTCAAGCGCTCCAAGGGTTACGAAGGCATGGCCTCGTCCAAGGACGGCAGCAAGCTCTATGCATTGCTCGAAGGCGCCCTGTGGAGCGACGAAGCCAAGGGCTATGAGAACGTGGGCGGCAAGCAGTACCTGCGTGTGCTGGAGTTTGACGTGAAGTCCGAGCAATGGACGGGCCGCCACTGGAAGTACGTGCTGGAGGCCAACCACCACGCCATTGGCGACTTCAACATGATCGACGGCACCACGGGCCTCATCATCGAGCGCGACAACGGCGAAGGCACGGCCGACAAGGCCTGCCCCGCAGACCAGAAGCGCACCGACTGCTTCCACGATCTCGCCAAGTTCAAGCGCGTCTACAAGGTCGAGATGAGCGACGCGAACGTGGGCGGCGAGATGCGCAAGATCGGCTACATCGACCTCATGAACATCCAGGACCCGCAGCGCCTGGCCAGGAAGCCCCTGAACAATGGCGTGTTGACCTTCCCGTTCTTCACCATCGAGAACGTGGACGTGGTGGACGCCACGCACATCGTGGTGGGCAACGACAACAACCTGCCCTTCAGCAGCAGCCGCGAGCCCAACAAGGCCGACGACAACGAGCTGGTGCTGCTGGAAGTGGGCGAGCTGCTGCGCGCAAGGTAAGGGGCACCCCCCCTGAGACGCTTCGCGTCTTCCCCCGCTCTCGCGCTGCGCGCGGGCAGGGGGACGCAGCCCTCGCTGCGGGGCGGCCCTTGCTCGGCTGCCCTGGCCTGGGTCGCGCCAGTTTTGAGCGCTGCAGACGGGTGCGATGCCCCGGAAAGACCGGTGTGTGGGGGCTCCAACCCTTGGGGCACCTTTGAATGCTGCGGGTGGCAAAATTCCCGGTTCCCGTTCCAACGCTCCACAAGCCGCGCCACCATGTTCACAGGCATCGTCCAAGCCACGGCAGGTATTGCCGCCATCCACGACCGCGCAGGGCTGCGCACCTTCACGCTCGATTTCCCCGAGGGCTTTTGCCAGGACCTGGCCATTGGCGCCAGTGTGGCCACCGACGGTGTGTGCCTCACGGTCACCGAAATCCTGTCGCCCACGCAGGCCAACTTCGATGTGATGCTGCAGAGCCTGAACATCACCACGCTGGGCAGCTACGGCCAAGGTGACCGCGTGAACGTGGAGCGCGCGGCCAAGGACGGCGCCGAGATCGGCGGCCACCCGCTGTCGGGCCATGTGGACTTCACCGGCACGCTCATCGAGCGCCGCGAGTTCGACAACAACCTGGTGTGGCGCGTGGCCGTGCCCGAGGCGTTTCGCCGCTATGTCTTCGCCAAGGGCTACATCGCCATCCACGGCGCCAGCCTCACGGTGGCCGAGGTGAACCGGCAGGAGGGCTGGTTCGAGATCTGGATGATTCCTGAAACACGCCGCGCGACGGTGTTTGAACACAAGCAGGTCGGCGACCGCCTGAACATCGAGATCGAGCGCAGCACCCAGGTGGTGGTGGACACCGTGCGCGAAGCCGTGCAGGAGAGCCTGGGCCGGCTGCAGCCGGTGCTGGAGGCCCTGCTCAAGGAAAAGGGCCTGTCGCTCGAAGACTTCGTGCAGCCGCCGGTGCTGAAGTGAGGGCTTGAAATCGTCAACGCGTTCTGTTGGCGCTTGCGTTGGCCGAAAAAACGGGCGCGTTCAGGCCCCGGCCACGTAGTCCAGAAAACCGGTCACCCGGCGCATACGGCCATGTGCGTCGATCTCCGCCACATCGGTGCCGCGCGCCACGGGTTCTGCACCCTCGGCCGCCAGCGCCCACGAAAAACGCACCACATCATGGTGCCCCTCGGGTGTGCCCAGCAGCGTGAAGCGGTGGCCGGCAAACCGCTGCTGGGCACCCGCAATCAGTGCGGTCAGGCCGTCGTGGCCCTGGCCTTCCATCATGGGGTCCTGGTACTGCACGTCGCTGCTGAAGGTGCTGCGCACCAGGTGGTCGCGCTGTGCTCCTTCGGTAGCGTTCCAGGCCGCGATGTAGCGCGCGGCCAGATCGGGTGCGGCCGTGGCGGCGGTGGGGGTGGTTGTGGGGTGCTCCAGGGTTTCGACGGTGTTCATGGCAAGCTCCTTGTAGGGGTGGGACGGGCCGTGCGCGGAGTGCCTGCGGCCTGGGGTCATTGTTCGAAGGAGCCTGAACGGCGTCGATAGCCCCGCAGGTCATGCGCGTCCCTATCATCCAGGTCCCGGCATTTTCTGAACACCGTGCCCCGATGCTTTCTTCCACACCTCTCGTCCGCCCCCTGGCAGTGCAGGACCTGCCAGGCCTGCTCGCCGTGCAACTGGCCTGCTATGGCGCGGGCTTCGTGGAGAGCCGCGAGGTTTTTGCAGCCCGCCTGGCCAGTCCGGCCAATTGTTCGCTGGTGCTCGAGCGCGCGGGCGTGGTCTGCGCGTACCTGGCGGCCTACCGGTCGTTGCGGGGCAAGGTGACGCCCCTGCATGGCGGCTTCGAGGCCGTACCGCAGCCCGATACGCTCTACCTGCACGACATGGCCGTGCTGCCCGGATGCGCGGGCCAGGGCCTGGCCCGCGCGCTGCTGCAGCCGATGTGGAAAGAGGCCAAGGCCCGGGGCCTGCGGCATACGGCGCTGGTGTCGGTGCAGGGCTCGCAGGCATACTGGGAGCGGCAAGGCTATGCCGTGCAAGCACTGGCCGATGCCGCGCAGCGCGAACGGCTGGCGAGCTATGGAGGCGGCGCGGTCTACATGGTGCGTGAACTCACCCCTTGATCAGCGCTTCCTTGCGCCATGATCCAGTCGCGGAAACGCCGCAGCGCGGGGTCGATCAAGGCTTCGGGACGGTACACCAGGTGGTAGGCCAACGGCGTGGCCAGGGGCTTGCAGTGCACGCAGACCAGCTCGCGCGCGGCCAGTTCCTGTTGCACCAGCGCGCGCCGCACCAGTGCAAAACCCCGGCCAGCCACGGCGGCCTCGATGGCGGCGTTGTGCGCGAAGACGATGCCGCCCTCGCAATCCAGGCCCGTGACGCCATGCGCCTCGCGCCACAGCCGCCAATCGCCTCGGTGCTCGTCGTGCAGCAGCCGGGCGCTGGTGATGTCGGCCACGCGCGCTGTCTTGCGCGGCGCCAGCAGGCGCGGGCTGCACACGGGCACCAGGTCGTCGGCCACCAGCACCTCGGACTGCAGGCCGGGATAGATGCCCTGCCCATGGCGCACGGCAAAGTGCACGCCCTCGGCCGCCAGGTCCACCGCGCGGTTGGTGCTGCCCACGTGCACGTCCACGTCCGGGTGCAGCTGCAAAAAACCGTGCAGGCGCGGCACCAGCCATTGCACCGCAAAGCCCGGCGTGCAGCTCACCAGCACCGCATGCCGGCGGTTCGTCGATGCAATGCGTGAGGTGGCATGCCCGATCACGGCCAGACCCTCGGCGCAGGCGGCCTGGTAGTCGCGCCCGGCAGCCGTGAGCGCCAGCCCACGCGGCTGGCGCTCGAACAGCGCGCAGCCCAGGAAGGCTTCGAGCTTGCGCACCTGCTGCGAGACGGCGCCGGGCGTGACGTGCAGCTCTTCGGCCGCACGCCGCACGCTCGCGTGGCGCGCCGTGGCCTCGAAGAAGCGGACAGCGATCAGGGGAGGCAGGCGCATGGTGGTGACTGGATAGTTTGGCTAAACAGGTGTAGAGAATAAATGGTTTGCTCTGGCTCTTCCCTGCGTCGAAGATCTACGGCATGGACCTCCCCAGCCTGCTCCGTTTTGTCGCCCTGGCCGCCCTGTGGGGCGGCAGCTTTTTGTTCATGCGCATCGCTGCCCCGGTGTGGGGCGCGGTGCCCACCGCCTTCGGCCGCGTGGTGCTCGGCGCCGCCGGGCTGCTGGCGTTGCTGGCCCTGGTGCGGCTGCGGCCTGCGTTCCAGGGCAAGCTCGGTGCCGCGCTGATGCTGGGCGTCTTCAATTCGGGCATACCTTTTCTGATGTTTGCACTGGCCGCACGCGTGCTGCCGGCGGGCTACAGCGCCATCCTCAACGCCACCACGCCGCTCATGGCCGTGGTGATCGGAGCGCTGGCCTTTGGTGAGCGCATTACCCTGGCCCGCGTGGGCGGGGTAGTGCTGGGCATGGGAGGGGTCGCGGTGCTCGCGCAGGCAGGGCCGGTCGTGCTCACCATGCCGGTGCTCGGCGGCATTGCTGCTTGCCTGGTAGCCACGGCCTGCTATGGCCTCTCCGGCTTCCTGACGCGGCGCTGGATCACCCAGCGCGGCGGACTGGACAGTCGCCTGGTGGCGCTGGGCAGCCAATGGGGTGCAGTGTTGGCGCTGGCTCCTTTCGCACTGTGGCAGACCGCGCAGCAGCCGGTGGCGACCTGGCTCTCGGCCGGCCCCGCCGTCTGGGGCGCCATGCTGGCGCTGGGCCTGCTGTGTACCTCATTCGCCTATGTGCTGTACTTCCGTCTTGTCGCGGATGTGGGCCCGGTCAAGGCGCTCACCGTGACTTTCCTGATCCCGCTGTTCGGGGTGGGCTGGGGCTGGCTGGTGCTGGGCGAAGCGGCTACCTTGGCCCATGCGGCGGGTGGCGTGCTGATCGCGGTGGCGCTGTGGCTGGTGCTTCGGCCCGCGCCGGCAGCCGCAGTGCCCGCGTCCACCCCTGCAGCCGCCGTGCGGCGCTGAGCAAGGGTTAGCGAGGGTTAGCGAGGGTAGGCCGTGGCAGCCACGCGTCATGGCGGCTGGTCATAATGCGCGCCATGCCCCACCGCTGGAAACCCAACGTCACCGTGGCCGCCCTCATTGAGCGCGATGGCCGTTTTTTGCTGGTCGAGGAAGAGACCACGGATGGCCTCAAGCTCAACAACCCTGCCGGCCACCTGGACCCGGGCGAGTCGCCCATCCAGGCCTGCGCGCGCGAGGTGCTGGAGGAGACGGCCCACGATTTTGTGCCCACGGCGTTGATCGGCGTGTACCTCAACCGCTTCACCAAAACCCGCACGGGCGACGACATCACCTACATGCGGTTTGCGTTTGCCGGCACACTCGGCACCCACCACGATTGGCGCGCGCTCGACACTGGCATCGTGCGCACCCTGTGGCTCACGGCGGACGAGATCCGTGCATGCCCCGAGCGCCACCGCAGCCCGCTGCTGCTGCGCGGCCTGGAGGACTATCTGGCGGGCCAGCGGTTTCCACTGACGCTGGTGCATACCGACATCTCGGTGACCGAACCTGCAGCCGAGTGACCGGCCCTGCCAGTGCGACAGTGGCTACTGGTCCACGGCGATCTTGTGGGTCTTCACGATGTTTTTGTAAAACTGGATGCGCTGCTGGATCTCCTTGCGGAAATCGACGGGCTTCACCGCTTCAGGGAGCATGGCGCCACGATCGTTCCACGCCTTGAGCGTTTGTGGGTCGCGAAGCACCGTGCGCATCGCTTCGTAGAGTTGCGCAACGATCGGTTCGGGCGTTTTTGCGGGCGCCGCCAGCCCCGTCCACGATGTGAGGTTCAACTCCGGCAACTTCAGCTCGTCGAAGGTCGGCACATCGGGCAGCTGGGGGGTGCGGATCGGTGACGCCACCGCCAGCGCGCGCAGGCGGCCGTTCTGAACCATGCTGAGGTTGGAGGACAGGTTGTTCCAGGTCATGTGTACTTGGCCCGCCTGCAGGTCGGTCAGCGCCGGGCCGGCGCCCCGGTATGGGATGTGGGTGATGGACAGCCCCAGCTTGGCCTTGAGCAGCTCCATGCTCAGATAGGCCAGCGAGCCGTTCCCAGACGAGGCGTAGTTCAGCTTGCCCGGGTTCTCCTTCACGTATTTCACGAACTCGGCGAAGTTCTTCACGGGCAGGCCGGGGGTGATCAAGAGCACATTGGCCAGGCGATCAATCAGCGTGATGGGGGTGAAGTCATTGACCGCGTCGTAGGGCAGGCTGGGCGACAGGGCGGGGTTGATCACATGCGTGGTCTGCGAGGTGACGATCAGCGTGTAGCCATCGGGCTGGGCCTTGGCCACCTGCGTGGTGCCGATGGTGCCGCCAGCGCCCCCTTTGTTTTCCACAATCACGGGCTGCCCCAGCACTCGGCCCAACCTGTCGGCTATCGCCCGGCCGGAGTTGTCTACGGCGCCTCC
This sequence comes from Acidovorax sp. Root267, assembly GCF_001429215.1. Lineage (NCBI taxonomy): Bacteria > Pseudomonadati > Pseudomonadota > Betaproteobacteria > Burkholderiales > Comamonadaceae > Acidovorax > Acidovorax sp. Root267. The sequence continues at coordinate 559,344 of NZ_LMJC01000012.1, forward strand.
GGGCGGAAACGGCACCACCAGCGTGATCGGACGTGTGGGATAGCGGTCGGGCGCCTGGGCCAGGGCCGGCAGGGCAATGGCGCTCGTCACGGCGCTGGTCGATGCGATAAAGCGGCGGCGGTTCATGGGGGTGGGCATGGTGGGTCCTCTTGGTTGAAATCAGGCGTTGTCCAGGCAAGCGCTGCGGATATGGGCGGCCATCTCGTGCAGCAGGTCGGTGATGTCAGCGCGCACGTGGTTAGCGTGTGGCAGCGGCTCCCGCGTCTGCTCGTCCAGGTAGATGGCCCGGTTGATCTCGATCTGCAGGCTTTCATGACCCCGCGAAGGCGCCCCGAACCGGCGCAGCAGCTCCTGGCCTGCATAGGGGTCGTTGATGGCCACGCAGTAGCCGCGGCGGCGGAAAGCTTCGGCCACGCGCTGGGTGAATGCGCTGCTGCAGCTGCGACCGTTCAGGTCGCCCAGCACCACGTCGGCCAGCGGGCCGGGCGCCACGCGGCCCAGCCGCTCGTAGGCATTGCTGGGCATGGAATGCAAGTTCAAGTGCCAACGCGGGCCACGCTGGGCGGCGGCCTCCAGTGCCTGCGCCAGCGCATGCTGGTATGGGCGCCAGTAGTGGGTTATGCGGTGCGCCACCTCCTGGGCCGACAGGCGGCGCGCGTAGATGGGCTGGTGCGTGGGGGTGTGGCTGGGAACCAGCCCCATGCCCAGCTCCAGGGTGCGGGCGGTGGGGGCGGTGTTGCCGGGCCAGGCATCGGCCAGCATGGTGGGGTCGATGTCGTGCTCATGGCGGTTCGGGTCGATGTAGCTGCGCGCAAAGGTGGCGTGCACCAGCGTGCCGCCCACACGCGGCACGGCGTCCCACAGCCAGTGCACATGGGTGTCTTCGCACTTGCGCAGATCTGCGGTGGAGACGGCATAGCCAAAGTCGGGCGGATAGTCGGTGCCGCTGTGCGGAGAGTCGCAGACCAAAGGGATAGCGGCATCGGTGGCGGGCAGGAGCACCTGGACGGGCGCGGCGGGGAGAAGGGCTTCGGGTAGCTGCATGGTTCTCGGGAATCAAGGTGGGACAGATGGGCGAAGCGTAGGGAGCCAAGTGCCTGCGGGCAAACGACAATTTGATCTGCGCTGATAACCGGATGTAATCACCACCATGCAGTTCAAGTCCCCCTCGCTGCCCGAGTTGCACGCCTTTCTTGCGGTCTGCCAGCTTGGTAGTTTTCGACAGGCGGCGGGTGTGCTGTTCGTGACCCAGGCGGCTGTCAGCCGGGCAGTGCAACGGCTGGAGCAGCGGCTGGAATGCACGCTGCTGGACCGCTCCGGCCCCCGGGTGCTACCCACGGCGCGGGGCCGCGAATTCCAGCAATTGGTGGAGGCCCATGTGGCAGGCCTGGAGACCGCCGTGAGCCGGTTCGGGGTGCGCGCTTCAAAGCGTCGGCTGCGGGTCAGCGTAGTACCCACCCTGGCCACCCGCTGGCTTGTCCCACGGCTGGGCCAGTTCCACACGCTGCACCCGGACATCGAGATCGAGCTGCGGCCGTTCCACCACGATGAGAGTTTCACGCGCGACGACGTGGACCTGTGGGTCAATGTGAAGCGCCCCGGGCGCGCTTGGCCGCGCGGCATCCGTGCACGCTACCTGACGGGGCGAGAGATCGTGCCCGCTTGCACCCCGGCGCTGGCGGCCAAGCTGCGCCAACCGCGTGATCTGCTCAAGGCAACGCTGCTGTTGCACATCAACTTTCCCGGCAATTGGGCGCTGTGGCTGCAAAAGGCCGCAGGGATAGACGTAGCCCCCGTGCTGGGCCCGGGCTTTGATTTGGGCAACAACCTGATCGTTGCAGCCTGTGCTGGCATGGGGGTCACGGTGATCCAGCCCATGCTGATCGAAGCCGAACTGGCGTCGGGCCAGCTGGTGTTGCCCTTCAGCCCGGCCGTGAACACGGACCGGGGCTATTACCTGTGCAGCCGTGCAGCACTGGCCGAGAACGAAGCGGTCGCGCGGTTCACACGCTGGCTGCTGGGTGAGGCTCAGGCCAGCAGCGAACGGGCCGGCTTTTCAGCACGCGGCAGCGTGGCGCGCAAGAAGATGGCCTGACCTGCATGGTGCGGCGGGGGCACCGCTTTGCCGCCGAGGCCAGCTCAATCCGCCGTGAGCTTGCGCTCCTTGATGATCGCGGCCCACTGCGTGGATTCCTTCTGCATGAAGGCCGTGAGTTCAGCGCGGGTCGTGGGTTGGGGTGTCAGGCCATGCTTGTTCAACGCCTCCTTCACACCTGGGTCGTTCAGCACCTTGACGATCTCCTGGTTCCAGCGCTCCAGCAGCGGCACCGGTGTTTTGCCTGGGGCCACAAAGGCATACCAGTTCAGCGCCTCAAACCCCGGAAAGCCCGATTCCGCCACGGTGGGAATGTTGGGCAGATAGGCCGGACGCGTGAGGCCTGTGGTGGCCAGGGGGATCAGCTTGCCCGTCTCGATATGTGGCAAGGCCGTGGGTGGGGCTGCAAAGTAGGACGTGATGCGCTCGCCCAGCAGGTCCTGCAAGGCTGGCGCGCCGCCCTTGTAAGGCACGTGGGTCATGTCGATGCCCGCGCGCTGGTTGAACAGCTCACCCGCCAGGTGCGATGCGGAGCCCGCGCCCGTGGACGCAAAGTCCACGCTGCCAGGTTTCTTCTTGGAGAGCTGCACGAACTCTGTCAGCGTCTTTGCGCCCGCAGCCTTGTGCACCACCAGCACGTTCGGAAAGTTCACGCCCCCTGAAATTGCCGCCAGGTCCTTGAACGGGTCGTAGCTCAGCTTCATGAGGTGCGGCGCGATGGTCAGCGGTCCCACCGAGCCGAACAGCAGCACCGTGCCATCGGGCGCCGCATTGGCCACGAACTGGTGCGCGATGTTGCCACCCGCGCCGCCCTTGTTGTCCACCACCACCGACTGGCCGATGTTCTCGCCCAGCTTCTTGGCGATCAGGCGCGCGGCGGCATCGGCCGCACCCCCGGCCGCAAAGCCCACGACCAAGGTAACGGGCTTCTTGGGCGGAAAGTCCTGCGCGGCAGCGCCGAGGGCCAGTGGGAGGGCGGCCAGCGCCAGGGCGCAATGCAGCAAAGTGCGTTTTTTCATGGATGTCTCCTTCATCGTGGGTTGCTTGTGTGTGGGGTGGTGATGGCCTGGGCACTTAGTCGGCGCCCAGGCCAACCGGGTTGGGCTGGCGCTTTTCGACCGCATGGCGCAGCAGCGCAGCGGTGCGGAAGATGCCGTGCGCAAACTTGCCGTAGGGCAGCGTGGCGAATAGCGCCATCACGGCGCCCAGGTGCAGACACAGCAGCAGCGGCAATGCGGTTGTGCCGCGTGAGGCCCACAGCGCCAGGCCACTGGTGGCGGTGAGGAACAGCAGCGCGATGAAGGCGCGGTCCATGGGCTTTTGCGCGGCGTCGCCGTGCTCGGGGTGGCGGCGCAGGTTCAGCCGCCACAGGCCCGCAGTGCCGATGGCCAGGCTGATGCCGCCCACGCCGCCCAGCAGCTTGGGCAGGCTGGGCAGGTCGTAGGGCGCGGGCGCACCCAGCAGGTAGTGGTACAGCGTGGCCACGCTGGTGGCCGCAAAACACAGCAGGAAGCCGTAGAACGTGAGGTGGTGCATGCGCCTGCGCGACAGGGTGTAGGCGTCGTCCTCGTTGTGGCAGCCGTCGCCGTGGCCGCCGTCCAGGTATTTGAGGCGCAGTACGGCGTCGGTGGCCTCGGCAGCCGCTGGAGGCGACAGGCGCGCGCCGCTGGTGGCAGGTGTCACATCGCGCCAGAAGCGGCGCACGCCCAGCGCCAGCGCCAGCACGGCAAACAGGAACACCGGTGCGAACAGGCCCACCAGCAGGTTGTGCGGAAAGATGCCGTAGAAGCCGCCCACCGGCGCGTGCCACAGCGCAGCGAACCCTTGCCCGTTCAGCGCCACGGCCAGCAGCAGGAACAGCGTGAGTCCCGCCACCAGCGCCAGCGCCAGCGTGAGGCCGTTGCGCTGGTACAGCTGGCCCAGCGCCGGCGGCCAGGCGTAGTCGGCATAGGTCTGGCCGCGCACCTGGGCCATGGCCTGCGGAATGTTCACTGCAAATTCGTGCGGCGGCGCGTACTGGCAGGCGTGCAGGCAGGCGCCGCAGTTGTGGCACAGGTTGGCGATGAAGTGGATGTCGGCCTTGCCAAACTCCAGCCGCCGCGTCATGGCGGGGAAGACGGCGCAAAAACCTTCGCAGTAGCGGCAGGCGTTGCAGATCTGCAGCTGGCGAGCTACCTCGGCCTCGGGCGCCGACAGCACGATCTCGCCATGCGCCAGCGCCCGGGCGTCGCGCGTCAAGGCTTCAAGCGTGCGCATGATTTGCTCCTGATTTTGTAGCTAATTGCGCATGATGAATAAGCGCTGGAGCCTGTTTTGATGCCAAAGCGGCCCGCGCACCCGCGATGCGACCAAACGCGGTGCCAATCGACATGCCGACACCGGCCGTGTAGCCCTTGCCCAGCACATTGCCAGCCATCATTTCGCCGGCCACAAACAGGTTGGGGCTGGGCTGGTTGTTGAACCGCACGGCAGCGGTGTCGTCGGTGTGCAGGCCCAGGTAGGTGAAAGTGACGCCGGGCTTGAGTGCGTAGCCGTAGAACGGGCCTGTGTCGATGGGTCGGGCCCAGTGCGTCTTGGCGGGCGCGACGCCTTCGGTGTGGCAGTCGTCCAGTGCGGTGTGGTCGAAGGTGCCCACGCGGCAAGCGGCGTTGTAGCCGTTGAGCGTGCGCATGAAGGTGTCCACGGGGAGGCCGAGCTTTTCCGCCAGCTCGGGCAATGTGTTCGCCTTCGCGCCCGGGAACACGGGCGGCATGAAGCGGCCAATGGCCTTGCTGTCGATGACCGAATAGCCAATCTGCCCCGGCTGCTGCGCTACCAGGCGGCCCCAGATGGCATAGCGCTTGGGCCAGAAGTCCTCGCCCTCGTCGTAGAAGCGCTCGCCGTTGCGATTCACCACCACGCCCAGCGATACGCAGTCGATGCGTGTGCAGATGCCGCCGTCGTACAGCGGTGCGCGTGCGTCGATGGCCACCATGTGCGCCTGCGTGGGGTCGCCAATGCGGTCGGCTCCATGGGCGTCAAGCAAATGCTTGAGCAACACGCCCTTGTTGTAGGCCGTGCCGCGGATCAGGAAGTTGTCGGCTGGCCACTCGCCCCGTTCGTTCTGGCCCCAGGCCTCGCGCAGCCATTCGCGGTTCGATTCAAACCCGCCTGCGGCCAGCACGCAGCTTTTGGCGGCGATGCGCTCGCCATTCGCCAGGTGCGCGGCGATGAAGCGGCTGCCCTCCATCTCGATGCGCTCTACCGGCGCTTCGTAGCGGACCTGCACGCCCAGTTGTTCGGCGCTGCGGTAGTAGGCGTTGACCAACGCCTTGCCGCCGCCCATGAAAAACGCGTTGGTGCGCGCCACATGCAGCGTGCCTGCCAGCGCGGGCTGGAAGTGCACGCCATGGCGGCGCATCCAGGGCCGACAGGTACCCGATGCCCGGATCACCAGGCGCGCCAGGTGTTCGTTGGTCAGCCCGCCGGTCACCTTGAGCAGGTCCTGCCAGAACTCTTCTTCAGGGTAGGCATCGACCAGCACGTCCTGCGGCGCATCATGCATGCAGCGCAGGTTGCGCGTGTGGGCCGAGTTGCCGCCGCGCCAGGCGCGCGGGGCCGATTCGAGCAGCAGCACGCTGGCGCCCGCTTCGCGCGCCATGAGGGCGGCGCACAGGGCGGCGTTGCCGCCGCCGATGACGAGCACATCGACCGCAGTGGGTTCTGCGGAGTGGGGGGTATTTGGCACCGTGGTTTTCCATTCGTGGGGTGTAGCGCCACTGTAGAAATTTCGCCCCGGTGTGGGCAGGCCCGAAAGGGCAAGGGGCCATCACGTTTGGTGATGGCTTGATAACCTGGTGGTCGTTGGGGTGACTACGCCAGCGTGGCGCCCACCCAGGTGCCCGATTGCACCAGCGCCCGCGTACAGTCCGCCAGCACCACGCGCGTGGCCAGGGCGGCGGGCGAGAGTTCGTCGTCTGACAGGCTGCACAGCGCTGCGGGGCGGCTGGCCGGGGCGTCTGACAGCTCGGCCAGGCCAAAGCGTTCATTGGCGTCGGGGTAACGCCCCACGGCGGCCCAGGGTTGCAGGGTGCTGCCCAGGCCCGCGTTCACGGCGTCCATCAACATCGCCAGCGAGTCGATCTCCATAGCCACATGGGGTGTCACCTGCGCTGCGGCAAACGCAGCATCGATGCGGCTGCGCAGCCCGTGGGGGCCTGTGGGCAGGATCAGCGGCTCGGCCTTCAGTTGTGCCAGGCGCAGCCGCTTGGGCAGCCTGGCGGGCAAGGTGCTGGCGCCGCCGTGGGCGCTGCGGATGAGGAACAGCCGCTCGTCCAGCAGGGGCAGCACGCTCCAGCGGCGCGCGGGCTGGGTGTCAAACAGCACGGCCAGGTCCAGCTGGCGCGCGTTGAGCATGTTGGAGAGGTGGCCCGACAGGCTCTCGACCATGTGCAAGCGCACATCGGGGTAACGCTCGCGCATGGCTCGCATCAGCGGCACGCCCAGCACCGACGCCGTCGTGGGCGCCAAGCCCACGCTCACGGTGCCCGACAGGCGCGCCTGCTGCGCCACGCGCGCCGCCTGCTCGGCATGGCGCAGGGTGAGCTGCGCCTCACGAAAAAAAGCCAGCCCGGCTTCGGTGGGCACGGTGCCCTTGCTGGTGCGTTGCAGCAGCCGCGTGCTGAGCTCGCCCTCCAGCCGGCTGATCTGCTGGCTCAATGCCGACTGCACCATGTTCAGATCCAGCGCGGCGCGGCCCATGGAGCCGAGTTCGACGATGCGGACGAAGTAGCGAAGCTGGCGCAGTTCCATGGGGCGATGGTCGCACAGTCCCACCAGTGCCCGTGCGGCCGCCCACAGCCCTGTCGCCACGCCAGGACGCCGTGCGTCAGAACGAGTGCACCACCCCGGCCGATACGCCCGTGGCGTTCGCCTTGTTGGCCGCGCCCTGGAAGCCATTGCGCCAGCGGGTGTTGTCCAGCTCGGCGTAGAGCTTGGTGCGGCGCGAGAGCTTGTATTCGGCAAAAGCCACCAGGCGGCCATAGCCGTCGTCGGCGGCACCCGTGCGGGTGCGGTCCACCTTGTAGTAGGCCGCTGTCAGGTCGAAAAGGGGTGTCACGGACCAGGTGGCGCCTGCCGAGAGCACGCGCTGCACGGTGTGTTTGCCGGCCGCTGTTTCTGCCTCGCTGCGTGCGGCATTGGCGGCAAGGCGCACGGTGCCCCATTGGTAGGCAGCGCCCAGGGTGGTGCCATCCAGCGTGCGCTGGTTCGTGTCCTTCAAGTTTTGGTACGCGCCCGAGGCCACGAACCCGTCGGCGGCCCAGGCCAGGCCCACGCCGCGCGACGACAAGGCCGATTGCTGCGAGGCCACTTCGCCCAGGCCCCACATCGCACGGGCGGTGAAGCCACCGAAACGGCCGGTGTACTTGAGGGCATTGTCCAGCCGGTACGAGCCCGATGTGCTCCCAGCGCTGCCGAACTCGATGCCCAGGCCATGCTGGCTGAGCGCGGCCACGCCGATGCTGGGGTTGAAGCTGGCAAAGCGCATGCCCAACGGGTCCACGGGCGAGACGGCATCGGCCAGCGTGGTGGTCTGGCGCCCCAGGGCCAGTGTGCCCCAGCCCCCTTGCAGGCCCACCCAGGACGCGCGGTCAAAATATTTGCTGGCGTTGGCCGAGGTGCCGGTGTCGGCGTTCAGGCCACTCTCGAACTGGAACAGCGCCTTGGCACCATCCCCCAGGTCTTCGCTTCCGCGAAGGCCCCAGCGGCTGGTGGTGTGGATGCCGCTGCCCAGGCTGTGTGACGACCCGGGGACAGCTGCATGCGAGGCCGTGAGGCCGCTGCCATGGCGCAGGCCCAGGTCGATGGTGCCGTACAGCGTCACGCCGCTGGTTTGCGCTGCCACGCAGCTGCTGGCCAGCGCGGCGCAAAGCGCTCCTATTCCTTTTCTCATGGGTGTCTCCTGTTTTTGTGGAAATCTGAAAGGGGGCAAGGGCCTTTCCCGTGCCTCAATCGGGTGTGAGCTGCGCCTTCTGCACCACGCCCTTCCACTTGGCGATCTCCTGGCGCACGGTCAAAGCCAGCTGCTCGGGTGTGCTGGTGTCCACCACGGCACCCTGCTCTTCAATGCGCCGTGCCACGTCCTTGTCGGCCAGGGCGGTGTTCAGGGCCTTGTTGAGCTGATCAATCACGGGCCGGGGCGTTTTGCCGGGGGCAAACAGGGCGTACCACTGCGTGATCTCGACCCCCTTCACGCCCGCCTCTTCAAGCGTGGGCACATCGGGCAGCAGCGATGAACGCTTCGGGCCTGCCAGCGCCAGGGCGCGCAGCTTGCCGTTCTTGATGTGGGGGTAGGCCGAGAACAGGCTGGGGAACATGACCTGGGTTTGCCCGGCCATGGTGTCGTTCATTGCGGGTGCGGCGCCCCGGTAGGGCACATGGGCCATCTGCGCACCGCTTTCCAGCTTGAACATTTCTGCCGAAAAGTGGGGGGCTGTCCCGTTGCCTGCAGAGGCGTAGTTGAAGTCCTGGGGCTTGGCCTTGGTCAGCGCCACCAGTTCGCTCACGGTCTTGGCCGGTACCTTGGGGTGCACCACCATGAGCGTAGGCGAGTAGCTCACCATGCCGATGGGCTCGAACTGCGCAATGGGGTCGTAGCGCAGCTTTTGCAGCGCAGGGCTCATGCCGTGCGTGCCGATGTAGCCAAAAAGAATCGTGTGGCCGTCGGGAGCCGCCCGTGCCACAAACTCTGCCGCAATGGCACCGTTGGCGCCCGCCTTGTTTTCCACAATGACCTGCTGTCCCAGCAAGCTGGACAGCTTGAGCGCCACCACGCGCGCCATGCCGTCATTGCCACCGCCGGCTGCGGTCGGCACCACGAGTGTGATGGGCTTGTCGGGATAAGCCGCATACGCCAGGGTGGGGATCATTTGCACAGCGGTAGCGAGGGCCGCTGCGGTTAATAGGGTGCGGCGTGTGCGCGGTGGCGCACTGTGTTGGTCAATCATTTTTTGTCTCCTGTCATCCAAGGGTGGGGTTTGAAATCAATGGGTGAATGCGTTTTCTGAAACGAACAGCGTGCCCTCCAGAATCTTTCGCGCGGTGCGGACCAGCGCGGCCTGCACCAGCTTGAATTGGCCGTCCACGTCGGTGAGTTCCACGTCCACATGAATGCGGCCAGCGGGGTGCAGCACTTCCACACGGCGCGTACCTGCCGTGGCGTGTTGGAGGCTGTCGGTGATCACCGTGCCTGGCAGCACGTGGGCGGCAGCCACGCCAATGGCGCCGGTCACGGCGTGTGAGCGGTGGCAGCGGTGGGGTGTGAAATAGCGCGAGACGACGCTGCCCGGTTGATCGCCCGCAGACACGATCACGGGCTTGGGCAGCACGCTGTTCGACACATCGCCCATGCCCATGCGCAGGCCGGCTTCGCACCGCAGGGCTTCCAGCCTGCGCAGCAGGCCACTGTTGGCATCCAGCTCCGCGGGGCTCTCGTTGCCGCGCAGACCCAAGTCTGCAGCGCGCACCAGCACCATCACCTGTGCAGCATCGATGCAGGTGACCTGCAGGCCGTGGAGGGTGTCGATACGCTGGCCGGTGGGGAAGATCTGGCCCGTGACGGCGCCCCAGGCATCCAGGAAGTTCATCAGCACGGGTGCAGCAGTGCCCTGCACACCGTCGATGTGCACGTCGCCTTCGTAGTGCACCCGGCCTCCGGCGGTGCACACCTGCACATCAATGCGCGAACGGGTATTGACGTTGTAGACCCGCACCGTGGTGGTGTTTCCATGGCCGGATGCGGGCACCAGCCCCTGCTCGATGGCAAAGGGCCCCACGCCCGCCAGCATGTTGCCGCAGTTGGGCCGTGTGTCTACGCGGGCCTCTTCCACGCTGACCTGGGCGAAGAGGTAGTCCACATCGCAGTCGGCATGCGCCGACCGCGAAACGATCGCCACCTTGCTGGTCAGCGAATTGCCGCCGCCTAGGCCGTCAATCTGCAATTCATGCGGCGAGCCCAGCGCCGCGATCAGGGTGCGGTCACGCGCCGCAGGGTCTTGCGGCAGCCAGTCGGCAAGGAAGAACGGCCCCCGGGAGGTGCCGCCACGCATCAGAACGCAAGGAAGGTTGTAGCTCATGGGTCGGCATGGTGCGGCGCTTCGTCTGTTCTGTGAATTGCATTGTTGGCAATGATTAATGCATGTGGCGCAATAGGCAGATAGGCCTTGTACATGTTGAAATCACGTTCGTGAATTGCAATGTTTTGATCGTTTGATGCGTGCTGCGCAACAGCGAAACGTCTTGAAAGCCCGTGCGTCATGAACAACAAATTCGATCTTGCTGACATCCAGGCCTTCGCCGCCGTGGCCGAGTTGCACAGCTTTCGCGCGGCGGCCGAATCCATCCATCTTTCGCAGCCCGCCTTCAGCCGCCGCATCGATAAGCTGGAAGAGGCGCTGGGCGTGCGCCTGCTGGACCGCACCACGCGCCGTGTCACCCTCACAGCCGTGGGGCGTGACTTCGCACGAAAGACGCGCGCGTGGCTCGATGACCTGGACGGCATGCTCATGGGCCTGGGCGACGTGGCGGCGCGCCGCATGGGCGAGGTGACGATTGCCTGCGTGCCCTCGGCCGTGTACTACTTTCTGCCGCAAGTGGTCAAGCGCTACCACGAGCGTTTTCCGAAGATCCGCGTCAAGGTGCACGACGCCAGCGCCAACGAGGTGCTGGTGGCTGTGGCGCAGGGCGATGCCGACTTTGGTCTCAATTTCATCGGCAGCCAGGAGGCCGAGATCGAGTTCAAACCGGTGCTGGCCGAGCGCTTCGTGGCCGCCTGCCGCCGCGACCATGTGCTGGCGCGGCGCAAGAAGGTCACCTGGGCGGAGCTGGGCCAGCACGACTTTATGTCGGTGGGAAAAACCTCGGGCAACCGCCTGCTGATGGACCTGGCGCTGGCCAACGTGCCCGACCGCCCGCAGTGCCTGTACGAGGCCAAGCACGTGACCACGCTGCTCGGGCTGGTCGAGGCAGGCCTGGGCGTGGCGGCCGTGCCCAGCCTGGCCATGCCGGGCAAGGACCACCCTACGCTGGTGAGTATTCCGCTGGTGGAGCCTGTGGTGACGCGCCAGATGGGCCTCATCAAGCGCAGGGGAAAATCGTTGTCGCCCGCTGCGCAGCAGCTCTATGACCTGCTGGTGGCTACGCGTTCTGTGCGTCCACGCAGTGCTGCTACGGCGCAAAAAATACAATCGGGGCAATGACTGCCAATACCAAACAGCCCAAACAACGTGTTGTCGTGGGCCTCTCGGGCGGAGTGGACTCGGCCGTGACCGCCCACCTGCTCAAACAACAGGGCCATGAAGTGGTCGGCATCTTCATGAAGAATTGGGAAGATGACGACGACAGCGAATATTGCTCGTCCAACATCGACTTCGTGGATGCCGCCGCCGTGGCCGATGTGATCGGCATCGAGATCGAGCACGTCAACTTTGCGGCCGACTACAAGGACCGTGTGTTTGCCGAGTTCCTGCGCGAATACCAGGCGGGCCGCACGCCGAACCCGGACGTGTTGTGCAACGCAGAGATCAAGTTCAAGGCCTTCCTCGACCATGCCATGCGCCTGGGCGCGGAGAAGATCGCCACCGGGCACTACGCCCGCGTGCGCCAGAACGCGACCTCGGGCCTGTTCGAGTTGCTCAAAGGGCTGGACCCCTCCAAGGACCAGAGCTACTTCCTGCACCGCCTGAACCAGGCGCAGCTCTCCAAGACGCTGTTCCCGGTGGGCGAACTGCACAAGACCGAAGTGCGCCGCATCGCCGAGGAGATCGGCCTGCCCAATGCCAAGAAGAAGGACTCCACGGGCATCTGCTTCATTGGCGAGCGGCCGTTCCGCGAGTTCCTGAACCGCTATATCAGCCACGCCCCCGGCCCTATCCAGGACGACCGGGGACGCACCGTGGGCAAGCATGTGGGCCTGAGCTTCTACACGCTGGGCCAGCGCCAGGGGCTGGGTATCGGCGGCATCAAGGAGAAAGGCGCCCAGCGCGGCGGCGGCGAGCATGCGCCCTGGTTTGTGGCCCGCAAGGACCTGGCCAGGAACACGCTGCGCGTGGTGCAGGGGCACGACCATCCCTGGCTGTTGTCTTCGGCCCTGGAGGCGCAAGACGCCAGTTGGACCTCTGGCCGCCCCCCGGCGCCCGGGGACTATGCCGCCAAGACCCGCTACCGGCAGCAGGATGCTGCGTGCTCTGTCGTCAGCGCGGAGGGCGCTGGCTTTGCGCTGCGGTTCCCGCAGGCGCAGTGGGCGGTTACGCCCGGGCAAAGCGCCGTCTTGTACGACGGCGATGTCTGCCTCGGGGGCGGGGTCATTTTTGGTGCGACAGACTGAAACATGTGAGGCGCGCGTGCCAGTCGGCAGGTCACCAGCTGCAAGAAAAATCCGTCTTTCTAATTAAATAAGACTATGGATTTAGTAATTCAAATAGTAAATAATGAATTCTTGTGGCGCGACACCCACAAACTTCTACGTAGATACCGCCAGTTGAACTAAGTTGACCTTTGGTTCGCCACCAGAAGCGTCACTTGCGAGGGCTGGCCTTCTAGAATTCTCCAAAAAGCTGTTTGAAACCATATGTATCAATCGATGCACATGGTTAACCCTTAGTCCTTCCTGCTGGTGGCCGTCACAAGCGGGCCCGATGCTTGCTCTTGTGTGCACCATGTCTCAAATTGTTTCCATGCCCTCCAGCCCAGACGTCACCAACCATCTGGCCCTGCAGCGGTGTTCAATGCAGTGGCGGGGATTTTTCCAGGCCTTGGCGGCGGAATTCGCCGCGGCACTGCCACCGGAAGACCTGCGTGCGCTGATGTTCCGTGTGGGTGTACGGTTTGCCGCAGACCACCCTTTGCCAGCGTGTGCCACGGTGGAGGATCTGCAGCGCGGCATGACGGCCGTCTGGGAGCGCATCGACTGGGGCTGGGTTGATTTGACGCAGGAAGTTGGACAGTTGAACATCCACCACAGCCTGTCGCCCGTATCTGCTGCACTCGGGCCGGACCACGTGCAGTGGTCGGGTGGTTTCCTGGAAGGGGTCTACCAAAGCTGGTTCGAGCAGGCGGGTGCTGGTCCGCTCAAGGTGGCCCAGTGTGCGCCTGCGGATGCCTGGGGGTGTGTGCACCTTCAGCTAGCGCGCTGAGCCTCCGGGCTTCGGATTTTTGGATATGTTCCGGCATTGGCGGTGACCATGAAACACTCAGACGACATCGTGAACCTCTTTCAGCAGTTTGGGGCCAAGGCGGACCCTTACCATGAGCTGGCCCGCAAGCAGGAGCACAAGCTTTCCAACGAACGCTGGCCCCTCGTCTCGGCAGTTCGAGACGCCGTGGCCCATGACGTACCTTCGGTAGACCGCCGCGCCGGTGCCGCCATGGCGCCAGCCCCCCAGCAGGTACAGGCGCCGGTTGCGGTGCGGCCTGAACCCGCAGTGGAGCTGCCACGCGCCGCGCCCTTGGTCGCCGAGGCTCCCCGCCCGGTGGCTGCGCCCGTCACGGTATTGGCGGCGGCAGCAGACCGTCTGCCGCCCGTGGCCACCACGATGGCCTCCCGGTCCCCCTTGGCAGGTCTTGCTGGCCTGCGGGCCCCGGCTGCGCCGGCTTCTTTGGAGGAGCAGGCCGTGCCCCAGGAGTCCTTGCCCGTGGACCTTTCATCGGTTTTTGCGCGTCTGGCGGGTGCTCCCGTGGCAGGCAGCGCTGCACCGGCACCAGCACCGGCCTGGCAGCCTCGCAAGGGCCATGCATGAAAGTGATTGCTATTGTTTCTGCCAAAGGCGGCGTAGGCAAGACGACCCTGACTGCGAATCTGGCCACCGCCTTGCAGCGTGAGGGTGTTGGCACACTGCTGGTTGTGGACATGGACCCCCAGAATGCTCTGGGCTTGCACTTTGGTGCCGATCCCCGGTCGCTTGCAGGCGTATCCCGCGCCAGTCTGGCAGGCCAGGAGTGGGGCTCGGTCTGCGTGCAAAGTCCGTCAGGGGTGCATGTGCTGCCCTATGGGGTAGTGAACGAATCCGACCGCATGGCCTTCGAGCGGCATCTGGACGCGCATCCGAACTGGCTGACGCAGCAACTCCAGGGTCTGGAGCTGCCGCCGGACGCGGTGGTGGTGGTGGATACGCCGCCCGGCCCGTCTGTCTACATGCAGCAGGCGCTGTCGGCGGCCCAGGTGGTGGTGGTGGTCAGTCTGCCCGACGCGGCGTCCTATGCTTCGCTGGCCCTCATGCAGCGCCTGGTGCATACCTACTGCACGCCGCGCCCCGATTTTTCCGAAACGCTGTACGTGCTCAACCAGGCCGACGGTGCGCGCCAGTTGTCCAAGGACATCACGCGTGTGATGCAGGACAACCTTGGCGAGCGTCTGGTGGGTGTGATCCACGAAGACCAGGCGGTGCGCGAGGCGCTGGCCTATGACCAGAGTGTGCTGGAGTACGACCCCCAGGGTCAGGCGGCCGACGACCTGCTCAAATGCGCCCGTGTCCTTGCGCAGCGCCTGCGCCTGCCACGGGCTGGAGCCACGCGATGAGCATGGACCAACGCCCCAAGGCTGACGAGGTCGCCGACGCCGATTCCCACAGCCCCCAGGCGCACTGGCGCACCGTGGTGCATGCCATCACCGGGTGGGATCTGTGGCAACACCCCGTGGCGCGTGTTGCGGCGGTGGTGTTCAGCGCCTTGCTGATGGGGCTGGTCATCAGCGTGCCGCTGGATCTGCAGGGGCAAATTCTTTTTTCCTTGGGCTCGTTTGGTGCTGCACTCCTGCTGAGCAGAACCCCAGGGCGACTGTCCACGCTGGCGATGATCGTGCTGTCGATCTCGGCGTCATCGCGCTACATCTACTGGCGCTTTACCGACACCATCGGTTTTACCAACTGGCTGGACGCGGCATTCGGGTATGGCCTGGTGCTGGCAGAGCTGTATGCATTCGCGGTGCTGCTGATCGGCTACTTCCAGACGGCGTGGCCCCTGCAGCGCCGCCCGGTTCCCATGCCTGAGGACATCAGTACCTGGCCCAGCGTGGACGTGTTCATCCCCTCGTACAACGAACCGCTCGAAGTGGTGCGCCAGACCGTGTTCTCGGCCATGAGCCTGGACTGGCCGGCCGATCGCCTGCACGTGTATGTGCTCGACGACGGCCGTCGCCCCGAGTTCCGCGAATTCTGCGAAGAGCTGGGCGTGGGCTACCTGATCCGCGACAACAACCACCACGCCAAGGCGGGCAACATCAACGCGGCGCTCAAGGTCACGCACTCCGAATACATCGCCATCTTCGATTGCGACCACATTCCCACGCGTTCTTTCCTGCAGGTGTGCATGGGCTGGTTCTTCAAGGACACCAACCTGGTGATGCTGCAGACGCCCCACGTGTTCTTCTCGCCGGACCCGTTCGAACGCAACCTGGACACGTTCCACCGGATGCCCAACGAGGGCGAACTGTTCTACGGCATCGTGCAGGACGGCAATGACCTCTGGAACGCGTCGTTTTTCTGTGGTTCCTGCGCCATCATCCGCCGCAAGGAGCTGCTGGAAGTGGGCGGCATTGCGGTAGAAACCGTGACCGAGGACGCACACACCGCGCTCAAGCTCAGCCGTCTGGGCTACAACACGGCCTACCTCGAAGTGCCCCAGGCAGCAGGCCTGGCCACCGAAAGCCTGTCCGGCCACGTGGGCCAGCGCATCCGCTGGGCGCGGGGCATGGCGCAGATCGCGCGTACCGACAATCCGTTGTTCGGCAAGGGCCTCAAGTTCGGCCAGCGCCTGTGTTACCTGAACGCAATGCTGCACTTCTTCTATGGCCTGCCGCGCCTGGTTTTTCTGACTGCGCCGCTGGCGTACCTGTTCTTCGGTGCGCACGTGTTCCAGGCCACGGCGCTGATGATCACCGCCTATGCCTTGCCCCACCTGGCCCATGCCAGCGTGACCAACTCCCGCATCCAGGGGCGCTTTCGGCATTCGTTCTGGAACGAGGTGTACGAATCGGTGCTGGCCTGGTACATCATGCGCCCGGTGATCGTGGCCTTCATCAACCCCAAGCTGGGCAAGTTCAACGTGACGGCCAAGGGGGGAGTGATCGAGAAGGCCTATTTCGACTGGACCATCGCCCGGCCCTATGTGGTGCTGCTGTTGATCAATCTGGTGGGTTTCTCGGTCGGGATCTGGAAGCTGTTCTCTTCCGCAGGCGATGAAACCACCACTCTGGTCATCAACATGGTCTGGACGACCTACAACGTCATCCTGCTGGGCGCCAGCGTGGCGGTGGCCAGCGAGACGCGCCAGATCCGTGGCACGCCGCGCGTGGCGGCGGCCTTGCCTGCCGTCATCCGCTTTGACAACGGGCGCACTTTGGTGTGCAAGACCGAAGATTTCTCCCAGCACGGGCTGGGCTTGTCCGTACCGCCAGACAGCGATATTCCCATGGGAAGCCGTCTTTCCGTGTCGCTGTTCCGGTCGGACGAAGAAGGCGTTTTCCCGGCGGTTGTCACGTTCAGCGGCAAGGGGCGCCTGGGCGTGAAGTTCGACAACCTCAGCCTGCGACAGCAGGCCGAACTGGCATCGCTGACGTTTGCACGGGCCGATGCGTGGATTGCCACCTGGGGCACTGGCCAGCGCGACAAGCCACTGAGTTCGCTCCGCAGCGTGATCGTGATCGGGCTGCGTGGCGTGGGGCAATTGACCGTCTCCGCCGTCAAGTCCCTGAAGCCCCGTTAAGCCTTTCCCTGTTTCCAAAGATTCCAACCATGATTTCCAAAAGACATCCGACAGCGCGGCTGCCGCGCAAGCGCATGCTGCCTGCCATGCTGGCCTTGGTACTGGCAGGGACCGCCGTGCCTGTGTCCCAACTCTCTGCAGCCCCCGCACCCGCGGCTGCTGGAACGGAGATGGCGCCTGCGGCGCAGCCCTCGGAAAGTGGGGTGCGTGTGCACCGCACCAGTTTCAAGGACCTGGGAGCCCTGTTTCCGCTGCAGTTGCGTGGCGTCGATGGCACCAGCGGCGTGGCATTCAGCGTGCGCAACGACGAAGTGG
This sequence comes from Acidovorax sp. Root267, assembly GCF_001429215.1. NCBI lineage: Bacteria > Pseudomonadati > Pseudomonadota > Betaproteobacteria > Burkholderiales > Comamonadaceae > Acidovorax > Acidovorax sp. Root267. Next base: position 576,490 of record NZ_LMJC01000012.1, read on the forward strand.
TCACGGGCGCCCGACTGAAGCTGAACTATTCCTACTCCCCCGCCCTGCTCCCCAACCTGTCCCACATCAAGGTGCTGGTGAACGAGCAGGTAGCGGCCACCATCCCCGTCACCACACAGCAAGGGGGCGAAAACCTGCAGCGCGAGATCGTCATCCCGCCGCGCCTCATTACCGAGTTCAACCGGCTGAACCTGCAGCTCATCGGCCACTACACGATGGAGTGCGAAGACCCGCTGCACTCCAGCCTGTGGGCCAACGTCGGCAACGACAGCGTGCTGGAACTTACGGTGGCACCCGTGGCCCAGACGAACGATCTGGCGCTGCTGCCGCAGCCTTTCTTTGATCGCCGGGATGTACGGCCGTTGGAACTGCCCATGGTGTTCGGCGCAGCGCCCAATACGGGCACCTTGCAGGCCGCTGGCACGATGTCGTCGTGGTTTGGTGCGCTGGCAGGTTTCCGGGGCGCCAGGTTCCCATCGCTCGTGGGCGAGCTTCCGGCGCGTGGCAACGCCGTGGTGATGATTGCGGGCAAGGCGCAGGCCCCTGCCGGCTTGACCCTGCCAGACATCCAGGGCCCCACCGTGGCCGTGGTGAGCCACCCTGCAGACCGCAACGGCAAGCTGTTGCTGGTCATGGGGCGGGACGAGGCCGAGCTTGGCGTCGCTGCCAAGGCGCTGGCCATTGGCTCCTCGGCCCTGTCCGGTCCGCTTGCGCGGATCACCGAGGTCACGGAACTCAAGCCCCGCAAGCCCTACGACGCGCCCAACTGGCTGGCCAACGACCGGCCCGTGAAGTTTGGGGAGCTGGTAGAGGCCGAGGCGCTCAATGTGTCTGGATACTCGCCGGATCTGATCCGCCTGAACTTCTTCTTGCCGCCCGATCTTTTCGCATGGCGCCAGAAGGGCATTCCGGTGGACCTGCGCTATCGCTACACACCGCGTCCCAACGCCGACAAATCCACCCTCAACATCAATGTGAACCAGCAGTTCCTGCGTTCGCTGCCCTTGCACGCGGTGAACCATGAAGAGCCCGGTGCGCTGGACCGTCTGCTGACGACGGTGATGCCCAAGGGCGAGATGGCGCCGGAGCGCGAGACCTTCCACATCCCGCTGTTCAAGCTGCCAGCCCAGTCGCAGCTGCAGATGCATTACTACTACGACGTGGTCAAGCAGGGCGCCTGCAAGGACGTGCCGCTCGACAACGTCCGAGGTTCGGTGGAGGCCGATTCGACCATCGACATCTCCGGCTTCCCGCATTTCATTGCCATGCCGGACCTGGCGGCCTTTGGCAATGCCGGGTTCCCGTTCACCCGCATGGCGGACCTTTCAGAATCTGCCGTGGTGATGCCGGACAAGCCGGGCGCGCAGGAGTACGCGGCTTATCTGGGTTTGATGGGTGTCATGGGGCGCGTCACGGGTTACCCGGCCCTGGGCGTGACCGTCGCGCAGGCCCAGCAGGTGGATCGCCTCGCCGACAAGGACCTGCTGGTCATCGCCTCCGGTGGCAACCAGCCCCTGCTCAAGCAATGGGCCAGTTCCATTCCCGCCGCCTTGCAGGGCGATGCGAAGAGTTTCCAGATGTCGGATTTCGCCAACCGCCTGATGCGCTGGTGGGGTTTTGGCCAGGAATCTGGCGTGCATGCCCGGCGCAGCCAGGTCGCGTTCTCCAGCACCAGCACCGACGCGCTGGTGGCGGGTTTTGAATCGCCGTTGCGCAGTGGCCGCAGCGTGGTGCTCGTGGCCAGCAACCAGCCGGCGGGCCTTTCGCAGGTGATGGACGCACTGCTGGATGCCGAACTTCTCAAGCATGTGCAGGGCAGCACCACGGTGATCCGTGGCAAACAGGTCGACAGCCTGGTCGCCGAGAAAAACTACCATGTGGGTCAGTTGGGCCCCTTCCTCTACTCGCAATGGTTTCTTTCGCGCAACCCGTTGCTGCTGATTGTGCTGGGCGTGTCGGCGGCGGTGCTGATTGCGATCATCATGTACCTGTCGCTGAGAGCGCGCGCACGGGCCCGACTGAAGCAAAAAGGCTGAGGCAGTGCAGAGCACGCCCCGCCGTTTCTGAATCACGCAACACATTCCTGGCACTTTGGTGGCCGGGAGCCTCGCAGGGAGAAGGAAGGCATGTCCTCCAAACGTCGTCATCACACACTCGCCATGGGGCTGCTGGCCTCGCTGATGGCGCCTGCTGCCGCCTGGGCGCAGACCGGGGCCGAGCAGACCCTGTTGGACCAGGGGCAGTACTGGCAAGAGCGCGGTGACACCGAGCGCGCGGGAGAGGCATGGCAGAAGCTGCTGCGCATCAACCCCCAGAACGCCCAGGCCCTATACGGGATGGCGCTGGTGGAGCTCAATGCCCAGCGTCCCGAAGGCGCCCAGCGCTACCTGAACCAGTTGCAGGCGGCCCACCCGCGCAGTCCGCTGGTGAGTCGCCTGCAGGAATCCATCCGCACAGGCCGCAGCGCGCCCCAGATCGAAACCGCGCGCCAGCAGGCCCGCAGCGGGCAGGCCAACGAAGCCTTGAGTACCTACCAGGCCGCGCTGGGAGACCGCCCGCCCACTGGTCCGCTGGCGCTGGAGTATTACCAGACCCTGGGCGCCACGGCGGGCGGCTGGGACGAGGCCCGCCGGGGCCTGAGCCGCCTGGCGCAGGAATCCCCTGAAGACCCGCAAATCGCGCTGGCCCTGGCGCAGCACCTGACCTACCGCGACGCCACGCGCCGTGAGGGTGTAACCCAGCTGGCGCGGCTGGCGGGGCGCCCTGACGTGGGCAAGGCCGCGACGGAGAGCTGGCGCAAGGCGCTCGCCTGGACGGGAAATCGCTCGGCCGACATTCCGCTGTACCAGGAATTTCTGCGTGCCAACCCCGGGGACACGGCGGTGCAAACGCGCCTGGCGCAGGCCCAGAACCTGCAAAAGCAAACCCAGGCCGCCCCCGTCCGGACCGCCGACCCACTGCGCCAGCGGACCACGGCGGGTTTCCAGTCACTGGACGACGGCGAACTGGATGCCGCGGAGGCTGCATTTCTGAACGTGCTGGAGTCGCGCCCCGCCGATGGCGATGCACTGGGTGGTCTCGGCATCCTGCGGCTGCGCCAGGAGCGGTTTTCCGAAGCACGGGGGCTGCTGGAGCGTGCCTCGCGCGCGGGCTCGGCCAGTCGCTGGAAGCAGGCGCTGGACAGTGCCGCCTACTGGAGCCTGGTGGAGCAGGCCACCACCGAACGTGACCGTGGCGAGACAGCGGCGGCGCGGCGTTCGCTGGAGCAGGCCGTGCGGCTGAATCCGGCGGAAGTCACGGCCGAAACCGATCTGGCAGACCTGTTGGTCGAAGATGGCCAGTACGACGCGGCAGAGGCCGCCTACCGGCGCGTGCTGGCGCGCCAGGCCGACAACCCCGATGCAGTGCGGGGCCTGGTGGGTGTACTGGCGCAGAACAACAAGGCGGCCGAAGCCCTGGCGCTGGTCGAGAAGCTGTCGCCCTCGCAACAGGAAAAGGTGGGGGCCCTGGGGCGCCTGCGTGCCTCGCAGGCCCTGGGCCGGGCACGCGCCGCGACAGAGCGTGGCGACACCGCGGCCGCCCGTGCTGCGCTGGAAGATGCCCTGCTGAACGACCCGGCCAGCCCCTGGGTGCGGCTGGACCTCGCCCGCCTGTACCTGCGCATGGGGGCGGTGGCGGAGGCGCGGGGCGTGATGGACGGGCTGCTGCTGTCCAACCCCAACATGCCCGAAGCCCTGTATGCCAGCGCCTTGCTGGCCTCGGAGGCGGGTGACTGGCCTAGCGCACTGGCCTTGCTGGACCGCGTTCCAGAAAAGCACCGCACGCGTGACATCGCCGCGCTGCAAAAACGGGTGTGGGTGCATGTGCAGACTTCGGCGGCTTCGGCGCTGGCAGCGGAAGGCCGCCAGACGGAAGCCCTGGCCACCCTGGCCCAGGCCGAGTCCTTTGCCACGCAAGACCCCGAGCTGCTGGGCGCCCTGGCCCTGGCCTATGCGGATGCCGGCGATCCGCAGCGCGCGCTGGGCATGGTGCGCCAGGTGCTGGCCCGCACCCCCCGGCCCGATGTCGGCCTGCGCCTGCAGTACGCGGCCACCTTGCTCAAGACCCAGCAGGACGTGGAACTGGCGGGCATCCTGCGGCAGCTGCAGACGGCCCCCATGAATGATCGCGAGCGCAAGAGCTTCAGCGACATCCGCCGCGCCTACATCGTGCGCCAGGCCGACGGCCTGCGTGAGGCCGGTGATCTGGTCACGGCGTACGACACGCTCGTCCCCCTGCTGGCCGAACAGCCCGATGAGCCCTTGGCGATGGCGGCTCTGGCCCGCATGTATGCGGCCAACAATGACTACGCCCAGGCGCAGGCGCTGTATGCACGGCTGCTGGAAAAGTCTCCCAATGATGTGCCTCTGATCCTGCAGACCGCCGCCATGGCCACTGGCGCCAAGGACTACGGCTATGCGGAGTCGCTGTTGTCTGTGGCGCTCGCGCGCGCGCCCCGTGATCCCGAAGTGCTGACGGCCGCCGGGCGGCTGTACCGGGTGCAGGGCAAAAATTCGAAGGCCACTGAATTCTTCACGGCCGCCGTTGCCGCCGAGAACGCGCAGCGCGATGCCGTGCTGGCCGCCAGTGGTATGGCGGCGGGGCCTGCACGCATGGGCAATCCGTTTGCCCAGCGCGCAGCGCTGCAGCAGCGTACCGGTGGCGGCCTCTCGGTGCCGGGCGTCGCTGCAGTGGCACGTTCCCCGGTGGGCTACACCCCCCAGCAGTACGCGCCCCAGCCGGTGGCGCGCAGCAACGCACCTGCAGGCCTTTACATACCGGACCCGGCGGGAGCGAGCCGCTTTGGCACGGCACCGCAGGCCTATGCGCAGGCCGCTCCCATGACGCCCGCCAGCTACTACCCCGAGGCGTCCAGCCCGGTGGCTGCAGCCGACACGGCGGCTTCGGCCAATGCGGCACGGCGCAACGCAGCGGCGCTGCCCTCCTCCGCCCCACGGTCGGCGATGGCCCCTGCGGCGACATCGGCCATGGCGCCTGCCTATGTGCCGTCCGCACAGCCAATGCAACCGATGGGTGCGCAGCCAGCGGCTGCGGCGGGCTACTTCACCCCGGCCCAGGCTTACGGTGCTGGGTATGCGGGCGGTGCGCAGTCCTTGCCCCCACAGCGCGCAATGCCTGCCCCGGCAGCCCCTTCCGCCTGGGCCACGGCGGGCCTGGGCAACGTGCCCGACCCCACACGGCCTCGGACGGCCCGCGACGAACTGCGCGAAGTGCAGCAAAGCCAGATTTCTTCGTTCTCGGTGGGCGCGGTCGCGCGCGCTCGGCAGGGCGAGGCGGGCATGAGCCAGCTCTCGGAGATCGAAGCACCGGTGCAGTTGAAGATGAGCGTGGGTGATGGGCACCTGTTGCTGGGGGTCACCCCCACGGGCGCCAGCGCAGGTTCGCCCGGCTCGCCCTACGGCACCATCAGCCGTTTTGGCGGCGGCCCGGTCACAGCCCTCGCAATGCCCGAACGTGGCGCGGGCTCGCAGAGCGACAGCGGCATCGGGCTGAGCGTGGGCTATGAAAGCGGAGGCTTCCGGGCAGACATCGGTAGCACGCCGCTCGGCTTCGGACAGTCCGATGTGACGGCCGGTGTGAGATACCGCACCGCCATCACCGACGACCTGACTGTGGCCGTGGACCTCTCGCGCCGCCCGGTGACCGACAGCCTGCTGTCATTTGCCGGTGTCCGCGACGCCCGCACGGGCGACCGCTGGGGCGGTGTGTCTGCCTCTGGCGGACGTGCCGACCTGACCTGGGACGACGGCGAACTGGGGATCTATGGTTATGGTTCCCTGCATGGCCTGACCGGCACCCGCGTGCGCAGCAATGCGCGGGCCGAGCTGGGTGGCGGGATGTACTGGCACGTGCACCGCACATCGAACGCCGATCTCACGGCCGGCCTGAGTTTCACGGGGCTGTCGTACCAGCGCAACCTGCGCTACTTCACGGTGGGCCACGGCGGCTACTTCAGCCCGCAGCAGTTTGTGTCCTTTGGCATTCCTGTCGAATGGGCCCAGCGCAATGGCCGTTTGTCCTACCAGCTCAAGGGCTCGGTGGGCGTGCAGTATTTCAAGGAAGATGCGGCCCCGTATTTCCCCAACAGCCCTTCGCGGCAGGTGTCGGCCGTCCAGGCCGCCGCCGACGCGCTGGCCTTTGGCGAAACGGGCGCCACGGCCATCTACCCCGGCCAGTCCCGCACGGGCCTGGGCTACAACCTGGGCGCGGCCATGGAGTACCAGATGCATCCACAGGTGTTCGTGGGCGGGCACCTTGCGCTCAACAATGCGCGCAACTACCGCGAATTTGCGGGCGGCCTGTATGTGCGCTATGCCTTCCAGCCCTACAACGGCCTGCAGGCGTTCCCGGTGAACCCGTTGCGGTCACCGTATAGCTACTGAACTTTTCCAGGGCGTTCACCCGCTCTCTGCAAGTCACAAAAAGGCCCGTCGCACTTCCTGTGCGACGGGCCTTTTTTTGTTGGCAACCGCGTGTGGCGGAGGGCTGTCTGCATGCCTGACGGCACATGCGCGGGGCGAAGGCACTGAAAGCCAAGACCCGCGAGCCACTCACAGTGGTACCGCAGCAATTGCACCGGTTGGCACACCCCCGCATAGCGCGAGGGGTGCCCCCTGCAGTTACGGCGTGGTCTGCTTGGCGCCCACAAACACCGTGTGGGCACGCGTGCCCGCCACAGACAATCCGGCGGTCAGGATGCGCAGGCCGATCACCTTGCCATTCGCGTCAAATTGCGCCGATGCCGAGCCGGACTGCGGTGGGCCGGAGGACAGGCCGCAGGTGATGGGCGCGTTGGGGCTGTTGAGATAGCCAAACGCTTCGACGCGGTACAGGTTCAGGCCACTGCCCAGCTCGCCCAGGAGCTTGCCCGCCACTTCGCAGCCGCTGGTGGTCAGGCCGGTGATGGCGCCGTCGGCAAACACCGTCAGCGTCGTGGTGTCGCCCCCAAAACCCGTGCCTGCCATCTTGTAGGTGCCGATGATCAAGGCCGCGTTGGGCACCTTGCCCGAGGGCAGGGCGTACAGCGGGTCGGGCGTGACGCTGAAGCGGGTGGGGAAGCCGCCCGGTTGCGTGGGATAGCTGAAGCTGCCGCTGAACAGGCCAGCAGTGCTGGTGCCATTGCCGCTTTGCAGCGTGCCATCGATCAGCACGGACTCGTTGTACGCGCCCGTGTTGGCCAGCAGGCGGTTGAAGAACACCCCGTCGTTGGCTGTCACAAACCGGTTGTTCGTGGCGTTGTTCTCGTACCGGATGAGCCGGCCGTACAGCGCGTTGTGGTCCAGGCTGCTGTTGGTGTAGAAGAACAGGCCGCCGTCCGGCAGCACGCTGCCCCAGACGGTCGTATCGCCAATCACGCCTGCAGGCAGCGTGAACGAGCCCTGCCAGTTGCCTGCCACCGACAACGGCGTGGTGGAAGGCGGTACCGTGGTGCGGGGGTCGGCGATGCCGTTGAGGGTGAAGGTGTTGTTCGGGCCCGTCGCATTGCGCGTGAACACCCAGATGCCGTTCGGGACGCCCGCTGCGTCAAACCGCAGCACGGCGATGCCGGACTGCTGGGTGCCGCTGGCCTCGCAGGAGGTGGTATCGCCCGAGAGATTCAGTGTCATCGAGTACAGCGGGGAGTCTGCGGCGCGTGGTGTGGCCGAGCCGGTCACCAGGCAGCCACCGACGCGGCCCGAGAGCTGGCCCTGGGGGGTGACCGTGAGCACCCATCCGCCACCAAACAGGCCTGTGCCCCGGTACGTGCCCTCGACCAGGCTCGCGCGGGCTGGATGAAAATTGAGGCTGCTGTACGCGAGCTTGATCGGCACCACGGCGCCCGATGCGGCGGCTGTCTGCACCGGGTCGCTGTAGTTGCCGCTGATGCCGTCCGTGCGGCCGATCTTGCCGCTGTTCGATGCCGTGCCACGGAGGGTCAGGCCCGAGGCAAATTTGCCGTCCTGGACCGAGTAGTAGGTGACGCCGGTGGCCAGCACTGCGGTCACGTTGACATTCAGGCGTCCGTAAAACGCGTCAAAACCGGCCGCACCCGGGGCCTCGCGTGCCATGTAGAACTCGCCCCCGGTGCCCAGTGGGCCGGGATCGATGTAACCGACCACCTGCCGCTGCGCCACGCCGGTGCCCACCGTGCCCTCCCATACGCCGCCAGGGAATTGCTGCACGCCCGGGGCTGGGCCCACGTCTTCGCCGTCGGACGAGCCGCCGCCGCAACTGGCGAGCAGCGCCGCACAGGTCAAGGATAGCCAGAAGTATTTGCGCATGATGGACAGAAAGAGGAACAGTGGGTGATGGAGATTCTTCGAGAAGCCGCCGTGGCGCGCCAGGCGCTATCGATGGGCCAGCGAGCGCGCGCGGGCGCATGCTGGCTGTCTTGCTGTATCCAATTGTGCCAGCAGCGGGCGCCAGGGACGACAGGAAAATGGCATGCAAGTGTTGCGCTGCAGGCGGTGTGGCTGCAGCGCGCCCGCGCGAAATGCGGCCCCTGAGGGTGGCATGGCCGAGGCCACTCAGTGCACCAGGATGCATAAATCCTCATTTGCTATCAATTAAGTAGCATTTGCCGTATATCCATCAAGCGCTGGGGCCTATTTTTGATGAAATTTCAGCCCGTGGCACAGAAAAAGGGCCGGCCCCTTTGCAGGAACCGGCCCTTGTCACCGCGCTGGGCGTGGTGGACAGCGGCTCAGTCGTCGTTGGTCGCCAGGCTGATCAGGATGCGCAGCACGTACCAGAGCATCAGCGCGATCGAGGCAAACAGGTGCAGCGCAGCGCCCGCGGGACGGTCAGCGGGGTAGTCGTGGATGATGCGCGAGGTGTCGTACAGCACGCAGGCACCGGCAAACAGCACCATGATCCCCGAGAACCAGATGCCCAGCTTGAAGCCGAAGATGGCGCCGGCAATGATGGTGCCCAGGGCCACCAGGCCACCCACCTTCAGGATGCCGCCCAGGAACGAGAAGTCGGTCTTGGTGGTGAATGCCGTCCAGGTGAGCGCGCCCACGAGCAGCAGCGTGATGAAGGCCGCAGCGCCAATGGCACCAGGGGCCACGATCTGTGCGATGCCGAACATCGGCGCGAAGATCAGGCCTTCTGCCAGCACGTACAGGCCCAGGCCCATCAGCTGTGTTTGCGGGTTTTCAGAGTTGTCGGCCATGTACGAGGCCAGCCAGCCCACCAGCATGAACGCGCCCATGACGCCCAGCCAGATGAATTTGTTGCCGCTGCCCAGCAGCATCTTGGCGGTGGTGCCCGAGAATCCGGACACCATCAGGACAGCGGACAGCACCACAAAGGCCAGCATGGCCGCGCCAAGGTGCTTGTAGGTAGAGACGATGAAATCGCGCCGTTCAAACGGTGCGCCTTCCGGCGTCGAAGGGGTCAGGGCATTGGGGTTCATGGCACATTCCTCTATGGGTTCGTTGTGTAATCAGAGGAAAGGCGCGGCAGGCGCACTCCTCCCTCCCTCTCGGTGAAAAATCGTCAGGCGGCGCTGAGCTGCTGTTCCTGGTCCGCAGCGCGCAGCCTGCGGTTGGACCACACACCTGCAGCGCCGATGAGGGTCAGCAAGATCGCGAAGATCCAGGTGCCAGCTCCGCTGAAGGACTGGGCCGAGGACGCGGCCTCGGCCTGCAGGCGCTGCTTGGTCGCCTCATAGCTGATCACGGGCTTTCCATCGACCGCCACTTCGTACACCAGGTCGTTGTCGCTCTTGTCCACCAGCGCGGTGATTTTTTCGTCGATCAGGTTGCCCACCAGTTCCTGGGGCGTGCTGTAGTCGATGCGCAGCTTGCGCGCCTCGGCAACTGCGCCATCGGGCTTGACGCTGATTTCGTAGAACTTCTTGGTCGTGCGGCGCTTGCGCTTGACCGTGACCTCGGAGGCCTGGGTCACCGTGCCCGCCACGGTTTCCAGGCTTTCCCGCGCTGCATAGGCATGGTCGCCATCGGCCTTCCAGCCGCTGTATACCGACAGGGCGATTAGGCCCGGCCCGGCCAGCAGCAGCAGCCAAGCGTAACCGGTGACGAAAATCAGAATCTTGCGAACGAAGCCTGGCATGGCTATCCCTCTCTTGTGTTGTTGAATGTTGTTGGTACAGGCCAGAAATTGCCGGCTGCGCTGGGTGCCAGGCGCCGGCAAGGGCACGATGATCTTCGAGTTGGGCGCAACGGGTGTAAGAAAGTGTTGGCGCCGTTGCACCCGTGCCGCACTGGACAAACTGAGGGGGTGGCGGTGGCGCGGGTCGTTGTAAAAGCGCTGCGCGCGCGGTCGCCACGGCATCTTGAGGGCGCTGGCGGATAAAAAAAGGCCCGCAGCGTCTGCGCTGCGGGCCTTGTGTCTGAAGTGCAGTCGTTCGGTGTTTAGAACGGGATGTCGTCATCCATGTCGTCAAAACCCGAGGCTGCGCGGGGTGCCTGTGCCACGGGCGCGGGTGCTGGGCGCTGTGCAGGGGCCGCCATGGGGCGTGGCGGGGGCGCGGCGCGGCGGGGGGCCTGGTCGTAGCCGCCGCCCTGGTCACCACCACCGTAGCCGCCATCGTCATAACCGCCGCCTTGCTGGCCACCACCACCCTGGCCACCGCCCATGCCCTGGCGGCTGCCCAGCATCTGCATCTGGTCAGCGCGGATCTCGGTGCTGTACTTTTCCACGCCGCTCTGGTCGGTCCACTTGCGGGTGCGCAGGCTGCCTTCCACATACACCTGCGAGCCCTTGCGCAGGTACTGGCCTGCGATCTCGGCGAGGCGGCCGTTGAAGACCACGCGGTGCCACTCGGTGGCTTCCTTCATTTCGCCAGACTGCTTGTCTTTCCACTTGTCGGTGGTGGCAATCGTCACGTTGGCCACCTGGTCGCCACTGGGGAAAGTGCGCATTTCAGGGTCGCGGCCCAGGTTGCCGACGATGATGACTTTGTTTACGGATGCCATGGTGCTGTCTTTGCCTTAAAGGGGTAACGAAGCGCCGGATTTGGAGAGGGTTTCCGGGCGCCAAACGCGCCATTGTGCCGCAACCGGCCCGCAATGGAAGCCCTGGCGGCGTGGCGTGGTTCGCCGCTCAGTGCCCGCCGCGCCCCACGGGCCGCAGGGGCCAGGTCAGCACCAGCCACAGCGCCGTGAGGACCGTGGTGACGGCAAACAGGCTCGGAGCGCCGGCCCATTTCACCAGGGCGCCGCCCAGTGCGCCGCCCGCAAACAGGCCCAGCGACTGCAGCGTGTTGTAGCTCCCCAGCGCTGCGCCTCGCAGCTGTGGTGGCGCCATGCGCGACACCAGGCTGGGCTGGCTGGCCTCCAGGGCGTTGAATCCGCAGAAAAACACAAACAGCAAAGGCCCCAGCGCCCACAGTGTCGGCGTGTTGCCACCGGCCGCCAGCAGGCCCAGGCCCGCCTGCACCAGCAGCACCAGCGCGATGGCACCCAGCAGCGCGGCGCGCAGCCTGCCAGCGCGCTCCAGCGCAAAGAGCCCGCCCATGGCCACAAACGACAGCACCACCGCGGGCAGGTAGACCTGCCAGTGGTGGTCCTTGGCGAGGCCTGCCTGCACCAGCATGGCCGGCACGGCCACCCACATCGACAGTTGCACGGTATGCAGCACGAACACACCCAGGTTCAGGCGCAGCAGGTCGGGGTGGCCCCACACATCGGCCAGGCGGCCCCGGGGGGCGTTCTGGTGCTGCACGGGTTCTGCGGGCACCCACCAGACCACTACCGCCACGCCCGCCAGCGCCAGTGCGCAGGTCAGGCCAAACAGGCCCGCCAGGCCGATGTGGGCGGCCAGCACGGGGGCGGCCACCAGCGCCACGGCAAACATCAGGCCAATGCTGCCGCCCACCAGCGCCATGGCCTTGGTGCGCACGGCGTCGCGGGTCTGGTCGGCCAGCAGGGCGGTCACGGCGGCCGACACGGCACCGGCGCCCTGCATCGCGCGGCCCACCAGCAGCCCCGTGAGCGAATCGGCGAGTGCGGCCAGCAGGCTACCCGCTGCAAACACCAAAAGACCCAGCACGATCACGCGCTTGCGCCCAAACCGGTCGGAGGCCATGCCCAGCGGCAACTGCAGTACCGCCTGTGTCAGGCCGTAGATGCCCATGGCAAGACCGACCAGGGCGGGGTCATCCCCACCGGGGTACTTGCGGGCCTCCAGCGCAAACACGGGCAGAACCAGGAACAGGCCCAGCATGCGCAGCGCAAAGATCAGCGCCAGACTGAGGCTGGAGCGGCGCTCCAGCGGGGTCATGGCGTTGCCGGAAGGCGATGGCGACAGGGGCGGCGGGGCAGCGCCCGCAAGTGAAGAAGGAGATTCCGGCACGGTGGTGCCCTATGGGGCAGGTAAAGCAGGGATTTTCGCCCATTGCGCAAGCGCCGCGATCCGCGCGGGCATGCGCGGGGCCGTGCCACGCCCCGCAAGGCAGGGCTGACCGGCCCAAAGGCTCACAGCAAACCGCAGATCCGCTGCACGCATTCCTGGGGCGTGAGCTCGGCTGTGTGCAGCACCAGCTCGGCGGCCAGCGGTGGCTCGTAGGGCGAATCAATACCGGTGAACTGGCGCAGCTCGCCTGTGCGGGCCTTGCGGTACAGGCCCTTGGGGTCGCGCTCTTCGGCGAGTGCCAGGGGCACATCGACAAACACTTCCAGAAAATCCCCGGGGGCGAACAGTTCCCGGGCCGCCTGGCGCTCTGCGCGGAAGGGCGAAATGAAGGCCACCACCACGATCACGCCCGCATCCACAAAAAGGCGGGCCACCTGCGCGACGCGCCGGATGTTCTCTGCCCGGTCCGCGTCCGAAAAGCCCAGATCCCGGTTCAGCCCCTGGCGGATGTTGTCCCCGTCCAGGATGTAGGTGCGTTTGCCCTGGCGATTCAGTTCCCCCTCCAGCGCATTGGCAATGGTCGATTTGCCCGCACCCGACAGACCGGTGAGCCAGACCACCCGGCCGGCGTGGCCGCCCAGTTTCTCGCGTTCCACGCGGGTCACGGTGAGTGCCTGAGCATGAACATGGGGTGTGTGGGGTGTTGTGGAGTCTTTCACTTTGGCGCTAGCAAATGGATATGGCGTGCCATGGTAACGGCATGGCGGTACGCGCAGCACCGGGGATGGGTGCGGTGGGCAAGGTCACGGGGCTTGACCTATCATGATCGGTTTCCCTGCTGTTTCCCCACTCCGTGACCGACTCCCATTCCCCCACCGATGCCCAAGCTGCTGACAGCAGCGGCCTTTACCTCGCCCGCGCCCTGCGTGAGCAGCGCATCAGCATCCGGGGGGCGCGCACGCACAACCTCAAGAACATCGACCTCGACATCCCGCGCAACCAGCTGGTGGTGATCACGGGGCTGTCGGGGTCGGGCAAGTCGAGCCTGGCGTTCGACACACTCTATGCAGAAGGCCAGCGGCGCTATGTGGAGAGCCTGTCGGCCTATGCACGGCAGTTCCTCGGGCGGCTGGACAAGCCCGATGTCGACCTGATCGAGGGCCTGTCGCCCGCCATCAGCATCGAGCAGAAGGCCACCAGCCACAACCCGCGCTCCACCGTGGGCACGGTGACCGAGATCCACGACTACCTGCGGCTGCTGTATGCCCGCGCTGGCACGCCCTACTGCCCCGACCACGGCCTGCCGCTGGCTGCGCAGACCGTGAGCCAGATGGTGGATGCCGTGCTGGCCCTGCCGGAAGACACCAAGCTCATGCTGCTCGCACCCGTGGCGCGCGAGAAGAAAGGCGAGTTCACCGAGCTGTTCGCGCAGATGCAGGCGCTGGGCTATGTCCGCTTTCGGGTGGACGGCCAGATCTACGAGCACGAGAACCTGCCCGCGCTCAAAAAAACCGAGAAGCACAACATCGACGTGGTGATCGACCGCATCAAGGTGCGGGCCGACCTGCAGCAGCGCCTGGCCGAGAGCATCGAGTCGGTGCTGCGCGTGGGCGGGCACGAGGGCAACGGCCGCGTGCTGGCGCTGGAGATGGACACGGGGCAAGAGCATCTGTTCAGCAGCAAGTTCGCCTGCCCTGTCTGCAGCTATTCGCTGCCGGAGCTGGAGCCGCGCCTGTTCTCGTTCAACTCGCCCATGGGCGCGTGCCCGGCGTGCGACGGCATCGGTCAGCGCGACGTGTTCGACCCCGCGCGCGTGGTGGCCTTCCCCACGCTGAGCCTGGCCAGCGGCGCCATCAAGGGCTGGGACCGGCGCAACGGCTACTACTTTGCGATGCTCGAGAGCCTGGCCAAGCACTACGCCTTCAGCATCGAGGCGCCTTTCGAGTCGCTGCCTGCGCCGGTGCAGCACGCCATCCTGCACGGCTCGGGCGACGAAGAAATCGCCTTCAGCTACATCATGGACAGCGGTGCCTCCAAGGGCAAGGTGTATGCCAAGAAGCACCCGTTCGAAGGCATCATCCCCAACATGGCGCGGCGCTACCGCGAGACCGATTCGGTGGTGGTGCGCGAGGACCTGGCGCGCTTTCGCAGCACGCAGCCCTGCCCCGAATGCCACGGCACCCGCTTGCGCCGCGAAGCCCGCCACGTGAGGCTGGGCGAGGGCGAACAGGCCCGCGCCATCTTTGAAGTGAGCCACGCCACGCTGAACACCGCCCATGCCTGGTTCAACGACCTGAGGCTCACCGGCGCCAAGGCAGAGATCGCCGACAAGGTGGTGCGCGAGATCGCCACGCGCCTGCAGTTCCTGAACGACGTGGGGCTGAGCTACCTGAGCCTGGACCGCAGCGCCGAGACCCTCTCCGGCGGCGAGGCGCAGCGCATCCGCCTCGCGTCCCAGATCGGCTCGGGCCTCACGGGCGTGATGTACGTGCTGGACGAGCCCAGCATCGGCCTGCACCAGCGCGACAACGACCGCCTGATCGCCACGCTCAAACACCTGCGCGACATCGGCAACAGCGTGATCGTGGTCGAGCACGACGAAGACATGATGCGCGCCGCCGACCACGTGATCGACATGGGCCCGGGTGCGGGCGTGCACGGAGGCCGCGTGATGGCGCAGGGCACGTATGACGAAGTGCGTGGCAACACGCAGTCGCTCACCGGCCAGTACCTGTCGGGCGTGCGCTCGATTGCCGTGCCCCCGCGCCGCACGCCCTGGCTGCCGGTGCTTGAGCAGGCCGCACCTGTGGTGGCGGCCAAAGCCAAGTCGCGCTTTCCGCAGACCGAAGCCAGCAAACGCCGCGCCGAGCGCATGGCCGAGCACCACGCGCGCCAGGGAGCCCTGCAGGCGCTGCGGGTGGCAGGCGCCACGGGCAACAACTTGAAGAACGTGACGGTGGATTTTCCGGTAGGGCTGCTCACCTGCGTGACCGGCGTGTCGGGCTCCGGCAAGAGCACGCTGGTCAACGACACGCTGTACGCCGCCGTGGCCCGCCAGCTGTACCGCGCGCACGAAGAGCCCGCCGCGCACGACGAGATCGTGGGCATCGAGTACTTCGACAAGGTCATCAACGTCGACCAGAGCCCCATCGGCCGCACGCCGCGCAGCAACCCGGCCACCTACACCGGCCTGTTCACCCCCATCCGCGAGCTGATGGCCGAGGTCAACACCGCCAAGGAGCGTGGCTACGGCCCCGGGCGTTTCAGCTTCAACGTGGCCGGGGGCCGCTGCGAGGCCTGCCAGGGCGACGGCGTGGTGAAGGTGGAGATGCACTTTTTGCCCGACGTGTACGTGCCCTGCGACATCTGCCACGGCCAGCGCTACAACCGCGAGACGCTGGAAGTGCTGTGGAAGGGCAAGAACATCGCGCAGATCCTGGAGCTGACGGTGGAAGACGCCGCCGCCTTCTTCAAGGACGTGCCGACCATCGCGCGCAAGCTGCAGACGCTGCTGGATGTAGGCCTGTCATACATCCGCCTGGGCCAGGCGGCCACCACGCTGTCGGGCGGCGAGGCGCAGCGGGTGAAGCTGGCGCAGGAGCTCAGCAAACGCGACACCGGCCGCACGCTGTACATCCTGGACGAGCCCACCACCGGCCTGCATTTTGCGGACATCGACCTGCTGCTCAAGGTGCTGCACCAGCTGCGCGACGCGGGCAACACCATCGTCATCATCGAGCACAACCTGGACGTGATCAAAACGGCCGATTGGCTCATCGACATGGGCCCCGAGGGCGGCGCGGGTGGCGGCACCGTGGTGGGGGTGGGCACGCCCGAGGAGCTGGCGGCCAACCCGGCCAGCCATACGGGGCGGTATCTGGCGCCCTACCTGCGGGCGAAATCTGAATGAAAATGGCTGCTAGCGCTTATCTATAAAGCGCTAAAAGCTATTAATTCAGTAGCAATTTGCCGCTGCATCACTGCAGGCGACGGGCCACCTCCGCATCCAGCGATCCCATGAAGGCCTCCACCGCCCGGGTGTAGTCGCTCTCCAGGCCCAATTGGGCGTTGATTTCGCCGTGGTCCAGGTCCTGTGGCAGCACCTCGGCGCGGCCGCCCTGGTTGCGCACGTGGCGGGCCATGGCATCGGATTGCTGACAAGGGTCGTCAGCCCGCTGGGCCGAGCACACCATTTGCATGGGCGGGGCGCCCACCGTCCACTGGTGGAAGGGCGACATGGCCACCCAATAAGCCGGGTCAGTGCCAAATGCGTCGTCGTACAGCGGCAAGTGCGGGGCGCGCATGCGCGCCGGCACGTTCGTCATGGCGCTGTCCAGCGAGACGGTGCCCAGCCACGGCCAGGCGCCTTCGCGCAGCGCCTGCGGGGCGCGCGCATTGAGCAGGGCCACCAGGTGGGCACCGGCCGAGTGGCCCATGAGGATGAAGCGGCTCGGGTCCCCGCCCCAGGTGCCAGCGCGCTGCTGCGCGGCCATGAGGGCGGCCTGCACATCGCGCTCCTGCACGGCCACGGGGGCGTCGGGCAGCATGCGGTAATTGATGGAGATGAGGATGAAGCCCTTGGGCACCCAGCGGTTCACCTTCTCCTGCACCACGCGGCCCATGGCCTTGTCGCCATGCCGCCAGCCGCCGCCGTGCACCATGAAGATGACCGGCGCGCGCACCGCGCTGGCCACCAGGCTGTTGGTGCCCGTCGTGGGGCTGGTGGGTACATACACGTCCATGCGCTGTGCCGGGTCGGTGCCGTAGGGCACATCGGCGATGCGCTGCACGCCTGCAGACAGGGCTGCTGGTGCTGCGGCTGCCTGTTTTTGCGCGATGAGAGCGCGCAGGCGGCCACCGTTGTGCGCGGTGGTTTGGGCCTGCGCACTGGCAGTGGCCAGCGTGAGCGCGGCGAGGGTGGTGAAGGTGAGGGTGCGGCGCAGGGACATGGCAAAGCTCCTGAGTTCAGAGGGTGGCAATCGATGGCTGGGTCTAGACGGTGTTAAGGCCGCGTCGGACAAGCCATGGCCGTGCCGCTCGCGTCGTAGCAGGTGGCGCTGCGGCTCAAGCCGCTGTCCTTGCTGTAGCTGCTCTGCGTCTGCACGCTGTTGCCGGTGGCCGCACTGGTGGCGGTGGTGCTGCGGGCCTGCTCCACGCTGCCGTCGGCATTGCGGCTCGCCCCGCCGCTGCTGTGCAGGCTGCCCTGGGCATTCTGGGCGGACACCGTGCCGCTGTGGCTGGCGCTGCCGTCAACACTGCGGGTGGTGCTGCCCTGGCGTGCGGCTACCCCGCCCTGCGCGCCCACGGTGGCGCCGCGGCGGGTCACGCTGCCGTTGCCCTGCCCATCGGTGGTGGCGGTGCGGCCGCGCAGCATCGCGCCGTTCGGGCCGCTGCGGGCCACGCCGGTGTGGGTGGTGGTACTGCCATCGGCGTTGTGTTCCACGCTCCGGCGGGTGCGGGCCTGCGCTTCGGTGGGGGCAGCCAGCGCCAGCACGGCGCTCAGCCCCAGGGTGGCGAGGGCGGGTAACACAAGCACACCCGCTGCCAGCGCGGGGCGGTGCAGCAGGTCGTTGTCAGCGGGGTGGGGCAGCAAAGGCATGGTGGTCAACTCCTTGGGGTTTGCCTTGGGGTGTGGCATGGCTGTACTGTGGGTCCCGGGTGTGAGCCATTGATGGCAAAAATCCGCCGATGTATGACAAACCATGACAAACGACTGCGGCTCCGTCATGCCTTGTCATGGCTGGGGGTGCATGGCCCGCCGTACCGTCCAAGTAGCGCCTACCATTGCCACCACGCCGCCTTCACTTGCCACGTTGCTCCCTGCCCATGACCGACCCCCTGGCCAAAATCCTGGTCGCTGATGACGAGCCCGACCTGCGTGCCCTGCTGCAGCGCTACCTCAGCGACCAGGGCTACACCGTGCGCACGGTCGATGGCGCGGGCCCGCTCGATGTGCTGCTGCAGCGCGAGCGGTTTGATGTGCTGGTGCTCGACGTGATGATGCCGGGCGAGGACGGCCTGGCCATCTGCCGCCGCCTGCGGGCGCAGGGCGAGACCATTCCCCTCCTGATGCTCACCGCGCGCGGCGACCCGGTGGACCGCATCGTGGGCCTGGAGATGGGCGCTGACGACTACCTGCCCAAGCCCTTCAACCCGCGCGAGCTGCTGGCCCGCATCCAGGCCATGGTGCGGCGCCAGCGTGTGCTGGGCGCCCATACCGGGCCGCGCCAGACGGGTGGGCGCATTGCGTTTGGTGCCTTCACGCTGTGGCTGGACGAGCGCCGTCTGGAGCGCAACGATGGGAACGACGACCACGGTGCGCAGGACGTGCCCCTGACCACCGGCGAATTCGCGCTGCTGCAGGCGCTGGCGCAACAACCGCACCGGCCCCTGGGACGCGACCGGCTTATCGCGCTGGCCTATGGGCCCGACCACACCGCCACCGACCGCAGCATCGACGTGCAGGTGATGCGCCTGCGCAAGCTCATCGAGGCCGACCCGGCCCAGCCGCGCCACATCCGCACGGTGTGGGGCGTGGGCTATGTGTTCTTGCCCGATGGCTCTTCCCCCGGTGGGGGGCGCCAGCCATGACGGCCTCCGCAACCACCCGCCGCTGGGGGCTCTGGCCGCGCAGCCTGCTGGGGCGCAACCTGCTGCTGATGGCCGTGCTCATCGTGCTGGGGCAGCTGGTGGCGGCGGTGCTGGTGCGGCAGATGATCTTCAAGCCCCGCGTGGTGCAGGTGGCCGATGGCGTGGCGCGCAACGTGGCTGCGCTGCGGGCCGGGCTGCAGGCGCTGCCCCCGGCGCAGCGTGGGGCGTTTGTCGAGGCGTTCAACCGGCAGGCCGCGTTGGCCATACCGCCTGTGGCGCCGGAGAGCGCAGCGCGGCGTGCGCTGCTGTCGCCCATGGAGCGGCAATTTGTGTTGGCCGTGTCGCGCCGTCTTGGTGCGGACGGTGCGGCAACACAAAGCCCGCAGCCGCCGCAACCGTTATGGCGCCGCGACAGCACCGGCGTGTTGGCCCTGCGTGTGGTGCACCAGGGCGCGGATGGGCCGGAGAGTTATTGGCTGAACCTGCCCAGCGTGTTCCCCACGCGCGAGTTCACCGGCGCCTGGCTCATGGCCACGCTGGTCAGCATGCTGCTGGCGCTGCTCGGCGCATGGTGGCTGCAGCGGCACATCCACCGGCCGCTGGCCCAGGTGGTGGTGGCAGCGCGGCAGCTCGCGCGGGGCCAGACCCCCGCGGTGCTGCCCGAGGCTGGCCCCGAAGAAATCGCCACCGTGGGCCGCAGCTTCAACCAGATGGCACAGAGCCTGGCCGCCGCCGACCACGAGCGCGCGCTGATGCTGGCGGGCGTGTCGCACGACCTGCGGACGCCGCTGACCAAGCTGCGCCTGGGCGTGGAGATTGCCGGGGCGCAGGTCGATGCGCCGCTGGCGGCCAGCATGGCGCGCAGCATCGACGAGATGGACGGCATCGTGGGCCAGTTCCTGCAATTCGCACGCAGTGGTGAGGCAGAAGCGCCCATCGCTGCATCGCTCAACGACCTGGCCCAGACCGTGGTCGAAGCACAGGCCGACCATGGCCGTGCGCTGGTGCTGGAACTGGGTGCCTTGCCCGACGTGCCCGTACGCCCCCAGGCCCTGCGCCGCGCGCTGGACAACCTTGTGGAAAACGCCTGGCGACATGGCGCCGTCCCGGTGGTGCTGCGCACGGGCGGTGGTGCGCAGCAGGTGTGGATCGAAGTGGCCGACCACGGCATCGGCATGGACGCCAACGAGCTGGACCACATGCGCCAGCCTTTTGTGCGCGGCGGTGGTGCGGCGCGTGCGGGCGCCCCCGGGGCCGGGCTGGGGCTGGCGATTGCCGAGCGCGTGGCGCGTGCCCATGGGGGTGCGCTGGAGTTGCACAGCGCGCCCGGCCAGGGGCTGCGTGCGCGGCTGGTGTTGCCGCTGGCGGGGCCGGGCGGTGAGCCCGCGACGGCGTGAACGGATGCGCAACGGAGGAGCGAGCGGTTTGCCCGGCTCATCCGCCGCTCCGCGCGGCGCCGAGGCGCCACGGGGCGCGCAGAATTTGAATAAAAATGGCCGCTAGCGCTTGATGGGTAAGCGCCAATAGCTATTGAATTCGTAGCGAATTCGTGGGGCGTGGTGCCCTGTGCTGGCCCTGGCCTTCGTCCCCCAGCCGGAACACCGACACCACATGCACCAGGTCTTCGGCCTGGTTTTGCAGGCTGCTGGCGGCGGCGGCCATTTCCTCGACCAGGGCGGCGTTTTGCTGCGTGACCTGGTCCATCTGCGTCACGGCCTCGCCCACCTGGGCCACACCCAGCGATTGTTCGTGGCTGGCCGCGCTGATCTCGCCCACGATGTCGGTCACGCGGCGGATGGACGCCACCACCTCGGTCATGGTGCTGCCCGCGCGGTCCACCAGGGCCGTGCCTTGCTCCACGCGCTCCACGCTGGCGCTGATGAGGGCCTTGATCTCGCGCGCGGCCTCCGCACTGCGCCCGGCCAGGCTGCGCACCTCACTGGCCACCACGGCAAAACCCCGGCCTTGTTCGCCCGCGCGAGCGGCTTCCACGGCCGCGTTGAGCGCGAGGATGTTGGTCTGGAATGCGATGGAGTCGATCACGCCGATGATGTCCGAGATCTTCTGCGACGAGGCGTTGATGCCCTGCATGGTGTCCACCACCTGGGCCACCACCTCGCCGCCCTGCACGGCCACGGTGCTGGCGCTCGCGGCCAACTGGCTGGCCTGCTGGGCACTGTCGGCGTTCTGGCGCACGGTGGCGTTGAGCTGCTCCATCGAGGCGGCGGTTTCTTCGAGCGCGCTGGCCTGGCTTTCGGTGCGTGCCGACAGGTCGGTGTTGCCCTGGGCAATCTGCACGCTGGCCGTGGCCACATTTTCAGACCCGTTGCGCACCTGGCGCACCACCTGCGTGAGCTGGGTGCGCATCTGCATCAGGGCTTCCAGCAGCTGGCCAACTTCGTTGGTGCCGTGGGGCAGCACGCCGCCGCTCAGGTCACCCTGCGCCACGGCACGCGACAGCGCCACGGCCTGCGTCAGCGGCCCGGTCATCGAGCGCACAAACACCAGCGCCATGCCGCTGGTGGTCGACAGCGTGACCACCAGGGCCAGCGCCACCCACAGCAGCCCCCGCTGCAGGTCGGACACCCGGGCCTGCAGGGCCTGGTCCAGGCTGGCCATGGACAGGTTGTTGAGTGCGTTCAGCGCTTCGATGGTGCGGGTGAACGCGTCGAAATAGTCCTTGGAGGGCAGCTGGAGTTCGCTGGCGTTGATCACGTCGCGCTCGGCCATCTGCAGCGATTGCTGGATCTGGCCCTGCACCGCCCGTGCGCTGCTGCCCAGGGCGCGCTGCAGATCGGGGTTGCCCTGCAGGGCGCGGTCCAGCCCGCGGAAGGTGTCGGCCTGCAGCTCGGCCACACGCTGCTGCAGCACCAGCAGCTGGCCCTTGCCCTGGGGCGTCAGCTCGTGCTTGCCCAGTGCGCTGGCGCCTTGGGCGCGCAGCATGCCCAGCTTTTCGCCCAGCATGGGCGCCTGCACCAGCGAGGCCTGGATCAGCGCGTGGGTGTCGGCGTCAGGGTCGATCTGCAGGCCATAGGCATGCAGCAAGGATTCGTTGAGCTGCAGCAGCGACGCGATGAGCTGCGTGTGCTGCGCCGTGCTCTGGGCCTGCTCGATGCTGCGTGCGGCCACGGCCTGCTCCAGCGTGCGCCAGGTCTGCTGGGCCTGGGTCCAGGTGGCCATCTGGGGGGCGGGCACCTTGGCGGCCGCAAAGCGGGTGGTGACATCGTCCAGGGCCGTGTTGACGGCATCGCGCGCGGCGGGGCGGCGCGCTGCCAGGGTTTCGTCGCCACCGAGCATGCCCACCGACAGGCCCCGGTGCACCTGCATCTGCTGCACCAGCCGGGTCAGCGCCTGTGCGGGGACCACGCCCTGCGCCTCGTGGTGCGCGTGGCCAATGGCGTGCAGCGAATCGCGCACCGTCAGGTAGGTGGGCAGCGCGCTCATCATGAGCCCGAGGGTTCCCAGGATGAGGAATTTTTCGAGCAGGTTTAACCGGTGCAGAAGTGACATGGCAGTAGGCGCACGGTCAATGTGTGCGCAAAAAGATAGACCTCAGGGGCGGGGTGTCGGCACCCGCCGACTGGGATGCGGCCCTCCATCAGACCGCGCGGAATGTAACGCAATGTAGGGGTCTGTCTTCAGTAGGGTTTTGACTCAGGTCAATTTTTTGCAGCACCGCGTGTGTGCCCGCTGGGCGTCCCGCACCGCCCCTCGGTCGGCTCGGGCAGCGCCGCGGCAAATGGTGCGCTGGAGAATAATGAACCCATCCCGTCCTTTGGAGCACCCCGCATGCAATCGATCACCCTGCGTTTCCTGGCGTCTCAAAGCACCCTGCCGCAGGCTGGCCGCGTGCCCGGCGGCACCGTGCTGCGCTGGGTGGACGAAGCGGGCTTTGCCTGCGCGAGTGCCTGGGCCCAGGGGCCGTGTATCACCGAGTTTGTCGGTGGCGCGAATTTCACGCGCCCCATCCGGCCGGGGGACCTGGTGGAGGTGCATGCCCGCCTGGCCTTTACCACCGACACCTCGATGCACCTGGCGGTGGAGGTGCGCAGCGGCAGCGTCCACAGCGCACAGCAGCAAGAGGTGCTGCACTGCGTGGCGGTCTACACGGCGGTGGACGCCGACGAGCAGCCCCGCACCATTGACAAATGGAGCCCCGAAACCCCGGGTGACATGGCCCTGGCGCAGCGGGTGAAGGCGCATGTGGACGCCGCGCGGGCGGCGCAATGAGGGCGCGCAGGCGGAGTTAAAACACTGCGGTTGTCCCCAGGCCTTCACAACGCAGGGCAAGCCCCTGCCGCTGGAGAGCCGCTGGTGTGGGCACGGCAGTGCCTCACCTTGCGGCCGGGCCAGGGTCCTTGCCAGCCACGATACGCCCCCGCTGCCATGCCTGCGTGCGGTCGCGCGCATCCACGTCCACGTCCGCAGTCGCAGTCGCAGTCGCATTGGACAGCACGGTGAAACTGGCCGCATCCGCCCGCGCCAGCGGCTCGCCCTGGTACCAAACCCGCCGCGCATCGGCCGCGTAGCCACGCCCCAGGGCGCGCAGCGTGGCCAGGTCAGCGCCGCGCAGGAGACGCAACACGGGGTGCGGCCCCCGGTCGGGCTGATTGACCTCGATGTGGCCGTGCCAGGCGTGGGTGCGGTCGCGTGCGTAGCCGGGGTCGTCTTCGTCCATCAGCGCAAAGCTTGGGCCGTGGCTGGCGGGAATCTCGGCATGCTCGAAGTAGCCGCGCTGCGCATCGCGCGCAAAGCGGGGGCTGAGCGGCTCGAAGCTGGCCGCATCGCGCACGGCGAAAGGCTGGCCCCGGTCGTAGGCGCGATGCCGGTCGTGGGCATGGCCGTGGGCCAGCACGCGGTAGCTGGCCGCATCGGCGCCGGGGATGGTGGTGGTGCGCAGGTGCTGGTAGGCCCAATACTCCTGCGCCTTGCGGTAGGTTTTGCAGTAGTAGACCGCACGGCTGTCGCGTGCCTCGTGTTCCGACAGGGCTTCGAACGTGGCGCCCTCGCTGCCCTCCACTGCGCTGCCCCGGCAGTAGCCTTGCTGCGCGTCGCGCCCAAAGTGTGGCGAGAGCGGCTGGAACGTTGTGGGGTCGCCCGGGGTGAAGGCCGCGCCGCCGTAGGTCCAGCCCCCCGCCCAGCCTCGCTGGTAACCCGCGCCACCGTCGCAGCCGCACAGTGCGGCCAGCGCCCCGAGCGCCAGCGCACACACGCGGGCGAACCCGGTGGGGGCCTGCTGAAGCGTGCCATTCTCGTTCTGCATGGGAGGCGCAACGGCGCGCGGCGGGCTTACTGCACCGGAACGACCCGCACCGCTGCGGTGTACGGCTCCACGCGCAGGCTGTCGTGCGCCAGCACGCTGATCTTGGCGCGGGGCGCCATCTCCAGCGCGCCGTCGGCCCCTTTGCGCGGTGCGTATTGCCAGAGGGTGAGCGCGCCCTTGGCGGCCAGGGCCTGGCCGATGGCGGCGGCCTCGGGGCGCAGGGCACCGGCCTCGTCCGGCGGCACGGCGACGATGACCTCGTCGCGCACGGTGACGATCTTGAACAGCAAGGGGGTTGAGGCTTGGGCCATGGCAGTGACTGCAGAAGTGGCCAGTGCGACCGCCACCCAGGCGGCGGCGCTGGCGCGAAGACGGGGCGTTGTGCGGGGCATGGTGGTGCTCATGCGGTTCATTGTGCTAGTTCGGCGGCGTGGCACCCGCTTGCATGGTGCGTGCCACGTGGGAATACATCGCGGTCCAGGCTTCTCGGGTCGCGGGGGTGAAGGTACCGCCCAGCGCATCGGACAGCGTCTCCAGCAGGGCTGCGCCCACCGTGTCGTAGTGCGCGGCCTGCACGCCATAGCCCGTGTGGCGCTGGCCCAGCGAACGCAGCGCGGGGTCTAGCCGCTCGGGATGGTCGAGCAGCCGCACGGCGTTGCCGATCATGTCCAGCAGCTTGCGTGCCTGCATGTGCATGTCGGACGACTCGAACAACCCCTGGATGGCGGGGTCGCGTGCGAACAGCTTGGCATAGAACAGCACGCCTGCCTGCGCGGCGACGGGCGCAACCTGCGCAAAGCTCTGGCGCACCAGATGGATTTGTTCGGGGGACACGGGGAAACTCCTGAAGGAAAAAGAACGCGGGTTGTTGTCCTGCACGACACGGGACACAAGCCGTTGCCCGCAGCGACGAATGAATCAGAAAGAAAAATCAAGCCTCGCGGCGCTGGCGCAGGCCCAGTGCGGCCAATAGCCCGGCCAGCAGCACCAGGCCCCATTCGCCGAGCGTGGGCACTGCCGTGGGCGCCGCGGGCGGCGTGGCGGCAAGCGTCCAGACGCCGCCCGTGTTGGTGTCGTGCCAACTGGAGTACACGTCGCCCACATAGGTCGTGCCACACATGATGGCGCCTTGCGTTGTGGACACGGGCACGGTCTGGCACTCCGCGTTGTGGCTACCGCCAAGATGGATGTTCATCTGGTCGAGATGATCGCCCACTGCGTGAGGGGCAGATGCTTGCCAGCGCTGAACGATCACGCCGAACTCAAGGATTCCTCCGGTGGTGGTGGCCATGACGCTCACCAGCGTCACCTGCGGGTCGCTGCTGGAGTAGGTGGTCAATCCGTCGGAGAACGAGAACGAAGTGACCTGCGCTGTGATGTCGGTGAAATTGAGATTGCCTGGCAGAGGCGCCGCTGTGGTGAACGAGCCTGCCTGCGCCATGGCAGTGGTGTAGGTACCGCAGTTGCCAAAGCCTGGAATGCAGTTGGTGTAGTTGTGCAGATTGGTGGCGCTGTAGGGCGGGCCTGCATAGGTATAGGTGGCCGCCCAGGCGCTGGCCTGGACGAAAAGCGCGGCCAGCAGGAGAAGAGTTTTTTTCATTGTGTTGGAGTTTTTGTATAAAAAAGTCTTAAAGCAACGTGTACCAAGCGCGGGCAGCTATCTTTTGAGGAGTAACTCTCGCCGCCCGCGCAAGGCGATGCCGAGCAGGCCGGCGGCCGTCAGCAACAAGGCAAAAGGGTTGTCCACCGGCACGGCCTGTACAGCGCCCGCAGGCAACGCGCCTACGTTTGCCCAACTGGTGTTGCCGTCGATGCTGCCGAACCCCTCCCAGGCGGTGCATCGGTCTTCGACATCGACCGCCAGGCATATCACGTTGTGGTACGCGCCGGAGTTGGTGTTGACCGCGTCCAGCCGCATGTTGGCGCCGCCGTGCGGGCCGGGGGCCTGCCAGCGCATGACGATCATCGACAGCGCCGTCAATTGGCCTGTGGCATCGGTGGAGGCCCTTACCTGGTACCCCGTCACCTGCGGGTCACCCAGGGTATAGGTGGTAACCCCGTCGAACACCGTGTACGCAAGGATGTTGCCGCCCGGAAGAAGAACATCGCTATTGACCAAGTTGGGCGCCAGCGGCACGGCCGTGGTGAAGGTGGCCGTCGGGGCCATGGCAGCGGTGAAGTTGGCGCAGCTGCCTCCGCCGCAGGGCGCCGTGTAGTTGTGCAGGCTGGCGGGGGCGTAGCCGTTGTTGGTGTAGCTGTAGGTGGCGGCCCAGACACCTGCGTGGGCAAAGGTGGCCAGGGCCAGGAGGGCAAGGTGTTTTCGCATGGGGCGGTGAGTGGATGTGTTGGGAAAAATGGCAGAAAAACCGCCCCCGCGCTTGTCCATCAAGCACAAAAAGCTATGTTTTTAGGAGCAATTTAGCGTCTGCCGTCCAGTCTATGGATTCCCCCGGCGCGGCGCCCCACCCCTGAGGGTGGGATGGCGGGGGGCTGGTTTTGCGCGCTGGCGCAACTGTTCGCTGGCTTGCTACCTCGGGGGATGCTGAGTACAGGAAGATTTGTGGCTGCACCCATCCCTAGGGGTGGGGCGCTGGGGGACTGGGCTTCCTAAACTGATTCGAGTGAAACAGTCGGATTCAAGAGCCATGAAAACTCCCCAAATAGCCAGCAGATGGATGCAAAAGGCGAAACGTGCTGCCGCTGGCATCGCTGCAGCCGCCGCTTTCTGCGCAATAGCGTTGCCAGCGCAAGCGGCCAATATCTATGGCCCGCCCGATTTGCAGGCCAATAGCGCCAGCAATGCCCCCAACGTTTCGACTGCCGCAGTGAGCGCGGACTTCAACAACGATGGCTACCCCGACCTAGCGGTTCTCAACAGCGAAACCGACCAGCTTCTCATTTACCTAGGCACCCCCATTGGCGGCCTGGCGTTGAAGCATGATTTCAATAATCTGGTGTTCGGTCTGCAAAAAGCCAACGGTATCTCCGCTGGCGACATCGATGGAGATGGCAAGATTGATTTGGTGATTACCGACAATCTGGGCGTATCCGTATTGAAGGGCTCAGGCAACAGCAATGGGGACTTCAGCGCTTTTGTTCCGCAGCGGCCAGGGCTTGCGGATGCGAGTGATTATGGTGCTTCAAACCCCATGCTCGCCGACTTGAACCATGACGGAAGATTGGACATCGTTGTCGCTGTGTACGATCCCGGAAATTTCGGTGGAACCTCTTATTTTGAGGTTTTGCAGAATATCGGTTTCGGTAATTTCCTTCTGGTGGGGCAGCACGAGGTGACCTACAGCGGACTGTCCATGAATAAATCTGTGCGAGAAGCACAGGTGGCCGATATTGACGGGGATGGGGAGCCCGACCTGGTTTTTTCAGACGCCGTCAGCGGGGGAACGGTTTCATGGCTGAAAGGGGCGGGCAACGGATCGTTTGCGCCCCAAGCGCAGATTCTTGGCGCGGGAGGTAGTGTCGGCAATATTGGCGATATTGAAGTCGCTGATATCGATGGAGATGGCAAACTCGATTTGCTCATGCAGAACATTTACGGCCAGGGGGTGTGGCTGGCCAAAGGCGTTGGCAACGGCATATTCTTGCCTTCCACCAAGCTTTTCACCACGGGGGTTTCCAACGGTGGTGGCCGTGACATGGGGCGAGTCATCGTGGCCGATGTGAATGGTGACGGCCGGCTGGACGTAATCTCGGATGGTTATGTGGGGTTGCAGCAAGCCAACCACAGCTTTGTATTGAATGAGCATATTGGCTATTCGGTCACGCGCATGCTCGCTGCCATTGATCTCAACCGCGATGGCCGCGCCGATCTCGTGACCTCAGGCCCGGGGGCCGGGAAAATTGCTGTTTTCGAGACCATTGCCCTCGCTGCTTCGTCCATCGCGACGACCGGCACGCCGCAGAGCACGGTGTTCAACACCCCTTTTGCGCAACCCCTGTCGATCAAGGTGCTCGACAGCAATGGCGTGGGCGTGCCGGGCTTGGCGGTGAGTATTACCCCGGTGAACCCCGGCCCCAGCCTGCCCATCGCGTCCACTGGCTCGGGCACCACCAATGCGCAAGGTGTCTTTAGCTATACCCCGGTTGCCAATGGCGTGATGGGTTGTTATCAGATGAAGGGATTCATCACCAGCCTGGGCAATGTGCCACTCTTCAATTTGTGCAATACCAACACGGACAGTCTGGCGGTCACGGCAGGCAACAACCAGATCACCCTGGTCAACACGGCCTTTGGCACACCGCTGCAAGTGCGGGTGACCGATGCGTCGAACAATCCGAAGGCCGGTGTCACGGTAACGTTCGGCGGCCCCAGCGTACCGTCGCGCGTGGTGCTGTCGTCGTCCACCGCAGTGACGGATGCGAACGGGTTCGCGGCGGTCTCGGCCACCGCCACGGGCAAGTCTGGCGCCTACAGTGTCAGTGCCACGGCGCCTGGCACCACCGGCGTCTCGATCAAGCTGTCGAACTCCGCGCCGGCCGGCGCCGCCGCCGCCATTGCCTTTGACGTGTCCACGCCGCAATGGACGTACGTCACCAAGCCGTTCTCGGCACCTGTCACGGCGCACGTGCAGGACTTTTTTGGCAACCCGGTGCAAGGCGCAACGGTTGTTTTTGCCATCACGACCGATCCGGTATCGGGTGCCACGGCGAGCTTCTCCACACTGACGGCGGTGACCAATGCTGCGGGCAACGCACAGGTGAGCGGGACGGCCAACGGGTTTGTCGGCACCTACTCGGTGAAGGCCAGCGTGCAAGGCAGTTCGTTGGTCAGCCCCCAAAACCGCGTGCTGAGAAACGTGGCGGATCTGCCCAAGTTCATGACCACGGTGAGCGGTACCCCCCAAAGCACGCCGATCAATACCACCTTTGCCCAGAAACTGCGCGTGAAAGTCACTGGCTGGGACGGCAGCAGCACGCCGCAAGTGCGTGTCTATTTCACGACCGCTGGCGGGGTGGTGCTGTCTGCCGAAAGCGCGCTGGCCGATGCCAATGGTTTCGCGGAAGTCACGGCCACCGCTAGCGCCGCGGTGGGCTTGCACCAGGTCAGCGCCGTGGTGTACGACACCGTGCTGGAGCAACCTGTCACGCAGACGTTTGACTTGACGAACACCGCGGGAGCCATCCCGCCTGGCGGGGGCGGCGACCCTGTGTCGGTGCCCATGAACAGTCCGCTGGCACTGATGGGCCTGTCGTTGGCCATGCTGGCCTTCGTCCGGCGCCGCATGCGGCGATAACCCGTCCAGGGGGCCACCACTGAGGGCCGCAGGCGTCCACAGTGGTGTCCGCCTTGCTGTTCTTCAACGTGCGCAGGCGCTCGCGCCAGTGTGGGTGCCGGTGGCCAGGGCGAGGAGTGCGAGAAGTTTGTTCACGGCGTGTCTGGGCGGGTGCCTGCGATTCACACCGTTGAAATTTCCATCGTCCTTGCGTTACGCTGCTGCCAGGTGCTGCATGGATGCGCGCACCTGCCACGCCCTACCTCCATGTCTCTTTCTCGCACGCAGCAGCACGCCCTCGCCCGCCTGCAGCACATGGCCTGCCTGGATTTCACCGGCCCCCAGCTCATCGAGCTCGTGCTGCACGAACTGCACCAGCTGATCGGCTTCGATACGGGCGTGTACTTTCACCCCGATGCCGACGGAGTGCTGGATGCGTACATCGAGCCGTCGCCCGCGCGCGAGTGGATGCACCGCTATTTCGATCCCCAAATGATGGTGCAAGAGCTCAAGCTGGTGCGCTACAGCCTGCACGACTTCGCCGCCGCCGTGCGCCATGAGCATGGGGTGCTGGCGATGGAGCAGATCCTCCAAGTCTCCCGCCATGAATTCATTCGCAGCGATTTCTACAACGAGCTGGCGCGGCCTTCGGAGTGGCAGGATTTTCTGAGCCTGGTGCTGCGCACGCCGCAGGGTCGCGGCTTGGGCTCGCTCAAGCTGTGCCGCAAGCCCGGCGCGCCGCGCTTTGTGTCCGGGGAGATCGCCCTGCTGGAACAGCTCGCACCGTGGCTGGCGCGTGCGTTGCAGCCCGGTGAGATGGATGCGCAGGGCAGTGTGGTGCAAGACAGCGCCATGCTGGTCGCCACGGCGGAGGGCAGGCTACTGTGGACGTCGCCCCAGGCGGATCGGCTGATGGCGTTGGCCTTTGGCCTGCGCTGGTACCGCCGCAGTGAGCTGCCGCCTGCGCTGCGCTTTTTATTGGAACGCATGCGATCGGTGGGGGAGGGCAACACGGACTGGGGCCAGGCGCCCGAGCTGCCGCAACTGGACCTGAACAATGCCAGCGGTTGGTTTTCTCTGCGCGCCACGCAGATGGCCGCTGCGGCGGGATCCGGGGAAGGTGGCAGCCACAACGACCGGGTGGTGGGCATCCACATCACACAGCGTGTGGCGCGTGTAGCGCACCTTCTGCCCACGCTGCGCGCGCTGGGCTTGCCGCAGCGCCAGCATGAGCTGGCCTACTGGCTGGTGCGTGGCGTACCCGAGGACCAGATCGCCAAGCGCATGGGCATCAGCGCCAACACGGCCACCTACCACCGGCGACAGATCTATACGCGGCTGGGCGTGCAGAGCCGCAAGGAGCTGCAGGCGTATTTGCAGACGTAGCAGCGACAAAACCCCTCGTCATTTGGCAAGGGCTTGCCGCTTGCTACAGTGGCCGCCGCCGGGCAAAGCGCACTACCGTCACGCCCGCGCGGGCCTGCCGCACCGAGGGCATCACGAGCACGCAGTTGTCATAGGGCGTGGCCACGGGCACACCATCGTTGTCTCCGATCACCGTGCCGGCCTTCTCGAAGACCTCCAGCCCGGTGTATGGCGCCACGAAGCGGAAGGCGCTGCTGGTGGCGACCACGGGGCCGGTCACTTCCAGCGCCCACTGGCGGGGCGCATCGGGCAGGCACCAGTCGGGCAACTGCTGCGCCAAGGCCTCGGCGCTGAGCACGCCGGACTGCGCGAGGAAACGCACACACTGGTCCTGCGCCACCGCGCGGCTTGCGGGGTCACCGTGGAAGCCGCATTCGATGAGCAGGGAGCGGGTGTCCCCACCCTCGGCGTCCAGCCAACCGAAGCGGCCGTAGTCGCGCATGCGAACGCCGTCCTTGTGGCCTGCGTCCACCACGACGTGTTCGGGCGAGCGCATGGCACGCGCCAGCTCCAGGTTGCGCGGCTGAGTGCCGGTGAGCAGCAGCGGTGCCGAGGGCTCGTGCATGGAGTGGATGTCGAGCAGCCAGTCTGCGCGGGCCACAAAAGGGCGCAACGCGGCGGCCCGGCGGCGCTCAGCCGTGTCGGCCGCGTCGATGCGCTCGTCCAGCCACTGGCGGTTGAGGTCTTCGTCGGTGAAGCGCGAGGCGTCGTGGCTGCTGGCGTCGAAGCGGTCAAACGCTTCAAGGTTGCAGAACGCGAGGGTGAGCGTGCCCTGCTGCGGGCGCACGCCGGCCTCCAGCAGGCCTTTGAGCGCCCAGGCGCCGCACAGCTCGTTGCCGTGCACCAGCGCGCTGATCATCGCGTGGCGCCCGGGCAGGCCCGAGTCGAAGTGCCACACGCCTTCGGTGCCGGTGTTGCCGGCACGCCAGGCGCTGATGTCGGGCGCAGGCAGTTTGAAGGTGAGCGGTGGCACCATGCTGCGGTGAAGGTCGTCGTTGCGGTTCATTCTTCGATCTTGGCGAATTCGACGATCTTCTTGTACTTGGCCACTTCGGCAGCCAGGTACTGGTCGATGTTCACGTTGGTGGCCGCGACGGTGGAGCCGGTGGCTTCCATCTTCTTGCGGACGTCGGGCGACTGCAGGCTGTCGTTCAGGGCCTTCTTCACCTTGTCGAACACCGGCTTGGGCAGATTCGCAGGCGCCATGAGGGCAAACCACACGCCGATGTCCACGTTCTTGTACTGCGCGGTTTCGGCCAGGGCGGGGATGTCAGGGGTGGCGGCCGAGCGTTTGGCTTCGGTGGTGCCCAGGGCGATCACCTTGCCGCTCTTGATGTGCGGCAGGCCGCTGGAGAGCACGAACACGCCGTATTCCAGGTTGTTGCCCATGAGGTCGTTGGTCAGCGGCGCTATGCCGCGGTAGGGGATGTGGGTCATGAACAGCTTGCCCTGTTCCTTGACCATCTCGCCCGCGAGATGCAGCGAGGTGCCCACGCCCGAGCTGCCATAGCTGAACTTGCCGGGGTTCTTGGAGACCTTCTGCGTGAACTCGGCAAGGTTCTTCACGCCCGCGCCGGTGGACGCCACCAGCACCAGCGGCTGCGAGGCGATCAGGCCGATGGCGGTGAAGTCCTTCACGTCGTACTTCACCTTCTTGGTCACCAGCTTGTTGATGGCGATCTCGTTGCTGGCACCCACGAGCAGGGTGTAGCCGTCCGGCGCGCTGCTGGCCACCTTCTGCGCGCCGATGGCGCCACCGGCGCCGCCGATGTTCTCGATCACCACCGGTACGCCCAGTTTGTTGCCCAGCTCGGTCGCCACGGTGCGCGCGGTCAGGTCGGTGCTGCCGCCCGGGGGGTAGCCCACAACGATGGTGATGGGCTTGGAGGGATAGGCGGCATCTTGCGCCATGGCCGCAGGGGCAACCAGGGCGGCCAGACCGCACAACAGGGCGGCGCGGCGTGGCAAGGGGTGGGTGGTTCGCATGGGGGCTCCGGGTGGGGGTTCTTGTGGTGGAACCATTGTGAAAAGGCGGGCCGGTGTCTGTGGTGCTGAACTGGCACCAGTTTGTGCCAAAGTGGTTCGTCCCCTTCGGGCAAACCCGGGGTGTCAGCGCTGGGCCAGGGCTTTCCACAGTGCCTCGGCCAGCGGGCCCAGGCGGCGCTTGGGGCGGTACAGGCGTACGTCAAAACGCACTTCCATGCGCGCATCACCCGCCGGCGCGAGGCGCTTGGCCAGGCAGTCCGCATGCACCATGGACCAGGGCAACCAGGCCACGCCCAGGCCCTTTTGCACGTATTCGTAGTGTGCGTCTGCCGAATCGCACTCCACCACGCGCTGAAGCCGGGGCGCATTCGGGTTGTGTGCCAGATGGTCTTCCACCAGCCGCCCCAGAGCGAGCTGGGGCGCATAGGCCAGGTAAGGCACCGGCAGGTGGTCCTGCCCGAAGCGGTGCAGCGCCTGACCCTGTGCCGTCGCCCGCGAGATGGGCACCAGCCGGTCGGACGCCACGGTTACATGCATGAACTGGCGCGCATCCAGCCGCACCGCCAGTGCCGGGTGGTGGTAGACCAGCGAGAAGTCGGCCTCATTGCGTTCCAGCAGTGCGACGGTGTCGGCCAGTGCCCGGGTGCGGATGCACAGTTCGCCGCCCTGCAAAATGGGCTGCAGGCGCACCAGCCAGTCGGCCACCACGGTGCGTGCCAGCGTGCGGCCGGTGGCGAGCGTCACCGTGCGGGCCTGCCGGCCGGCCAGGCTTTGCAGCTCCTCGTGCGACTGCGCCAAATTGCGCGCCAGCTGTCCCGCCGTCTCCAGAAAGCTCAGTCCTGCGGGTGTGAGGGTGACCGGGCCACCGGCGCGTTCGACCAGCGGCGTGCCTGCCCAGGCTTCCAGCGCGCGGATGCGGCGGCCGAAGGCCGGGTGCGTGACATGCCGCAGTTCGGCGGCGCGGGTGAAGCTGCGCTCCTGCGCCAACACGATGAAATCTTCTAGCCACTTGAGCTGCATGGTGGCGATCCAGGTGCCGCAGCGTTGGGGGCTGAAGGTGCCGTCGGCGAGGGTCAGCGCACGCGGGCTGCTTCGAGCACGGCGCGGGTGCGCTGCGCCTCGGTGCGCGCTGCCGTAGCAAAGTCGTCGCCCTTCGAGGCGTAAAGGATGGAGCGCGAGGAGTTCACGATGATCGGACCGCCATCGCGCAGCCCGGCGCGCACGGTGGCTGCGGCGTCGCCGCCCTGAGCGCCCACACCCGGGATCAGCAGCGGCAGCGTGGGCGCAATGGCGCGCACGCGCTCGATTTCCTGCGGGTAGGTGGCGCCCACCACCAGGCCGAGCTGGCCGTTTTTGTTCCAGGGCCCTTGCGCCAGGCGTGCCACGTGTTCGTACATCAGCGGCTGGCCTTCGACGCTGGCCAGGCGCTGGGTCTGCAGGTCGTCGCCGCCCGGGTTGGAGGTGCGGCACAGCAGGAAGGCGCCCTTACCGTGGTAGGCCAGGTAGGGCTCGATGGAGTCGAAGCCCATGAACGGCGACAGCGTGACGGCATCGGCACCGTAGCGCTCGAAGGCCTCCTTGGCGTACTGCTCGGCCGTGGAGCCGATGTCGCCGCGCTTGGCGTCCAGGATCACCGGTACGTGTGGCGCATTGGCACGTATGTGCTGCATCAGGCGCTCGAGCTGGTCTTCGGCGCTGTGCGCGGCGAAGTAGGCGATCTGGGGCTTGAAGGCACACACCAGGTCGGCCGTGGCGTCCACGATGGCGGCGCAAAAGTCATAGATCTTGTGCGGGTCGCCCTGCATCCCGGCAGGAAACCGCGTCGGTTCCGGGTCCAGGCCCACGCACAGCAGGGAGTTGTTTTGCGCCGTGGCGTCGCGCAGCATGTCGGTGAAGGTCATGGGCGTGATTTTAGGTGGGGTGGCATGCACCGCCGCGTGGTTCTGCGGCTGTCGAGGCGGTTGAGAACGCGTGAGCGTACGTCCCCCGGCATTCCGCAGGCAACAAAAAAGGCCGTCGAAACGGCCTTTTTGGGGTTTTGCTCGGGGGTGGGCCAGCGTCCAGCCTATTCCCTCAGTCTCAGCGCGGTACCGCCAGCAGGCGTTGCACGTCACGGTCGTTGGGCAGTGCGTAGTCGTAGCCACGGATGATGCGGCTGTCTTCGGTGCGCACAAGCTTCAGGCTTACGTAGGTGTAGTTGGCTGCAGCCGAGTACGTGCCCACGAGCACCAGCGAGGCGTTGTGGCTGCGTGCAATGTCTTTGATTTCACGCGACAGCAACAACTCGCCAGCACCTTCGCGCACGAACACGTCGCCGCGCAGCTTGATTTCCTTGACGTTGAAGCCACCACTGGCCATGTGCGAGGCATATTGCTCGGACAGGGTGCGGCCCAGAGGGGCCGAGCGGCTCAGGTCGTTCACGTTGACCACCGTGGCAACCAGGACAGGGCCGCTGCCGATGGTGCTCATGTCGAAGCCAGCGGTCAGCTTGGCCACGGCATCCTGGCTGCTGGTCAGGAACTGGTTGCTGGCAGCTTCCTGGTACGTGGGTTCCGTGCGCACGGGCGCGCCGTTGTTGGCGCAGCCAGCCAGCAGGGCCGCTGCGGCCAGCGCGGTCAGAAGTGCTGTGGATTTCATTGCGAAACTACCTTCATGTTGACGTTCCTATAGGACGGACGCATGAACAGGGGCGTGTCCGCATTTTCCAGGTAGTACACGTCGGTCTTGCGCACCACGTACTGGCCGCCACGCGTCACGGTGGTGGTCAGGATCATTTCGGTGTTGGTCGGGCCGCCCGAGTTGATGCTGGCGCCGTAGTCGGCCAGCGAGGTCAGGCCCAGCGTGGCCAGCAGCTGCAGGTCCAGGTGTTCATGGCGCAGGCCATAGCCGGCCATCAGGCCCGCTGCAATCATGGTGAACTGGCCGGGAATGAAGTGGGGGCGTGGGCTGTTGTGGCGGACGATCTGCGTGTTGTAGGTCACGTTGAGCGTTTGGCCGGGGTCTTGCAGCACAGGGGCGCCGCTTTGGACCAGCTTGGTGATCAGGAAATCGCGGAACGCGAGGTCAAACGAGCTGGGGTTGGGTGGCAGCGCCACATGCAGCTGCGTACCTGGTGCCACACCGGACTTGTCGAGCGTGCTGAGGGTTTGCGCCACCACATCGTTCGAGACCAGCTCCCAGTGGCCCGCAGAGCGGACCTTGGGTTGTACGGTCAGCTCAAAGTTCTCCGCCAGGGGAATGGGCGAACGATAAGCACATCCCGCCAAAGTAGCCACAGCGCCAGCGAGTACCGCCAAGCTGACTGCCTTTGAAAATTTCATGATTCCCTCCTACGGACTTTGAGAGGCGGGGACATGAACAGATACATCCCACGCGATTGAAAAATAATTCTGGGCGCGATACTCAACAAAAACAAGAAAAAAATGAGGTAACTGCGCCCAGACACACGCAATTCGTTGTTTTTGGTCACAGATTGGCGTGCTTGCTTACGCGCGGCTGCATTTGCTTGTGTTCGCGTGTGTAACAGATTTCAAGCGATGGTAACGAAGCGTTTTTCGAGAATCTCGAACGCAGGAAGTGTTCTGCCTTCCAGCACTTCCAGAAACGCGCCGCCGCCCGTGGAGATGTAGCCCACCTGTTTCTCGATGCCATATTTGGCGATGGCCGCCAGGGTGTCGCCACCGCCCGCGATGCTGAAGGCGGGCGATTCGGCAATGGCTTTCGCAATTTCGCGGGTGCCGTTTTCGAAGGCCGCGAATTCAAATACGCCCACTGGGCCGTTCCAAACAATGGTGCCGGCGGATTTGAGTTGGGTGGCCAGGCGTGCGGCGGTTTCGGGGCCGATGTCGAGGATCAGGTCGTCCTCGGCCACTTCGGTGGCGGCCTTGACGGTGGCCGGGGCGTCGGCCGCAAAGGCCTTGGCGGTGACCACGTCGGTCGGGATCGGCACTTCGGCGCCGCGCGCCTTCATCGCGGCGATCACGGCACGCGCCTCGTCCAGCAGGTCGGGTTCGGCCAGGCTTTTGCCGATGGGCAGGCCCGCCGCCAGCATGAAGGTGTTGGCAATGCCGCCGCCCACGATGAGCTGGTCCACCTTGTCGGCCAGGCTCTTGAGGATGGTGAGCTTGGTCGAGACCTTGGAGCCCGCCACGATGGCTGCCAGTGGGCGCTGAGGATGGGCCAGGGCCTTGGTCAGGGCGTCGATCTCGGCCGACAGCAGCGGGCCGGCGCAGGCGATGGGGGCAAACTGCGCGATGCCATAGGTCGTGCCTTCGGCGCGGTGGGCGGTGCCAAAGGCATCGTTCACGAAGATGTCGCACAGCGCGGCCAGCTTGCGGGCCAGGTCTTCCTTGTTCTTCTTTTCGCCCACATTCAGGCGGCAGTTCTCCAGCAGCACGACCTGGCCGGGGGCGACGGTGACGCCATCCACCCAGTTCGAGACCAGCGGCACCTCGCGGCCCAGAAGCTCTGCCAGGCGCTTGGCCACGGGGGCCAGCGAGTCTTCGGGCTTGAATTCACCTTCGGTTGGGCGACCGAGGTGGCTGGTCACCATGACGGCAGCCCCTGCGTCCAGAGCCAGGCGGATGCAGGGAATCGATGCGCGGATGCGGGTGTCTTCGGTGATGCGGCCAGCATCGTCCTGGGGTACGTTCAGGTCGGCGCGGATGAAGACGCGCTGGCCTTGGGCCTTGCCTTGGGCGCACAGATCGGAAAAGCGGAGGATGTTCATGGAGTGGTTAGCTTGGTGAGGGCACGTGGATCAGCGCCGCCATTTTAGTGATCGAAGCCCATGCCGCTCCCGTGCCCATGCCAGTGCACCCGTGGAACTGGCTTTGCCAGGCCACCGGGTGCGTCCCCCTCCGGGGGGAAGGCGCCAAAGGCGACTCAGGGGGGCTTCACCGCCTACCAGCCCCAGCCGATGTGCAGTGGCAGGTACACCACCATGCCGACGACGATGGTGCCCAGGATGCCGCGCTGCCAGAAGTAGTAGGCGGCTGCGCACACCACCGCAGGGAGTCGGGCATCCATGAAGGTGTCAATCAGTTCGCCCTTCGTCATGAGCATCTCGGGCGCAATGACTGCAGCCAGTGCTGCCAGCGGTGCGTACTTGAGCCCACGCTTGAGCCAGTCGGGCAGCGGCAATTCGCGTTCGGGAATCATGAAGAACGAGCGCGACACCACGGTGATCACGGCCAGGCCGAAGATGGCGATGGCGGGTTCGATCCAGGACCAGTGGTTCATGGATGACGCTCCTCGCGCAGTGGCACGACATCGCCCGCCTCGACCTGCTCGCGCTCTTCGGGCGGCAGCACACTGTCCGCAGGCAGCAGGACCAGTTCGGGTTTGTGGCGGCGGCGGTCCACCGCCTCCATCAGCAGGCCGGCGGCGACAGCGGCGGCAATGGCCACCAGGATGTTGAGCTTGAGCGGCAATGCAAAGGCGGCAATCGCGGCCGTGGCGGCGACACCGGTGGCCAGCCAGGTGGCCCGGTCGAA
The DNA here is from genome assembly GCF_001429215.1 of Acidovorax sp. Root267. NCBI lineage: Bacteria > Pseudomonadati > Pseudomonadota > Betaproteobacteria > Burkholderiales > Comamonadaceae > Acidovorax > Acidovorax sp. Root267. Next base: position 614,841 of record NZ_LMJC01000012.1, read on the forward strand.
CAGCAGCGACAGCAGCACACCCAGCAGTGCCAGCACGCCCGCAAACCCCAGGCCCCACGACAGCGGCACGGCGTTGGCCAGCAGGATGCCTGCGATGGAAGGCACCTGCCAGGCCAGCCAGTTGGTGGTGGCCGCGCCCCAGAAATAGGGCACCTGCTCGGGCTGGGGACGTGGCTCGGGGAAGCGCTTCATGAAGGCCACGTAGATCACGTCGCCGCTGAAATAGCCCACGGCCAGGCGCTGGCGCAGCGGCAGATGCACGAAGTAGCTGCGCCACATGCTGCTGAAGATCACGAAGCGCAGGTTCACGCAGCTGGCCGTCAGCCAGACCACCCACAGCGGTGCACCCACGGCCATCAGGGGGATGACGGCCAGCTGCGCGCTGCCGGCATACACCACCAGCGACATGAAGATGGCGATGCCGACCGGCAGGCCACTTTTGACCATGACGACCCCGGTCACCAGGCCCCACGCCCCGATGCCCACGGCCGTGCCCGCCATGTCGATGGCGGCCACTCGAAAGGAAGGGTGGCGCAGCGTGCTGCCTATCGCGGCCCTGCGGCTCATGCCGGTGTCGCCGTCGTGGGGGGCGGGGCGCCCAGCACCATGCCGGGTCGGAGGTCGAAGCCCCGCAGGAAGTCCGCCGCCGCCAGCCGCTTGCCGCCCGCGCGCTGCAAGGTGGTCAGTCGCAACGCGCCCTCGCCGCAGGCGACCACTACTCCCTCGCTGTCTACAGATAAAATTTGGCCGTAGCGCTTATCTGTATTTGATTTATTGCTATCAATTTCGTAGTTCCATATCTTGATCGTTTCCCCGGCGCACTCGGTGCTGGCCCCGGGGAAGGGATCGAACGCCCGGATGCGCTGGCCGATCACCCTGGCGGGCAGCGACCAGTCGATGGTGCTCTCTGCCTTCTCGATCTTGTGGGCATAGGCGATGCCCTCGGTGGGCTGGGGTACAGCCTTCAGCCCTCCACAAGCCGCCAGCTCCAGCGCCTCCACGATCATGCGGCCCCCGAGGAGGGCCAGCCGGTCGTGCAGGGCGGCGGTCGTGTCTGTGGGGGCGATGGCCAGCCGTTCCATCAGCAGCATGGCGCCGGTGTCCAGGCCGGCGTCCATCTGCATGATGGTGACGCCGGTTTCGGCATCCCCGGACTCAATGGCACGGTGGATGGGGGCGGCGCCGCGCCAGCGCGGCAGCAGGCTGGCGTGGATGTTGAGACATCCCTGGGCCGGGAGATCCAGCACCCACTGCGGCAGGATGAGCCCATAGGCAGCCACCACCATCACATCGGCCTGCGCGGACCGCAGCGCATCGCGCGCGGCGGTTGCGTCATCGGGATACTTGCCATCCAGGCGCAGGCTGCGCGGCTGCGCGACGGGGATGCCGTGCTCCAGCGCGCATTGCTTGACGGGGGATGCCTGAAGCTTCATGCCGCGCCCGGCGGGGCGGTCGGGCTGGGTCAGAACCAGGGGCACCGTGAATCCTGCGGCCAGCAGCCGCTCCAGCGCCACACGGGCAAATTCAGGCGTACCGGCAAAAATGACTCTCATGAAACAGATGTTGGGAGGTAAGTGCGCATTCAGTCGCGCGTGTTGTCAAAGTTGGGAAGCTCGTCCGTGAACATCACCAGCCGCACCACCCCCTGGGGGTCCAGGTGAACGTGGGCAAGGCGCGGGTCGGAGTTCTGGCGGAAGCGGTAGGTCCAGATGTCGCCCTCAAAACGTGCCACGCGCTCCACGCGCAAGGGGGGGCCGAAGGTGCGTTGCACATCGGCGGCAGTCCATACACCCACGGGAATGTTCTCAAAGCGCGTCTGCGTCAGCACCTGCTCGTTGCGCACCAGCCTGCCGCTGGCGTCGAAATCGAGGGTGTAGGCCGCAAACCCTGCGGGGAGTTCGGAGTACAGCAGACGCTCGCCGCTTGACAGGGGGACGGTGGCGGTGGGCGGCCCCAGCCGGGCAACCACCTCGGCGCGCAGGGCGCCGGGCTCTTCGCGGGCAGGCAGCGCACAGCCCGCCAGTTGAACGACCAGCGCCAGAAGCGCCAGCACTCCGCCACCCCTCAGGGTGCAGAGCGCCGGGCGCATCACTCGCGGGCCCCCCGCTGCTGCTTGATCATCTTGGTCTTGATGCGGTTGCGCTTGAGCGGAGAGAGGTACTCCACAAACACCTTGCCCATCAGGTGGTCCATCTCGTGCTGAATGCACACCGCCAGCAGCCCATCGGCCTCGATGACGCGGGACTGGCCCTGCGCGTCCAATGCCCGCACGTGCACGGCATCGAAACGCTCGACACCGTCGTAGATGCCGGGCACTGAGAGGCAGCCTTCGTCATTGAGGTGCTTTTCGGCACTGGTCCAGACAAGTTCGGGATTGATCAGCACCAGCGGTTGGTCGCGCTCTTCAGAGACATCGATGACCACAAGCCGCTCGTGCACATCCACCTGGGTGGCAGCCAGGCCAATGCCATGGGCGTCGTACATGGTGGCCAGCATGTCGGAGACCAACGTCCGGATGCGGTCGTCCACTGCCTGGATGGGGTGTGCAACCTTATGAAGCCGGGGGTCCGGGTAACAGAGAATGGGGAGGATTGCCATGAAAGCTGCCAAGAGATGTCGCTATTTTCGCCACTTTTAAGGCCTGCTGCAGCGCTCCAGGCCAATAATCGTTGCCGAATCAAGGGCTTGAGCAGAGAATCTAAGAAGCTTTGTAACGTATTTGCCCGGCCGCGCGGTTGCTCCGTGCACCGAGGTGCCAGCGAGGGGGCGTTTCCCAATGCATGAGAAAAGGAACAACATGACAGCATTCACCAGCGTGCGGCGGACCGCCCTGGGCGCGCTCACCATCATCGCTGGCGCTTTGCTGGTCGCACCGGCTCAGGCCCAGAACCATTCCGTCTCCAGTGGCCAGCGCGCCACGGCGCAGCAGGTTTCTGAGCGCGGTATCCCCCTTTCAGAGCTGGCGCCCAATGCGCCCGACACCTACACGGTTCAGCGTGGCGACACGCTGTGGGGTATTGCGGGCCTGTACCTCAAGCGTCCCTGGCGCTGGCCTGAACTGTGGGGCATGAACCTCAAGGCCATTGCGAACCCCCACCTGATTTATCCCGGTCAGACGCTCTATCTGGACAAGGATGGCGGTTATGCCCGCCTGCGGACCACGCCACCCGGCGTTTCCGAGTCCGAGCCACAGACGGTGCGCGTGTCTCCCCGCACCCGCAGCGACAGCCTGGCCAGTACCGCGCTTCCCACGCTCAAGTCTCACCTGATCGAGCCCTTCCTTGTGGAGCCCCTGGTGGTGGATGCCCAAGTGCTCCAGCGGGCACCCCGCATCGTGGCCACTACCGAGGACCGCGTGCTGATGGCCAGTGGTGACCGCGCCTATGTGCGCGGTGACGCTTCGGCACCCGTCCGCGCCGAGCCAGGCGAACCACGCTTCTTCCGTGTCTTCCGCGATGCGGTAGCCATGAAGGATCCGGTGACGGGCGAAATCCTCGGGTACGAAGCGCAGTACCTGGGCAAGGCAGAGCTGGTGCGGGGCGAGTCTTTTGAAGACATTCCCAATGGCAAGGGCGGCTATGTTTCCGAATATGTGCCTGCCACCGTGGATCTGTCCGGCACCAAGGAGGAGATTCGCGCAGGGGACCGCATCCTGCCCGCGCCTGCCCGGGTCTTTACCAGCTACACCCCCCGTGCGCCCCATATCGATGTGGATGCGCGGGTCGTCTCCATCTATGGCAGCTTCTCGGCGGCTTATGCCGCACAGAACCAGGTGGTTGCGATCAACATGGGTGCGCAGGACGGCATCGAGCCAGGCCACGTCCTGTCGTTGCTGACCAAGGGTGACCGCATCAAGGATGTGACCGGCGATGCGAAGACCACGATCAAGCTGCCCAGCGAGAGCAACGGTACCGCCATGGTGTTCCGCACCTTCGACCGCGTCTCGTATGCACTGATTCTGGAAATCCGCAGTGGCGTGCGCGTGGGCGATCGCCTGATCAATCCTCAGGAATAACTGCGAGGGCCTGCCTTGGCCGCGCAGCCGCCTGCGGGCGGCTGGGTGGCTTGGCTGGCGCTGCCGCTGTTTCCTCCAAGAACCGCCACCATGGACCGCGAAGAGTTGGGTGCTTGGCTGCGCCTCACCCTTTCCCCGGGTGTGGGAAATGGCGCGGCGCGGCGTCTGCTGACACGCTTTGGCCTGCCCCAGGAAATTTTCCGGCAGCCCGAATCGGCCTTGCAGCACTGTGTGACATTGGCCCAAGCCAAGGCGCTGTGCACCGTGCCCAGCACCTGGGAAGCGTTGCTGGAGGCCACCTGGCAATGGCTGGAGGGTGCAGATTTGCAGGGGCCTGCCCGTGCGGTGGTCACTCTGGGTGATGCTCGGTATCCGCCGTCGCTTCTCGACACCGAAGACCCGCCGCTGCTCATGTACCTGATGGGGCCAGCCCAGTTGCTTGCGCAAAACCCGTTTCCCACGGACCGGTGCCTTGCGGTCGTCGGAAGCCGCAACCCGACCGCGCAAGGCGCGGAAAACGCGCGGCTCTTCTCCCGAACCTTGCGCGGGGCGGGCTTCACCATTGTCTCGGGGCTCGCACTGGGGGTGGATGCTGCCGCCCATGAGGGCGCGCTGGACGTGCCCACTGGCCCGACGGTGGAGGTTGCACCTGCCACCATTGCTGTGGTGGGCACAGGGCTGGACCGTGTCTACCCTCGCAAGAACCTGGACCTCGCCCACCGCATCGCTGCCCATGGGCTGCTGGTCAGCGAGTACCCCTTGGGCACACCACCGCTGGCGGCCAATTTTCCCAAGCGCAACCGCATCATCTCCGGCCTCTCTCAAGGCACCCTCGTGGTAGAGGCGGCATTGGCATCGGGGTCGCTGATCACCGCCCGAATGGCGGCTGAGCAGGGCCGTGAGGTCTTCGCCATCCCCGGCTCCATTCACGCGCCGCAATCGCGGGGTTGCCATGCGCTCATACGCCAGGGCGCCAAGCTGGTGGAATCCGCGCAGGATGTGCTGGAGGAATTGCGCATGCCTCCCGCTCCGATGGGCGACAGGCGCTCGGCAGATTCTGGGGCTGCCGCGCCTGTCGGCGAACCCATGGCCACCCGAGAGGCCGAAAGCCCCCTACTGCAGGCGTTGGGCTTTGACCCCATGGGTGTCGATGCGCTGGTGGCCCGCACGGGCCTGGACGCCGCGTCGCTGCAGGTGGAATTGCTGGAGCTGGAACTGGATGGCCAAGTGGCGCGTTTGCCCGGTGGCCTGTACCAGCGGCTGGGAAGCGCCTGACGCTTGCTCAGGATCTTGCGTCTGTGGCGTGCCTTGGTGTCACCGCGGGCGGTAGCACTGCGTTGACGCCCTCGCCTGAAAACAGCCTCAGTCCAGCAACCGCTCGGGGTTGGCGTCCAGCTTGGCCAATGCGTCGCGTGTGGCGCGCAAGGTCAGGCCTTCTTCGTCCTGCGCAACGAGCAAGCCGGCCTGCAGGTACGCAGCCAGCCTGCGCAGCTGGATCAGGTAGCTGCTGCCATCCACGGCCGCGAACAGGTGCAACTGTTTGCGCTGGCTCTGCCACGCGTACTGCACCTGGGCCGAGGCGCCGTTGTGGTCCAGCGTGTACCAGGTACCGGGTTGCAGTTCCTGGGCCCAGGCCACCATGGCGTCCTCCACCGGGGCGCCGTTGTCGGCAACCACATGGATCGAAGAGGCATCAATGCCCAGCATCATCTCGATGTTGTCCGCATTGAGTGGCATATCGCCCAGCGTTGCGTCGCTAATGAAGTCCTCCAGATTGGCAAGGCGTTTGGCCATGGCGTCGATGTGTGCCTGGGGAATGGAAGCCGTCTTGGACAGGAAGGCATCGGCCAGGGTGTCGGTCAGGACCTTGATCTGGGTGTCCTGTATCGCTCCGTTGATGCCCATGAGGGCCAATCCCTGGCGCAGGCGCTGCAGCAGGCCTGGAAGATTCTGGATGACCTGTGCGCGGTCGCTGCGGTTGGGCTTGGCGCTGGCGGCCCAGACGAGGTCGGCGGCGGTGCGCTTGAGCGAGATGGTGTCTGCGTGTTGGGGGCCGTCGCGCACAGCCGAGAGGGCCAGGACCTCGGCCCAGGTCTTGAAGAGAAACTCGCGGATCTCGTCGCGTACCGGCATGTCGCGCAGCATGGTGCGCAGCTCGATGGTGTACTGGATCGCCAGCGTTTCCTTCTGTTCGACCTGCTGGGCCACCGTCACCAGGCGCGAGGTGGCCTGCTTTTCGGTGAGGAACTTGGACAGGAACTTCTCGAACTCGTCGTAGACCAGCTGGAACACCCGGCGGCCGGTTTCGGGGTACTGCTCGATCACCTGAACCACGCGGCGGATCTCTGCCTCCAGCGCGCTGCCATTGATGCTGGTGGCGTCAAAGCCCATCACACAGGCGCCCATGCGGTCGATCAACTGGCGCGCGGGGTGATTGAGATTGCTGAAAAACTCCGGCTCCGCCAGGGCCACGCGCAGCACAGGCACCTGCAGCCGTGCAAACCAGACGCGCACGGCTGGCGGAATGCGGTCTTCGGCCAGGATGCTCTGGAACATGAGGGCCACCACTTCGATGATGGCTTTTTCCCCTGCCGTGGAGGCTTTTTTCTTGAGTTCGGTCGAGCGTTCGCGCACGGCCCCTGCCAACTGCACCACGGCCGCAGGGCTGTAGTCCTCCATCAGCGTGGCAACGCCGCTGTAGTAAGTGTCCGCGTGCACGCGGTGGGCGGTGAGGGCATGGGCCAGCGCCGCAGACGCCGGTGGGGCATTGACCATGTCAAACCCGGTGGCGGGCTGGGTCAGCAGCCTGCGCAATTGCCCCATCACGCCATGGGCGCGCTGGCGAGCGCGTGCCAGGGGAGTCATGCCTGTAGCAAACGCGGTGGGCATGCCGTGCTGTGGGTAGCCCGGTGGGGGCATGCGGGGCGGATGCTGCTGCGGGGTGCGGCCGCCCTGGGGGGGCATGCCTCCACGCGCTGCCGCCATGGCGTCCCGGGTCTGGGCCAGCGCCTGGGACGCCAGGCCTCCCGCGCCGGAGTCGTTGTTGGTACCGCCGCCGGTGACTGCGCCACCTGCCGTGCGCCGCACACGCGACTTCAGGTCGGTCTGGGGCGTCACACCCTGTTCCACATAGAACACGTTGACGGCCTGGTATTGCTTCTGGAGCAGGTTGGCCAGTTCGCGCTGCAGCGGGTCGACCACGGTCTGCAGATCAGTGCGTGGCAGGCCGGCCTCCACCCACTGTTCGACCAGCAGCAGGCACACGGCCTCAGGACGGAGGATGTCGCTGTTGTCGAGCTCCTGGCCTTCCAGCGACTGGGTGCGCTGGCGCAGCGTGTCGAATTGTTGGCTGACCTGCTCGCTGACCGTGAGGGCCATGCGCGAAGCCAGGATCTTGTTTTCCACCACGTCGTCGCTCAGCAGCTCAAACTGTGGGCCCGCGCCGTTGGTGGCCAGCGCGCCGCGGGTGGTGCTGCTGTGGGGTGCCAGTGCATCGCGCCATGCCTTGCCGGTGCGATCGGTCCAGACGGCATGCCGCTGCTGGTAGAGCATCCAGGCATCACGGTGCGACTGCATTTCGCGCGCCGTGCCTGTCTGGGTCATCAGCGTCGTCAGAAAATCCAGGACGGTCTTGTCCAGGTCGGGAAGTCCGGCGCAAAGCCCCTCGACCAACCGCTGGCGTGCCTGGCGGGCTAGCCGGCGCTGCGGAACGGAAGAGGGTGTGGGCTGCATGGGCCGATATTAGCGGGTCAGACGGTAGCTCCGGCATGGGGATCGTTCGGATCCCCATCTTTTCTGATGGGCTTGACAAGGTCCTCGCGCTTTACGCCAAGCCACATGGCAATGGCTGCGGCGACGAACACGGATGAGTAGATGCCGAACAAGATGCCGATCGTGAGCGCCAGTGCAAAGTAGTGCAGGCTGGGGCCGCCAAAGAAGAACATCGACAGCACCATGGCCTCGGTCGAGGCGTGGGTGATGATCGTGCGGCTCATCGTGCTCGTGATGGCGTGGTCGATCACCTCGTGGGTGGTCATCTTGCGGTACTTGCGGAAGGCCTCGCGAATCCGGTCGAAGATCACGACCGACTCGTTCACCGAATACCCCAGCACGGCCAGCACGGCGGCCAGCACCGACAGCGAGAACTCCCACTGGAAGAACGCGAAGAAGCCCAGGATGATCACCACATCGTGCAGATTGGCGATGATGGCCGCGACACCAAACTTCCACTCAAAGCGGAAGGCCAGGTAGATCACGATGCCCACGACCACCATGGCCAGCGCCATCAGGCCGCCATGCACCAGTTCCTCGCCCACCTGCGGGCCGACAAATTCGGTGCGGCGCAGCGTGACCTCTGGGTTGGCTGCCTTGAGCGCGCCCAAAACCTGCTCGCTTTGCTGTGCCGACGTCACACCCTTTTGTACGGGCAGCCGGATCATCACGTCGCGGGCGGTGCCGAAGTTCTGCACTTGCACGTCGGGGTAACCCAGGCCGGAGACGGTCTCCCGAACCTTGGCCAGTTCAGCGGGCTGGCTGTAGGCCACTTCCATGACCGTACCGCCGGTGAACTCCACCGACAGGTGCAGGCCACGGGTCAGCAGGAAGAACACCGCGAGCGCGAAGGTGATGAAGGAGATCGCGTTGAAGATCAACGCGTGCTTCATGAAGGGGATGTCTTTTTTGATGCGAAAGAATTCCATGGCCGCTGTCCTTTAGTTCGTCTTGGCCACAGCGGTGTCGGCTGCTGGCTTCCAGACCGTACCGATCGACACACTCTTGAGCTTCTTCTGGCGGCCGTACCACAGGTTCACCAGACCGCGCGAGAAGAACACGGCCGAGAACATGCTGGTCAGGATGCCGATGCAGTGCACCACGGCAAAGCCGCGCACGGGGCCAGAGCCGAAGGCCAGCAGGGCCAGGCCTGCGATCAGGGTCGTGACATTGGAGTCGAGAATCGTTGCCCAGGCACGTTCGTAGCCCGTGTGGATGGCAGCCTGCGGAGAGACGCCTTCGCGCAGTTCCTCGCGAATGCGTTCGTTGATCAGCACGTTCGAGTCGATGGCCACACCAATCGCCAGTGCCATGGCGGCAATGCCCGGCAAGGTCAAGGTGGCCTGCAGCATCGACAGCACCGCCACCAGCAGCAGCACGTTCACGCCCAGCGCGATGCTGGAGAACACGCCAAACAGCATGTAATAAGCGCACATGAAGACGGCAATGGCCGCCAAGCCCCAGACCACGCTGTGGATACCGCGTTCGATGTTGTCGGCGCCCAGGCTGGGGCCAATGGTGTATTCCTCGATGATTTCCATGGGCGCGGCCAGCGAGCCGGCGCGCAGCAGCAGCGCGGTGTCGTTGGCTTCGGCCGTGGTCATGCGGCCGGAGATCTGCACGCGGCCGCCACCGATTTCGCTGCGGATTACGGGGGCTGTGACCACTTCGCCCTTGCCCTTTTCAAACAGCACGATGGCCATGCGCTTGCCGATGCTTTCCGATGTGACCTGCTTGAAGATCTTCGCACCCTTCGCATCGAGGGACAGGTTGACGGTAGGCTCCTGCGTCTGTCCGTCAAAGCCAGGCTGGGCATCGGTCAGGTTCTCGCCGGTCAGAATGACCTGCTTCTTCACGATCACGGGCTGGCCGCTGCGTTCCAGATAGCGTTCCGAGCCAAACGGCACGGGGCCACGGCCGGTTTCGGCGGCCCGCGCTTCGGTGCCTTCGTCCACCATGCGTACCTCCAGGGTGGCGGTACGGCCCAGGATGTCCTTGGCCTTGGCCGTGTCCTGCACGCCGGGCAATTGCACCACGATGCGGTCCAGGCCCTGTTGCTGGATCACCGGCTCGGCCACGCCGAGTTCGTTGATCCGGTTGTGCAGCGTGACCATGTTCTGCTTGAGCGCCTGCTCCTGCACGCGGCGCGTGGCTTCCGGCTTGATGGAAGCGCGCAGCTTGAATTCGGTGCCCTCGGGCGTGCTGGCGACCTGCAGGTCCGTGAACTGGTCCGCAATCAGGTTGCGGGCGGCGGTCATCGTGGCTTCGTCGCGCACCTTGATGTCAATGTTCTGGCCTTCGCGGCTGATGCCGCCGTGGCGGATGCTCTTGTCGCGCAGTGCGGTGCGGATGTCACCTGCGTACGACTCGGCCTTCTTGGTCAGCGCAGCCTGCATGTCCACCTGCAGCATGAAGTGCACGCCACCGCGCAAGTCCAGGCCCAGGTACATGGGATTCGCGTGCAGGGCTTTGAGCCAGACGGGCGAACGGGACACCAGGTTGAGCGCCACGATGTACGACGGATCGCTGGCGTCAGGCACCAGGGCCTTCTGAATCGCGTCCTTGGCCTTGAGCTGCGTGTCGGACGCGTCAAAGCGCGCGCGCACCGAGTTGCCCTCCAGCGCCACAAAGTCGGGCGTCAGGCCTGCGGCCTTGAGGGCCTCTTCCACCCGCTGCTGCACGGCGGTGTCCACCTTGATGGTGGCCTTGGCCGACGAGACCTGCACGGCAGGTGCCTCGCCGAAGAAATTGGGCAGGGTGTACAAGGCCCCCACCAGCAGCACGATCACCAGGATCGCGTACTTCCAGACCGGATAACGGTTCATGATCGCGCTCTTATGTCAGTTGTGCAGGCGCAGCGCGCCAACCCCCTGCCAGGGACGCCGTGGATCGGGCTTGGCCAGTCCAGTGGCGTCGTCCCCCTTCCCGCGCTGGAGCAGCGAGAGGCGGGGGAAGCGGCGCAGCCGCTCAGGGGGGTATTCATTAATTACTTGACCGAGCCCTTGGGCAGCACCTGAACCACGGCACTGCGCTGCATTTGCACTTCCACGCCGTTGGCGATCTCGATGTGCAGGAAGCCTTCGGACAGGCGCGTGACCTTGCCGACGATGCCGCCGGAGGTGGCCACTTCATCGCCCTTTGCGATGGCCTCGATCATGGCGCGGTGTTCCTTCTGGCGCTTCATCTGGGGGCGGATCATGACGAAGTACAGCACCACAAACATCAGCACCAGGGGCAGCATGCCCGTGAGGGTGGACATCATGTCACCGCCGCCAGCGGCTGCGGCGGGTGCGGTTTGGGCAAAAGCGGAAGAAATAAACACGGACTGGACTCCACAACGGATGTTCAAAATTCACAAAACCCGCCAGGGGCAAGCGCCAAGGCGCCTGTCAGGGCGGAACAGGACATTGTATGCGGCGCCCCGTGCGCGCCCCAAGGGGGAAGACCCAAGGCGACGGCGGGTGTTTGCCGCTCCAGCCGCACGCAGGGAGCGGCATGCAGGACTTTTCAATAAAAAGTGCCGCCAGCGCTTATTGAGTATGGGTTTAAAGCTCACCAATTGATAGTAAAAAGCCCGCACCAGGCGCGGGCCCTTCCATCCTCAGTGGGCAGTACAGGTCCGGCGTCAGGCCGCCTGGCGTTCGGGCTGAACCACTTTGCCGCTGCGCCACTGGGCCATCAGGCCATCCCACTTGGGGCGCGCGGCCAACAGGTGTCGCTCCTTCACATGGCCGTAGCCCCGGATCTCTTCGGGGATGCGGGCGATCTCCACGGCCAGGGCCAGGTTGTCGGCGTTCAGGCGGGCCAGCAGTTCGTCGATACAGGCGCGGTATTCGACGATTAGCGCGCGCTCCATGCGGCGTTCCTCGGTCTTGCCGAACACATCCAGCGCCGTGCCGCGCAGGCCTTTCATCTTGGCCAACACACCGAAGGCACTGCGCATCCAGGGGCCAAACGGCTGCTTCACCAGCTCGCCCTTGTCATTCTTCTTGGCCGTCATCGGGGGGGCCAGGTGGTGCACCAGCTTGTAGTCGCCCTCGAACATGTTCGCGATCTTGTCCGTGAAGGCCTTGTCGGTGTGCAGGCGCGCCACCTCGTACTCGTCCTTGTAGGCCATCAGCTTGAACAGGTAGCGGGCCACGGCCTCGGACAGGCGGGTGCCGCTGCCCAGCTTGGCTTCTGCGGCCTTCACCTTTTCGACAAAGGCCTGGTAGTCGGAGGCATAGGCCGCGTTTTGGTAGCCGGTGAGGAATTCCACACGCTTGCCAACCATTTCGGCCAGCGAGGGCTTCTTGACGAACTGGATCACCTGCGCGGCGGCAAACAGCGCCTGCACCGACGCCAAGTCGTGCGCGCAGCGGCGGCCCCATTCGAAGGCGGCCTTGTTGTTGTCCACCTGCACGCCGTTGAGTTCCATGGCGCGCATCAGCGAGGCAAACGTCAGCGGCACACGGCCCTTCTGCCATGCGTAGCCCAGCATCAACGGGTTGGTATAGATGCTGTCGCCCAGCAGCTGGGTGGCCACCTGCTCGGCATCGAAGCTGCCCACGCCGCCCGCGCCCACGGCGGCAGCGATGGCGCTGTCGCAGTTGGCACCGGGGAACTGCCAGTTGGGATTGGTCACGAACGCCGCGGTGGGCGTGCCGTGGGTGTTGAGTGCCACGAAGGTGCGGCCGGGCTGCATCACGGCCAGCGTGTACTTGTGCGCCGCGACGATGGAATCGCAGCCGATCACCAGGTCGGCCTTGGCGGTGTCGACCTTGGTGGTGTAGATGGCCTCGGGGCGGTTGGCGATCTGGATGTGGCTCCAGGTGGCGCCACCCTTCTGGGCCAGGCCGCCGGCGTCCTGGGTGATGACGCCCTTGCCGTCCAGGTGCGCGGCCATGCCCAGCAGCGAGCCGATGGTGATCACGCCCGTGCCACCCACGCCGCCGACCACGATGCCCCAGGCCGTCTCGGCCACGGGCAGCACGGGATCGGGGATGGGCGGCAGGCTGGCCAGGTCGCCCTTCTTTTCCTTCTTGGGCTTCTTGAGCTTGCCGCCTTCCACGGTGACGAAGCTTGGGCAGAAGCCGTTCACGCAGGAGTAGTCCTTGTTGCAGGTGCTCTGGTTGATGCGGCGCTTGCGGCCGAATTCCGTCTCCACTGGCTCGACGCTCAGGCAGTTGGACTTGGTCGAGCAGTCGCCGCAGCCCTCGCACACCAGGTCGTTGATGACCACGGTCTTGTCGGGCGTGGCCAGGGTGCCGCGCTTGCGGCGGCGGCGCTTTTCGGTGGCGCAGGTCTGGTCGTAGATGATGACCGTGCAGCCCTTGATCTCGCGGAACTGGCGCTGCAACGTGTCGAGCTCGTCACGGTGGTGCACCGTCACGCCCTCGGCCAGCGCCACGCCGTCGTACTTCTGCGGCTCGTCCGTGACGATGATGAGCTTGACCACGCCTTCGGATTTGAGGCTGTTCATGATCTGCAGCACCGAATGGCCTTCGGGCCGCTCGCCCACCTGCTGGCCGCCGGTCATGGCAACGGCGTCGTTGTAGAGCACCTTGTAGGTGATGGTGGTGCCCGCCGCAATGCTCTGGCGAATGGCCAAGAGCCCGCTGTGAAAGTACGTGCCGTCGCCCAGGTTGGCAAACACATGCTGGTCGGTGGTGAACGGTGCCTGGCCCACCCAGGTCACGCCCTCGCCGCCCATCTGCGTGAAGGTGGACGTGTTGCGGTCGGGCATCCAGTTGGCCATGTAGTGGCAGCCAATGCCGGCCACGGCGCGCGAGCCCTCGGGCACGCGGGTGCTGGTGTTGTGCGGGCAGCCGCTGCAGAACCACGGGGCGCGCTCGCCCGTGTCCACCTTTAGCTCGGTCATCGCGCGCTCGCTGGCTTCGATGACGGCGATGCGCGAATCCATGCGCGCAATGATGTCACTCGACACGCCCAGCTTCTTCAGGCGCTTGGCGATCGCCTTGGCGATGATGGCGGGCGTCAGGTCGGCCTTGGCGCGCAGCAGCCAGTTCTGGCTGGGGTTGGGCATGCTCCATTCGCCGCCCGTGGCATCGCCCTCGGGCTCGTCGAACTTGCCCAGCACATTGGGGCGCACGTCGGCGCGCCAGTTGTACAACTCTTCTTTCAGTTGGTATTCGATGACCTGGCGCTTTTCCTCCACCACCAGAATCTCCTGCAGGCCCTGGGCGAAGTCACGCGTGATGGTGGCTTCGAGCGGCCACACCACGTTGACCTTGTGCACGCGGATGCCCAGCTGGTGGCAGGTGTCGTCGTCCAGGCCCAAGTCCACCAGGGCCTGGCGCGTGTCGTTGTAGGCCTTGCCACTGGCGATGATGCCGAAGCGGTCGTTCTTGCCTTCGATCACGTTGTAGTTGAGCTTGTTGGCGCGGACATAGGCCAGGGCCGCGTACCACTTGTAGTCCATCAGGCGCGCTTCCTGCTCCAGCGGCGCATCGGGCCAGCGGATGTGCAGGCCGCCAGGTGGCATCACGAAGTCCTCGGGCATCACGATCTTCACGCGGTCCGGGTCGATGTTGATGCTGCTCGACGACTCCACCACCTCCTGGATGGTCTTCATGCCCGACCACACGCCCGAAAAACGGCTCATGGCAAAGGCGTGCAGGCCCATGTCCAGGATTTCCTGCACGCTGCTCGGAAAGAACACCGGCGTGCCGCAGGCCTTGAAGATGTGATCGCTCTGGTGCGCGGCCGTGCTGCTCTTGCTGATGTGGTCGTCGCCCGCAATGGCGATCACGCCGCCATGCTTGGCGGTGCCGGCCATGTTGGCGTGCTTGAACACGTCAGAGCACCGGTCCACGCCCGGGCCCTTGCCGTACCAGATGCCGAAGACGCCGTCGAACTTCTTGCTTTGCGGGTACAGGTCCAGCTGCTGCGTGCCCCACACGGCCGTGGCGCCGAGTTCTTCGTTCACGCCGGGCTGGAAGACGATGTTGTTGGCCGCCAGGTGCTTCTTGGCCGCCCACAGGGACTGGTCGTAAGTACCGAGCGGCGAGCCACGGTAGCCGCTGATGAAGCCGGCCGTATTGAGACCCGCCATCGCATCACGCTGGCGCTGCAGCATGGGCAGCCGCACGAGGGCCTGGACCCCGCTCATGAACGCCCGGCCGTGGTCCAAAGAGTATTTGTCGTCGAGGGTGACGGTTTCGAGGGCCTTGCGGATGTGCTCGGGCAGCGGTGCATTCATGGCTATGTCTCCAATGGCTTTTTTTGGGGGCCGCGCCTTGTGGGCTCGGTGGGGCAGCACAACGCGGCCCGTTTAGGGCTGCGGCACTAGTGTGGGAGAAGTGTATGTCTGCATCGCTGATATGTCTTTGCGTTCTGTGCCGTCTTTAGGCTATTCTGAGAAAGGATCTTTCTCGGCACGGCTGTTTTGTGAATACTCTCGACAAATTCGATATCGCCATCCTCAATGAGCTGCAGGCTGACGCCCGGCTGACGAACGCCGAACTGGCCCAGCGCGTAGGCCTGTCGGCCGCGCCCTGCTGGCGGCGTGTGCGGGCGTTGGAGGAGCAAGGCTTCATCAAGGGCTACCGTGCCGAGATCGACCGGCACAAGATCGGCCTCGGGGTGCTGGCCTTTGTGCGGCTGGACGCCGACCGCAGCACCGGCAACCTCACCCGCGCCATGGAGGAAGCCATCCGCCAGATCCCCGAGGTGGTTTCCTGCCACTACATCAGCGGCACCGGCACCTTCGAGCTGCAAGTGGTGGCGCGTGACCTCGACAGCTTTTCGCAGTTTGCGCGCGACGTGCTACTGAACCTGCCCAATGTGAAGGACATGCACACGAGCTTCTCGCTGGGCGAGGTGAAGGCCAGTGGGGCGCTGCCGCTCACGCACTTGGTGCGTGCCAAGTGATAAATGCTATGTTTTTTATAGCCTTTTACGCTTTCTAGATAAGCGTTAGAGGTCGATCAAGACAGCCATTGGTGCGGCGGCCCATGCCCCCGCGCACGCGCTCAGCGCGCCGAGTCGTGCCATCGAACGTAACAAGGCGTTAGGGCGCCGATCCACGGCATGGTGTGCTGTATAAGCCTGCTGAACCACGGGCGGAGCTATCGAGGCTTCGCGCGCGCCGCATCCACCACCACGCCCCGCAGGCTGTCTGCCCCGTGCCCACGGCCGGGGCTCTCGGCCGTGGTGCACGTGATGCCGGCGGTTTTCTGGTGGGTCCATCAAATAACTACGGTCCCCTTCGAGCACAGGCAGCCAGCCTGTCCACAGGGGCTCCAACGAGGGAGCGGTCGGCATGATCTTCTGGGGCATTTTTTGGGGCGCGGTACTGGGCTCGTGGTTTGGCGGCTACGGCGATTTCGGGCCGTACGTCGGCGGCATCCTGGGCTTTTTTGCCGGGTTGTCTCTGCGCTGGGCCGTCCGCTCTGCGATCCGCAGCGAGTTGCAGGCGCAGGCCGCGAAACCCGTGGCCGGCGCTGCGCCGCCCGCCACAGCGCCGGCGGCGGCTGTGGCCGAGCTCGAGCGGGCGCCGGCGGCCACGGTGAAGGTGCCGGTCCCTGCGCCGGTTCCTGCGCCCATCCCCGTCCAGGTCGCGGCCGCGCCCACCGCGGACCACGAACTGCTGGATGTGGACGATGCGCCCCGCATGGGCGGGCTCACGCCGCAAGGCTTGCCCGCCAATCCGCCGCCTCTCGCGCAGCCTCCTTCCCCTTCACCTTCCTCCACCCGCCCCCGTCCTCCTGCGCCGCCCGCCCAGCCCAACCCGATCGAGCTGGCGGTGCTGGCCGCGAAGAACTGGTTCCTCGGCGGCAACACCATCGTGCGCGTCGGGCTGGTGATCCTGTTCATCGGCCTGTCCTTCCTGGCGCGGTACGCAGCCTCGGCGGGCCTGTTCCCGGTCGAATTCCGCCTGGCCGCGATTGCCGGCGTGGCCATCGCGCTGCTGGTGGTGGGTTTCCGCAAGCGCACCGACAAGCCCGCGTTCGCGCTGGCCTTGCAGGGTGGCGGCGTGGCGGTGATGTACCTCACGGTGTTCGCCGCGTTCCGGCTCTACGGGCTGCTGCCGCCCACGCTGGCATTCGCGCTGATGATCGCGGTCTGCGCCACCAGCTGCGCGCTGGCACTGCTGCAGGACTCGCGCTCGCTGGCGGTGGCTGCGTTCGCCGGTGGCTTTGCGGCGCCCATTTTGCTGTCCACGGGCCAAGGCAGCCACGTGGGCCTGTTCAGCTACTACACCCTGCTCAATCTGGCGATTCTGTTCATCGCCTACAAGCGCTCGTGGCGCGTGCTGAACGTGGTGGGCTTTGTGGCGACCTTCGGCGTGGCCTCGGCCTGGGGCGTGCTCAAGTACGTGCCCGACCAGTACGCCAGCACCCAGCCCTTCCTCGCGGTCTTCGTACTCATCTACCTCTTCGCGGCCATCCTGTATGCCCGCAACACGCCGACCAAGCTGGGCAACGCGGTCGACACCATGCTGGTGTTCGGCACGCCGCTGGTGGGCTTTGGCCTGCAGGCCGGGCTGGCACAGCCCTTCGAGCTGGGCGCCGCCTTCTCGGCGCTGGCCTTTGCCGCGCTGTACCTGATCACGGCGATGGTGCTGGTGCGCCGCGCGCAGAGCAGCTACCGCCTGCTGATCGAATGCTTCATCGCCATCGGCGTGGGCTTTGCCACGCTGGCCGTGCCGCTGGCGCTGGACGCGCAATGGACGTCGGCGGTGTGGGCGCTCGAGGGCGCCGGCGCCTTCTGGGTCGGCATGCGCCAGGCCCGCTGGATGCCGCGCGCCTTCGGCATTGTGCTGCAGGGTGTGGCGATGCTGGCCTTCATGGACGGCGTCTCCAGCATCTCGGCGCTGCCGCTGGTCAACCCGGCCTTCCTGGGCGCCTTGCTGATCGCGCTGCCGGCACTGCTGCTGGCCTGGTGGCTGCGCAAGCCGCTGCCGCACAGCGGCTCGACCTGGGCCAAGGGCTACGCGGGGGTGGAGGCGCGGCTGTCCAGCCCCGCGTATCTCTACGGCTTTGCCTTCTGGTGCCTGGCCTGGTTGCTCGAAATCACGCGGCGCGTGCCCGGCCTGGAGGCGGGCCAGTGGCCCGTGCCGGTGTTCTCCGAACGCGTCATCGAACTGCTGGCCATGCTGGCCATCGTGCTCAGCGCCGCGCTGTCGATGGTGCTGGGCCTGCGCACGCGCTGGGCCGTGGCCACCTGGCCGGCGCGCGGCACCATTGCCGTGCTGGCGCTGGGTTTTGTCGCGCAGGTGGGCGACGGCTACCGCGTACTGGCCACGCCCGCCTGGGCCGTGTGGCCGGTGGTGCTGGCTCTGCATGTGTGGATGCTGCGCCAGACAGACCGCCTGCAGGCGGCGGCTGCTGGGGACGGCAAGCCCGCTGCGCGCATGTCGGCCTTCGGCTGGTTCCATGCCGCCACCGCGTGGCTGGTGACCTTTCTGCTGGCCGACTGCCTGTGGTCCGGCATCGGCAAGGCCGACCTGTGGCGCACCTCGTGGGCCGGCGTGGTCATGCTGGTCAGCGCCATTGCGGTGCTGATGGCGCTGGCGCTGTGGGCCGGCCGCGGCAACCGGCCTGCGGCGCGCGCAGCGCTGCCCTGGCCGCTGAACCCGCATGCCGAGGCCTACTACTGGCTGGCGGCCCTGCCGCTGGCGGTGCTGGTGTTCTGGGGCTCGCTGCTGGCCGCGGTGCATTCGTCGGGCCACACCGCGCCGCTGCCCTACATTCCGCTGCTCAACCCCACCGACCTGACCCTGGCGCTGGCGCTGGGCGGGCTGGTGTTCTGGCGGCGGGTGCTGGTGTCGGCGCAGCCGCAGCCTGCCCACGCGGGCTGGGTGACCGGCCGGCATGCGCTGGTGGCGCTGGCCCTGCTGGTGTTCATCGCGATCAACACGGTGTGGCTGCGCGTGGCCCACCACTTCTTCGGCGTGCGCTGGGATGCCTCGGCGCTGTTCGACAGCTTCGTCGTGCAGACCGGCTACGCCATCCTGTGGACGCTGCTGGCGCTCAGCATGATGGTGCTGGCACACCGCCGCGTGCAGCGGCCGCTGTGGCTGGTGGGCGCAGGCCTGCTGGGCGTGGTGGTGGTCAAGCTGCTGCTGATCGATCTGTCCAACGCGGGTGGTGCCGAACGCATCATTGCGTTCATCGCAGTGGGTGTGCTGATGCTGGTGGTGGGCTACTTCGCGCCGCTGCCGCCCAAGGCCGCGCCCCGTGCGGCGCCGGACGATCCGCCGGTCGCGCCGGTTACCCCGGTCGCACCTGTGGCGCCCGTGGCAACTGTGGCGCCCGTGGCAACTGTGGCCCCGGCGCAAGAGGAATCACTGTCATGAAGTCTCCCCGTCACCACCTGCCGCGGCCCGTAGCCGCATGGCTGGCCGCTGCCGCACTGTCCCTGTCCGCGGGCGCGACCCAGGCGGCGGCCGATGCCAACAGCCCGGCCGCCTACGCCATCCGCATCCCTGTCACGCTGGCGGCCGATGCGCCGCTGCAGCGCGTCATGCTGCCCGCCGAGGTGCTGGTGCGCCTGCAGAACCCGGGCTATGCCGACGTGCGTCTCTTCAACAGCGCAGGCCAGCCGGTGCCCATGGCGCTGGCCGGCGTGGCGGCCGCCAGCGCGCCGGAGGAATCGGTGGTGTTGCCGGCCTATCCCATCCTGGGCGGGCCCGGCACGCCAGGGCAGGCCGGGCTGGAAGGCCTGTCGCTGCGCATCGAGGAGCAGCAGGGCCGACGCGTGGTGCAGATCGACGCGGCGGGAACGGCGGCCCCTGTCGGCGCGCAAACCGTGCGCGGCGCGCTGCTGGACGCGCGCAGCGTCCAACTGCCCGTGGCCCGCATGGCGCTGGACGCTGATCTGCCCGCTGGCCAACCGGTGACCTTCACGGTGCAGGCCAGCCGCGACCTGAAGAACTGGCGACCGCTGGCCGAGACGGTGCTGTACCGCGCTGACGCGGCGGGCACGCCCACGACCACGACAGCGCCCTCAGCGGCACCGGGCCGCCTGGGCAGCGAGCACATCGACCTGCAACGGACCGGCCTGCAGGACCACTACCTGCGCGTGACCTGGGGCGATGCCGCGGTGACATTTCGCGGTGCCACGCTGGTCACCTCGCGCGGCGCAGGCCCGCGCGAGCGCATCAGCGCCAGCATGGCGGTGCCGCCACTGGGCAACAACCCGCGGGAGCTGGTGTTCGCCCTGCCGTTCGCCACACCGGTCGCCGCGCTCAAGATCACGCCGCAAGGCAGCAACGTGCTGATTCCGGTGCGCGTGCTGGGCCGCAACGACCGCGAACGGCCCTGGTCACACCTGGCCAGCGCCACGGTGTACCGCATGTCCACGGGCGGCAAGGAGCAGACCAACGCACCGGTCGAGCTGGGCGGCGCCTCGGTGCGCGAGGTCAAGATCGAGGCCGACGCCAAATCGGCCGGCTTTGCCGCCGCGCCCGAGCTGGCACTGCAGTTCGAGCCGGCCCAGCTGGTGTTCCTGGCCAGCGGGCAGGGCCCCTTCACCCTGGCGGCCGGCTTGCCCGGCGCCAGTGCGGCAGCGAGCGCGTTCCTGCCCCTGGCGAGCCTGGTACCGGGCTACCAGCCCCAGCAGGAGAACACCCTGCCCCTGGCGATGGCCGATGTGGCCCGCGCCGACATCACCGGCGGCAAGCCCGCGGACGGCCCTTTGGTGGCGGCTGCCACAGCCAGCGACGGCCTGTCCACGCGCAGCTGGGTGCTCTGGGGTGTGCTGCTGGCCGGCGTCGGCGCGCTGGGGCTCATGGCCTGGCTGCTGATGCGGCAGACGAAACCGGCGAGCCAACCAGCGATTCAACCAGCGAGCAGTGCGCCGGATTCGCCGCACGATCCGGTGTGATGGTGCGATGTTGTGACCTTGTGGCGCACCGGCAAGGTGGCTATTCGGCGCGGTACGCACCATGGCCGCGCCAACCGTCGCACAATGCGAGGACATGCCACCTTTGCCGTCCCACGAAAGCACGCGCAGCGTTGCGCCCCCACCCGCTCCTGACCTGACCCCCGCTGCCGATGCCGCAGCGCGCGGGCCGACCGACGACGCGGCCGCCGCAGACCGCGCCGCGATGGCCCAGGGCACCGAAGAATCCGTTGCCGCGCAGCTCGACCAGAGCGCGGCGCAGTTGAAGCAGGCCGCATCCCTCTCACCGTTCGCGCCGCTGTCGGTGCCGGTGTTCCGCATGCTGTGGCTCACCTGGGTGGCGGCCAACACCTGCATGTGGATGAACGACGTGGCGGCCGCCTGGCTTATGACCACGCTCACCACCTCGCCCATCCTCGTGGCGCTGGTGCAGTCGGCCTCCACCCTGCCCGTGTTCCTGCTGGGCCTGCCCAGCGGCGCGCTGGCCGACATCCTGGACCGGCGGCGCTACTTCATCGCCACGCAGTTCTGGGTGGCGGCCGTGGCGCTGGTGCTGTGCGTGTTCGTCATGGCCGGCGGCATGACTGCGCCGCTGCTGCTGATGCTCACTTTTGCCAACGGCATCGGCCTGGCCATGCGCTGGCCGGTGTTCGCGGCCATCGTGCCCGAGCTGGTCAGCCGCCCGCAGCTGCCGGCCGCGCTGGCGCTCAACGGCGTGGCGATGAACGCATCGCGCATCATCGGGCCGCTCTTGGCCGGCGCCATCATTGCCAGTGCGGGTAGCGCCTGGGTGTTCGTGCTCAACGCCGTGCTGTCGGTCATCTCGGGCCTGGTCATCATGCGCTGGAAGCGCACCCACGTGCCCAGCCCGCTGGGCCGCGAAAGGCTGCCCAGTGCCATGCGGGTGGGGCTGCAGTTCGTGCGGCAGTCGCCGCGCATGCGCGCCGTGCTGTGGCGCATCTCCATCTTCTTCTTGCACGCGACCGCGCTGCTGGCCCTGCTGCCGCTGCTGGCGCGCGGCCTGGAGGGCGGCGGTGCGGGCACCTTCACGCTGCTGCTGGCCAGCATGGGCGCGGGGGCCATCACCGCCGCGATGTTCCTGCCGCGCCTGCGCCAGGCCATGGCGCGCGATGTGCTGGTGATGCGCGGCACCATGCTGCAGGCCGCGGCCACCGGCGTGATGGCCGTGGCGCCCAACGTGTACGTGGCCGTGCCCGCGATGTTCGTGGCCGGCATGGCGTGGATCACCACAGCCAACTCGCTGTCCGTGTCCGCGCAGCTTGCACTGCCCAACTGGGTGCGTGCACGCGGCATGTCGATCTACCAGATGGCCATCATGGGCGCCACCGCCCTCGGTGCCGCCGTGTGGGGCCAGGTGGCCACCATCAGCGACGTGCACGTGAGCCTGGGCATTGCCGCCGGCACGGGCGTGGTGGCCATGCTGCTGGTGCAGCGCCTGGTGGCCGACCGCAGCATGGAGGAGGACCTGAGCCCCTCCCGCGCCTTCAAGGCCCCGGTGGCCGATGCACCGCCGGGCACGGGGCACGTGGTGGTCACGATCGAATACTTCATCGACCCCACGCGTGCCACCGAATTCCGCGCCGTGATGCAGGAAAGCCGCCGCAGCCGCCTGCGCCAGGGCGCGCTGGCCTGGCAGCTGCTGCACGACATCAGCCAGCCCGCGCGGTATGTGGAGCGCATCGAGGACGAGTCGTGGACGGAGCACCTGCGGCGCTTCGACCGGGTGACGGCGTCCGACGTGGCGCTGCGCGACCGCAAGCTCGCGTTCCATGTGGGTGACGCACCGCCGCGGGTGACGCGGTGGGCGGTGGAGCAATAAGCGGCCGCCCCGGGAAGCTCGAACCGCCCCCGCTTGCCCCTTGCCATTGGTGCAGACCATGCGGCAGTCCAAAAAAAAGGGAACATACGGTGGCGTTCCCTTTCAATGGGGGCGTTCAGCGCCCCGAAGCCAATAAGCGACTGCTGGATCAGTAGGGCGAACCGGCCCAGATATCGGAACGCAAGCCCGTATCTGCACCCACGGTAGCAGACTTCGCGCTCGCCGCCCTTTCCGTAACGTCGGTCACGGAGACTGCCACCGGACGAAGCGCATCGCCGCCGGAAACTTCACGCGACGTCACACAAAACCATTCGCCAGGCATCGCCGCGACCACTGTGCCAGCATCGCTTTCACGCCCTGGATTGCGGCCCAGCCACCCTGCAGTATTCGTCCGGATGGGTTTGCCGCTAGCGTCGATAGATGTGGAATTCCAGTCGTCGTTACTCCCGGTGGAGTTGTCGCTGAATCGGATCACCAGCGTGGGGTTGGAATCCACAGCCTTGCCTTCAGCCAGGACGACGAACACTTTGCTGCCGTCCGGCAACGTCTTCCCACCTGCGCCCACAATCGTGCACGCCTCTGTTGGCGTGTTCTGCGATTGCACGGCGTTCGTGCTGATATTGAGCAGCTCAGCATGCACACCCGTGGCCATCGCCAAGCCCAGGCCCATTCCCAAAACACTCTTCAAAATAACTTGTCGCATGGTGCGATCCTCTTTATGTGAACAACAAACACGATCTGCGCCAGCGCACAGACCTTCCTCCCTGTCTTCGGCGCCGGAACAGAACATCTGCGCTCGCAATGACGCCACAATGGCACCGCAATGAAGCCCATGCCGACGCAGGCCCGGCAGGTTCGGCGCCCCTGCACTCCGCTGTCAAAAGCGGCGGCTTTGTGCCATCCGTGCGCTTCTTGGCCGGCTGAAGGGTTACGGCGGCGATCGGCTCTTGGTTGACCCACAGAGCCACTACCTGCCGAAGACGAGCGCAGATTCTCAAGGGCCAATCTGGCATTGGTGCAGTTGACTTTGTAGTCATCTGTAAATGCACTTGGCCCGCAGGGATGGCCGTTCACAGGAGGGTTTGCAACCTCCGCACGCGCGTCGATGCGGGGGCGGCGTTGCTTCGCTCCGAGAGTGCCTCTTACAACGCGTCACAAAAACCCCATCGGTTTCACCGTCCTCCTCCGGGGCACGGGGGGCTGGCCATTGCTGCATGCATCAGCCAGTCCGCGCGATTTGTGGAACGCATCCGGGGCGGAGCCTGGACGGAACACCTGCTGCGCTTTATCGGGTGATGGCTGTTTGATGTGGCGCAGCGGTGCCGTACGCTGGGGCTTTATGGGGGATGCGCCGCCGAGGGGGACAAGGTGGGCGTTGGCGCCGTGGGCTGGGTTTTCGTGCGGTTTGAGATGTTTTTGTTCGCTAGCGCTTGTGGAGTAAGTGCTCTAAGCTATAAAATTTGTAGCATCGTGGCTCGCCTCACCCCGCCCCTCGGGCTGAACGCTCCCGGCCAGTGCGACTCGGTTGAAAATCCCTGCCCATGACTTTTATTTTTCAGATGCTCTACCAAGTGCATCCGCTGTTTCCACTCGCGTATCTGATCGTGCTGGGGAACGGGGTTCTTGCCCCCGCTATCTATTGCGCCGTGCGCGGTATCCCGTATGACATCACGAAAATTTGGTCGTTGGCCAAGCGCGGCCAGATCGGCGCGAGATATGTCGTGATTTCGTGGGCCGCATTTGCCGCAGCGTCGGTTTTGGTTCTCGTTCTTGGTGCGGCGAGGTGAACCCATGAAGTGCCTCGCACATTCCCTCTTGTTGCTTTCTTTCCTCTGGGTCGCCCCCTGTGTCCACGCCGCCACCCCCGACCCTGCCCTGCTCGGCTGCTGGCGCGCCGCCAAGATCGTGCTGACCACCCCGGATGGCGAAAAGGCCGAAGACACCTCGGGCCGCTGCACCCTGCAGTTCAAGGAGGACCAGTTCGAATCGACCTGCAAGACCACCAGCGGAGCGGCCACCACCACGTACCGGTACCAGGTCGTCCGCCCCCAGGTGTATGCGGCCACCATGGCGGGCAGCACCTTCAGGACGGAGATGGTGGGCACCACGCGCGAGTACGAGTACCGCATCGAAGGCGATCAATTGCGCACCGTGACCGTGCCCCCGGCGATGGCTTTCGCCGCAGCGGCTGCGGCCCAGCGGGTGGAGACCGAAGCGATGAGGGTGCCGTGCCCGTGAACGTGGAAGCCAGCCGCTGAACGCCGGTGCGTGGGGGCTGTTGGAGAGTTTGCTCTTTATTTAATAGCTGCTAGCGCTTGTCCAATAAGCGCTAGCAGCCAAAATCTCTTAAAAATCACCGGGGCCACAGCGCCCACAGCCGCAGGTTCTGCTTCAGGCGCCCGGCAATGTCCCCCGCCTCCGGGCCCCAGCCCGTGAAGAAGTCGGCCCGCACCGCGCCCAGGATGGCGCTGCCGGTGTCCTGCGCCAGCACCATGCGGGCGAGTTGCACCTGCGGGCCGCTCGATGCCAGCCACACCGGTGTGCCGTACGGGATGCTCTGGCGGTCCACGGCGATGGAGCGGCCGGGCGTGAGCGGCACGCCCTGCGCGCCGCGTGGGCCGAAGCCGGCGTCCAGCGGGTTCAAAGGCTCCTCGCGAAAGAACACATACCGTGGGTTGGTCCACATCAGCTCGTTGGTGCGCTGCGGGTTGGCCGCCAGCCAGGCGCGGATGCCGGGCCAGGTCGCGTCGCGCGTGTAGCCCTGGTCCAGCAGCCAGCGGCCGATGCTCTGGTAAGGCTGGTCGTTGGTGCCCGCGTAGGCCACGCGCACCAGCGACACCGACCCGTCGGCCTCGGTGATGCGCAGGCGGCCCGAGCCCTGGATGTGCAGCACCATCGATTCGACCGGGTCGCGCAGCCAGGCGATGGCCCGGCCGGCCAGCGCGGCCTGCGCCTCGGGCATCGACTCGATCTGCTGGCGCGTGTACCAGGGCTTGCGGGCGCCCAGCCCGGCGGGCGTGCGGTAGATGGGGACGTTGAAGCCGTTGCCCGGCTGGCGCGCGCCGTCCATCATCGGCTCGTAGTAGGCCGTGAGCAGGCCGTCGGGGTTGCCGTCGGTCGCCTCCACGCGGTAGGGCTGCAGCCGCGCGATGAGCCAGGCGCGCTGCTCTTCGGCGGTGGCGATGCTCAACTGGCGCACTTCGCTGCACAGCGCGGTGAAGGGCGGCGCGGGCCGTTCGCAGCTTTTGATCCAGGCGTTCCAGGCCTCGTGCAGCGCATCGTCGGCAAAGCCCGGCAGCTCGGCCCAGCGCACGGGCACCCAGCGGCTTTTGGGCTGGGACATGGGCGGTGGCAGCGGGCCGGTGTCGCCGGGCAACACCACCGCCGCACCGGGTGGCAGCGGCGCAGGGAAGGCCGGGGGGCGGGAGGGACTTGCGGGCGGCGGGCTGGAGCAGGCGACCAGCGTTCCTACAATCAGCGCCGTCGATACAAGGCGCAGGAGTGTCAATGTCATGGGGCTGATTTTGCTTGAAGCGCTGCTCGCGCTGGTGCTGCTGGTGGCGATTGTCTGGTGGACGATGTTTTCCGGTCGCAAGGGTGGTGAACTGCAACCGCCCCCGAAAGATTCCCCGTCGGCGGCGTCGCCCCCCGTTCCTCCTCCTCCACCGCCCCCGGCGCAATGACTAGGCGCGCGTGTGGGGCGTGGGCCCCAGGCGGCTTCGTCCTACAGCCAGGGTGCCGCTGTGCCGATGGTGCCCCAGCCTGGCTGCGGCCACGATCGCGTTGAGCTGGGCGCACCCGAGGCCGGGGCCAAGGACAGGCCACACGGCACGCGAACGGAACTCCCGAAGCGCCCAGCTCCATTGAATCTTTCAAGGAGCACCACCATGCGCAAACACATTCTTCTCGGCGCGACCGCCGTCCTCGTTCTGGCCACCGGCTGTGCCAACATGGACGACACCCAGCGCCGCACTGCCACAGGGGCCGGCGTGGGCGCGCTGGCTGGCGCCGTGATCGGCTCGGCCACCGGCGGCAATGCCGGTACCGGCGCCGTGGTGGGCGCGGGCGTGGGGGCCCTGGGCACCTACATCTGGTCGCAGAACATGGAGCGGCAAAAGCGCGAGATGGAGCGTGCGACCCAGGGCACCGGCATTGCCGTGACCCAGACCGCCGACAACCAGCTCATGCTCAACATCCCGAGCGACATCTCGTTCGCCGTGGGCCGCTCGGACATCCAGCCCAACTTCGCGCCCGTGCTTGATCAGTTTGCCGCCGGGCTGCGCAACAACCCCAACACGGACGTGCGCATCGTGGGCCACACGGACAACACCGGCAGCGACGCCATCAACAACCCGCTGTCGGTGGACCGCGCCGCCAGCACGCGCAGCTACCTGGCTGCGCGGGGCGTGGATGGCCGCCGCATCGCCATCGATGGCATGGGCGAGCGTTACCCCATCGCCGCCAACGAGTCGGCTGATGGCCGGGCGCGCAATCGGCGTGTAGAAATCTTCGTCGGAGAACGTCCGAGGGGGTAAGCCTGGCGCCTGGAACGCGAAAGAGCGGTGAAACAGGCGGGGCGCAAGCCAGCGGAAAACGCGTAGGGGCTCCGGGGGTTGTCTACTTCATTGTCCGGTGCGCAGCAGGTTGGCCAGCTCCACGGCCGACTTGACCTGCATCTTGTCGAACACGCGTGATCGGTGAACCTCCACCGTGCGCACGCTGATATCGAGCTGGTCCGCGATCAGCTTGTTGGGCAGGCCCGCCACCACCAGGTCCATCACATCGCGTTCTCGGTCCGTCAGGTCGCGCAGGCGCACCTGCAGGTCGCTGCGTTCGCGCAGTTGCGCCAGGCGCTCCGCCGATTGGGCCAGCGCTTGCTCGACACGGTCCACCAGGGCATTGTCGGAAAACGGCTTCTCGCAGAAATCGAACGCTCCCCGCTTGACCGTGTCCACGGCGGTGGGCACGTCCGCATGCCCGGTCAGGAAGATCACCGGCATGGTGGCCAGGTCGCCGCGCACCGCCAGCAGGTCAAACAGCGCCAGGCCACTCATGCCGGGCATGCGCACGTCCAGCAGCAGGCAGCAAGGCTGGCGCTGGGCAGGGCGGCCAGACAGCATGGCGTCAAAGGCCTCGGCACTCTCGAAGGATTCGCTGAGCAGCCTGCGCGAGCGCAGCAACCACGCCAGCGCTTCGCGCACGCTGGCGTCGTCGTCCACGATGTACACGGTGGCGTTGGATACGGGTTCCATCAGGGATCAGGTTTCAGGCGAAGGTTGGGAAACGGGCAGCGTGAAGGTAAATACCGTACCACGCGGCCCATGGGGCGCAAATCCGAGGAAACCACCGTGCTGCTCGATCACCGTGCGGCACATGCTCAGGCCCAGGCCCATGCCTTCCGGACGGGTGGTGAAGAACGGTGTGAAGAGCTTCGCGGCCACTTCGGGCGCAATGCCGGTCCCCAGGTCGGTCACGGCAAACTCGATCCAGCCGCTGTGCTGGTTCGACGCTGCACGCCGCACCCGGATGTCGAGCACACGGGTGGGGATGGCGGGGTCGTCCATCGCCTGCATGGCATTGCGCGCCAGGTTGAGCAGCACCTGTTCGACCATGGTGCGGTCGCACAACACGGGGGGCAACTGGGGTTCCACCGTGGTGTTCACGCGCACCCCCAGCTTGCGTGCCTGCAGGCTCACCAGCGGCAGGATGGCGTCAAGCAACTGCTGTGCGTACACGGCCTCGCGTGCCTGGTCGCGGCGGCGCACAAAGTCGTGCACGCTCTTGATCACCTTGCCAGCGCGTTCGGCTTGCCGCGCAATGTGTTGCATGGCCATGCGCACATCCTGCAACTGCTCGGCATGGGCGGCGGCGCCCGCGCCTTGGTCCTGTGGTGGGGGCGCCTCCAGCAGGTTGATGGAGCCCGTGGCGTAGCTGGAAATGGCGGCCAGGGGCTGATTGAGCTCGTGGCTCAGCAGCGAGGCCATTTCGCCCACGGTGGCCAGCCGGGCGGTGGCTTGCAGCCGCTCTTGCGACGCGCGCGACAGCTCTTCCACCCGCCGCTGCTCGCTGATGTCGAGGAACGCGCTCATCCATCCCGTGTGCAGGCCCTGGGCGTTGATGAGCGGGGCCTCAATGATCAGCACCGGAAAACGGGTGCCGTCCTTGCGCATGAATTCGGACTCGAAACCCTCGCGCGGCGGCATGGTGCCCGCGAAGCGGATGGCCTGGCGCTGGCGGTACTCCTCTACCCGTTCGGGTGGCCAGTAGGGCGCGGTGACGCTCTGGCCGAGCAACTCCTGCGCGCTGAACCCCACCATGGCGCAGAACGCCGGGTTGACATAGGTGATGCGACCTTCCAGATCGCGTGCGCGCAGGCCCGTGACCAGCGAGTCTTCCATGGCCTTGCGGAACGCCAGCGCGTCCGCCAGGTCGCGCTCGGCGCGCAGGCGCCTGCGGTTGTCGCGCACCAGCACCACCATCACGGTGACCAGCGCAATTGACATGGCGGTGACCAGCGCGGTCAATACATTGGGGAACAGGCTGGGCGCGCTGTGCCAGGTGTCCATGCGCAGCACCAGCGTGCTGCCGGGCAGATCCAGCAGGTGCGTGGCCGTGAACATGCGCGAGCCTCGGCGTGCGGCGCCCAGCACGGCCAGCCGGGTGCCATCGGCCTCGGTGAAGGAGGCTTCCTGGCTGCGCGTGAGGTTGTGCGCCACCAGGTTGATCAGCACGTCCTGCAGCGAATACGTGACCACCAGGAAACCCGTGCTGCGCCCCCCCGAGGTGAGGGGCAGGCACAGCTCCATCATTTCCGAGCCCAGCCCGTCGCCATGGGGTTGGAAGTAGCTGCTCGAATAGGCCGGGCTGCTCAGGCGGCGCGCATTGGCACAGGCGATGGCGGCATCAGACTGATTGCCCTCGCGCAGCCGGGCGTCCCACGCCACGGGGCGGTAGGGCGACTGGGCGTGGGTGCGCACCCGCAGGTTGGCATCGCGCCACTCGATGCGCACCAGTTCGCGCCGGCTGCGCAGCAATTCGGCGGCATCGACCTCCCACGCCAGCTGGCCTGGGTCGCCCGCGTGCAGTGCCTGCAGGCTTTGCAGGTTGCGCGTGAGCGCCACGCGGATGTCGGACACCGCGTCGGCCGTGTCACGCTCGAGCCGCGACTGCACCTGGCTGGCCTCATAGCGCCCCGCAAGCCACACCATGGTGGCGAGCATGGAGATCACCAGGGCTACCAGCAGGGTCCACAGCGACCAGCGCCGCCAGGCGCCCCGCCAGCGCCTGGCAAGGATGTTCAGACTGACCTTCATCCCTTCCATCCCCCGCGTGCTGTGCGAGAGAAGTGGGAAGCGGCGCAGCCGCTCAGGGGGTTGTGCTTCATTTCACAGGACGCGGTGCGACAAGGCAGGCAATTGCAGGCGCAGGTCGCGCAGGCGCTGCGGGTCCACCACACCCGACACCACGCCCGCGAGCTGGTCCTGCTGCGCGAGCACGGTGCCCCAGGGGTCCACCAGCATGCTGTGGCCCCAGGTGTGCCGACCATTCTCGTGCACGCCGCCCTGGGCTGGCGCCAGCACGTAGGCCAGGTTCTCCACGGCACGGGCGCGCAACAGCACCTCCCAGTGCGCCTGGCCGGTGGTGTGGGTGAACGCGCTGGGTACGAGCAGCAGGTCTGCACCGGCACTGGCGTGGGCGCGGTACAGCTCGGGAAAACGCAGGTCGTAGCACACCGAGAGGCCCACGCGCCAGCGGTGGCCATCGCGCGATGGCAGCTCGAACTGCACAGGGGTGTTGCCCGCTTCGATGACCCGGCCTTCGTGGAACTGCTCGCGCCCGTTGTCGAAGTAGAAGAGGTGGATCTTGTCGTAGCGTGCCACGCAGTCACCGCTAGGGTTGAACACCAGGGTGGTGTTGCGCACGCGCTCGGGTGTGGTGGCCAACAGGGGCAAGGTGCCACCCACTATCCACATCTGCAGCTCGCGCGCTGCACTGGCCAGAAAGTGCTGAATGCGACCTTCGCCCGGGGCTTCGCGCAGGGCGAGCTTGTCGGTGTCCTTGTGGCCCATCACGCAGAAGTATTCGGGCAGAACCGCCAGCTCGGCCCCTTCGCTGGCCGCCTGCTCCAGCAGGGCGCGTGCGGCGCGCAGGTTGTCGTCAAGCCGGGTGCACGACACCATCTGGATCGCGGCAACTTTCATCATGAGGGTTCTCCGGTTCGGGGCGTGCTGGGGCGTGCTGGGGTGCCGGTGGCGGGGGTTGACTCGCGGTTGCGGCGCGCCACGCGCACCACGCGCGGGTCTGCCCAGGTGCCATCGACGCGGAATTCCTGCGTGGCCGCCTCGATCAGCGGGCCGCGCAGGAACACCTGGGCCAGGAAGCTGCCCAGTCCAATGACCGGGTTGATGGCCGTGGCCACCAGGGACGCGGTCATCGCGTTGATCTCGGGCACCACCACCACGCGCAGGTCCTGGGTTTCGTGGTCGATGTTGGCGCTGCCCTCCATCAGCACAGCGGCATTGACGCCCTTCATCTGCAGGTTGTTCGTGGTGGCCACGCCCTGCTCGATGCGCACGTCGCCGCGCACAAAGTCGAACGCGAACCCCTCGCTGAACACGTCGCGGAAGTCGAGCGTCAGGCGGCGCGGCAGCGATTGCAGGCTCAGCACGCCCAGCAGCTTGGCCAGGCCTGGGTCGGCCTTGAGAAACTGGCCCGACTCGATGTTCAGGTTGATCTGACCGGTCATGGTCCGGTAGTCGGGGCTGAACGGAGCACCGATCCAGGCCACCTGCCCTTCCATGCGGCCCTTGCCACGCCGGACCACATTGGCCATGCCCATGCGGCCCAGCAGATCGCCCGAGTCGCGGATGTCCAGCTTGAAGTTGAGCACGGTACGCCGGTCGGGTGTGCGGGGACCCACCCCCGCGGTGTTCAGCACTGCCCAGTTGCCGTTGGCCGTGAAGTTCGCTTCGGGCGCCGTGATGTTGAACTTGGAGAGGCGCCATTCGCGCTGTGCGCCTTCGCCACCCCGGTTCTGGGCCTCCATCTCCACACGCCCGAGGCGCTTGCCGCGCAATTCAAAGTCGTCCACGACGATGTCCAGCGCGGGCAGGGCGCCGGGCTGTTCGTCCAGCAGCGCCTCGACCTGATTCACATCGCTCTGGGGCATGTTCACGCGCGAGAGCCTTGCAAACAGGCGCCCGTTGGGGTGGTCGGCGCCACCTGGCTGGCGGTATTCCAGGTAGCCATTGAGTTCCGTGGCGTCGAGGTTGGCGCGCCAGGTGGCGCCTTCACGCAGCGCGCCAGCCACGATGTTGTGCAGGGTGCGGCCCTGCAGGGTGAGTTCGCGGGCGCGCAAGGCCAGCGTGGTCGGCAGGTAATCCTGTGCCACGCTGTGGGTTCCCGGCGATGCCGGCGCCGTGGCGGGACGTGCTGCGGGCTCGCTGCCCGTCGCTTGCGTCAGCACATCTTCCCAGGCATCCACATCCAGCTTGCCTTGGCTGATGTTGGCTGCCACCCCCTGTGCAGGCACCGGGGCCGATTCACCACCCGAGAGACCGATGCCAATGGCGCCGCGCAGCACGCGGGCCTGGGGCCCGCTCAGGTCCCGCAGGTAGGTGGCTGAGCCCAGCGCTCCCAGGTCCAGCGTGATCTGATCGCGCAGTGGCGGGGCTTCCCCGCCGTTTCCTGTGTGTGTGAGGCCGACCAGCGATTCGCGGGCCACCTGGGTTTCAAAACGCAGGGGCAGGCTGCTCTCGGCCGTCTTGCCCAGCGGGGCCGGCAGCGCCAGCGCCAGCCCCTGCAGGCTGGTGGTGACTTGTATTTCTGGCACCCCACGGCGAAAAGCGAGCGCCATGGAATACGCGGTGCTGCCCGTGGCGCGGCGCGCCAGCTGCGAGAGCATGCCCAGCTGCGTTGCCTGCTGCAGCCCCTCGGCCGTGGCGGTGCCCTGTGCACGAAGCTGCACGGCCGATTCGGTGGCCGGAGCATTGGCTGGCAGCGCGCGCATCCCGCCCTCCAGCCGCACCGGCCCTCCCAACGCCTGGGCCTGCATGGCGTTGAGTGAAAAACCGGCTTCGGTGAACTGCACCACACCCCGCACCCGGCTCAGCGTAGGGGTGTCGGGCGTGATGCGCAGTTCGTTGCCTGCCAGCGTGACACTGCCCTGGACCTTGGACTTGTTGATATCGCTGATGGGCAGGGCCAGGCGCAGCTGAAAATCCGCGTTGCCGTTGCCGGTGGCCTGCTCCAGCGCGTTGCCTGTCATCCGGCCCAGTGGCGATGTGTTCATGAGCGTGAGCAGTTCGGTCAGCGGCCCCCGGGCATCGGCACTGACACCCACCACGGTGTGGGCGAGGTCCGGAATCTTGGCATCTACCTTTGACAGGCGCAGGCCTGGGCGTCCCGCAAAGCCGCCGCTGGCACCCCGGACCTGCATGGAGGAGCGCTCGAAGATCAGCTCGCCCGCAAGCTCGGTCAGCGCTGGCCACGGCAATGTGTTGGCCGGCTGCAACTGCGTGGGCACATAGGCGTAGGTGACATCCTTCACGCGGGCTGCAATGCGGAATTCACCCAGCTTCGGGTCGTTGAACGGCAGGTGGTGCAGATCCCCTTTGACCCGGAACTGGACGTTGCTCGCGCTGCCCGCCACCACGGCGTCGCGCACGTAATGGCGCGACTCGGCAGGGATGGACAGGGGCAGGTAGCGGTGCACGCGCGTCCCGTCCGCCCGGTTCAGCGTGCCCGTGAGGTCCAGCACCCCCGGAAAGCGCGAGCGGTGCGCCACCTTGCCCGCATCGCTGGTATGCCAGGTGGCCCGGGCTTCGCCCTGGGCATCGGCATTGGCGAACTGCACGTCGTTGGCCTGCACGGCGATGCGGTCGCCATCGAGTTGCCAGCGCACGTCGGCGCTGAGCCGGTCCAGCGGCAGCACAGGATCTTCGAACACGCCGGGCAGCACCAGGGCGCCGGAGGCAATGGTCAGTGCCGCCTTGCCACCCGCCTGCGTCATGTCGATGTCCACCGTGGCACCGCGCAGGCCCAGTTGGGTGGAGGCGCTGCCCGGCGCGTCCCCCGCCAGGGCCAAGCCCCGGATGCGTCCGCGCACCTGGTACTGCTGCAGGTTTTCGAGCGGCCCTCTCCAGGTCGCCTGGATCTCGTCCACGAGCCCGTGGGGTGAATAGGTGCGCACGGCTTCGTGTGCCGTCGCACCCAGGGGCAGGCGGCTGGCGACCTGAGCCAGGGCGGCCAGGTCCAGGCGGTCGGCGCGGAATTCGCCTTGGGCGGGGGCCTTGCCGGCCGCCGCCGTGTGCACAAGCCGTACGTTGCCGCCGGGCCAGGTGATCCCGTCGTCGGTCTTGAATTGCAGCGCCTGGGTCGAGAACTCGAACCCCCCGTTCAGCCGGCGCCCACCCAGCCGCCCCTGGATGGACGGCAGCACCAGCGCCTGCAGATCCGCGCCCAGCGTGGCATTGACATCGGCGAGCGCCAGGTCGGCCGTGCCGCCCACGATCTGTCCGCGCTGCACATCGGCCCAGGCGCGCAATGCGCCCCGGCCCTGGGCGATCTCCATGCCCACATCGGCGTGGTGGCGAAGCCGGGAGACGTCCACCCGGGAAAAGTCGGCGAAGACCTGCCCGTTCCAGTGCTTCCAGTTGCCATCGCGTGCGCGCAGCAGGGGCGCGCGGAACAGCCCGACCACCGTGAAGCGGTCTCCCCAAGCCGCAGGCGGCGTGGCATCCAGGCGCATGTGGTGGTGCCAGTTGCCGTTGCGCAGCAGAAGGTCCACCTTCTCCAGCGCAAGCTCCGGGGCGCCCCGCTGCTCGTCGGTCCAGCGCACCGTGCCGCCCCGGATGAAGACCTCGCCCTGGGAAAACAGCCAGTCGGCTGCGGCGTTGTCTTCGCCCTGCTGTTGGGAAAAATCCAGTCCCGCCACCTGGATGCGGCCGTCTGCAGTGCGGCGTACATCCAGCTCAGGCTCTTCGATGTAGAGCTGTTCGAAACCGCCCTTGAGCAGTGAGCGCGGCGACAACGCCACCACCACCCGAGGAAGGCGCAGCGCAGAGCGGCCAGCAGCGTCCAGCAGGGTGACATCGGAGAGTTCGATGGAAGGGATCAGGCCTTCGGTGTGCGCCGCGATGGCGCCAATCTGGACCGGAACCCCCAGGGCCCGTGCGGCATGCGCCTCAAGCTGTGGGCGGAAATCACCGATTCGCGGCACAATCCAGCCATGAAGGGCCCCCCACGCGATGGACAGCAGCAGCCAGAATGCCAGCAGCAAACCCAGCGACCACCGCGCGAGACCTGCCACAATTTTCAGCAGGCGGGTGGGGTGCGTGGTGGGATCGATCATGTTGGGATTGAATGTGGCAGGAATTATGACCCGCAGGCTTAGCGCGGGTTCACTACAAACCAGTGTCCTTATGTATGTGGCCCCTTGCCATGTCTGCCATGTCTTCGTCCCCCGCTGATCCCCGTTGTCACCAGCCCCGGCCCGAGGGCCCGCTGGCGGAGCATTCGCGTTTCTACCAGCGTCTGCACCGCCGCTATGCCGGCGATCTGGCCCTGTTGCCGCCCGGGGCTCCCGTGATGGCCACGATGGAGCAGGCCTATGACGCGCTGCGCTCGCGCGGTTGCGACACGGGTACGGCCTTGCGTGTGCTGCGCCAGCTTGTCATGGAACGGCTCATCCAGATGGACTGCGACGCGCAGGCGCCGCTCGCCGACATCACCCGCGCCGTCACCGAACTGGCCGAGCTGGCGCTGGACCGCGCCAGCCGCCAGGCGCGGCAGGAGCTGGACGAACGCCACGGCGCGGCGCGCGGGCCCGATGGCCAGCCCGTGCAGCTGTGGATCATTGGCATGGGCAAGCTGGGCGCGCGTGAGCTCAATGTCTCCAGCGACATCGATTTGATTTACGTGTATGAACACGATGGCGAGACTGTCGGCACAGCCGATGGCCGCGGTCGCATTTCCAACCACGAATACTTCGCGCGGGCGGTCAAATCCATTTACAGCCTGGTGGGGGACACCACCGAGCACGGATTTGTGTTCCGTGTGGACCTGGCGCTGCGCCCCAATGGCAACTCTGGCCCGCCTTCCGTCTCGTTGTCGGCGCTGGAGGAATACCTGCAGCTGCATGGCCGCGAGTGGGAACGTTTTGCCTGGCTCAAGAGCCGGGTGGTGGCACCGCGTGATTGCATTGCCAGCCCCGAGGTGCAGGCACTGCGGGGCGTCGTGCTGCCCTTTGTGTTCCGCCGCTATCTGGACTACAGCGTGTTTGATGCGCTGCGTTCCCTGCACCGCCAGATCCGGGACCATGCCGCCAAGCGCAGCGCGGGCCACCCCGAGCGCGCCAACGACGTCAAGCTATCGCGCGGCGGCATTCGCGAGATCGAATTCACGGTGCAGCTGCTGCAGGTGGTGCGGGGCGGTCAGTTCCCCGAGCTGCGTCGCCGGCCCACGCTGGACGCGCTCACGCGCCTGGCCCAGGCAGGCCTCATGCCGCAGGAAACGGCAGATGCCCTTGCGCGCGCCTATGTCTTTTTGCGCCGGGTGGAGCACCGCATCCAGTACCTGGACGACCAGCAGACCCACGTGCTGCCCACGCGCGACGACGACCTCGCCTGGATCGCCTACACCCTGGGCTATCCCGACTGCTGCGCCTTTCTGCACGAGCTGGACGCGCACCGCGAATTGGTAGCCCAGGAGTTCGACACGCTGCTGGGCGGAGCTGGCAAAAAGCAGTGCAATGGCGGAGGCTGTGGCGGCCCGCGCGCTGTGGCTGCCGCGCCCCCGGAATTCGACACCCTGCTGGAGCTTTTGCCGCCCGGATTCCGCGAACGCGTGGCCGAATGGCGCAACCACCCGCGCGTGGCGGGGCTGCGCGACGAAGCCCGCGCCCGCCTGTTCCGGTTGGTGCAACGCACCGCGCAGTGGCTCAAGGAAGGCCGTGTCACCGAAGAGGCTGCCCTGCGCCTGGCCAACTGGCTGGAGCCGCTGCTGCGCCGCGAGAGCTATCTGGCACTGCTGCTGGAGCGCCCCTCTGTGCACGAGCAATTGCTGCACCTGCTGGGTGCGGCCAAATGGCCCGCCCGCTACCTGCTGCAGCACCCCGGTGTCATCGATGAACTGGTGGGAGATTCGCTGCTCGCCGAGCGCTTTGTGGTGGCGGACTTTGAGCGCGAATTGGCCGTGCGGCTCGCGTCGCTGCAGTCCACGGGCGAGGACGATGACGAAACCTTGCTCAACCTGCTGCGCCGCGCCCAGCACGCGGAAACCTTCCGCACCCTCGCGCGCGACGTGGAGCGGCGCATCACCGTCGAGCAGGTGGCGGATGACCTGTCCGCCCTGGCCGACAGCGTGCTGCGCATCACGGCCCAGTGGTGCTGGAGCCGGCTCAAGACGCGCCACCGCGAGAGTCCACAGTTCGCCATCATTGGCTACGGCAAGCTGGGCGGCAAGGAGCTGGGCTACGGCAGCGACCTGGACATCGTCTTTGTGTTCGACGACGACGATGAGCGCGCCCCCGAGGTCTACGCGGCTTTTGTGCGCAAGCTCATCAACTGGCTCACCGTGAAGACGGGCGAGGGCGACCTGTACGAGATCGACACTGCGCTGCGGCCCAATGGCAGTTCGGGCCTGCTGGTCACGAGCTTTGAGGCCTATGCCAACTACCAGCAACGCCGGGGCAGCAACACGGCCTGGACCTGGGAACACCAGGCCATGACACGCGCGCGTTTCGTGATGGGCAGCGAAGCCTTGCAGGCGCGCTTTGATGCCGTGCGCGAGGCCGTGATCACCTCCGAGCGCGATCCGGCCGCCCTGCGCGAGGAGATCGTGGCCATGCGTGAGCGTGTGCGCGCAGCGCACCCTACGCGCGCCGGGCAGTTCGATGTGAAACACAGCCCGGGCGGCATGGTGGATGCGGAGTTTGCCGTGCAATACCTGGTGCTCTCGGAGTCAGCGAACCACCCGGAGCTGGTGGGCAATGTGGGCAACATCGCGCTGCTGCAGCGCGCCGAGCAGGTGGGGCTGTTGCCACAGGGTGTGGGCGTAGCCGCTGCGGATGCCTACCGCGAGCTGCGGCGCGTGCAGCACGTGGCGCGCCTGGACGAGGCGCCCACCCAGGTCACGCCCCCGGCCCTGCAGGCCGAGCGCGATGCGGTGCTGGCCTTGTGGAGGTCGGTGTTCGTTTGATCTGCATCCGGGCGTGACGTTTCGTTGCATTTTTGCGGGCTGATTTTTCGGCATTGCTTTGCTAATTCAAACAACTGTTTGAATTCTGGTGTTTAATCCGGTGCCATGAGTTTTGGCGCCCCTTTCATTCCCGCAGCCCAGCGCACCGCCCGCAGTGATGGCGAGGATACGCGTGTGCGTTTGCTGCACGCCGCACTGCAGCTGTTTTCCGAGCGGGGCTTTGCGCAGACCTCGGTGCGTGCCATTGCGGAAGCGGCAGGCACCAACGTGGCGGCGATCGCCTACCACTTTGGCGACAAGGCACGCCTCTACACGGCCACGTTCTACGAGCCTTTTGGCAGCGGCAGCGATCTCATCCCGGTGTTTGCTGACCCTGCGCTGACCCTGCAGCAGGCGCTGGCCTCCTACTTCGGTGGGTTTCTGGAGCCGCTCAAGCACGATGACCTCGTGACCCAGTCGCTGCGCCTGCATGTGCGCGAGCTGCTGGACCCGACCCATGTGTGGCCCGAGCTCATTGAGCGCGAGTGCCGGGCCCCCCATCTGGCGCTGGTCCAGGTGCTGTGCCGCCACATGGGCGTGGCCGCAGCGGACGACGACATGCACCGCCTCGCCTTCTCACTGGCCGGGCTGGTCATGCAGATGTGGACCCAGCGCGACCCGCTGCAAGTTATTGCACCGCAGCTGGCGGGGTCTGGGGCTGTGGATGCGTGGGTGGACCGACTGACGGGTTACGCCCTGAGCATGGTGCAGGGTGAGATCGCCCGGCGGCAGGCTGCACAACAGCCCTCGCGCCGCACTTCACGGAATTCGCACAAGGAATCCAACGCATGACTTTGAGCAAGACCCGATTCTTCTGGGCCGCCTGCCTGCCCCTGGCCCTGGGCGCCTGTGCCGTCACGGCGCCCCCCGCCCAGGTGCCCACAACGCCGCCTGTGGCGTGGCAGGCGCCCTTGCCGCACCAGGGTTCGCTGGGGGATCTGACCCGGTGGTGGATGCAGCTGGGCGATCCGCTGCTCGTCGAGCTCATCGATGCCGCGCAAGCCATCAGCCCCGGCGTGGCGCAGGCCCAGTCCCGCATTGCGCAGGCGCGTGCCACGCAAGTGGCCAGCCGTGCCGCGCTGCTGCCGTCGCTCGATGCACAGGCCAGCGCCAGCCGGGGTTTCAACGAGCAGCTCGCGGGCATCGCCACCACCGCGCAGGCCGGGCTGCAGGCGAGCTGGGAGATCGACCTCTTCGGCGCCAACCGGGCCACCAAGACGGCGGCCGACCAGCGCCTGGCGGGCGCCCAGGCGCTGTGGCATGAGGCCCGCGTGAGTGTGGCCGCCGAGGTGGCGCAGCAGACGAGCAGCCTGCGCACCTGTCTGGAGCAGCTGCGTGTGGCCGAGCGCGATGCGCAGTCGCGCGGAGAAACCTCGCGGCTGTCCGACCTCAGCGAACGTGTCGGTTTCACGGCGCCCGCCACCGCCGCCCTGGCGCGCGCCAGCGCCGCCGAAGCGCAGGCGCGCGCATCGCAGCAGCGCATGCAATGCGATGTCGAAGTCAAGACCATGGTGGCGCTGACCGGGTGGGAAGAGCCTGCGTTGCGCGCACGCCTGTCCACACCGGCATCCGCCGCGCCCGACACCCTGTTCACCATTGCCGCCCTGCCCGCCCAAGTGCTGGCCCAGCGCCCCGATGTGTATAACGCCGAGCGCGAAGTCGCCGCTGCCAGCGCCGAAGTGGGCAGTGCACAGGCCCAGCGTTACCCACGCCTGTCGCTCAGCGGCTCGGTGGGCACGGCCTGGGTGCGCAGTGGTGGCGTGACGACCGACCTGAACACCTGGACCATCGGTCCGCTGGCGTTGAGTGTGCCGCTGTTCGACGGCGGCCGCCGCGGCGCCCAGGTGGATGCGGCGCAGGCACGCTACGACGAGGCCGCTGCGCTCTACCGCGCCAAGGTGCGCCAGGCCGTGAGCGAGGTCGAGCAGGCGCTGGTGCGGCTGCAGAGCACGGCCGAGCGCAATACCAGTGCGCGGGTGGCGGCGGCAGGCTACCGCACCTCGTTCGATGCCACAGAGGCGCGCTGGCGCGGCGGGCTGGCGAGCCTGGTGGAGCTGGAAGACGCCCGGCGCACGTCCTTGGCGGCCGAGAACGCGCTGATCGCGCTGCAGCACGAACGCCAGGCCGCCTGGGTTTCGCTGTACCGCGCTGCAGGCGGTGGCTGGAAAGAATGAAACACCCCCTGAGTCGCTTCGCGCCTTCCCCCTCTCTCGACCCGCTGCGCGAGTCGGGAGGGGGACGCCCCCGGTGCGGCGGGGCGGCCCTTGCACGGGGGCACGGGCCTGGGCCGCGCCAGTTTCATCCCGTGCGGGTGGCGCGTAGCGCTGTGGAAAGCTGATATGAATTCTTCAGGACGAAAGTAAATGCAAAATTTCTCTTCCTTCAAGTTCTCTCCCACGGCCTTCGCCGTGATCGCCGCCTGTGTGCTGGCCGCGGGAGGTGCCCTGGTTTTCTCGGGCGCGTCGCGCGCGGCCGATGAACCCAAGGCGAACCAATCGCGCCCCGCACTCACGGTAAGCACGGCCCAGCCGCAGCGCACCTCCGTGCCCCTGCGCCTGGCGGCCAACGGCAACGTCGCTGCCTGGCAGGAAGCCAGCATCGGCGCCGAAAGCAATGGACTGCGCCTGACCGATGTGCGGGTGAATGTGGGTGACGTGGTCAAGGCCGGCCAGGTGCTCGCCACCTTCTCGGCCGAAACGGTGCAGGCCGACGTGGCGCAGATGCGCGCCAGCCTGCTCGAAGCCCAGGCCAATGCGGCCGAAGCCGCCGCCAATGCCGACCGGGCCCGCTCGCTGCAGGCCACGGGCGCCTTGAGCCAGCAGCAGATCCAGCAGTACACCACGGCCGAGAAGACCGCACAGGCCCGGGTGGAGGCCGCCAAGGCCACGCTGAACGCACAGCAGTTGCGCCTGAAGTACACGCAGGTGCTGGCGCCCGACAGCGGCGTGATCTCGGCCCGCACGGCCACCGTGGGCGCGGTGGTGGGTGCAGGCACCGAGCTCTTCCGCATGGTGCGCAAAGGGCGCCTCGAATGGCGCGCCGAAGTCACGTCCACCGAGCTGCGCCGCATTGCGCCGGGCGCCAAGGTCAGCGTGACGGCGGCCAGCGGCGCCACGGCCGAAGGCACGGTGCGCATGGTGGCACCCACGGTGGACCCGCAGACGCGCAATGTGCTGGTGTATGTCGATCTGCCACTCAACGGTGATTTCCGTGCGGGCATGTTCGCGCGGGGTGACTTTGCGTTGGGTGCCAGCGAGGCGCTTACCGTGCCGCAAGAGGCGCTGGTGGTGCGCGATGGTTTCTCGTACGTGTTTGTGGTGGGCGCCGAGCAGCGCGTGCAGCAGCGCAAGGTGCAGACCGGCCGGCGCGTGGCCGACCGGGTCGAGGTGTTGTCGGGCCTGGACGCCAACGCTTCGGTAGCGGTTCGTGGCGCGGGCTTCTTGAACGACGGCGATCTGGTGCGTGTGGCGAACACGCCGGCGCCAGTTCCAGCGCCCAGCAGCACGTCCGAGGCGCCAGGTTTCAAGCAAAAAATGGCTCTAGCGCTTGTTGATAAATCTTTTGCAGCTATCAATTGAGGAGCATTCCACATGAATGTATCCACCTGGTCTATCAAGAACCCGATACCGGCCTTGATGCTGTTTGTGCTGCTGACCTTCGGCGGCCTGCTGTCCTTCAACGCCATGAAGGTGCAGAACTTCCCGGACATCGACCTGCCCACGATCTCCGTGACCGTGGCGCTGCCGGGCGCCTCGCCCGCGCAGCTTGAAAACGATGTGGCGCGCAAGATCGAGAACAGCATCGCCACGCTGCAGGACTTGAAGCACATCTACACCAAGGTGCAGGACGGCGGCGCCACCATCACGGCCGAGTTCCGGCTCGAAAAACCCACACAGGAGGCGCTGGATGACGTGCGCTCCGCCGTGGCACGCGTGCGCGGCGATCTGCCGGGCGACGTGCGCGACCCCATCGTGACCAAGATGGACCTGGCTGCGCAGCCTGTGCTGGCCTTCACGATCGCCTCGACCCGCATGGACAACGAGGCGTTGTCCTGGTTTGTGGACGACGCCGTGGCCAAGAAGTTACTCACGGTGCGGGGTGTGGGCGCGGTCAACCGCGTGGGCGGCGTGGACCGGCAGGTGCATGTGTCGCTGGACCCGGTCAAACTGCAGGCCCTCAACGCCTCGGCGGCCGATGTGTCGCGCCAGCTGCGCCTGGTGCAGACCGAGAGCGCGGGCGGTCGCACCGACCTGGGCGGGAGCGAACAGCCCGTGCGCACGCTGGCCACGGTGCAGTCGGCGCAGGAGCTGGCCAGCCTCACGCTGTCGCTGTCGGACGGCCGCCATGTGCGGCTCGATCAAGTGGCCACGGTGTCGGACACGATTGCCGAGCCGCGCGCGCTGGCCCTGCTCAACGGCAAGCCCGTGGTGGGCTTCGAGGTGGCGCGCAGCAAGGGTGCGAGCGAGATCGAGGTGGGCGGTGCCGTGCAGGCGGCGCTCAAGGAGATGCGTGCGCAGCATCCGGACCTGGAAATCACCGAGGCCTTCAATTTCGTGCAGCCGGTGCAGGAGGAATACGACGGCTCCATGCACCTGCTGTATGAAGGCGCCCTGCTGGCCGTGCTGGTGGTGTGGCTCTTTTTGCGCGACTGGCGTGCCACGTTCGTGTCGGCCGTGGCGCTGCCCCTGTCGGTGATCCCGGCGTTCATCGGCATGCACCTGCTGGGCTTTTCCATCAACGTGATCACGCTGCTGGCGATGTCGCTGGTGGTGGGCATCCTGGTGGACGATGCCATCGTGGAGGTCGAGAACATCGTGCGCCACCTGCGCATGGGGAAGACGCCTTACCAGGCGGCCATGGAAGCGGCCGACGAAATTGGCCTGGCCGTGGTGGCCACCACGTTCACGCTGATCGCGGTGTTTTTGCCCACGGCCTTCATGAGCGGCATCGCCGGCAAGTTCTTCAAGCAGTTCGGCTGGACGGCGTCGCTCGCGGTGTTTGCCAGCCTGGTGGTGGCGCGCGTGCTCACGCCCATGATGGCTGCTTACATCCTCAAACCCAT
Organism: Acidovorax sp. Root267; assembly: GCF_001429215.1. Lineage (NCBI taxonomy): Bacteria > Pseudomonadati > Pseudomonadota > Betaproteobacteria > Burkholderiales > Comamonadaceae > Acidovorax > Acidovorax sp. Root267. Next base: position 657,615 of record NZ_LMJC01000012.1, read on the forward strand.
CGTGGACGATCACAAAGACCCGCGATGGATGACGGTTTACCTGCGCTGGGCGGCATGGTGCGTCAAGCACCGCTGGATCACCTTCATCGCCACCGGCGCGTTCTTCATCGGCTCGCTGGCGCTGATCCCTCTGCTGCCCACGGGCTTCATCCCGCCGGATGACAACTCGCAGACCCAGGTGTACCTGGAGCTGCCGCCCGGCGCCACGCTGGCGCAGACCCGCGCCGTGTCCGAAGACGCGCGCGCGCGCATCGCCAAGGTCGAGCATGTGAAGAGCGTGTACACCACCATCGGCGGCGGTTCGGCGGGGGCCGACCCCTTCATGGGCGGCGCCGGGGCCGAGACGCGCAAGGCCACGCTCACTATCTTGCTGGCCGAGCGCGGCGACAGGCCGCGCAAGCAGGGCATCGAGAACCACATCCGCGCCGCGCTGGAGACCCTGCCGGGCGTGCGCAGCAAGGTGGGCCTGGGCGGCTCGGGCGAGAAGTACGTGCTGGTGCTCTCGGGCGACGACCCGCAGGCGCTGACCACGGCGGCCCTCGCGGTCGAAAAAGACCTGCGCACCATCCCCGGCCTGGGCAGCATCTCGTCCACCGCCAGCCTGGTGCGTTCCGAGATTGCGGTGCGACCGGACTTCGCGCGTGCTGCCGACCTGGGCGTGACCAGCAGCGCCATCGCCGAGACCCTGCGCATCGCCACCGTGGGCGACTACGACGTGTCGCTGCCCAAGCTCAACCTGGCCTCGCGCCAGGTGCCCATCGTGGTCAAGCTGCGGGACGACGCGCGCCAGGACCTGTCGCTGCTCGAGCGCCTGGCCGTGCCCGGCAGCAAGGGCCCGGTGATGCTCGGCCAGGTGGCCACGCTGGAGTTCAGCGGCGGCCCGGCCGTGGTCGACCGCTACGACCGCGCGCGCAACGTGAACTTCGAGATCGAGCTGTCGGGCCAGCCACTGGGCGACGTGACCAAGGCCGTGGAGGCGCTGCCCTCCATCAAGAACCTGCCGCCCGGCGTGCGCCAGATCACCATCGGCGACGCCGAGATGATGGGCGAGCTGTTCGCCAGCTTTGGCCTGGCCATGCTCACCGGCGTGCTGTGCATCTACATCGTGCTGGTGCTGCTGTTCAAGGACTTCCTGCACCCGGTGACCATCCTGGCGGCGCTGCCGCTGTCGCTGGGCGGCGCGTTCGTGGGCCTCTTGATCGCGCAAAAGAGCTTCTCGATGCCCTCGCTCATCGGGCTGATCATGCTCATGGGCATCGCCACCAAGAACTCCATCCTGCTGGTCGAGTACGCCATCCTGGCGCGGCGCGAGCACGGCATGACGCGCTTCGAGGCGCTGATCGACGCGTGCCACAAGCGCGCGCGGCCCATCATCATGACCACGCTGGCCATGGGTGCGGGCATGCTGCCCATTGCGTTGGGCATCGGCGCGGCCGACGCTAGCTTCCGTTCGCCGATGGCGGTGGCAGTGATCGGTGGCCTGATCACCTCGACACTGCTGAGCCTGCTGGTCATTCCGGCCGTGTTCACCGGGGTGGACGACTTGGGGCAGTGGTTCGGCCGGACCCTCCGGCGGCTGCGTGGGGCGCACCATGCTCCGGCAGCCGAGTTGCCTGCGACACCGCCGCCAGCGGGATGACGTGGACGGGGCGCCGGCGTGGCAGAAAGCGGCATCCGCTTCGCCCGGGCTCCCCTATTCGTCTGAAAAAGCGGGCAATCCCCAGGGTTGCCCCGGCTTAGCCGGGCGTGTGGCCGTTAGATAATGTAACGAGCACCATGAACCTCGTCAGCCTGAACATCGAATCCATCCAGCTCGGCCATCCCCTGCCTTTTGTGCTGCGGGGTGCCGATGGCGTGTTGCTGGCGCAAAAGGGGTATGTCATCCGCACCCGGGAAGAGCTGGCCACGATGGTGGGCCGAGGCCGGCAACTGTGCGTGGATACCGATGAGTCCGGCGACAGCCACCGGGCCTACCTGGCGCAGTTGCAGCGCATGCTGATCGCAGACACCAATCTGGGTGAAATTGCGGCGATGAAGATGACGGCGGCCGACGACGCGGGTGGGCGGGGACGCGGTGGCAAGACCCTGCCTGACTGGCCCGAGCTGCAGCTGCGTGCCACACAATTGCTGCGCGCGCCCTCGCCCCATGATTTTGGCGGGCGCTTCCAGATGCTGCATGACGAGCTGGTCCGCCACTGCGAGCAAACTCCCGACGCCACGCTGCTGGCCCTGATCTACCTGTCGGTGCAGGAAACCCGCATGTACAGCGCCACGCATTCGATGCTGGTGTGCTGCGTGTGCATGGTGGTGGCGCGCGAAATGCTGCGCTGGCCCGAGGCCCGCGTGCAGCAGTTGGGCCACGCGGCGCTCTCCATGAACATTGCCATGACCGAGCTGCAGGACCAACTGGCCCAGCAGACCCATCCGCTCACGGCTGTGCAGATTGCCGCGGTGGAGAGCCATGCAGAGCGTTCCGAGGCGTTGCTGCGCACGCTCGGCGTGGCCGACCCTGTGTGGCTGGAGGCGGTGCGCTGCCACCACCACCGCACCCCTGGCCCGCTGGCCAAGAAGACGGAACCCCAGCAAATGGCCCGCCTTTTGCAGCGCGCCGACATATTTGGTGCGCGGATGGCACCCCGCGCGGCCCGCTGGCCCATGCCGGTCACGGCGGCCATGCAGGCGAGCTACTACGATGAAGAGCACCAGGTGGACGAGGCCGGTGCCGCGCTCGTCAAGACGCTTGGCGTGTATCCGCCAGGGGCCTTTGTGCGGTTGGCCAGCCAGGAGGTGGGTGTCGTCATCCGCCGGGGTACGACGGCCACCACGCCCAAGGTGGCGGTGGTGACCAACCGCGACGGCATGCCGACAGGGGAGCCCATTCCCCGCGACACCGGCATGCCCCCCTGGAAAGTCACGGGTGTGGTAGCTTTCAAGGACGTGCGGGTCAAGCTCTCGCTGGACCGTTTGCTCAACCTGGGCTGAACAGCCTCTGAGCCGCAGGCGCGGCATTCCGCCTGCAACGGGTGGACGGGCTTGACGCCCGGCGCCATCCACGAGCAGCTTCTGCCCGTCTTTCTTTCCCCCATCCCCTGCCGCGACGGTAGCACCTGTGCGGCCCGTGCCGCCCTGCCTTCGCCTGCGCCGGCAATAACCATTGAAGCCGCAGAGCTTTGAATCCATTGGGTGCGGGCATTCGTATACCAATCAGTCCAAATAAAAACTCATGTGGACAAAAAATGATGGAATGGTTAAATTGCCCATACCACTGCGCCCCAAGCCCTATGAACACCTCTTTCAGACGCCTTCTTTCGGTCGCCAGCCTTTTCCTCCTGGCAACGGTCGGCCATGTGCCCTTGGCCCACGCGGCGGATGCCGAAAGCTGTCCGGCCACGCTGCAGCACACGTTTGCCAGGCTGCAGGATGAAAAACCCCAGTCGCTGTGCCAGTACGCTGGCCGGGTGGTGCTGGTGGTCAATACCGCGAGTTTTTGTGGCTTCACCGGCCAGTACAAAGGGCTGGAAGAGCTGTATGCCCGCTACAAGGACAAGGGGCTGGTCGTGCTGGGCTTTCCGTCCAACGACTTTTCGCAGGAGACCGGCAGCAACCAGCAGATCGCAGATTTCTGCGAAAACACTTTTGGCGTGAAATTTCCCATGTTTGCAAAGAGCAGCGTCAAAGGGGCAGAAGCCTCGCCGCTGTTTCGCCAGCTGGCACAACTGTCCGGCACGGCGCCGCGCTGGAACTTCCACAAATACCTGCTGGGCCGCGACGGCAAGCTGGTGGACAACTACTCCAGCCTCACTGCCCCTGACAACAAGGGCCTCGTGCGCGCCATCGAACAGCAACTTGCTGTTGCCGCTACGAGGTAATTGCAATGCTTTCTTTACGTTTCTTTAAAAAAAACCAGGGCATGCTCTGGAACTTCGCCAGCGCAACCCCACTCTATCTATTGCGCAAGACGATTGCGCGACGTACAGTTTTAGTGTTGCGAAGCCTTTCGGGCCCCCGGGTTCCGACTGACCTCCTGGAGCGCTTCTCCTCCCTCCCTCTCTTATTCGTTTCGGGAAGCTTCGCAACCTTTTTATTCCAGGTACCGGCCAGAGGGAGCCGGCCATGAAAATCGCCATCATCGGTTCCGGCATCTCCGGGCTGGCGGTCGCGCACCAGCTGCGCGGCCAGGCGGACATCACGCTGTTTGAAGCCAGCGACTACTTTGGCGGCCACACCCATACGGTGGACGTGACGTTGCCCGACGCGTCGGGCACGCCCGTCACGCATGGCGTGGACACCGGCTTCCTGGTGTTCAACGAGCGCACCTACCCCCACCTGATCCGTCTGCTGGCCGAACTGGGCGTAGAAACCGCCAAGTCCGACATGTCGTTCTCGGTGCAGGTGCCGAGTGCCCTGGGTGGCCCTGGCGGTGGCCGCGCGCTGGAATGGAGCGGCACCAACCTCAGCACGGTGTTTGCCCAGCGTTCCAACCTGGTCAATCCGCGCTTCCTGGGCATGCTGCGCGACCTGCTGCGCTTCAACAAGCTGTGCACGCGCATCGCCGAAAAGCAGGCCGAGGCCGCGCTGATGCAGCCGCTGGGCGATTTCTTGCGCGAGCACCGCTTTGGCGACGCGTTCCGCGACTGGTATTTCTTGCCCATGCTGGGCTGCATCTGGAGCTGCCCCACCGACCAGATGCTCAAGTTCCCCGTGGCCACCATGATCCGGTTCTGTCACAACCATGGCCTGATCCAGGTGAGCAACCGCCCACAGTGGTGGACGGTGTCCGGTGGTGCGCGCCACTACGTGGACAAGATCGTGGCGGGCATTGTCGACAAGCGCCTGAACACCCCCGTGCGTCGCATCGAGCGCGATGCAGCTGGTGTGCGCGTGGTGACTGCTGGCCACACAGAACACTTCGACAAGGTGGTGCTGGCCACGCATTCGGACCAGTCGCTTGCGCTGCTGGCCCAGCCGACGACGCAGGAGCGCGCCGTGCTCGGCGCCATCCGCTACCAGGCCAACCGCGCCGTGCTTCACACCGATACGTCCGTGCTGCCCGCGCGCCGCGCCGCCTGGGCTGCGTGGAACTACGAGCGCGCCCCGCAGCGCAGTCGCGAGTCGGCCAGCGTGTGCCTGCACTACCTCATCAACCAGTTGCAGCCCGTGCCCTTTGCCCAGCCCGTGGTGGTGTCGCTCAACCCGGTGCGCGACATTGCACCCGAACACGTGATCGGCAGCTACGAGTACGCGCACCCGGTGTTCGACATGGCCGCCATCCGCGCGCAGCAGCAGGTGGGCAAGCTCCAGGGACAGCAGCACACCTGGTTCTGCGGCGCCTGGACGGGCTATGGATTCCACGAAGACGGCCTCAAGTCGGGCCTGGCCGTGGCCGAGCAATTGCTGGCCGCCCTGCCAGCCCCCCTGGCGGAGGCTGCGTGAGCCTCCAACCCGCGCCCGCAGCGCCCCTCATCGGCTTCGGCCAGGTGCGCCACACGCGGCTGCGGCCTCGGCGGCACGCGTTTGCCTACCCCACGTTTTTCCTCATGCTGCCGATGCGCAGCCTGCCGGGCCTGCGCAGCGAACTGGCCGTGAACCGGCGCGGCGCCATCAGCTTTCATGATGTGGACCACGGCGACGGCCGCAGCGCCGCGCAAGGCGGGGCGCTGGCGTGGTTGGACGAGCTGCTGCGCACCGAAGGCGTCATCGACGCCACGGGCGAGGTTTGGCTGCACTGTTACCCGCGGGTGCTGGGCTACACCTTCAAGCCCGTGAGCTTCTGGTACTGCCACCGTGCCGACGGCAGCCTGCGCGCCATCGTGGTGGAGGTGAACAACACCTTTGGCGAGCGCCACTGTTACCTGCTGGATGCCCCGCGGTACGGCGTGGAGCAGCAGGCGCGCAAGGTGTTCCATGTGTCGCCGTTCTGCGAGGTGGGCGGCGGCTACCGCTTTCGCTTCATGCGCACCGAGGCCGGGGTACAGGACGCGGGCCGCACCGTGGTGCGCATCGACCACGACGACGACACCGGCCCGCTCATCCAGACCAGCGTGAGCGGCACCCTGCAGGCCGTCACACCCCAGACCTTGCGCCAGGCGCTCTGGGGCTACCCCGCCATGACGCTGGCCATCATTGCCCGCATCCACTGGCATGCGCTGCGGCTGTGGCTCAAGCGTGTGCGTTTCCACCGCAAGCCCGAGGCGCCTGCCTCCATCGTGACCCGCTGAATTCCATGACGAACGAGAACGCCGCCATGAACTCCACCACCGCCCCCCGCTCTGCCCCGACGCTGCCTGTTGGCACCCCTGCTGCGGCACGCACCGCGCTCAAGCTGCTGCAGCGGCTGCAGCACGGCCACCTCACGGTGCAGTTGCCCGATGGCACGCTGCAGCACTTCGGACAGGGCAACGGCCCCTCGGCCGCCATCACACTCAAGAACTGGAACGTGTGCAGCGCCGCGCTCCGGTCGGGCGACATCGGTTTTGCCGAGAGCTATATCGCGGGCGACTGGACCACGCCGCACCTGACCGACCTGCTCAAGCTCTTTGTCGCCAACCGCCAGCAGGTCGAAGGCGTGATCTACGGCACCTGGGTCGGGCGTCTGCTGTACCGCATCAAGCACCTGCTCAACCGCAACACGCGCAGCAACAGCCAGAAGAACATCCACGCCCATTACGACCTGGGCAACGCGTTCTACGAGCTGTGGCTGGACGACACGATGAACTACTCGTCCGCCTGGTTCGAGGGCGATGCGGGCGGCGACATGCGCACCGCGCAACATGCCAAGGTGCGCCGTGCGCTGCGCATGGCGGGTGTGCAGGCCGGTGACCGGGTGCTGGAGATTGGCTGCGGCTGGGGCGCCTTGGCCGAGATGGCGACCACTGAATTCGGCGCATCCCTCACCGGCGTCACGCTGTCCACCGAGCAGCTGGCGTTTGCGCAAAAGCGCATGGCGGCGCATGGGGTGCAAGCCAAGGCCGACCTGCGCTTGCAGGACTACCGTGACATCCACGACGGCCCCTACGACGCGATCTGCTCCATCGAAATGGTCGAGGCCGTGGGCCGCGAATACTGGCCCACCTATTTCCAGTCGGTGAACCGCCTGCTCAAGCCCGGCGGCAAGGCGTGCGTCCAGAGCATCGTCATCGACGACAGCCTGTTCGACCGCTACATCAGCTCCACGGATTTCATCCAGCAGTACATCTTCCCCGGCGGTTGCCTGCCTTGCCCCCGGGAGTTCCGCCGCGAGGCCGAGGCCGCAGGGCTGCGTGTGGTGGACGAGTTTGCGTTTGGCCAGGACTACGCCGAGACCCTCAAACGCTGGCGCGAGCGCTTCCTGGCCCAGCGCGCACAGATTCTGCAGCTGGGCTTCGATCAGCGCTTCATGCACATCTGGGAGTTCTACCTCGCCTACTGCGAAGCGGCGTTTGCGATGAGCAACATCGACCTGGTGCAGTACACGCTGGTGAAAGACTGATTGCTATGAAAAACATAGCTATTACCGCTTTTTGGATAAGCGCTGGGGCCTATTTTTATTCAAATTCTGCTCTCGCACAGGCCGTGCCGATGGCCCAGGCGGCAGAGCCAGCCACCGCCATGCCCCTGTCGGGCGTGCGCCTCTCGGGCCAGGGGGTGCTCCGGTTCCTGGGTTTCGAGATCTACCGCGCCCGCCTGTGGGTGCCGCCCGGCTTTGATGCCGACAACTACGGCGCACTACCTTTGGCACTGGAGCTGACCTACCACCGCGACTTCACGGCGGAGGCCATCGCCAGGCGCTCCCTGGAGGAGATGCGCCGCATCGGCAGCTTCACGCCCCAACAGGCCACGCGTTGGCAGCAGGCGTTGCAGGCCGCGTTGCCTGACGTGAAATCGGGCGACCGCCTGCTGGGCATTCACCAGCCCGGCGTGGGTGCGGTGTTCAAGATGGCCGGGCGTGTGGTGGGGGAGGTGCCTGACGCCGAGTTCTCACGCCTCTTCTTTGGCATCTGGCTCTCGTCCCAAACCTCCGAACCCGGTCTGCGCCAAGAGCTGCTGGCCGCCACCCGCACTGCGGGCCAACCATGAGCAATGGGCAGCCCATCCGCGCCAGCGCAGGCCTGGCCTATGGGCTGCTGGGCCTGCCCCTGGCGTTTGTGGCGCTGCCGCTGTATGTGCTGCTGCCCAACCACTACGCGCGCGAATTTGGCATGCCGCTGGCCACGCTGGGCGCTGTGCTGCCGGCCGCGCGGCTGTTCGATGCGTTCACTGACCCGCTGCTGGGCCGCCTGGCCGACCACCTGTTTGGCCGCTCGGTGCGCGCCGTGCTGGCGGTGGGCGCGGTGTCTGCGGCGGTGCTGGCACTGGGGCTGATCAGCCTGTTCTTTCCGCTGGTCCGCGGTGCCGATGCGCTCGTGGCCTGGGCGCTGGTGGCGCTGCTCATCACCTACGTCGCCTACAGCCAGCTCAGCATTGCGCACCAGTCCTGGGGTGCGCGCCTGGGTGGCGACGAGCTGCAGCGCGGCCGCATCGTGGCCTGGCGCGAAGGTGCCGCACTGGTGGGCGTGGTGCTGGCCTCGGTGCTGCCTGCGCTGCTGGGCCTGCCGGTGATGCTCAGTGTGTTTGCTGTCGCCCTGCTGCTGGGCTGGTGGTGCTGGGCGTTGGCCCCGCGCCCGGTGCTGCAGGAAGCCGGTGTGTACCGGCCGCCGCAACGCACCAGCCTGTGGCGGCCCTGGGGGCGCCCGGCCTTTCGCCGCCTGTTGGCCGTGTTCATGCTCAACGGCATTGCCAGTGCCATCCCGGCCACGCTGGTGCTGTTTTTCATCCAGGACCGCCTGCAGGCGCCGCCCGCACAGGAGCCGATGTTCCTGGCGGCGTATTTCGTCTGCGCTGCGCTCTCGATCCCGCTGTGGCTGCGGGCCGTGGCGCGATGGGGCCTGGTGCGCACCTGGCTGGCAGGCATGCTGCTGGCGATCGCCGTTTTTGTGTGGACTGCGTTTCTGGGCGCGGGTGATGTGATGCCGTTCATGGTGGTCTGCGCGCTTTCGGGCGTGGCACTGGGCACCGACCTGGCATTGCCCAGCGCCCTGCTGGCCGGCGTGATTGCGGCCGAGGGCGACAGCGGGCAGCACGAAGGCGCGTACTTTGGCTGGTGGAACTTTGCCACCAAGCTCAACCTGGCGCTGGCCGCAGGCCTGGCGCTGCCCCTGCTGGGCTGGCTGGGCTACACCCCCGGCACGCGCAGCGAAGACGGCTTGCAGACCCTGGGCCTGGCCTATGCGGTGCTGCCCTGCGTGCTCAAGCTGGCGGCAGCGGCAACGCTGTACGCCCTTTTTCTGCGGCACCCACGCGGCGCAGCGACGGCTGGAACCTGACCCCAATACACCCAAGGCACAACCCATGATGCAACGACGCCTCTTCCTTTCGGCCGCAGTGGCTGCGCCCGTGGTGCTGTCCGGCTGCGCCAATCAGAGCATTGACGGTTACGCCAGCGAAAAACCGGTGCTGGACCTGGCCCAGTATTTCAACGGCAAGATCGACGCCCACGGCATGTTTCAGGACCGCAGCGGCCAGATCGTCAAGCGCTTCACCGTGGTCATGGACTGCTCATGGAAAGGCAATGAGGGCGTGCTCGACGAAGCCTTCACCTATTCGGACGGTACCACCCAGCGCCGCATCTGGCGCCTGACCAAACACGCCGACGGCCGCTACATCGGCACCGCCGACGATGTGGTGGGCACGGCCAATGGCCAGACACGCGGCAACGCCTTCCGCTGGAACTACACGCTGGCCCTGCCCGTGGACGGCAAGGTCTACAACGTGGACCTGGACGACTGGATGTACCTCATCGACGACCGCGTGATGCTCAACCGCGCCACCATGAGCAAGTTCGGCGTGCGCCTGGGCGAGATCACTTTGTCCTTCACCAAACGCGCACCATGAGCCTCAATCCTCCCCTGCGCGACTGGCATGGCCGCCGGGCCTGGCTCATTGGGGCCAGCAGCGGTATTGGCCGGGCCACGGCGGCGGCGCTGCATGCGCGCGGTGCGCAGGTGATCGTCTCGGCGCGCAATGGCGATGCGCTGGATGCGTTTGTGGCCCAGCACCCAGGCAGCGTGGCCTTGGCCGTCGATACGGCAGAGCCCGAACAGGTGCAGGTTGCCGCCGCACAGGTGCTGGCGGGCGGTGCACCCGACATGGTGTGCTACTGCGCAGGCTACTACCGCGACATGCGCGCCACCGACTTCGACCTGGCAGAAATGCTGCGCCACGAGCAGATCAATTACAACGGCGTGCTGCAGGTGCTGGCCGGCGTATTGCCTGCGATGCTGGCGGCGGCGCAGTCTGGGCGTCCCGGGCATGTGAGCTTGATCAGCAGCGTGGCGGGTTTCAGGGGCCTGCCCAAGAGCCTGGCCTACGGGCCCACCAAGGCCGCGCTTATCAACCTGGCCGAGGCGCTGTACCTGGATCTGCACGATCTGGGCATGGGCGTGAGCGTGATCAACCCCGGCTTTGTGGCAACGCCGCTCACAGCCGGCAACGACTTCGCGATGCCCGCTCTGATCTCGCCCGAGGCGGCGGCTGCGGCCATCGTGCGGGGCTGGGAACTGGGGCATTTCGACATCCACTTCCCCAAGCGCTTCACGCGCGTGATGAAACTGCTGCGCGTGTTGCCGTATCGGTGGTACTTTCCGGCGGTTCGTCGTTTCACAGGCCTCTGATCTGTCATGCATTCACCCCGCGCGCCCCTTACTGCCGAAGACGCTGTCACCCGCGTGGTGGCGTTTTTCGAGCACCTGTCACCGGCCGATGTAGCGACCATCGGCGAGTTCTATGCGCCACAGGCGCGCTTCAAGGATCCGTTCAACGAGGTGCAGGGCGTGCCCGCCATCCAGGCCATCTTTGCCCACATGTTCGAGGCACTGGAGCAGCCGCGTTTTGTGGTCACCGGCCGCGTGGTGCAGGGCACGCAGTGTTTCCTGACCTGGGATTTTCTGTTCGCCTTCAAGGGCTTTGACAAGGGCGTGACGCAGACGGTGCGCGGCGCGTCGCACCTGGTGCTGGACGAACAAGGCCTGGTGACGCTACACCGCGACTACTGGGACGCCGCCGAAGAACTGTACGAAAAGCTGCCGGTGGTGGGCGCGCTGATGCGCTGGCTCAAGAAGCGCGCCAACAGCTGATTATTGGCCGTTGACGCATTGATCACGCCAGCGTTTTGATGCGTGGGTGCCCGGGCAGCGGCACTGCGCGCTGCAGCACGCCCTCGGCCAGCCACAGTGCACTGTTCCATGCGCGTTGCGCCACATAAGGCAGCGGCAGCTGCTGGTAGTCGTCGTTGAAGACCTCAAAGCTGTAGTCGCCCTGGTAGCCCATGCCATCGAGCGTGCGCACCAGCTCAGCCAGGGCCTGGCTGTGCACGCCTTCGCCAGGGAAAACGCGAAAGTGCCGCGCCGTGTCGATGCGCTCCTGCACGGTGCGGGTCTCCTGCCACATGAAGTCCGAAAGCTGCACCAGATAGATCTTCTCGGGGTCCACATCCGTAAGCGCCGAGAGCGGGGTGCTGGTGGCGAACTGGTGGTAAGAGTCGATGGCCAGGCCGAGGTTGGGGCAATCGGCCTGCTCGACCGCTGCCCACGCCTGGTGCACCTCGTTGATGTGCCGTCCCCACGAGAGTCCTTCAAACGCCACGCGGATGCCGTGCGGCAGCGCCAGCAGGGCCAGCTTGCGCAGGTCGCGCGCGATGGCATCGGCATCGGCGGTGGCGTGCGATGACGTGGAGCTGCAGGCCAGCAGCACGGGCGCCCCCAGGTCGCGCGCCATCAGGATCATCTGCTTGGCAATGTCCACCTTGTAGCTGTGCAGGTGGCCCGACAGGCCTTCAAAGTCGCGCAGCACCTGAAAGCCCGTCACGCGCAGGCCGCTGCTGCGCACGGCGTGCACGGCCGCCTCGATGCCTTGCGGATGGCCCACGATGTCGCGGGCGGCCAGCATGATCTGGCCAAATCCTGCGGCCTTGATGGCGGCGAGCTTGGCCTCCAGTGGGCCGGCCAGGCTGATGGTGTCCATGCCGAAGTCGGCGACGTTGCGTTGCATGGTGGATGTGCGCATGGCGGGCTCCGTGGGCGGGGGGTCAGCGGGCGTCCAGCACCAGCTCGAAGCTGGATGAGCCAGCGTCGGCGCGCGTGAGGGCGCCGCGCGTGCCGGTGTGCACGCCCGTGGGCGATTCGACAAACTCCACGCCCCGCGCGCGCAGTGCGTTCACGGCGGCCAGCACATCGGGCGTGCCAAAGGCCACGCGCTGCAGCAGTTCCTCGGGGTCGGCATCGAGTGCGTCGACCAACGGCTCAATCAGCTGCCAGTGCAGCGTGCCGCAGGGGCTGGCCAGTATGCGGCCATGCGTGAGCACGCCAAACGATTGCTCGGGGGACAGCTCGGCAAACCCAAACAGTTCGCCATAAAAATGGGTCCAGTCCTGCGCGCGGCCCAGCCCGATGTATTGCACCACGCCAAACAGGTGCAGGCCTTGCAGCGCGGGTGGGCGCGGGTTGACGGTGGGGATGGGCACAAAGTCCACGTCGTAGATCGAGAACTCCTTGTACCGGTCCACAAAGTAGATGCGGCTGGACCCTACGCCGTGGATGGCGGGGATGTTGAGTTCCATCACCTCGACCTCGGTGTGCACGGCCCAGGCGCCCAGCTCCAGCACGCGGCGGTACGCGGCGGCCGCGTTGTTCACGCGGAAGGCGATAGCGGCCAGCACCGGCGTTTCCGTGAGTGCGGGGGGGGCATGCACGCCGGTGCGTTCGTTGTCCTGGTGGGCGTTGACGATGATGTTCATGTCGCCCTGGCGGTACAGCAGCACCTCGCGCGAGCGGTGCCGCGCCACCGGCTGAAAGCCCATGCGCTCCAGCGCCTGGCCCAGCGCCTGCGGGCGGCTGGTGGCGTATTCAATGAACTCCACCCCTTGCAGGCCCAGGGGGTTGGGCAGTTCGCCCAGCGCTTCGCGGGCGGCCATCATCGGGGTGCTCATGGATTCGACTCCTTGTGATTTGCTGCAGGTGGTAGGGTTCAGCGGGCGCTGACCAGGCGGCGGAAATGCGCGTCCATGCGGGCTGCATCAGGGGCTTCGCCGGTGAACAGCTCGAAAGCGCCCACAGCCTGGCCTACGGCCATGCCACCGCCGTCCGATACCTTGCAGCCCAATGCCCGTGCGGTCTGGACCAGGGCAGTTTCGAGTGGGAAATACACCACCTCGGACACCCACATCGCTTGCCGCAGCAGCGCCGCGTCGAGGGGGAGCCCGGGCAGTTTGTCCATGCCCGTGGGTGTAGCGTGGATCAGCCCGGTGGCGTGGGCCATGGCCGCGCGGATCTCGCCGGCCTCGGCGCGCGCGCCATAGAGCGCATTCACGTCGGCGGCCAGTTGTGCGGCGCGTTCGGGTTGGGCATCGACGATGGTCAGGTGCTGCGCCCCCAGCCGCAGCACGGCATGCGCAATGGCGGCGCCCGCACCGCCCGCGCCCAGCAGCACCACGCGGCTGAGGTCGGCGCCAGGCAGTGCACGGGTAAAGCCCCAGGCCCAGCCCGATCCGTCCGTGTTGTGCCCCACCAGCTGGCCATCGCGGATGACGACCGTGTTCACGGCGCCCATGGCGCGCGCCTCTTCCGACAGGCTGTCAAGGTAGGGGATCACGGCCTGCTTGCAGGGGTAGGTCACGTTGCAGCCCGCGTAGCCCATGATGCGCGCTGCCGACAGCAGCGTGGGCAGGTGCTCCGCTGAGGAAGCCGAGCGGTCCAGGTCAATCAGCTGGTAGTGCAGGCGCATGCCGTGGTGGCGCGCCTCTTCTTCGTGCAGGGCCGGCGACAGCGACTTCTGGATGCCGGCACCGATCAGCCCGATGAGCACCTTGCGGGGGCTTGTGGAAGACATGGTGGATGCGGTGGATAACACCGGAGGATCAAGGAGCGATGTGCTCATGGGAGGAATGCGGGTGGGCGCGCTGCCGGGGTGTGGGTCACAGCGCAGCAGCGCGAGGGTTGCTGCGTTCGGGTTACTTGCCGCTGCGCAGCTTGGCCAGTGTGGCGTAGACCTCTTGCACGGTCTCGGCGCCCACCTTGTCGCTGTGCTTTTCGACCACGGGCTTGACCTTGGCGCGCAGCTTGTCCACTTCGGCCGGCGAGAACTCGTTGATCTGCATCCCCGCCTTCTTGAGGTCGTCCATGGCCACGTTGGCTTGCACACGCGACACAGCGCGCTGGAAGGTGGTGGCCTCGGCCATCGCATCGGTCACGGCCTTCTGGTCGGCGGGGTTCAGGCTGTCCCAGAACTTCTTGCTCACGATCACGGCCTGCGGGTTGTACATGTGGCGTGTGACCGTCAGGTACTTTTGCACTTCGGCGAACTTGGACGAGAGGATGGTCGAAAACGGATTTTCCTGGCCGTCCACAGCCTTTTGCTCCAGCGCCGTGTACAACTCGGGGAAAGGCATGGGCACCGCGTTGGCGCCCAGTGCGTTGAACATGTCGATGTAGATGGGCGACTGGATCACGCGGATCTTCAGGCCCGCGATGTCTTCGGCCTTGGTGATGGGCCGCTTGCTGTTGGTGAGATTGCGAAAGCCCAGTTCCCAATAGCCGAGGCCCACCAGGTTCTTTGCCTGCAGCTTGTCGAGAAGCTTTTTGCCGAAGGGGCCGTCGGTCACGGCATCGGCCTCCTGCGGCGAGGCGAACAGGAACGGGAAGTCGTAGATGCCGAATTCCTTGGCCTGGGCGGACAGGATGCCGGCGTTGAGCACCGTCATTTCCACCGTGCCGCCTTGCAGGGCTGACACGGTCTGCAGGTCACCGCCCAGCGTGCCGCCCGGGAAGAGCTTGACCGCGATGCGGCCATTGGTCTTGGCGGCCACGAGGTCGGCGAACTTCTGCGCGCCCTGGGCCTGCGGGTGGTCCTTCTGGTTCTGGAAGGCGAACTTGATGGTCCGCTCCTGGGCATGCGCCGTGGGTATCAGCGACGCTGCGATCAGGGCGGTGGCGAGCAGGGTTTTGAGCAGTTTCATGGAAATGTCTCCTTGGGTTTTAGGCGGGGCAGAAAAGCGGGAAGCGAGGGCGGGTGCACGGGGCCGTGTCAGCCGCCCAGCCAGCGCAGGGGCACGGTGACGAGCGAGGGGAACACGACCAGCAGGAACATCACCACGAACTGCGCCAGCATGAAGGGCATCACGCCGCGTGTGACCTGCCCCATCGAGATGCGCCCCACGCCTGCCACGACATTCAGTACGGTGCCCACGGGCGGCGTGATGAGGCCGATGGAGTTGTTGATGATGAACAGCACGCCGAAGTACACCGGGTCGATGCCGGCGGCCTTGACCACCGGCATCAGCACGGGCGTCATGATGAGAATGGTGGGCGTCATGTCCATGGCCGTGCCGACCACCATGACCAGCAGCATGATGGCGACCAGCAGCAGCGTGGGGTTGCCCATGAAGGGCTCCAGCATGCCGATGACCTTGGACGGCAGATCGGCCACGGTGATGAGCCAGGCCGACACCATGGCGGCAGCCACCAGGAACATGATCACGGCGCTGGTGCGCGCGGCCGCCTGGAAGATACCGACCAGCTGGCGCCAGGAGAGTTCGCGGTACACCGCCATGGAGACGATCAGCGCGTACATCGCGGCCACCACGGCAGCTTCGGTGGGTGTGAAGACCCCCATGCGAAGTCCCACGAGGATGATGATAGGCAGTCCCAGCGCCCAGGCGGCTTCGCGCAAGGCCAGCTTCAGCTCGGCGCGGGTGGCGCGTGGTGGGGGGGTGACGTTCTCTCGGCGGCCGAGCCACCACCAGGTGACTGCCAGCGAGACTGCCAGCAGCAGTCCCGGGAAGATCCCTGCGAGAAACAGCTTGCTGATGGACACATTGGCCGCCACGCCAAAGATCACGAAGCCGATGGAGGGCGGGATGATGGGGCCGATGACGCCTGCCGAGGCGATGAGGCCCGCCGAGCGCTCCTTGCTATGGCCCGCGACGATCATCATGGGCAGCAGCAGTGAGGTCAGCGCGGCAGCGTCCGCCACCGCAGAGCCCGACACCGCCGACAGGATCACCGCCGCCATGATCACCACGTAGCCGAGGCCACCCGGGATATGGCCCACCAGCGCCAGCGCGAGCTTGACGATGCGCCGGGACAGGCCGCCGACGTTCATGATCTCGCCCGCCAGCATGAAGAACGGCACGGCGAGCAGCGGGAAGCTGTCGGCACCGTTGATCACGTTCTGCGCCAGGATCTGGGCATCGAACAGGTCGAGGTGCCACATCAGTGCCACGCCGCTGAGCAACAGTGCATAGGCGATGGGAATGCCGATGGCCATGGCCAGCAGCAGGGAGCCGAGGAAGATCGCGACGGTCATGGGAGTGGTTCCGGGCTGGTTGTCGTCAGGGCTTGTTCGTGCCCGGGGTGTCGGATGCCGCTTGCGCGTCCCGCTGGATCTGCTCCAGCGCGGCAGCTTCTTCGCTCTCCTGCACCATGATCAGTTCGTGGTCGGCCAGCGGGACGAATAGCGTGCGCAGCAGGTCGCGCAGCAGGATGGCGATGGCGGAGGCGCCCATGAGCACGCCGCTGGCATAGAAGATGCCGACCGAAGCGCCGGTCACGGGGGCTTCGGTCTCCCAGTTGATGACCGTCTGCGACCAGCTGCCTGAGAGCAGCAGCCAGGACACGTAGAGCATGGCGACCTGTGCCACCACGAGGCAAATCTTCTTGCCCAACGTGGGCAGGCGGGAGACCAGGGCATCCACCCCCAGATGGCCGTGTTCGCGCAAGGCCACCACGGCGCCCATGAAGGTCAGCCACACGAACAGCCAGCGCGACAGTTCCTCGGAGATGGTGATGCCGGAATTGAACGTGTAGCGCAGCACCACATTGCCAAAAACGAGCACCACCATGATCGCCAGGCACAGGCCTGCCAGTGCATCCAGCACGCGGGTGTATCCCCGCAGTACGCGGTCGGCCAGTGCGAACATGGTGTCTCCAGTCGTTGTGGTTGAAAGCCTGGAATAATTTTGTACGAACTGGTTAGTATTTGATCTAGGTGCAAACCCTGTTCTTCGTTTGGGGGTAGCGGCTGGAGGCGCGGGCGGTCGCGGTGCTGCCGTGGATGCGGCGCAGCGGGGGTTTTTTGCGACCATCTGGCGGCACGCGCCAGGGCCGTTGGGTCAGGGCCGCAGGAAGCGCACGATCATTTCGATGATCGATTCACGGCGTTGCGCCGTGGCGGCAGGCGTGTCGAGCGAACGCTTGAAGATGGCGCCAAAGGTGTGGCGGTTGGCCACATTGAAGAAGCACAGCGCCGAGATCGACATGTGCAGGTCCACCGGGTCCACGTCGGGGCGGAAGACGCCGGCAGCCACGCCGCGCTGGTACACGTTGTGCACCGCGTGAATGACAGGAATGTTCAGCTCCTGGATGGTCGTGGAGCGGCTGATGAACTCGCCCCGGTGCATGTTTTCATTCATGACCAGGCGAATGAAATCGGGGTTGGCGAGCTGGTAGTCCACGGTGAAGCCCACCAGCGTGCGCAGCGCCTGTTCGGGGGCCAGGTCTTCGAGGTGCAGCTCCGACTCGATGCGCCGGATGCGCCGGTAGGCCTCCTCCAGCACCGCCACGTACAGACCTTCCTTGCTACCGAAATAGTAGTAAATCATGCGTTTGCTGGTGCTGGTCAGGGCCGCGATTTCGTCGATGCGTGCGCCCGCCAGGCCCTTGTCGGCAAACTCCGCCGTGGCCACCTGAAGGATGTTGGCCATGGTGCGGTCGGGATCGTTCACGCGGACCCGGTCTGCCCCGGGCGTGGTGGCCGCCTCGCGCGCAGCGCGCTGCCGGGTGGCCCGTGCTTCGCCAGCCTTCGAGGGTTTTTGAACCATTTCGTTCATAAGCTCCGTAGCATACGGCACACGAGAACCCGCCCTGCCAATGAAAGGGGCTGTAGGTGCCGCCCTGGCACCGCTGCTGGGTTCAGGACGGCGTGGTGTCCGCGAAGCTCGGGCGCAGCATCAGCTTGTCGAGCAGCTTGCCCAGGTTGGGGTATTCGCTGCGCCAGGCAATATCCGGAAAGCGGAATTCCAGCCAGCCCAAAGCGCAGCCCACGGCGATGTCGGACAGGCTCAGGTGGATGCCGCTGCAAAACGGCTTGTCACCCAGGCCTTGGCTCATCGACTTGAGGCCGTCATTCACCTTGAGCAACTGGCGGTCGATCCAGGCCTGGCTGCGTTCGCTGTCCTTGCGGTGCGCCCAGGTGGCTTCCAGCCGCGCGAGGATGGCGGCGTCCATCACGCCATCGGCCAGGGCCTCCCAGGTCTTGACCTCGGCGCGCTCGCGGCCTTGGGACGGGATCAGCTTGCCAACAGGGGAGAGGGTGTCCAGGTACTCCACGATCACGCGGGAGTCGAAGACGGCTTCGCCGCCTTCCATCACCAGGCAGGGCACTTTGCCCAATGGGTTGGAGGTGGCAATGTGGGTATCGTCTGCCCAGACGTTTTCTTGCACGAACTGGTAGTCGAGCTTTTTCTCGGCCATCACGATACGTACCTTGCGGACGTAGGGGCTGGCGGTGGCTCCGATCAATTTCATGGTGTGTCTTCCAGTGCGCGGGATAGGCTGAGCGATTCGAGTTTGATTCTATCGGCAGCTGCCCGCACGAAGCTGACGGATGCGCGGCGCCTACAATTGCGCGCCATGAGCCTGTCCACCATTACCGCCCTGTCGCCGCTTGACGGCCGTTACGCCAGCAAACTTGCCGCCCTGCGCCCGATCATGAGCGAACATGGCTACATGCACCGCCGTGTCCAGGTGGAAGTGGCCTGGTTCATCGCGCTGTCCGACGCTGGTTTTGCCGAATTCAAGCCCCTGACCACCGGCGCGCGCGCCTACCTGCTGGGCCTCATCAAGAACTTCTCCGAGGCTGACGCCGCCGCCATCAAAGAGATCGAAAAAACAACAAACCACGACGTGAAGGCCGTGGAGTACTGGATCAAGAGCAAGTTCGAAGCGCGCCCCGAGCTGGAAAAAGCCTCCGAATTTGTGCACTTTGCCTGCACCAGCGAAGACATCAACAACACCAGCCACGCGCTGCAGCTGCGCTCGGGCCGCGATCAGGTCGTGCTGCCGGGCCTGGACCGCATCGTGCTCAAGCTGCGCGAAATGGCGCACGCCTATGCCGATGTGCCCATGTTGAGCCGCACCCACGGCCAGACCGCCAGCCCGACCACCGTGGGCAAGGAAATGGCCAACGTGGTCATGCGCCTGCAGACGGCCTGCGAGCGTGTGGCCGCCGTCAAGATCATGGGCAAGATGAATGGCGCTGTGGGCAACTACAACGCCCACCTGTCCGCCTGGCCCGATTTCGACTGGGAAGCCTTCAGCAAGAAGGTCATCGAAACCCCCGAGCCGCTGGGCCTGGGCCTGACCTTTCAGCCGTATTCCATCCAGATCGAGCCACACGACTACATGGCCGAGCTGTTCGATGCCGTGGCCCGCGCCAACACCATCCTCATCGACCTGTCGCGCGACATCTGGGGTTATGTGAGCCTGGGCTACTTCAAGCAGCGCCTGAAGGCCGGGGAGATTGGTTCCAGCACCATGCCGCACAAGGTCAACCCGATCGACTTCGAGAACGCCGAAGGCAACCTGGGGCTGGCCAACGCGCTGCTCAAGCACCTGTCTGAAAAGCTGCCGATCAGCCGCTGGCAGCGTGACCTGACCGACAGCACCGTGCTGCGCAACATGGGCGTGGCGCTGGGGTACGCGGCGCTGGCCTATGCCTCGCTGTTGACTGGCCTGAACAAGCTGGAGTTGAATGAAGAAGCGCTGGCCGAAGACCTGGACGCTTCGTGGGAAGTTCTGGCCGAGCCCATCCAGACGGTGATGCGCCGCTTTGGTGTGCAGGGTGCTTACGAAAAGCTCAAGGAAGTGACGCGCGGCAAGACCGTGACGGCCGAGGCCCTGCACGGCCTGATCCACTCGCTGGAAATCCCCCAGGCCGAAAAGGACCGGCTGCTGGCGATGACACCGGGCAGCTACGTTGGCAAGGCGGCCGAGTTGGCGCGCCGGGTCTGACCGCAGATTTTCCAGCCTTTTTGGCCTCCAGCGCTTGTCTATCAAGCGCTGGCAGCTATCTATTTAGTAGTGAGGCTGCATGGCCATCAAATCCACCATTTTCAAGGCGAACCTCCAGATCGCCGACATCGACCATGGCTACTACGCCGACCATGCGCTCACGCTGGCGCGCCATCCGAGCGAGACGGACGAGCGCATGATGGTCCGGCTGGCCGCTTTGGCCATTGCCGCGCACCAGCTCAACGACCTGTGCAATGGCGACGCCACGCTGGCGTTTGGCGCCGGCCTGTCGGACCCCGATGACCCGGATGCCTCGCTGACCGACTTCACGGGCCGCAAGCGCGTCTGGATCGAGGTGGGCCAGCCGGAAGACAAGCCCCTCACCAAGGCCTGCAGCAAGGCCGATTCCGTGATCGTCTACTGCTTCAACCACGCCGCCGAAATCTGGTGGAAGGGCATCGAGACCAAGCTCTCGCGGCTGGAAAAGCTGCAGGTGTGGCGCATTCCCACCGAAGCATCCCAGGCGCTGGCGCAGTTGGCCGAGCGCAGCATGCAGCTGCAGGCCACTGTGCAGGAGGGGGCGATCACCCTGAGCAGCACGCAGGGCAGCGTGCATGTGGAGCCCGTGCGCTGGAAGTGACTGAAATACTGGTAAAAATAGCCTCTGGCGCTTGATAGGTAAGCGCTAGCAGCTATTAATTTAGTAGTCGCTGATTCAATCCCGTGGCATGAGCGTGCCACATTGCCAGCACTGCTCGAATCCGCCTTCGACCGTCTCCCCACACTGGCATGCCCAGCGGCGCTGAGGCAAATCCTGGAGCTCCTGCAGCAAAGTACGCGCACGGGCAGCGTGTTCGTCATAGTCCAGCCAGATTTCGGGCAGGCACTGGTCAGGCGGCAGGTGCCCCGCTGCAGCGCCCAGATACTGGCGCTGCACGGAGGCCGCCATGCCCGCTTCGCACAACAGGTCCGCCCACAGCGTGGCGATGGCGATGTTCGGGGCTTGGGTGAGGCGCAGCATGGGCCCACCATAGCGGTTTGAACGCCCGGCGTACAGCCCTTGCGCGCTCGCAGGTGGGTGTGTGGTACAGGAGGTGAGCGAAAGAAACCGGCTATGCCGCGTCGGCTGGCACCGGCGCCGCCTTCGAGACCCCTTCGGCCGCCCTTTCCGCATACCGATTGAACCGCCACGCGGAGTGCTCCAGGGTGATGCGCCGCCACACCGTGCGCTTCTCGACCGGGCTCATCGCGGGCCAGAACTGGACTTCGCCAAACGTGCGCCCACACCCCTTGCACAGGTCGTCACCCTGGCTGGTGGAGCAGATGGCGATACAGGGCGTGTCGGGCGTGGTGCCATACCAGCCCTGCCAAGCGGCCATGGCCTCGGGGGGCAGGCGGTCCTCGTCCACCTCGTCTTCACGCCGGTACACCATGTGCGCATAGACCTCTCCCAGCGCACGGATCTCTGGCGCCAGGGAAATTCCGTCGGGCGAAGGCGCCCGGCTGCGCCAGTGGTTGATGGCGGCTTCGATGTCGGTGATGTGGATGGCGGCCATGGGCGATTGCGTGGAGAACCTGTTCAAAATCTCTCAAACTCTTCGGGCAAGGTACTTGCGCGACCCGGGGAGGATCTTGAACCGGTTCTCAGGGGGCTGGATCATAGCCGCGCGGGCAAGGGCACCCTGGCAAAGGTGTTATGCGATAGCAGCGTTGCCGTCCTTCGTGCCCGCCAGCGCCCTTGTGTAAGCAATAACCACAATCGCACCGCACTTGCGCGACCGTGCTGGCGATGTTCCAATCAACGCTTCGAAGGGGAGTAGCTCCCGACTTGCATTCCGGCATTGCCAGGCTCTGGCGCGCGGGGGCGCGAGGCATCGGAACCGTCGTCAATACGAAGCGAAGCATCGCTTCCGGCGGTCCGGGTTCAGCGCATACCGCAAGGGGCGCCGGGCTGAGCAAGACCTTTGATGGGCCCGCTGGGGCTGATCAAGGCTGTCCTTTCGCATTCATGCCCGCCAGGGCAGTCCTTGATCATCCGGCCGCAGGTCCTCTATCCCTTGGGCGGAGTCGGCGCTACAGTGGCGGCGAGCTCCCCCTTCGCGCGTATTGATACTGAGGAATTTATGGAATTTTTGGCTTCGCCCGAATTTTGGCTCGCACTCGGCCAGATCATCATCATTGACATCTTGCTGGGCGGCGACAACGCGGTGGTCATCGCGCTGGCCTGCCGCAAGCTGCCCCCCGCCCAGCGGACCAAGGGCATTATCTGGGGTACCGCAGGGGCCATCGTTCTGCGTGTGATCCTCATCGCCTTTGCCATGACCCTGCTGGCGCTGCCGTTCCTCAAGTTCGTGGGGGCGCTGCTGCTGGTGTGGATTGGCGTCAAGTTGCTGGCTCCCGACGAAGACGGCCATGGCGACGTGCAGGGCAGCGACAAGCTGCTGGCGGCCATCAAGACCATCATCGTGGCCGACCTGGTGATGAGCGTGGACAACGTGATTGCCATTGCAGGCGCTGCGCAGAATGCGGGCGAACATTCCTTCCTGCTGGTCGTGCTGGGCCTGCTGATCTCCATCCCGATCATCGTCTGGGGCAGCCAGCTGGTCATCAAGCTCATGGAACGTTTCCCGATGATCATCACGCTCGGCGGCATGCTGCTGGGCTGGATTGCTGGCGGCATGCTGGTGACGGACCCCGCTTTCTCCAACCCCGACAAGTGGCAGTGGATGCTCAAGCTGCCACAGACCGATGTAGTCAAGTACGGCGCCAGCGTGGCGGGCGCCCTGCTGGTTCTGCTGGCTGGCAAGTTCATTGTTGCGCGGCGTGCGGCGGCAGCGCCTGCCGAGCAGCAAGGCTAAAGGGCGGGCAATCTGAATCGACTTGGAAAAGGGGGCCTTCAGCCCCCTTTTTTCCTTGGTCTTCAACAGGAGGCAGTATGGATAGAGTCATCGTGTATGTAGACGACGCGGCTTATGCGCAGCAGGTGCTCGCCCCTTTGTTCGCGCGCGGCGCAGCTGCTGGAACACAATGGGTGCTGGTCGCCTGCGCGCCCCGGATGACCCACCGCATCAGCAAATGGGTGAGCCACAGCGCGCGTGAGAACTGGCGCGCCAAGTGGGCGGACAAGCTGTTTGCCCAGATGCTTCCCGGGCTGCGGGTGCCGACGGACAGAGTGACCACCGTGCTGGCCAAGGGGCCGCTGGCGGAACTGACGGACCAGTTGCAAGCGGCGGGAACCTCCGCAGCCCAAGTGGTAGATGCGCGGCGGCCGAAGATGGATACGGCAGAAGAGTCGACACGTCAGGACAAGCGGTGGTCGCCCCCGCCCGGAACGCTGCTGGGCAGCCTGCTTACCGGTTTTGGTGCGCTGTGGGTGCTGGCTCTCGAATAGATCACCCTCGGCTGGGGCCGGATTCTGGAGATTCAAAACCAGCCTCGCGAATTTCCTTGCTCCACCGAGCCAGTGCTATTCTCAGCCCATGAAACTCATCCTGAAATGGTTGCTCAGCGCCGCATCGCTGCTGTTTGTGGCCTATGTCTACAGCGGTGTCGAAGTACAAAGCTTTACCTCCGCGCTGATCGCTGCCTTTGTCATTGGCCTGTTCAATGTGGTGCTGCGGCCAGTGTTGGTGGTGCTGACGCTGCCGGTCACCATCGTCACCGTCGGTCTTTTTCTCTTCGTCATCAACGCGCTGATGTTCTGGGCCGCCGCCAGCGTGCTGGAGGGGTTCCACGTCAATGGCTTTGGTGCGGCGCTGCTCGGATCTCTGATCTATTCGCTGCTGGGTGTGCTGATTGAATCAGCGCTCGGCGGCCTGTTCGCGAAGAAGTGACTCCACTGCGCGCAGCCGGGTATCGATGATGGATGCCTCGATGTGGTCCACCTGGGTACCTCCTCGCCGCGCCAGATCCTGGCCTGCCTTGAAGCGGTCTACAGCGGCTGCATAGTCGTAGCGGGCTGCGTGTGCCTCCGCTTCAGCACGCACCGCGCGCAGTGCTTGGCCTTGGGCCTGCCAGGTGGACGCCAAAAGCTGCCACACCGTGGCGTCCCGAGGGTGTGTGGCGACCCAGGTCTGCAGGGCACCGGTGCCCTCAGCGGCATGTCCAGCGCGCAGCAGGGCCTGTGAGCGTAAAACCAGTTCAGGGCGTCGATGGGTGCTGCTGCTCGTATCCGTCGCCAGGATGCTCACAGCGGCAGCGGCGTCGCCTGCGGCCAGTTCAATCTCCGTTGCCAGCAACTTTGCCAACCGTTGGGCTGGGGCATCATTGCGAACCAGCTCCTCCAGTTTCTTCGCGGCGGTGCGCGCGCCCGCAGCATCCCGCAGCTGATTGCTGCCCAGCGCCGCCGCGTACAGCACCGCCGCACGCCTGGGGGCGGGTTGGGCCGCAAAGCCGGAGCTTTGCGGCTCGGCAATCCACTGGCGCAGGGTATCCACCCCAGGATTGGCCAATACCCTGGCACGTGCTGCGACCATGGCATGTTCTAACGTCGATGGCATAGCTGAAGCGGGTAGCTCCCCGGGAGGAATGCGCGAGTGCATGTCTGCCATGCGCTCGGTGGTCAACGGATGGCTGCGCAGATACGGCCACGAGCCGTTGTCGTTGAGCCGGTTGGCCTGCTGGAGCTTGTCGAACATGCTCACAAAGCCATGCGGAGCGAACCCGGCGGGGGCCATCAGGCCATAACCAATGCGGTCCGCCTCACGTTCCATGTCGCGCGAGAAATTGAGCTGATTCTGCATGGCGAGAGCCTGCCCCCCCACCACCAACGCCTGCGTGGCACCTGGGTTCTTGCTGGCCGCCAGGGCACCCAGAATCATCGCTCCCAGCAGTAAGGGCGTTTGCTTGCTCTGCTGCGTGATCAGGCGCGAGATGTGGCGCTGCGTGACGTGGCTGAGTTCATGGGCCAGCACCGAGGCGAGTTCGTCACGGGTGGTGACAACCCCGATCAGGCCCAGATGCACGCCCAGATATCCGCCAGGCAATGCGAACGCATTTACCGTTCGGTCGCGACCAAGGAGAATCTCCCAGGCGAAGCGTTCGTCCAACTCCGGGGATAATTCTCCGCGTGCTTTTGCAGCCGCCAACAGCGGACGCCAGATGCCTTGCACATAGTCTGCGATGACGGGATCATCGATATAGTCAGGGTCTCTGTAGAGTTCACGGATGATGCGGTCGCCCAGGCGGCGCTCGGCGCTGGTGGTGAGGTCGCTGGGGTCGCCGAGGGTGGGGAGGGCGGTCTGGGCAATTGCCACCGGCGCGTACAACGCCACATTTGCTGCAAAAAATATAGCTGCTACCGCTTTGTGGATAAGCGCTGAAGGCCATTTTGGCTGAAATATTCGCACGAAGGTCCTTTGTCCACCCTTAGAGCTATGCACATGCGTTGCCCTGTACTGCTAACGCCGTATGATGCCTTCGCCCCAGAAATGTTTCGCCCATTGTCCATGTCCAACCCCACCTCACCTCTCACCCACTTCGATGCCCAAGGCCAAGCCCACATGGTGGACGTTGGCGCCAAGCCCGCCACCCACCGCGTGGCCGTCGCCACCGGTCGCATCGAGATGCAGCCGGAAACCTTGGCATTGATCGAATCTGGGACTGCCAAAAAAGGCGACGTGCTGGGAATTGCGCGCATTGCAGGGATCATGGCTGCCAAAAAGACGAGTGATTTGATCCCGCTATGTCATCCACTGGCGTTGACTAGGGTTGCGCTGGAGTTTGAATTGTTGCCAGACCGACGGTCTGTTGAATGCACGGCCACTATAGAGACTGTGGGGCCGACTGGGGTGGAAATGGAAGCACTGACTGCTGTACAAATGGCATTACTCACCATTTATGACATGTGCAAAGCTGTGGATCGGGGTATGTTGATTCAGGATGTACATCTCAAAGAGAAGCGTGGAGGCAAGTCGGGAACCTATATTGCAGCTTCGCCAAGCCTGAAGCCATCTGAATTCCACTCGCAGCAATAGTGCTATCGTTCGACAGGAACTCTTGCCAATAAGCGCAAGTGCCTTCAACGGCATTCTGCTGGAGCATATTTTGCTGGCAATGTACCTAGCGTACGGTTTGCCAAGCCCCTGGCGGTCGCAGTTGTAGAGGTATCGCTAGCACACGCCCAATCTACCGCTCCTTGCGCGGAATCAATTGGCGTGGTGCCCTGAACGTTTGGTGAAAAAACTATAGTACGCCCGTTCAAAACTGTAGGAATACCGTTGCCGTTGGTCGCAGCAATCATCACAACTACAGGCCAAGGTGATGCAGCTCCTGTGATTTGAATGTCACTAACATATTTGGTGGATTTCTGAGCCACTGGTGTGGCGTTGTATGCGACTGAGGCTGCATTCATTCCACTGATGCCATTGGATTGGAAAGCTTCACTCAAGATTTCTTTTCCAGTGGTCGCGGCCACAATACCCTCGGCAATTTTTGCTCTTACTGTGAAGTCTTGGTATGCTGGTAAGGCAATTGCCGCCAAAACCCCAATGATTGCCACAACAATCATTAACTCGATCAAGGTGAATCCTCGGATTTTACTGTGACTCATGACACTCTCCAATTGTGAGCGATGCAATACAAATCTCAAGAAATCAATTTAATCAAATGCACAAATCAAAAATGATATATATATTATTAAGATGATTTAATTCGCTTGCGGTTTGGCCTTCGGTTGTGAAAAAAATTTTGTTATTTCTAAAAACCGTCGCCTTTCATAAACCCAACGATGTTAGATTTACTATCAAGTATGGCTATCCAGTCTTGTCTTCCAGTGATTGGGAGATACACCAAGTTTTCTTGCGAATCTCCGTTTTTTAGAGCAATTTCTTCAGCGCGTGCGGAGTGCTGCGGATATTTTTGAAGAAAACGATCTAATTTGTAGGCGCGATGATGTGCTTGCAACGCGGCTTCGTCAGCGTAGGG
The DNA here is from genome assembly GCF_001429215.1 of Acidovorax sp. Root267. NCBI lineage: Bacteria > Pseudomonadati > Pseudomonadota > Betaproteobacteria > Burkholderiales > Comamonadaceae > Acidovorax > Acidovorax sp. Root267. The sequence goes on from NZ_LMJC01000012.1 coordinate 684,617, forward strand.
CACGTAGAAATCCGGTCTCTCTGCATAATCGCGACCTCCACTCAGAGCGCTAAATAATACACTGTTTTTCTCTTGGATGTCTCGAGGTTTTCTGATGGCAACCATTTTGGGCCCCTCCCAGAGGCTAGGGCGAAGTGATGGTTCTAAAGATTTTAGATCTGCATCTTCTAAGGCGGGTGCATTAATCACTTTGAATCGATCGACCTCAAACACCAGAAACAATGGACGTGCCTCCTGAACCGTCCAAAGCCCGTAACCTAGAGCACTCAGTTGAATCAGTGCCACTATTCCCAAGTCTCGCACAAGCTCTGCACGAGGCTTTGTGGGGGTGAACAAAACGGCGGTTAGCAGCGGGCCGCAAACAACATCGACCACTACTACTAACAAAAAAAGCTCGCGCCCACCAGACAAGTCTCTATAAGGGAATGGATACCAAAGCCCAAAAACAAGCCCTGCCGCCAATGCAGCAATCAGCAAGCTGCAGGCCAAATGAAGTGCTGATGCACGCAAGGCTGTTTGGACGCGTTTGCGAAAAGTCATTTCTATCAATTTGGAGATAAAAAAAGAGCGCCGAAGCGCTCCTTTTTACCGCGAATAATCAGCGGCACTCGGAGGGAGCGTATTTGGAAGGCAGCGTCCCTGCAACTCGGTTGTTCAGACCACGGGCTTGTGCCGCCGCCGTCGTCAGGCTGCCGCATGCCCAGTCGATCGCGCCGACCGAGGCTGCTGTAGGCGTGTTTGTTTGAACGTTTGGTGACAGCGTAATAGTATTAAGATCAAGCGCCGTAGGGATACCATTACCTGCGGTTGCTGCAATAGCTACGGAAATCACCCAGTTGGTCCCACCAGCGGTAAATGCGGGGCAGTCAGCACGCCCAGGGGCACTAACCGTCGCGCCGACGCAGTAGTTAACGACATACTTCGACGCTTTCTGAGCAAACGGTGTTACGTTAAGGGCAATAGAGGCCGTGTCCAAGCCCGTAACACCATCGGACTGAAATGCCTCACTCAGCACACCCTTAGCCGCAGAGCCAGCAATCACACCTTCGCTGATTTTGGCTCGAACCGTGTAGTCTTGGTAAGCAGGCAGCGCGACAGCCGCCAGAATACCAATAATCGCCACCACGATCATCAGTTCGATCAGGGTAAAACCTTTTTGCAGAGTACGCTTCATGAAATTCTCCTCAGGGACAGTTTGCAAGTGAACACCTGTCGAACAACTCTTCAGGTTAAGCAACAACCAGCACATTGCGTGCCAACTTGACTCGGGCTTCGTCGCCAGAAGCCGTGTCTTTCCGGGCGGGGTCTTTGCTGGATAGTTGTCGCATATGTCGCTTTTTGTGACATTTTTGTTCGACCGTCCTTGTCACCAAGGATCCGTTACAGATCAAACACTTGGCCTGCTTCCAGCCACCGGATGTCGTGGACTTGGAGACCTCCCGACAATGGGTTGGCATCAAAGCGCCGGATCTCATCCATGATGAGCGCCGTTTCTGACGGTTTTGTGTGGGTGATGTAGATGGGAAAGGTGCGGTCCGTGTGGAGTTGTGCGAGTTCTCGAGCGAGCGAGTCCGGAGAAAGGTGGAGGCTCCTGATGGCCAGTTCACGCTCTCGATTACTAAACGCCGTTTCCACAACCAACTGACAGACTGGCATGGCGTTGACCCAGGCCCAGAAGGCCGAGTTTCTCTCGGTGTCCCCACTGAAAACCCACCAGCCGGTATCTCCGCGCAAGGCGTACCCCACGGCAGGCACTGTGTGTACGGCTGGTAGTACCTCCAGGGTGCGATTGCCAATCGCTATTTGTTGACCTACCAAGATGGGGGTGTACTGAAGAAAGGGTTTCTCTGTCGTGGGTATCGCGCTGAAGTCCGGCCAGATGATGTTGTTAAACACATGGGTTTGCAGCGCTGCAATGGTTTCTGGCAATGCGCAGATCATCACAGGTGCAATGCGTAGCGACGACACTGCATCCAGCATCAGCGGCAACGCAGCAATATGGTCCAGGTGCGAATGCGTGAGAAAAACATGGTCGATCTTGCGCATTTCGTCCAGCGTCAGGTCGCCCACACCTGTGCCCGCATCGACCAGAATGTTGTCGTCGATGAGGAACGAGGTGGTCCGGCAATCTTTGGCGATGGCTCCGGAGCAACCCAGCACACGAACCTTCATGGGCCAGCCTATCTATTTGGTGTCGAAATTGGTGGCGCCGTCCCATTCGGGGTCGAAGGCCTGGCCCTGCAGGGCTTGTACGCGGGTGGCGTAAAGATCGTAGAGCGCAGAGGGGGCGGCGGTTTGCTTCAAGTTCATCAGCAGTTTGCCGCATTGTGCCCAGTCCTGGGCACGATAGGCTCCCAAGAAGTGTTGCCAGATGGATATTTCTTCGGCTTTTTGCGGTGCGATGGCGTTCAGTTCTGCCAGCGGCGAATAGATGGCCACCGCCTGTGCCTTGCCTTTGACACGCACGCGGTCCAGCTCCTGCCAAGTGAACTGCGGCGCCTGAGCCTGGGTGGTTTCACTCACCACGGTGCGCACGCCGTAGTGCTTGGACAAGCCTTCCAGGCGCGAGCCGAGGTTCACGGCATCACCAATCACGGTGTAACTGCGCCGAATGTCCGAGCCCATGTCGCCCACACACATGGTGCCGGTGTTGAGCCCTATGCCAACACCGATTTCCGGAAGCCCGCGCTCCCGGTGCAACAGGTTGATCTGCTCTACCGCGCGCTCCATGCCCAGCGCTGCTTGCACTGCGAGTTGCGCGTGTTCTGCGGTGGGCACCGGTGCCCCCCAAAATGCCATGACACAGTCCCCCATGTACTTGTCGATGGTGCCCCTGTGGCTGCGAATGATGTGGGTCAGCTGGCTGAACACGTCGTTGAGCAGGGCTTGCAGCTGAAGGGGTTCCATTTGCTCCGACATGGCAGTGAAGCCCCGCATGTCGCAGAACATCACGGTCAGTTCGCGGTTCGCTGCCTGCATGCTGTAGTTCTCAGGCTGCTTGACCATCTCGTCCACGAGCTCTGGTGGCACGTACGTACCGAACAGCGCGGCCAACTCCCGCTTCGATCGACTTTCTACAAAGTAGCCGTAGACCATGTTGAGCGCGAATGCGAGCACTGCCATCACGATCACCGTGGCCAGGGGCATCGCCAAGCCCTGGGTGAGGTAGAGCCACAGGTTCATCCCTGCAAGCGCTGCAACAACTCCCAGACTGAGGAGTACAGCCGAAGTGGCGGAAAGCGCGGGCAGGGCCAGGGCCAGCAGGACACCCGCGCAGAGCAGCTGGGCGGCGTCAAAGCCCACGGCATAGTCTGGTCGCACGATGCTTTTCCCATCGAGAAAGGCGGACAGCATATTGGCATGGGTTTCCACGCCGGGGTAGGTCCGGCCGACAGGGGTCACGCGTAGGTCGAGCAGACCGGGGGTTGTCGAGCCCACCAGCACCAATAGGCCCTGAAGACTGTGGGGTGGCAGCTTGCCGTCCAGAACATCCGACGCGGAAATGTAGCGAAATGAGCCGCCATTGACATCGCCAGCGCCGCGGAAAGGGATCAGTGTCGCTAGCTTGTTGTCCACAGGCAGGGCAAGCTCACGGCCGTCCTGGCGCAGCACGATGCTGTGCAATGTGTCGTGGGTGCCTTGAGGTGTGGTGCTGACAAAGCTGGGGTAAATCTCGGGCAAATCGAGCAAGGTGCGAAACATCGCCAGAGCCAAGGATTCATAGTAAATCCCTTGGTACTCCGCGAGCAAGGGAAGGGATCTGACGACACCATCGTCATCGGTCACGGAGTTGAAGAAGCCCGCAGCGGGCACGGACTGTGCCAGTTCCGCAATATTGCTGCCGTATCCTCCCCAGGAGGTTGCTCGCAATGGCAGGCCACGGAGTCTTTCAGTGGGCAACGCGGGCGCGGGCAAAACACCTTTCGTTCTTCCGTCCCGGTCACTGGTGAAGTAGTAGCCCAGAACTGCTGGTCGGCCTTGGAGAGCACGGGCAAAGCGCGCGTCATAGTCGAGTGTGGGAGTCAGGCGTGCTAGCTGTTCCTTGAATCCCGGTTGGGCCTGTAAAGCCCCCTGTGCCAAGCGCTCCAGGCTTCCGAGGCCGGAGCTTCCATCCGTTTCCGCGAAAAGGACGTCAAATCCCACCACGGAGGCTTGCTGACGTTCAAACAGCTCTCGCGTGAAGGCGGCGAGCTTGTCCCGTCCCCAAGGCCAGTGTCCCACCCTGTCCAGGCTCTTTTCGTCAATGTCGATGATGACAATGCGCTCGTCCAGCGTGCGCGGCATGGTCGCACGCAGCCGGGTGTCATAGATGATGTTTTCGAGCCGCTCCAGGACCTGGAGATGGAGAACGCCAGAAATGTGCAACAACGCAAACGCCAGCGGAATCAAGGTGACCGCTGTGCGCCTGGCGTGGCGCCGGAACAGATGCAAGAGTCGCTGTCGCATAGGTTCCGGCGGCAATGGAGACGGATGAATTGCCTGATTGGGCCGCGGCCCGGTCGCGGCTGTCAGCTCTGTTCGAACTGCATCTCCGTGCCGGCCAGTTCCAGGCGGTCACCGTTTTTGAGAGGCACGGGCGATGCACCGATGGATGCGCCATTGAGCAGAGGCATATCGGGGCCCTCGACATGGGCCAGCACAAAGCCCTGATGCCGCTTGGTGATGGAGGCCACGGCAACGCCAGGTTTGCCGATGGTGGTAACCACCTTTTGCAGCGACACTTCCCGTCCCGCAGCGGCACCGGACATCACACGGATGACCCCGGAGATGGGCGGGGCAGTGGCAGCAGCCAGCGGGGCGGGCCGGGAGGCCGTGCCCAACGGAGGCACCATTCCCGGTTTGAAGATCATGGTCTTCTCGAAGTTCTGCCCCTCCGCCTCGTGAAGGAAGCGGATCTTGTACTTGCCCACCTCAACGGTATCGCCATTGCGCAGTTCTTGGCGCTTGACCGCCTTGGCGTTGACGTAGGTCCCGTTGGTGCTCCCCAGGTCTTCAATTTCCACATCCTGGCCTGCCATATGGATCACGGCATGCTCGCCGCTCACGGCGAGGTTATCGATCACGATGTCGTTGTAGGGGCGGCGGCCAAGCGTAGTGCGCTCTTTGGTCAGTTGCACTTCCTTGATGACAACCCCGTCGATTGAAACGATCATTCTGGGCATGATCCACTCCTGATGTGATGAGTAATTGTTGTAGTCGGAGCCACTTACGCAGCCCCTAGCAATCGGGACATAAGGCCGCGCTTCTTGCCTCCCGCAGCCGCTTGCACCAGCAGTACGCTGACGTTATCACGACCACCGTTCGCATTGGCGGTGTCGATGAGCAATGTGGCTTTTTCCTCCAATGGCAGCGGTGCTCGCACCAACTCCGCCAGGTCTGCGTCCGCGACCATGTCTGTGAGGCCGTCTGAACACATCAGGAACAAGTCATTGGGGGCCACCTGAAACTCGTTGACTTCCATCATGACATTGGGCTCTACGCCCAGCGCACGGGTAACGAGATTCCGGTTGGACGACAGCGCGGCTTGCTGCGCTGTAAGCAGGCCGGCATCCACCTGTTCCTGGAGCCAGGAGTGGTCACGTGTGATCTGCTGCAGGGTCCCATCTCTCAGTCGATAGCAGCGAGAGTCGCCGATATGTCCCAGGATGAGGCGGCTGCCGTGGAAGACCCCGACCACCAGGGTGGTGCCCATTCCCGCATATTGTGGATTGGACAGTGAGGCTCCCAGAATGGCGTGATTGGCGTTTTCGACGCAGATCTCCAGAGCTCGGCGCACGTCAGTGGATTGGGGTGTGGTACCGGTCTGCCCCAGCCAGCGGGCCATCTCGGTGCGGATGAATGTGGTGGCCATGCCGCTTGCCACTTCACCGGCGTTGTACCCGCCCATGCCATCGGCGAGGATGGCGACCTGCGCATCCCGGTCGACTGCCACCGCATCTTCGTTGTTGGTGCGCACGCGGCCTTTGTCGGTTCGCGCGAAAAATTCATAGGTCATGGATGTTGGGGCGAGCGTCATCGGGCGCCTGAAATCGGCGGAGATGCTGCACCCCGCCCAGCGGGTGGCTCCATCACGGTTTTCTCAAAATCCGCCATTTCATGCCCTGTTGCATCGCGGACCGCATCATAGACGACTGCTCCCGGCTCCGGCGATCCCGCCTGTCCGGCTGTCAAGCCCGCCTGCCGCAGGTCGGAGGCGAATTGGCGGCCGGTCTGGTACCGGGCCTCGGGGCGTTTCTTGAGTGCCAGGGCTACCACGCTCGCCACGGCGGGGGAGAGATCGGGACGAAGCTGGCGAATGTCGGGCGCGTCCACGCTTGCAATCTTGTGCATGAGCTCGGTCATCGACTCGCCTCGCAATGGCAAGTGTCCGGTGAGCAGCTGGAACAAAGTGACGCCCAGTGAGTACAGGTCTGATCGGCCATCCACCTTCTTGCCCGCGAGTTGCTCCGGTGACATGAAGCTGGGGGTCCCCAGAACCAATCCGGTGCGTGTCTTGCTGGAGTCCGTGATGCGCGCGATCCCAAAATCCGTCACTTTCACAGCGTCTGTTGCGCTGTCGAACATGATGTTGGCAGGCTTGATGTCGCGGTGCACCACGTTGTGCGCGTGGGCGTAGTCCAGTGCCTCGGCAACGCGCGCGGCGATGGAAATCACCGTGGCCACCGGCAGGAGCTGCCCGGCCCGGCAGGCCTGTGCCAGATCCGCGCCCTTGAGGAACTCCATGGCGATGTAGGCCAGGTCATGTTCTTCGCCAGCATCGAAAATCGTCACGATGCAGGGATGCTGGAGGCGCCCTGCTGTCTCTGCCTCGCGGAAGAAGCGGGCTCTCGCATCGATCAGCGCGTCGCCCTCAAATTCTTCTCCGAGCGCCAGGGTCTTGATGGCAACCACACGTCCAATCTTTGGGTCTTTTCCCAAATAGACGACACCCATCGCGCCTTTGCCAATTTCCTTGTCTATCTGATAGCGCCCCAGCATGGGTATGCCGGTCGCCGCATCACCTGGCAGGTGTGGGGCGGAGGTCGGGGGGATCGATGCGGGCGTGCTGGAGGGGGCGCCTGTTTCCTTTTGCAGATGAGCCCGCACGCGCTTGTACCGCGCGTGTGCATCCTTGTACTCCTTGTTGTGCTGCAGGAGGTGTTTGTAAACCGATTTGGCCTTGGCAAAGTTGCGCTTGCGTTCAAAGTCCTGCGCCAGGTGGTACAGGTTGTCCATCAGGGCATCGCTGGGCGGCACCCTGCGCAGGCGCTCAAATGCCATGTCCAACTGGCCCTGCCCTTGCAGGGCGAGGCCCATCATGCGATCGGTTTCTGCGGTCTCCGCAGAGGGGGCCTGACCTCTTTTGCCAAACGCGCGCAGTGCGGTAAATGCAGCGAGACCCCCCAACAAGGCCAGCACACCAGGTCCCATAGGAATCCACAGCCCTGCATAACGCAGCAAGCTCCACTCGGTCGCAGCGAGTGTGAGCAACAGCGAAGTGCTCAGAGTCCATCCGGCTGGGCGGGAAAGTCGGGGAAGGGCCAGTGCGATAAAAAGCAGTGCAACCAATGCAGCACCCCAAGTCGCGGCCGGTGCCCACGCCGGCCGTTGCACACCGAGACTTTGCCTGATCGCGGAGAGGGTGTGTGCGAGCACCTCGACGGGGTACATGGCCCGCGTATTGGACTGGACCCATGGGGCAACCAGTGCGTTGCTGGTTTCTCCCACCAGTACGACTTTGTCCTTGAAGGCCTGGGGCAGAAATTTGCCGCCGTATACCTGGGCAAAGGACACCACAGGGAATGCGGAGGCACCGTCCGGTGCTGCGTGAAAACGCGGGAACATCACCGCGGAGGCATCGGTGGCTACCTGCAGCCCGCCCATCCGGAAACCGTGGGGCTCTGTCTGGATTCGGAGCTCTCCCTGGCCCAGATGCAGGCTGTGCCTGGCCGCTAACAGTGCCAACGAGGGCACGCCGACGTTGTCGTATCCCAATAGAAGTGGAATGCGGCGCAAGCGGCCGTCTTCATCCAGGACCACAGACAAGTGGCCGACGCCCGCAGCCACTGAACCCAGCCCCGGGATTGGGTGCTGCGCCGACGTCGCAGGGATTGCAAAGCTCCCAGGGGCCGGAAAAACGCTGCGGTGTACATAGGCAGGCAGCGGTGTGTGGGCCCCTCCTGCCAGTGCGTAGCGTGAGGCCAGGAATACATTCCCGGCGCGCTGGATGCTGGCGGCCAGGCGCGCGTCGGTATCCAGCACCTTCTCCGCCTCGTCGGCGGCACGGTTCAGCTCTGATGCCAGCAAGGACGTGTCCCCCGCGCGCGCAATGGTGTCCCGCATTCTGCGGATGTAGGTTAAGCCGCGATCGGACTGCGGCTCGGCAAAAGATGGGGTCAAGACGATGGCCTTGGCGCCTGCCGCCGAAAGCTGATCAATCAGCTTGGCATACACATCGCGAGACCAGGGCCAGTTTCCCAGAGCTGCCAGGCTGGCATCGTCAATGCCAATGATGGCAATTTCAGACAAAGGAGGTGGGGTGGTGACGCTCGTTGCGGCGTCATATATGCGGTACTCCAGCCATTGAAAGCCGCCGGTGGCCGCGCACAATGCCACGACCACCGCCGCCGCCAGTGCGCCCCGCAAACCATCGGTACGCCACATGCCAAGCCACCGTCCCGAGGTTGTTCGTCCCACTTGCTATTGTTCCACTCTCTGTATTGAATGGTACTGAAAGCAATATTTAAGCCGGGGCTAGGGGGTGCCTCGTCAGGCGTCCTACTGCGCGAAACCTGTGTTTCCCTGTGAATTCGATGACCGATCCTGTCGCGCAAGGCCGGTTGTGCCAATCGCAATGCCATTTTTGTCACACCCAGGGGTGTGTTGGACGTGATGTCCCGGGAGCCACTTCAGCAGCACGCTTTCTGAAAACGAAAAAAGCGCCCGGAACCTTGGTACCGGGCGCTTTTTTGGAGATTCGCCTCGACTCGCCTCTCAAGCCGCGCGGCCCGAGGCGTCTGTTGTTGCGCGAATGGTCGCGGCGAGATTTACTTCAGCTGGGCCTTGAGCAGCTTGCCCAGTTCCGACGGATTGCGGGTGATGATGAAACCCGACTCTTCCATGATGGCGAGCTTGGCATCGGCCGTGTCGGCGCCGCCGGAGATCAGCGCGCCGGCGTGGCCCATGCGCTTGCCGGGAGGGGCGGTCACGCCAGCGATGAAGCCCACGATAGGCTTCTTCATGTTGGCCTTGCACCACTGGGCGGCTTCAGCTTCATCAGGACCGCCGATTTCGCCGATCATGATCACGGCATCGGTGTCCGGGTCGTCGTTGAAGGCCTTCATCACGTCGATGTGCTTGAGGCCATTGATGGGGTCGCCACCAATGCCCACGGCGCTCGACTGGCCCAGGCCCACTTCGGTCAGCATGGCCACGGCTTCGTACGTCAGCGTGCCGGAGCGGCTCACGACGCCGATGCGGCCCTTGCGGTGGATGTGACCGGGCATGATGCCGATCTTGATCTCGTCGGGCGTGATCAGGCCGGGGCAGTTGGGGCCCAGCAGCAGCGTGCGCTTGCCGCCAGCGGCTTCCTTGGCCTTCATCTTGTTGCGCACTTCCAGCATGTCGCGCACGGGGATGCCTTCGGTGATGCAGATCGCCAGGTCCAGGTCGGCCTCGACGGCTTCCCAGATGGCTGCAGCAGCGCCTGCGGGCGGCACGTAGATCACCGACACGGTGGCGCCGGTCTGCGATGCGGCTTCCTTGACGGAGGCGTAGATTGGGATGTTGAAGATCGACTCGCCGGCCTTCTTGGGGTTTACGCCGGCCACGAAGGCATTCTTGCCGTTCGCGTATTCCTGGCACTTTTCAGTGTGGAACTGGCCCGTCTTGCCCGTGATGCCCTGGGTGATGACTTTGGTGTCTTTGTTGATGTAGATCGACATGTGTGTTCTCCGGGCTTACTTGACGGCAGCAACGATCTTGGTCGCAGCTTCGGCCATGGTGTCTGCAGCGATGATGGGCAGGCCGGACTCGGCCAGCATCTTCTTGCCCAGCTCTTCGTTCGTGCCCTTCATGCGCACGACCAGCGGCACGTTCAGGTTCACGGCCTTGCAGGCGGTGATCACGCCGGTGGCGATGGTGTCGCACTTCATGATGCCGCCGAAGATGTTGACCAGGATGCCTTCGACCTTGGGGTTCTTGAGCATGATCTTGAAGGCTTCGGTGACCTTCTCGGGGGTGGCACCGCCGCCCACGTCCAGGAAGTTGGCCGGCTCGCCGCCGAACAGCTTGATGGTGTCCATGGTAGCCATGGCCAGGCCGGCGCCGTTCACCAGGCAGCCGATGTTGCCATCCAGGCTGATGTAGGCCAGGTCGAACTTCGAGGCTTCCACTTCGGCCGGATCTTCCTCGTCCAGATCGCGGAAGGCCACGATTTCGGGGTGGCGGAACAGTGCGTTGGCGTCGAAGTTGAACTTCGCGTCCAGGGCCATCAGGTTGCCCTTGGAGTCGCAGTTCAGCGGGTTGATTTCCACCAGCGACGCGTCGGTTTCCATGTAGCACTTGTAGATCTTGGCGAAGATGTCTACGGCCTGGTCGACGGAAGCACCGGTCAGGCCGATGGCGGCTGCGACCTTCTTGCTTTGCTCGGTGGAGATGCCGACGATGGGGTCGATCATCTCGGTGATGATCTTCTCGGGGGTGGAGTGGGCCACTTCCTCGATGTCCATGCCGCCTTCGCTCGACGCGATCAGGGCGACCTTCTGCGTGCCGCGGTCGGTGACCAGGGACACATACAGTTCGTTCTTGATGTCGGCGCCGTCTTCGATGTACAGGCGGCGGACCTTCTGGCCTTCGGGGCCCGTCTGGTGCGTCTTGAGCTGCATGCCCAGGATTTCGCCCGAGATGCGCTTGACGTCTTCAATGGTCTTGGCAACCTTCACGCCGCCGCCCTTGCCACGGCCACCGGCGTGGATCTGGGCCTTCACGACCCACACAGGGCCGCCGAGCTTCTGGGCTGCTTCGACGGCTTCTTGCACCGTGAATGCGGGAATGCCGCGCGGAACGGGCACACCAAAATTGCGCAAGATTTCCTTGCCTTGGTATTCGTGAATCTTCATGAGGTCTCTCTCAGGGAAGGATGGTGGTTACCCGTTTACCATGAACAACAAAATGTCTGGCCGCGGGCTGGGAACATGGCAACCAGCAACTGTATCATGTTGCAATGCACCATTCTTGTGCGTAGCTGACGGCCCCCTGTCCCCGCCGGGTGGCTGGTTTTTGTCTCTTTTGTGGTTCGTTTTGGCAGACGCTGCCGCCTTTTTTTGCAGGAGCACCCCCATGTCCAAAGTCTTTATCGATGGCGAAGCCGGTACCACGGGCCTGCAGATCCGCGAGCGTCTGCAGGCCATGCCGCAGATCGAGTTGGTCAGTATCGCGCCCGAGTTGCGCAAGGACCCCGCAGCCAAACGCGATCTGATCGCCGGGGTCGATCTGGTGATCCTGTGCCTGCACGACGACGCCGCGCGCGACACCGTGGCCATGGTGGATGAGATTGCCCAGAGCACGGGCCGCAAGGTCAAGGTGATTGATGCCAGCACGGCCCACCGCACGGCACCGGGCTGGGTGTTTGGTTTTCCCGAGCTGGCCCCGGGCCAGCGCGAAGCCGTGGCCCAGGCGGACCGTGTGGCCAACCCCGGCTGTTACGCCACAGGCGCCATTGCGCTGCTGCGCCCCCTGGTGGATGCAGGCTTGGTGCCCAAGGACTTCCCCCTGGCACTGCCTTCGGTCAGCGGCTACTCCGGTGGAGGCCGCACCATGATCGAAGCCTACGAGGCTGGCACTGCGCCGCTGTTTGAGGCCTACGCTCTGACCCTGCAGCACAAGCACCTGCCCGAAATCATGCGCTACTCCGGCATCACGCGGCGTCCGATTTTCGTGCCTTCGGTGGGCAACTTCCGGCAGGGTATGCTAGTGCAACTGCCCCTGCATCTCGATCTGCTGCCTGGCGCCCCCAAGGCGGCTGACCTGCATGATGCACTGGCCTCGCACTATGCCAAGAGCAACACTCCCGAGCAATGGGTCAGCGTGCTGCCCGCCACGGCCGACGGCAAGCTCGATGCCACGGCGCTCAACGACACCAACAAGCTGGAGCTGCGCGTGTTTGCCAACGAAGAACACCGCCACGCCGTGCTGATTGCGCGCCTGGACAACCTGGGCAAAGGAGCCAGCGGAGCCGCCGTGCAGAACCTGCAGCTCATGCTGGGCCTTTGAACCGCGGCGGGTTTCCGATCCTCCTGCTTTCCCGGTAGATTCTCAAGCGCGCCAGATCTGGCGCGCTTTTTCTTTGGGCGCCTCCATCGGAATCGTTTAAGCTGATTCCAGACCGCTGACCGTGCCAGGCCCGCTGGCGCACGCCGTGAGTTTTTTGGGGGGGGCTGATGGGTTTTCCACTGTCTTACGACATCGTGGCGCCGCAAATGCGGTCGCTGCAAAAGCTCGAAGCTGCGTTGCAGCGCCTGGACCTTCGCTGGGAGGTCATCGACACCACCGCGCGCATCGTGTGCCCTGGCGAGGCGGCGGGTTTCCTGCACACCCTGGACCAGACGCGCACGGCGTTTGCCACGCTCGCGCAGGAAATGGTGGAGCACATTGCCACCACCCACCTGGGCAATCGCCTGGGCGACCTGGCCTCGCGGGCCCAGGTGGCCATCGACATCCTGGTGCGCAATCTTTTCGAGCGCACGGCCGATGTGGGCTTCATCGCTACCGATGGACCGCTGGTGGCCTTTGTGGAGGCGGCGGGAGACAGCGGCGATCCTGATACCGCCACGCTGCTGCGCCGCCGGCTGCAAGAGTACCGCGCCAAATACACCGTCTACGACGACATCCTGCTGCTGGATGCCTACGCCCATCCGTTGCTAGGCCTGGAAGACCAGCAGGTGAGCGAGGCCCTGATTGCGCAGGAGCCCGCCTGGTGGCGTGGCGCGATGGACCGCCCCGGCTATGGCGAGCACTATGGTGCCTCGGCCTGGTATCCCGGCGAAGGCGATCTGTTGCTGTACGTGCACCGGGTCGCGTCGGCCCAGGGGCGCGCCTGTGGTGTCGTGGTGCTGCGCTTCGGGCTCCATTCCGAGCTGGAGTCGATCTTTGCCGACCTGCGCGACCCCGAGGACCGTGTGGCGCTGCTGCTGGTGGATGGCAGTGACCGTGTCATTGCGTCCAGCAAGCCGGCTGAATTTTCGGTGGGCGAGTTCCTGGCCACCGGCTCTCTGCAGTCACTCGATGCCCGCCCCTGCACGCACCGTGGCCATGACTATCTGGCGCAGGCCCGCACCACCCGGGGCTACCAGGGCTACCAAGGCCTGCCTTGGCGGGCGGTGGCGCTGGTGCGCCTGGATGCGGCGTTCAAGGGCGAGCAAGGTACGCCGGACTCTGCAGCGGGCGCTGCCCAGCACATTGGCGCTGGGGCCGGTGGCGCGCAGGCACCGGTGGAGACTGCAGGCATGGAAGTGGACGATCCCATGCTGCGCGCCATTGTGGAACGCGCCCGCGCCATCGAAGAAGGGCTTACCCGCGTGATCTGGAATGGCAAGGTGGCCGAATCGGCGGTGAGCGCAGGTTCGTCGATCCATGCCGTGTTTGACCAGATCGGGCGCACGGGCAAGGACACCATTGCCGTCTTCGACGGTGCCATCCAGGAACTGCGCGGACTGCTGCTGGCAGGGCGCCGCGCCGAGATGAAGGCCCATGCCGGCCTGGCGGTCCGCATCATGGACCGCAATCTCTACGAACGCGCCAACGACTGCCGCTGGTGGGCCCTGTCTGAAGAACTGGCCCATGCGCTGACAGACATACAGGCCCGGGGCGCGCCGGAGCAATCGGCAGCTGCAGCACAGCGCGCGGCGCAGATCCTCGCGCACCTCAACAGCCTCTATACGGTGTACCGGCGCGTGGCGCTGTTTGACCGCCAGGGGCGTGTGGTGGCCGTGTCTTGCGATGCCAACACGCTGCCCGCCGACCTGCAGCTGGATGCCGACCTGGTGCGGCGCACCCTGGCCTTGCAGGGTGCGCAGGCTTATGCCGTGTCGCCCATGCTGCCCCAGGCGCTGGCCGACGGCTTGCCCGCCTATGTGTACTGCGCTGCGCTGCGCACCGCGCCGGGTGGCCCGGTGGTGGGTGGCATTGCCCTGGCCTTCAACTGCGCCACCGAGCTGAAGGCCATGCTGCGCGATGCGTTGCCGCAGGGACAGGCCGTGCGCGGCTTCTTCACTGATGCGCAGGGGCGCGTGCTGGCCAGCGCCGACGAGGATGGCCCGGATGCCGCCGAGGGCGGCGTGCCACCTGTGCTGCCTTTTGTGGCCGATATGGCGCGGGCTGCGGTGCCGACAGGTGCTGCAGGGCGGCAGCCCGGGCCCGCCGGAAAAACTCCCTCTGTGGCCACGGCGTCCGCCATGCCCGCCACCGCGCAGCGCGTGCGCTGGCAAGGGCAGGACTATCTGGCGGGTGTTGCGGCCAGCACCGGATACAGGGAATTCAAGCGCGATGACGGGTACCGGGAACCCGTGTATTCCGTATTGCTGATGCCCGTGCAGCCCGCCGTGGCCAGCAGCAGTGCGCTGGCCCTGCCGCAGTCATCCGTGAACGGGGCCGGTGGCAACGTGCGCCGCTATGGCGTGGTGGCCTGTGGCGCCTTGTTGTTGGCCATCGACAGCGTGCATGTGCAGCAGGCCATGTCGGCCGCGCGCCTGGTGCAGGTGCCTGGCCCGGCGCAGTTGGCTGGCATGCTCGAGATTGCCCACGAAGGCAGTACCCGCATGGCACCAGCCTATGACGCCTGCCGCATTGCGGGCCTGTCTGCGTTGGCCGACCCGCGACGGGCCGTGGCGGTGGTGGTGACGAGCCAGGGCCGCCCGGTGGTGCTGTTGGTGGAGCGCCTGGTGGGGGTGGTGTCGCAGGACAGCGTGCACCCTGTGCCGGGCAGCGTGTCCGCACACGCCCCGTGGATCACGGGCATCCTGAGCGACCGGGGCTCGGGCCAGGCCATCGTGTATGTGGTGGATCCCAATGGCCTGGATGCCCGGTGGGCACCCTTGCCGCCCGAGGTGCTTGCGGCACCATCAGCCAGTGGCACCGCCGCAGAGTTGCCAATGCAGCGCTGACCGGGCCTGGTCAGAGGACACGTTGGCTGCCGGCCTGGGTCAGGCAGCGCCAGGGTCTTCGTCCTCCGTGTCGCCCCCAATGGCTTTCTGGATGGCATACAGGGTGAAGCCGCGTGCCATCAGGAAGCGGACTTGGCGCGAGCGTTCTTTCATGTCCAGAGGCACCTGGCCAAACTTGCGCTGCCATACCTCGCGCGCGCGCTGCACCTCGGTGGCCAGCAGCGGAGCCGTGGCTTCGCGCGCCAGCTCATCGGCCACGCCCCGGGTGCGCAGTTCCCGGACCAGGCGGGCGGCACCCAGGCGGGGGCCCCGGCGATGCACCAGGGATTGGGCCGCGCGCTGGTCGCTCAGCCAGTCCTGCTCCACCAGCAGGTCCAGCAGGGCGGCCAGCTCCTCGGGACTCTCCGCGTGGGGCGCCAGCTTGGTGGCCAGCTCGCTGCGGGAATGCTCCCGCTGGCTTAGCAGGCGCAGGGCCCGGCCCTTGAGCGAGAGCGTGGTGAACCCCATGAATCTATTTGCTTCAAATTTGATAGCTTCTAGCGCTTGCCAATCAAGCGCTAGAAGCCAATTTTGCTTGAAATTTCGGAGTTCACTCGTCCGCAGTGGCGGCAGGGGCCTGCAGTGCGCCAGGCAGCAGCGCAATGCCCAGGCCTTCGCGCACCTTGTTCTCGATCTCGCGGGCGAGGTCGGGGTTCTCGCGCAGGAACTCACGCGCGTTGTCGCGGCCCTGGCCGATTTTTTCGCCGTTGTAGGCGTACCAGGCACCGCTCTTTTCCACGATCTTGGCGGTCACGCCCATGTCGATGATTTCGCCCTCGCGGCTGATGCCCTCGCCGAACAGGATGTCGAACTCGGCCGTCTTGAAGGGTGGGCTCACCTTGTTCTTGACCACCTTGACCTTGGTTTCGTTGCCGATGGCTTCGTCGCCCTTCTTGATGGTGCCGGTGCGGCGGATATCCAGGCGCACGGAGGCATAGAACTTGAGCGCGTTACCGCCGGTGGTGGTTTCGGGCGAGCCGAACATCACGCCGATCTTCATGCGGATCTGGTTGATGAAGATGACCATGCAGTTGGTCTTCTTGATGGTGGCGGTCAGCTTGCGCAGCGCCTGGCTCATCAGGCGGGCCTGCAGGCCGGGCAGGGCGTCGCCCATTTCGCCTTCGATTTCGGCCTTGGGCGTGAGGGCTGCGACCGAGTCGATGACGATCAGGTCCACAGCACCCGAGCGCACCAGGCTGTCCACGATCTCCAGCGCCTGCTCGCCGGTATCGGGCTGGCTGATCAGCAGGTCGGACAGCTGCACCCCGAGCTTCTGGGCGTATTGCACATCCAGGGCATGTTCCGCATCCACGAACGCGCAGGTGCCGCCCTGTTTTTGCATCTCGGCAATCACCTGCAGCGTGAGCGTGGTCTTGCCCGAGGATTCCGGGCCGTAGATTTCGACCACCCGGCCGCGCGGCAGGCCACCTACGCCCAGGGCAATGTCCAGGCCCAGCGAGCCGGTGGAGACCACCTGAATGTCCTCGATCACCTCGCCTTCACCCAGGCGCATGATCGTGCCCTTGCCGAATTGTTTCTCGATCTGGGCGAGCGCGGCGGCCAGGGCCTTGGCCTTTTCGGTGTTCACGGGCAATGCGGGGTTGGTGCCTTTGACTGCGACGTCCATGAGAAAACTCCTTGAAAAACAACAGGTTGGATGTTTGCATTGCTCTGCAATTAATCACAGGCTGGATGCTTGAACAGTAGTTTATGCGAGCTATTGGAAGGCATTCAAGGATAATTTAGTCAGTTTGCCTGACAATTCGGTGATGCCTGATTTGTCCCTTCCATCCCCTGCCGAAGACGGCTGGCGCCAGACCCACCTGGGCCGCCTGTTCGGCCACGCCATGCGCCGTTTCGACGCGCGCGTGCTGCAGCTCAT
Organism: Acidovorax sp. Root267; assembly: GCF_001429215.1. NCBI lineage: Bacteria > Pseudomonadati > Pseudomonadota > Betaproteobacteria > Burkholderiales > Comamonadaceae > Acidovorax > Acidovorax sp. Root267. Next base: position 701,678 of record NZ_LMJC01000012.1, read on the forward strand.
GGCGCACAACGTGGAAGTGCCGCTGGCGCTGTCCAACCTGGCCGCGCGCGACCAGGTGAGTGCAGCCCATGTGCACATCACGCGCCACCTGGCGCTGCCGGGCGACCGGCTGACTGACCTGGCCCAGCGTGCGGGCATGACCAAGCAGGCCATGGCCAACCTGGTGGACCAGTGCGAGGCCTGGGGTCTGGTCACGCGCGAGGCCGACCCGCTCGACGCGCGCGCGCGCCGCGTGTGTTTCACGACCACGGGCCTGGCGTGGCTGCAGGCGTTCCGGGATGCCGTGGCACAGGCAGAAGCCGAGTTCCGGACCGAAGTAGGCCACGACGTGGCCACCGTGGTGGCCATTGGACTGGAGGCCTATGCGGGCGGCGATGGGGCCGGTACGTTGATGCGCTGAACCCGGGTCAGGCGGCTGCGCCCGTTGCCAATGGCACCTGGGACTGTGCTGCAGCCGCCAGCTGGCCTGCGTCGATGCCCATGGCACGCAGTGTGCGCGCCGCCACGCCTTGCGGCATGGTGGCCACCACTGCCACTACGTGGGCCCCCAGAAGGGGGCCGCCCTGGTCCTTGCGGGAGCGCGCGAGCGTCTGCATGACCTCCTGGCCCGAGGGCTGGGCCCGGTAGAGGCCTGGAACCGGTGGCGCGAGGGCCGGCGCCTGCGGCAGGGTCGCATTCAGTCCCATGTCCTGGAGCGCATCGCGGTACTGCTGCTCGATCGCATCCCGCACGGCGGCGGGGTCGGCCCCCACGCTCTCCAGCGCACGCCGGGCCGACCCCTCGGGAAGATCGATGGCGGCCAGCAGAAAATGCTCGGCCCCCGGTGCGGCCTGGCCGCTTGCGCGGGCATGGGCCTCGGCGCTGGTGCACAGGCAGCTCAGCGTGCGCATGCTCTGGAAGCGGTGTTGCAATTGGCGAAACATGGCGAGAACTCCTTCTCAAGAACGGAACGTCTGTGGGGCCTGGGGCATGTGGGGTGACAGGCGCTTGTGCGCTGCCTGCTTGCTCACGCCCAGGGCCTGGGCGATCTGCGTCCACGACCAGCCCTGCTCCAGCGCCGCGGCCACGGCAGCGGTTTCCAGCCGGTCGGCCATCAGGCGCAGGGCGACTACGGCAGCCAGCGCGGCCTCGGGGTTGTCGGGCGGGGGGAGTGCGGTTGGGGGCTGCATTCGTCAACTGTAGTTGACGAATGGTCGACCGTCAACAAACATTGACGAGGGGGTTTTTGAGCCGAAGTCAGACGGTGGCGAACGTATTCGCTCCCATGTCCGATGCGGGCAGGGGTTGTGGTGTTTCGCCGGCGGGCGAAGCGCAGGCCAACAGCCATTGTTGAAAACACTGCAACGCATGCAGTTGGGTGCGGCCTTCGGGATAACAAAACCAGTAGCCCATGTCGCTCCGGTAGCCACCGCGCAGCGGCGCGTCGGCCAGGGGCTCGCGCACCAGCCCGGCGGTGATCTCGTCCTGCACCAGGCAGCGCGGCACCAGTGCCAGGCCCATTCCAGCCATGACCGCGCGGATCATGGTCTGGAACTGGTCGAATTGCGGGCCCGCCAGGGGATCGATAAGGCCGGGCACCCCGTGTGTCTCGCTCCAGCGCAGCCAGGCCTCGGGCACTGTCACGTGGCGCATCAGCGTGTGGTGCGCCACGTCGCCCGGCGTGTGGACGGCCCAGTCGGCCACGCGGGTGCGCGGGGCGATCAACGCCACCTCGTTGCCGGTGATGTAGTGCGCGTGCGCGCCGGGCCAGTGGCCTTCGCCGAACAGGATGGAGCAGTCCAGCTCGGGCCGCTCGAAGTCGTAGCTGTGCACGTAGGGCACAAAGTGCAATGTGACCTGCGGGTGCTGCTGCTGGAACTGCGGCAGGCGCGGGATCAGCCACTTGGCTGCAAACGTGGGCAGGCTGGACAGGTGCAGTGCGCCACCACCGTCGTCGCTGGTGATCAGCTCCAGGGTCGCCGCCTCCAGCTGCGCCAGTACCGCGCGCACGGCCTTTTCGTAGCGTTCGCCCGCCGGTGTCAGCGCCAGGCGCTTGCGGCTGCGCTCAAACAGCGCCACGCCCACCCACCCCTCCAGCTCCTTGACCTGTTTGCTCACTGCGCTTTGCGTCAGGTGCAAGGCCTCGGCCGCGCGGGAGACGCTGCCAAACCGCGTGACCATGGAAAACGCGCGCAACAGGTGCAAAGGGGGCGAAAGCCGACGAAGAGAGGACATGGTTGCAGGGTTGGATCATTCCTTTTTGGAATGTTATCAGGCGTATCCGTTGCTTGGAAATTGTCTGTGCCTCACTTAACCTTAAAGCACCCCATAGGAGAAAAACCCATGCAACGCCGTCACATGCTCTCTGCGCTGGCCTCTGTATCTTTCGTTCCTGGAATGTCACTGGCGCAAGAGGGCAAGCCTCTGCGCATCATCGTGCCCTTCCCCCCAGGCGGCGCGACCGACATCACGGCCCGCAGCCTGCAGGAGCCGCTGGCCCGCATCCTCAAGCAGCCCGTGGTGCTGGAAAACCGTGGCGGCGCGGGTGGCTCCATCGGCATGGCCGAAGTGGCCCGGGCCCCTGCGGACGGTTTGACGTTGGGGGTGGCCACGCTGTCCACCCATGGTGTGAACCCCGCCGTCTACAGCAAGCTGCCCTATGACCCCACCAAGGACTTTGTGGGCGTGACCGAGATCGTGAAGGCGCCCGGCGTGGTGGTGGTCAACCCGGCCGTCCTGCCCGTCAAGGACCTTGCGGATCTGGTGAGGCACCTCAAGGCCAACCCCGGCAAGGTGTCCTACGCCACCCCGGGCAACGGCACCATCGGCCACATGTGGGGCGAGCTGTTCAAGCGCAGCGCAGGCACCGCCATGGTTCATATCCCCTACCGGGGTGCAGGCCCGGCCATCAACGATGTGCTGGCTGGTCAGGTGGGGGTGTACTTTGACCAGGTGGCCTCCTCGCTGCCCTACATCAAGGCTGGAAAACTCAAGGCGTTGGCCGTTTCCTGGCCAGTACGGTTGGATGTGCTGCCCGATGTGCCCACCTATGCCGCGCTGGGCTACAAACAGGCCAACGAGCCCTCCTGGTTCGGTCTGGTGGCCCCGGCAGGGACGCCCCCGGCGGCGATAGACCGCATCCAGCAGGCCGTGGCACAGGCCCTCAAGGAGCCTGCCGTGCGCGAGCGCCTGGCGGGGCAGGGGCTGTATCCCTCGGGCACGACCTCCAAGGAATTCACCGCACAGATTGCCCATGAGATCGACAAAATGAAGGGTATTGCCACCTACGCCAAGGTGGCGCTGGATTGAACCCACACCGGGCCTGCGGGCCCGGCGGCCATAGCCGGGGAAGACCCTTGCAGGGATATAACCATGGTCTTCACCCGGTCTGGACGGCCAGGCCAGCCGCCCCACTTTGCGCACACTCTGCCTATGCATTCAGCCTTGAAACTGATCCACCACCGCTTCCAGCACGCCCAGCCGGGCGCCACCGGGTCACCCGGACAGGCCACCCACCCCCCCGCTTCCCGCAGGGTGACGGTCATGCCCGGCAACACCCCGCTGGTGCTCGACTCGCCCCACAGCGGCACGCAGTACCCCGCCGACTTCGGCTCGGCCTGCGACCTGCCCACGCTGCGCCGTGCCGAAGACACCCATGTCGAAAAAATCTACGCCTTTGCCCCTGCGCTGGGTGCCGCCTGGGTCGAGGCCCATTTCCCGCGCATCTATCTGGATGCCAACCGCGACACCACCGAGCTCGACACCAGCTTGCTCGATGGCGAGTGGACCGACCCCATCTCCACCGACCCCCAGGTGCTCAGCAAGGTGCGCCTGGGCAAAGGCCTGATCTGGAAGTTCACCGACGAAGGCGAGCCCATCTACAACCGCCAGCTCACCGTGGCCGAGGTGCGCGCGCGCATCGACCAGTGCTGGCGCCCGTACCACGCGGCGGTGGCCCAGGCCATCGATGCCGCCCACGCGCGCCACGGCTACAGCATTCACCTCAACTGCCACTCGATGCCCGCCGTGGCGGGGCGGTTTGCCACCGACTTTCCGGGCCTGGAGCACGCCGACTTCGTGGTGGGCGACCGCGATGGCACCACGGCCAGCCCGGCGCTGTCCGCTCTGATCTGTGAGCATCTGCGCGGCTGTGGCTACAGCGTGGAATACAACCACCCCTACAAAGGCGTGGAGCTGGTGCGCCGCTACGGCAACCCCGCAGAGCACCGCCACAGCATCCAGGTTGAGATCAACCGCAAGCTCTATATGGACGAGCGCACGCTGGCGCAGGTGCCCGAGGGCATGGCGCGGCTGCAGGCAGACCTGCAGGTGCTGGTGCGCAGGCTGCTCGTGCACGATCCGCGCTGACGGGCGCGCACCGCTTTCAGAGCCGCTTCTCAGGCCAGCAGCGCCGAAACGCTTTCGTACAGCAGCGCGATGCTGTCCTCGGTGGCGATGTTGCTGTGCGCAAAGGCGGCGCGCGACCCGTCCATGGCCACGAGCGACAACGCCTGAAACCCGCCGGTTTCGCCCGTGTGCAACAGCCAGCCTGCGCCTTGCATGGCGTGCGAGATCCATCCCAGCGCATAGCGGTTGGCGGGAGCGCGTGTCAGGTCTTGCAGCCCCTGCACGTAGCTGCGGGGCAGGGGCGTGGCATCGCCGCGCAGGGCGCGCAGGTGCCATTGCAGCCACAGGGCGTCGTCCCGCGCGGCCAGGCTCACGGCGCCGGCAGGGCTCAGGATTTCCAGCCATACCCGCTCGGGCGCCCCGGGCAGGCCTTGGGGCTGCAATTGCCCGCCTTCCAGGGCATGGCCTGCGGGCTGGTCGCTGCCCTTTCGCAAAGGCTCGCCAACGAACAGGGAGATGCCCAGCGGCTGGGCCACACGTTGGCGCAGCAGGTCTTCCCAGTCTTGGCCCGTGGCGGCGCGCAGCATGCGGGCTGCCAGCGCATAGCCAGCGTTGGAGTAGGCAAAATCCGGGTCGGCCCCCGTGCCCCGGACAGGGGCCTGGCGCAGCAGCCACTGCAGGAAGAAGTCCTCCACTTCGGCGCGCTCTTGCAGTCGGGTGAGCACGTCGGTGCCCACTTCGCCGAGGAATATCGCCACATCCTCCGGTTTGTTGAATGCCATCACGCCCGCGCGGTGGTCCAGCAGCTGCCGCAGCGTGACGCCCTGGTACGCGGGCAGGGCCTCGCGGGCCAGGCCGGGCAGGGTCTGCGCCAGGGTGCTGTCCCAGCGCAGCAAGCCTTGGTCCACCACGCTGGCCGCCACGCACGCGGTCATGGCCTTGGTGTTGGAGCCAATCGCCATGACATCGCCGCGTTCCAGCGCAGCGGTGCCGCCCAACCGGCGCAGCCCGGCCACCGCCCCACGGGCGCGCGTGGAATCCGCCCAGCCCGTCGCAGCACCTACAACGCCTTGGGACACCAGCTTGCGGGCCTGGGACTGCAGGCGCTCCAGCAAGGCGTCGACGCCATCGTCGCTGCTGCCGCCGCCACAGGCGGTCACCAGGGTGCCCAGGCCCGCTGCGGCCAGCCAGCGGCGCCGAGAGAGGATGGCGCCGCGCGCCGCAATGGAGTTCAGGAAGTTCATGGCATCTCGCAAAGAAAAGATGCCGGATTGTTGGAATGCGAACCTTGGGCCTACCCAAAGGCCTATCCCGATGCCCGGGCAGGCCAGCGCAGCGTGAAGCCCACGCCCCGGCCCTGCAGGCCCCCGCCCACGCTCACCCGCCCGCCGAGGTGCCCCATGGCCTGCTGCGCGATGGTGAGCCCCAGGCCGGAGCCGCTGCTGCGCGCGCGCGGCGAACGCCAGAACCGCTCGAAGACCCGTGCCTGCTCGCCGGCCTCGATGCCTGGGCCGTCATCGGCAATCCAGACCACCACATCGCCTGCCTCCTGGCCCACGCGCAACTGCACCGCGCGTCCGGCCCCCGGCCCGCAGCCATGCTTGAGGGCGTTGTCCAGCACATTGCCCAGCGCCGACCACAGCAGCTGGCGGTCAAAGGCCAGCACCCAGGTGTCGGGCCCCTCGAGCGACAGCTCCACACCCATCTCGTCCGCCCAGCGCATGCGCTGGGCCAGGCAGTCCTGCAACAAGGCCATCAGGTCCTGCCGCTCGGCGTTGGGGGTGGGGGCTTCCTCCAGTGCGGCCAGGGTGAGCAACTGCTCGCTCAGGTGCGCTGCGCGCTCAACGGCGCGCATCAGCGCCTCGGACGCCCGCGCCCGCGCGGGGCCTTCAGGGGCCTGGAGGAGTACGTGGGCCTGGGTGGCGATGACCGCCATGGGCGTGCGCAGCTCGTGGGCCGCGTCGTGCACCAGCGCCTTCTCGCGCGCCAGATGGGCGCGCAGGCGGGTGAGCAAATGGTCGAATGCCTGGGCCAGCCCGCGCAGTTCGCGTTCGGGCGGCAGGTCCTGCAGGGGGCGCAGGTCGTGGGCAGAGCGCGCCGCGATCTGGGCGCCAAGCCGCGCCAGGGGGCGCAGGCCCGTGCGCACGGCCAGCCACAGCGGCAGGCCCACCAGGGGCAGCGCCAGCAACACCGAAGCCGCGAGGTCCTCGCCCATGAAGCTGAGCAGCCGCGCGTCGGACAACAGGGGCTCGGCCACCAGCACGCGCCACGCGCCCGAGGTTTCCCACGCGGCCCAGTGCGGGCGCCCCGCAATCACCACCTTGGCGTGGCCGGACGGGCCGGCCAGGGCCACGGCGGGGAGGTCGGCGGCGCTGCTGTGAAACAGCTGCCCGCGTGTGTCCTGCAACTGCAGCAGGACCTTTTCACCCTGCAGCAGCTCCACATCCTGGCGCATGGCGTTGAAGGTTTGCGCCATGCCATGCACCAGCGCGCGGGCTTCCACCGGGTCGGGCATGGAGGCCAGCGGCCGTGCCAGCCCCTGCGCCAGCTGGCGCACGCCCGGGTTGGTGCCCATGGTCTCGTAGTGGGTGTAGGCCATCTGCGCCAGCAGGACCAGCCACACCAGCCCCATGGCTGCAAGCAGCGCCAGCAGGGTGCGCCGCATGAGGCTGGGGCCCCACCAGCCGTTCCCTGCGCCGTGTGCCCGGGCAAGCCATGTCATGGCTGCAGCCGGTAGCCCACGCCGCGCACCGTGACCACACGCTGGGCACCGATCTTCTTGCGCAGGTTGGAGACATGCACCTCCAGCGTGGCGGCGTCCAGCGCGTCGCCCAGCGGTTCGAGCCGCTGGGCAAGCACGTTCTTGGCGACCACGGTTCCGGGCTCGCGGGCCAGTTCCACCAGCAGGCGGAACTCACGCGGCGACAGGGCCAGCGGGGCGTCGCCCTGCCAGGCCTCATGCCGCCGGGGCGCAATCCGCAGTGTGCCCAGCGTCCATTCCTCGCAGGCCTGGCGGGCGCTGCGCCGCAGCACCGCATGCAGGCGCGACAGCAGCTCGGGCACGTGAAAGGGCTTGAGGATATAGTCGTCCGCGCCGCCGTCCAGGCCATCCAGCCGGTCCTGCAGCGCGGTGCGGGCGGTGATGACGATCACGGGCACCACAATGCCCGCGCGCCGCCAGCGGCGCAGCAGTGCCATGCCCTGGCCGTCGGGCAGGGTCAGGTCCAGCAGCACGGCGGCGACCTCGTTGGCGTCGGGCACGGGCGGCGTGGCGGCCACGCTGCGCAGCCATTGCACGGTGAACCCGTCCAGCTGCAGGGCCTGCAGCAGCGCTTGTCCCAGGTCCAGATCGTCTTCGATGAGCAGGATGTGCATGGCGGCGATTGTCTCTGCCCCAGCTTGCGCGAAACCAAAGACCAGACCGGGTAGCACGCGCCTAAAATCGTCGCATAGCCAGACAACAGGCCCGCCCCCCTGGGGCGTACCGCCCAAGGAGACACCCGCATGCGCATCCTCATTGCCGAAGACGACCAGGTGCTGGCCGATGGACTGCTGCGCACCCTGCGCGCCTCGGGCGCCGTGGTGGACCATGTGGCCAGCGGCACCGAGGCCGATGCGGCCCTCATGACCAACAACGAGTTCGACCTGCTCATCCTGGACCTGGGCCTGCCCAAGATGCACGGGCTGGAGGTGCTGAAAAAGCTGCGCGGCCGGGGCTCGGCCCTGCCCGTGCTCATCCTCACTGCCGCCGACAGCGTGGAAGAACGTGTGAAGGGCCTGGACTTCGGGGCCGACGACTACATGGCCAAGCCTTTTTCGCTGCAAGAGCTGGAGGCGCGCGTGCGGGCCCTCACGCGCCGGGGCATGGGCGGCACCAGCAGCGCCATCAAACACGGTCCGCTGGTGTACGACCAGGCCGGCCGCGTGGCCACCATCGACGGCAAGATGATCGAGCTGTCGGCGCGCGAGCTGGGTTTGCTCGAAGTGCTGCTGCAGCGCGCCGGCCGCCTGGTGAGCAAGGAACAGCTGGTGGAGCGCCTGTGCGAGTGGGGCGAAGAGGTCAGCAACAACGCCATCGAGGTCTACATCCACCGCCTGCGCAAGAAGATCGAGGGCGGGCCCATCCGCATCGCCACGGTGCGCGGCCTGGGCTACTGCCTTGAAAAGATTGCGAGCTAGGAGGCCCCCCTGAGTCGCTTCGCGCCTTCCCCCAAGGGGGACGCACCCGGTGGCCTGGCGGAGCCAGTTCCACGGGTGCACTGGCTTGGAGCGGCGCCAGTTTTGTCCGCTGCGAGCCAGTGCACCATGTGGACCGATGATATAAAAATGTTAGCTACTAACGCTTACTGGATAAGCGCTAGAGGCCAAAAAGGCTTAAAACCTTGAAAATCTTCCAGCGAGAGCAGCGCTCCCTGTTTGGCGAAATCCTCGACTGGATGCTCACGCCGCTGCTGCTGCTGTGGCCCGTCAGCCTGGCGCTGACCTGGCTCGTGGCCCAGGGCTTGGCCAACAAGCCGTTCGACCGCGCGCTCGAATACAACGCCCACGCTCTGGCCCAGCTGGTGAGCGTGGCAGGCGGCAAGGTGCAGTTCAACCTGCCCCAGCCCGCCAGCGAGATCCTGCGGGCCGATGAGTCCGACATCGTCTACTACCAGGTGGTGGGCCCGGGTGGCGAGTTCCTCTCGGGCGAACGCGAGCTGCCCGAGCCGCCGGCCGACGAGGTGCCCATGTCTGGCGAGGTGCGCCTGCGCGACGGTGAAATGCGTGGCATCGACATCCGGGTGGCCTACATCTGGGTGCGGCTGCCGTTGCCCGACACGCCCGTGGCCCTGGTGCAGGTGGCCGAGACGCGCGAAAAGCGCAGCGTGCTGGCCACCGAAATCATCAAGGGCGTGATGCTGCCGCAGTTCGTCATCCTGCCGCTGGCGGTGCTGCTGGTGTGGCTGGCGCTGGCGCGGGGCATCCAGCCGCTCAATCAGCTCGAGCAGCGCATCCGCGCGCGCAACCCCGACGACCTCTCGCCCTTGGACGACCGCACGGTGCCGCTGGAAGTGGCGCCGCTGGTGTCGTCCGTCAACGACCTGCTCACGCGCCTGAACGATTCGCTGGCCACGCAAAAGCGCTTTCTGGCCGACGCCGCCCACCAGCTCAAGACACCGCTGGCGGGCCTGCGCATGCAGGCCGACCTGGCCCAGCGCGAAGGCACCAGCACCGAAGAACTCAAACGCTCGCTGCAGCAGATCGGCCGCTCCAGCATCCGCGCCACCCACACCGTCAACCAGCTGCTGGCGCTGGCGCGGGCCGAGGGCAGCGGCGTGGGTTTTGCGCGCCAGCCGTGTGACCTCGCCCGCCTGGTCATCGAGGTCGTGCGCGACTCGGTGCCCCGCGCGCTCGACAAAAAGATCGACCTGGGCTACGACGGTGCCGAGCCCGGCTCGCCCGGTGTGCTGATCGACGGCAACCCCACGCTGCTCAAGGAACTGGTGCGCAACCTGGTGGACAACGCCATCAACTACACGCCCTCCACGCCCGACAAGCCCGGCGTGGTCACTGCCCGCGTGCTGGCCGACACCTTTGGCCATGTGCTGCTGCTGCAGGTCGAAGACTCCGGCCCCGGCGTGCCCGAGGCCGAGCGCGAGCTGGTCTTTCAGCCGTTCTACCGGGCGCTGGGCAGCGAGGCCGACGGCTCCGGCCTGGGTCTGCCTATCGTGCTGGAGATCGCGCGCAAGCACGGCGCCGAGGTCACGCTCGAAGAAGCGCGTCCCGGCCACCATCCGCCCGGCGCATGTTTCAGCGTGCGCTTTGCGGCACGGGATGTGGTGGCGGGCAGCTGACGGGAGCCATTGAGCGGCGGAGTGCCGGTGTCTGCGGCATCATGTGCATTCCCCCAGCCTGATGCCCCACCATGTCCCCACCACCCCGCCGTTTTGCCAACACCCACCCCGGCGTCGTCATTGGCAATTTCCCCTGGTACGAAATGGTCTGGCGCTCGCTGCGCGGTGACTTCAAACCCCGCTCGGAGCCCACAGGGGGCTATGCGGCCTTCGCCCAGCAGTGGAGCGTGCCCGTGGACCACGCGCGCCTGGCGCAACGCCAACAGGCGCCGGTGGTCACCTGGCTGGGCCATGTGTCCATCCTCCTGCAGGTGGCCGGCTTGAACGTGCTCATGGACCCGACGCTGTGCGGCTTTGCCGGACCACTGGGCCGCTTTGGCGCGCCGCGCCGCGTGCCTGCACCCCTGGCGCCCGAGCAGCTGCCGCCCATCGATGTGGTGCTGATCTCGCACAACCACTACGACCACCTCTGCTACGGCACCTTGCGCCGCTTGCGGGACGCAGGCCAGTCACCGCGTTTTGTGGTGCCGCAAGGGTTGGGCCACTGGTTTACCCAACGCGGCATGGGCCCCGTGACCGAGCTGAACTGGTGGGAACACACCGACATCGCCCCCGGTGTGCGGGTGCACTTCACCCCCGCCCAGCACTGGAGCCGCCGCACCCCGTGGGACACCAATGCCTCGCTGTGGGGCGGCTACCTGCTTGAATGGGCGCGCCCGGAGGCGGCAGGCCCCTGGCGTTTTCTGTTCCCGGGCGACACGGGCTACAGCGATGATTTCAAGGCCATCCGCCAGCGCCTTGGCGCAGTCGATTTCCTGGCCCTGCCCATCGGCGCCTACCTGCCGCGCGACTTCATGAAGCCCATGCACGTGAACCCCGAAGACGCCGTGCAGTTGATGCTGGATGTGGAGGCCAAGCAGTCCATGGGCGTGCACTGGGGCACGTTCATGCTGACGCAGGAGGCGTTTGACCACCCGCCGCGCGACCTGGCGGCCGCACTGGCGCAGCGTGGCATTGCGGCGGAGCGCGTATGGCTCATGCGGCACGGGGAGACGCGGGCCATCGCGGTGTGACCACCGGGTGGCCGTGTTGCGTGTCTGGCGTGCAGCACGCGTCGGCAGCGGGGGCCCGTCAGCCCACCGTTTGCACGGACATCAGTGCCATGTAGAGAAAACCGTGGGCCGTGGGCGCTCGGTACACCCCTTGCGCCCCCAGCACGTCGGCGGCCACGCCCGATACTTCCCAGCCATCCGTGGCGTCGCCTTTCCACAGGGGCACGGTCAGGTGCCGAAAACCTTTGTCTTCACCAAATTCCCACACGTCCGGAATGCGGGAGATCACTTTGGCTTGGTTGTGGAAATTGGCCCAGGCCCACAGCCAGGTGTGGGTGGTTTCAGAGACGGAGCCGATGAACTCGATGTCTGCGACCACACGCGCCACGCCGTTGTCGGAGAAGGTCAGCGTTCCTGTGGGCTGGTCATAGTCCCACCGCGAGAAGCGAGAGATGCCGTAGTCCGACTCCAGCACCCGCTGCTTTTCGTACAGTGCCTGGTGGGCGGTTGCCACGGTGTCGATCCAGGCCTTCTTCACGGGGCCGTCCAGGGCATCGACGCTGGCAGCCATGGAAGCCTGGTAGCAGTGGTGGCAAATGATCTGGAGGTCCAGGCAGGCCTCGTTGCGCTCATTCCACTCGCCTTCTTTCAGGAGTTCGGCATGGCAGCTGGCGCACCAGGCATCCGGGTACCGGCAATCGGTCGACGGCATATCGCAAAACCACCTTTGCGCTGAATTCCTGCACAGATGCCCACACACGTAGGTTGCCACCGCCTCGCCGTGGGTATCGCAGTGGACAGGCGGGTTTTCTTCAGTCATGGAGAAATCAGTGGGGGAAAGGAAGGGGGACGGGCGCGGTGGCTGCCATCCGGCTGCTGAGCCCTGTGCCGCACTGCGGCTACGCGCAGTTGCGCAGCGTCTTGCCCGCCATGGCGGTGCGCAGGGCATCGAACTGCGGGCGCAGTGCGTCGGTCACTGCAGGCAGGCGCAGCGTGAAGCCGGCCGTGTCCGGCCGCTCCTGAATCACGCGGGCTGTGCGCACGCCCTTGTTGCCCAGGTTGGCCAGTTCGCGCTCGGCCGCATCTTTGGTGGCAAAGCGGCCCAGCGAGAGGCCGAATTCGAGTGTTCCGCCCGCACGGTCGTGGTCCACCTTGCGGGCACGCAGCTCGGCGCGTTTCCTGTCCAGGGTTTCCACGTCTTCAAAGCGGCCCATGTAGACCATCCAGCGGCCCGGGACAGGCGTGGGCTCCAGCAGCCAGCTGCCTGGCGGCAGGTTGGCGGCGGCTGTGCGCAGGGCGTCGGCCTGGCGCTCGTCAAACACGCCCGCCTGCAGGCATTCGGCGGTATCGGCAGGGGGAGGGGGGGATGCGGCGGAAGACGCGCCGTCGGCCGAAGCGGTGGCCGTGCCGGGAGGGGGGGAGAACGAAGAAGAGGAAGAGGTCTTGCTGGGGTTCACCCGCAGGATCTGCAGCGTTTCAGGCCGGATCTGGTGGTTCATTCGCTGCGGCTCGGCCTGTTCCTCGGGGGCAAACCCCCAGTCCTTGAGCAGCCCCTGCGACCACGCGTAGTAGCCCGCGTTGGCCAGCAGCAGTGCGATCACGGCAAGACGGAGCATGGAGCGTGGCCTTTCAAGGGAAACTTTGTCACACCGGAGGCACCGCAGTCGGCCGGACACTGATTTCGGAACTCGTGATGGCCTGCATGCCGCCGGCCGTGTGCACCAGCAGCGCACCATCGTCGCCCACGCCGTGCGCGGTGCCGGTGTGGCCATCGCTCAGCGTCACGGCGCGGCCTTGCAGCACGTCGCGGGCCGCAAAACGGGGCTGCATGGGGCCAAACCCGTAGCCTTCGAACGAGCGCAGCATGGCCACCAGCGGGGGCACGATGCGCAGCAAGGCGGTGGGGGCGTCCAGCCCGGGTTCCACGTCCTGCAGGCAACCGGGGGGCATGCTCATGCCTTCGGCGCTGCGTGGCAGCACGTTGATGCCGATGCCCACCACCACATAACGTGCAGTGCCGGCGCTGGTGCCCTGTGGCACTGCCTGCGCATCTTGTAGCGCGACAAAACTGGCGGTCTCCACCAGGATGCCGCCCAGCTTGCGGTCACCCGCTGCGCCGCCCAGCCACAGGTCGTTGGGCCACTTGAGGCCCACGCGCGCTGGCTGGCCTGGGCCGAGCGGAGGCAGCACGGGCTGCAGGCTTTCGGCCACGCTCACTCCCACGGCCAGCGACAGGCCGGACCAGTCCTGGGGCGCCAGCGGCAGGCCCAGCGACATCATCAACGACGCACCGGCATCGCTTTGCCACACCCGCCCCAGCCGCCCGCGCCCGGCGGTCTGCTGCTCGGCCACCAGCAGCGTGGGCTCACACTGGCCGGTGCGCGCGCGGCGCATGAGTTCGGTGTTGGTCGAGTCGATGCTGGGCAGCACTTCGACGGTAAAACCCGGTAACAGCGGTGACACTGCTTCCCAGATGGCCTCGGCCGGCCAGCGGATCGGGGTGGTGGTCACTGGGTGCGGCCCCGTGGTTGGGCCTTTTGGGGCGTCTTGCTGCTTTTGGAGACAGACGGCTTGGACGGCGGCAGCGGCACGGGCGGTGCCCAGCCGCGCTTGGGCGCCAGCAGCGTGCCCCGGCAGTTGGTGCTGCCACACCAGCAGGGGTATTCGGCCTTGAGCTTGGGCGTGTAACGCTCTTCAATGATCAGGCCATAGTCGTAGTTCAACTCTTCGCCTGCCTGGATATTGCGCAGCGCAGTGATGAAAATGCGGCCGTCCCGTTCGTCGGCGTAGCAATTGGGGTTGCAGCTGTGGTTGATCCAGCGCGAGGAGTTGCCGCCGAACTTTGCGTCGATCACGTGGTCTTCATCCACGTGAAAGTAAAACGTGTGGTTGGGTTGCTGGGGGTCGTGGGGGTGCCTGTCCTGCGCTTCCTGCCAGCCAATCACTTCACCCGTGTACTCCACAAGGACTTCGCCTTCCGCAATATCCTGCACGGCAAACACGCCCTTGCCGTGGACGCCCGAGCGCCGGGTCTGGATGCGGCGGCCCGGTGCAAGGGTGGGGGCGGCAGGCGATGCGGAGCGGGGCATGGCAAAAACTCTGTTAACTTGATAGTGCACACATGTGTGCGTGCGCGTGTATGCGTGTGCATGCGCGTGAGACCCGAATTGTAGAAGCGCCCGGAACCCGGGCAACCAGAATGACTGGCGAGAGCCCCAAAATGACCAAGACCCTGGTAATTGCAGAAAAACCTTCCGTCGCGCAAGACATCGTGCGCGCACTGACCCCCGTGGCCGGCAAGTTCGAAAAACACGAAGAACACTTCGAGAACGACCGCTATGTAGTCACCAGCGCCGTGGGCCACCTGGTGGAGATCCAGGCGCCCGAAGAGTTTGACGTGAAGCGCGGCAAGTGGAGCTTTGCCCACCTGCCCGTGATCCCGCCGTACTTCGACCTCAAGCCCGTGGATAAGACCAAGACGCGCCTGAACGCGGTGGTCAAGCAGGCCAAGCGCAAGGACGTGACGCAACTCATCAACGCCTGTGACGCGGGCCGCGAAGGGGAGCTGATCTTTCGCCTGATCGAGCAGTACGCCGGCGGCGCCAAGCCCCTGGGCAAGCCCGTCAAGCGTCTGTGGCTGCAGTCCATGACGCCCCAGGCCATCCGCGACGGCTTCGACGCCCTGCGCACCGAGCAGCAGATGGCGGGCCTGGCCCACGCCGCCCGCAGCCGGTCTGAGGCCGACTGGCTGGTGGGCATCAACGGCACCCGCGCCATGACGGCGTTCAACTCGCGCGATGGCGGGTTCTTCCTGACCACCGTGGGCCGGGTGCAGACGCCCACCCTGTCGCTGGTGGTGGAACGCGAAGAAAAGATCCGCAAGTTCATCAGCCGCGACTACTGGGAAATCCACGCCACCTTTGGTGCAGAAGCCGGTGAATACCCCGCCAAGTGGTTCGACCCCAAGTGGAAGAAAGGCGAGGATGTGGAAATGCGTGCGGACCGCGTCTGGTCTGCCGCCGAGGCACAGTCAATAGCCAACGCAGTGCGCGGCAAGCAAGCCACGGTGACTGAAGAGAGCAAGCCCACCACACAAGCCTCGCCCCTGCTGTTCGACCTGACCAGCCTGCAGCGCGAGGCCAACGGCAAGTTCGGCTTCTCGGCCAAGACCACGCTGGCGCTGGCGCAAAGCCTGTACGAGCGCCACAAGGCCCTGACCTACCCGCGGACCGACTCGCGCGCGCTGCCCGAGGACTATCTGCCGGTGGCCAAGCAGACCTTCGAGATGCTGGCCGACAGCGGCATGCGGCACCTGGCGCCACACGCCGCCACGGCGCTGGCTGGCAACTACATCCGTCCATCCAAGCGCATCTTCGACAACAGCAAGGTGAGTGATCACTTTGCGATCATCCCCACGCTGCAGGCGCCCTCTGGGCTGAGCGAAGCCGAGCAGAAGCTGTACGACCTGGTCGTGCGCCGCTTCATGGCGGTGTTCTTTCCCAGCGCTGAATACACAGTCACCACCCGCATTTCGACCGTGGCGCCCCACAGCTTCAAGACCGAGGGCAAGGTGCTGGTCAAGCCCGGTTGGCTGGCCATCTACGGCAAGGAAGCCGCCGAAGAAGTCGAAGGCGGCAAGGACGGCGACAAGGGCCAGAACCTGGTGCCCGTGAAACCCGGCGAAAGCGTCAACACCGTCGGCGTGGACCCCAAGGGCCTCAAGACCAAGCCGCCCGCGCGTTATTCCGAAGCCACGCTGCTCGGCGCCATGGAAAGCGCCGGCAAGCAGATCGACGACGAAGAGCTGCGCGAAGCCATGCAGGAAAAAGGCCTGGGCACGCCTGCCACGCGCGCGGCCACCATCGAAGGCTTGCTGACCGAAAAGTACATGCTGCGCGAAGGCCGCGAGATCATTCCCACGGCCAAGGCCTTCCAGCTGATGACGCTGCTGCGCGGGCTGGAGGTCGAAGAGCTCTGCCGTGCCGACCTGACCGGTGAATGGGAGTTCAAGCTCTCGCAAATGGAAAAGGGCCTGCTCAGCCGCGAAGACTTCATGGCCGGCATTGCCACCATGACCGAGCGCATGGTCAAGAAGGCCAAGGAATACGACCGCGACACCATCCCCGGCGACTACGCCACGCTCGAATCGCCGTGCCCCAACTGTGGCGGCGTGGTGAAGGAAAACTACCGCCGCTTCGCCTGCGTGGGCAAGCCCGGTGCAGAAGGCTGCGGCTTCAGCTTTGGCAAGTCACCCGCAGGCCGCACGTTCGAGACGGCCGAGGCCAACGCGCTCCTGCGCGACAAGAAGATCGGCCCGCTGGAGGGTTTCCGCTCCAAGGCGGGCTGGCCCTTCACGTCCGAAATCATCATCAAGTACGACGACGAGGCGCACAACTACAAGCTCGAATTCGACTTTGGCGACGACAAGAAGGGCGAGGAGTCGGGCGAGCTGGTGGAGTTTGAAGACGCCGCGCTCGGCCCCTGCCCCATCTGCGGATCGGAAGTGCACGAGCACGGCAGCAACTACGTGTGCAGCAAGGCCGTGCCCACTGCCGCGCAGCCCACGCCCAGCTGCACCTTCAAGAGCGGCAAGATCATCCTGCAGCAGCCTGTGGAGCGCGAGCAGATGCACAAGCTGCTGGAGACCGGCAAGACCGACCTGCTCGACAAGTTCGTGAGCATGCGCACCCGCCGCGCCTTCAAGGCCCACCTGGCGTGGGACAAGGAGGCGGGCAAGGTCAACTTCGAGTTTGCGCCCAGCAAGTTCCCGCCGCGCCCAGGTGTTGCTGCAAAATCAATAGCAGCCAAGGCAGGAAAGACAAGCGCTGCGGCCAAAAAAGCCGCCAAACCTGCCGCTGCCAAGAAAGCCCCGGCCACCAAGACCGCTGCCGCCAAGGCACCGCGCAAGGCCGCCGCAGGCAAGGCCCCCAGCGCCGCCCTGGCCGCCGTGATCGGCACCGAGCCCGTGGCCCGGCCCGAGGCCGTCAAGAAGATGTGGGAATACATCAAGGCCCACAACCTGCAAGACCCCAAGGACAAGCGCACCATCGTCGCCGACGACAAGCTGCGTGCGGTGTTTGGCAAAGACAGCGCGGGCATGTTCGAGCTGGCGGGCATTCTGGGCAACCACCTGGGTGGCGAAGGATGACGCAACACGCTGATCAATCTGCCGCGTCGCCTGTGCGGGGCTTCTGGCGCTCCGCGCTGGTGGCTCTCGCAGTTGCTGGTGCGCTGGGCGGTTGCACCAGCACGCCAGGTTCTGCGCGCTCCAGCGACCCCGCCAGCCCGCAGCCATCGCAGGGTGCCAGCGGCGTTACCGTGTTTGGCGATATCGATGTGGGCGTATCGCGGGAGCGCACGCGCTGACGTGGGGTGTGCTGCCTTACAGGCCATCTCCATGGAACCTGCCGTACCTGCGCGGAGCCAGCCTTCCAGCCCCAACGATTGATGATGGACCCTGAGCCGCAGGGGAAAGAATGATGGGCGAACCCGCACTGTCTTTGCAGATAGCCACCACGGTGCACCACCGCATCCACACTGTCACGGTGCGCATGGATTCGGTGGGCTGGGTGGTCTCGGGCACCAAGCACCTGGTCACGCCCGGCGGTGGGCACCGCTACCCCAGCGGGCGGGTGTTCGTGCTGCCGCGCGGCGCGCAGTGGGAGGTGGTCAACGACCCGGCACCCCAAGGCCGCTATGTGGCGCGGCTGCTGTGTTTTGCGCCCGAGCTGGTGGAGCAGTTCCACCGGCAGTTCGGCCAGTTCGCAGCCGTTGCACCGGTGCAAGGCTGCGCGGGCCTCGCGGCCGACGGCGCGTTTGAAGACAGCTACGTGCGTGCCGTGGCCGCGCTGGAGAGCGATGCCAGCTCCCAGGCGCTGCGCGAACACCGCGCGCTCGAAGTGCTGCTGATGCTGGCCGAGGCGGGCATCGTCTTCGCCCCGCCCGGTGAGCTGGGCTGGGCCGAACGCGTGCGCCGCCTTGTGGGCCCCAGCCCGCAGGCCGACTGGACGGTGGAGCGCATCGCCAGCGCCTTTGCCACCAGTGCCAGCACCCTGCAGCGCCGCCTGGCGCAAGAGGGCGAAACCGTGAGCCAGTGCCTGCGCGACGTGCGGCTGGAGACGGCGCTGGTGCTGCTGCAAAGCTCCGCGCTGCAGGTGTCTGAGATCGCTGCGCGCTGCGGCTACGAGTCGCACAGCCGCTTCAGCGCGGCCTTCCGCGAACGCTTTGGCTTTCCGCCCTCGCAGCTGCGGCCCTGATTCCTGCGGCTGACGCACAGCGCACAGCCATTGACGCCGCCGGGCCAATGCGACGGCGTGGCACACCGCACCATCAAGTCCTTGTTTCACACCGCTACTGCAAGGAGCTTTTTGGATGAGCCACCCACTTTCACGCCCCCGTCGCGCTTTTACCTCCATCGCCGCACTTGCCACCATCGGCCTGGCATTTGCTGCCCATGCCCAGGCGTTCACGCTCAGCAGCCCCGACTTTGCGGCTGATGGCACCTTGCCCCAGCGTTTCGAGTTCAAGGGCTTTGGCTGCGCGGGCGACAACCAGTCGCCGGCCCTGCGCTGGAGCGGCGCGCCTGCGGGCACACAGAGTTTTGCCGTCACCGTGTACGACCCTGACGCACCCACGGGCTCGGGCTGGTGGCACTGGTCGGTGGTGAACATCCCCGCCGGCGCCACCGAGCTGCGCGCGGATGCGGGCGCGGTGGGCGGTGCGCAACTGCCCGCAGGTGCCAGCCACGTGCGCATCGACTACGGCGTGGCCGCCTGGGGCGGCGCCTGCCCACCAGAAGGTGATGCACCGCACCGCTACATCTTTACCGTGCATGCCCTCAAGGTGCCGCGCCTGGACTTGCCCACCGACGCCACCGCGGCGCTGGCCGGCTACATGGTCAACGCCAACAGCCTGGGCAAGGCCACGCTCACGGCGCGCTATGGGCGCCCTGCGGCCAAGGGCGCGCAGCGGTGATACCCCGTGGGCGGTGGGCGCCCTGATGTTTTAAGCTTGGTGGGTCACACCCACCACACCCCAGGCCCACCCCATGCGCAGCGCCCGCGAACGAGCCCTTTGGTCCATCCTGGCGGCACTGCTGCTGGCCGCCGCAGCTGCCGCATGGTGGACTGCCGACCAGTGGCTGCCCCACGCCGGGCCGTGGACCGAGCAGGCCTGGAAGAAGATCACCCGCCCCGGCCCCGACACCTTGCCGCCCGGCAAGCAGCAGCCCGCCGCACAAGCCCGCGCTGCGAGTGGTGGCGCGTCCGAGCCCGTGGCCCCGCAGCCGCGCAAGTGCGTGAAGGACGGCCGCACCACCTACACCGACCAGCCCTGCCCGAAGGGCACGCAGGAGCTGCCGGTGGATGGCGCCGTGACCTCGCTGCCGCGCGCGCAGTAAGTTCATGAAGATGGCGTGCAGCGGCAGGCCCGCCGGTGTGAGTCATGTCGTTTTTTTCCTAGCCCGCCAGGGGCTGCGCGGATTCAATCGGTGCGTTGATTCACTACCCAAGGCCTCTCTCTTTCTCTTTGGAGGGCCGCATGCACCGATGCAAAACCACACCCACCTGCGCGCTTTTCTTCTTCTGCTGGCTCTCGTGGGCCTGGCTGTCCCTTGGTACTTCAACACCGTGTACTTTTTGGCGGGTGGCAGCGTGATGCCCGACGTTTTTTGGCGCGATGCCTTTGCCAATGCATTGACCACCGGCATCACCTGCGACGTGTACCTGGCCGCCGTGGCGTTCTCGGCCTGGGTGGCGGTAGACCGCAGCCTGGGCGCATGGCGCTGGGCTTACATCGCAGCCTGCTTTGGCATTGGCCTCGCGTTTGTGATGCCGCTGTACCTGGCTCAGCGCTTGCGCGTGGGCTCCAAGGGTGGGGCAGGCTGATTCGGCAGGGTCTGCGCGCCGATCTGCAAGGGCCAGTGCGCGGTCAGCGGGCTGCGCGTGCCTTGCACCAGGGCCTGCAGCGGGTGGCCCGCCAGCCTGCGCACATCGCGCGCCATGTGCGACTGGTCGTAGTAGCCCTGGTCGGCGGCCAGGTCCACCACCGGGCCGCCGGGCGCGGCGAGGGCGTTGCCCAGCGTGCTGTTCAGCCGCGCAATCACCTGAAACTGCTTGGGCGCCATGCCCCAGTGCGCCACAAAGCGCCGTTCAAACTGCCGCTGGCTCAGGCCCAGACGCTGGTCCGCGTCTGTTGCATCGTCGCTGGCCGCATGCAGCAAGGCCAGCGCCTGCTGCCGCCGGGCTTCACACGGTGACGGCGGCGCGACCAGCTGCCGGACGAACTGGCACAGCACCGCGATCCGCGCGCCATCATCCGGCGCCGCATGCACGCCGTGCTCCACCTCGGTCCACCCAGGCCCCACCAGTTCCGCCAACGGCCGCAGTGTGTTCACCAGCCCGCGCGCGCTGGCAAACAGTGCCGCCGCGGCTTCAGGCTGCAGCACCAGCCCCACGGCCCGCACCGGCCCGCCGTGTTCGTACACCGTGGCCGTGGTGCTGGCGCTGATCCAGGCCGCTGGCGGCACCAGCGCTCCTTGGCAACACACCTGCCCCGCCAGCCGCACCACCAGCATGCTCGACACCATGGCCGGGAATTGCGACTGCACCAGCTCCGCAGGGGCATCGACCACCACCCCCGCCATCAACCAGGGCTGCAAATCAGAGGGCACGGGCACAAAACGCTGCATGCCCGGATTCTGCACACGGTCGCGCCCCACGCATTGCACCAGCCACCCGTGCGACATGCGCCAGCCGCACCACCCGACTATCCTTGTTGCTTCAGCATCCCTATCCACCGCACACCTGTGCCACGCACCATGCAGCAAGAGCAAGCACCTACCCGATCTCTCCCCCTCGCAGGCGCCACCAACTTTCGAGACCTGGGCGGCTACACCGGCCAGGGCGGGCGGCCCGTGAAGTGGCGGCGCATCTTTCGCTCTGACCATCTGGCGGCCCTGACCCCCGAGGACCAGGCCCTGCTGGCCGAACTGGGCGTGGCCCGCGCGGTGGACTTTCGCGGCAAGGCCGAAAGCGCTGTCTATGCCTACGCGCTGCCCGGCATCAGCTACCACCCGCTGGCCATCGAGCCCACCGTGGTGCAGCGCGCGCTAGAGCTGCAGCGCACCGGCCGCCAGCTCACCGCGCAAGACGCCGTGGGGCTCATGCAAGACACTTACCGGGGCTTTGTGCACGACAACGCCCCGCGCTTTGCCGAACTGTTCAAGCTGCTGCTGGCCAGCGACACCCCCACCGTCTTCCACTGCACCGCTGGCAAAGACCGCACCGGCTTTGCCGCCGCCCTCATCCTGCTCACCCTCGGCGTGCCGCGCGACGTGGTCATGCACGACTACCTGCTCACCAACACCCTCTACCGCCGCCCCGAAGGCATGGGCAGCCACGCGCCCGAGGAAGTGCTGGCCGTGCTGTGGCGCGTGCAAGAAGAATTTCTGGACGCCGCCCTGCACAAGGTAGACACCGAGTTCGGCGGCCTGCAGCCGTATCTGGTGGACGTGCTGGGGGTGGATGCCGCTGCGCAGAAAGAGCTTGCCAAGCGGTATCTGCAGGCGGTGGTGTAGCCAATCCGCACAAAGACCCCGAAGAAACGCGCAGCGCATTGCGCGCGGGCTTGCGCCGTGTAAATGCCATTTGCTATCAAAACGGGAGCTATTGGCGCAATACAGCAAAGCGGCGGATCAATTTTTAGCTGTTTCTTCTTGCCGTATCCACGCCCCACACAACCAGCCGTACCTACCAACTTTCGCAGGTTGCGCCGTGCCCCCTCACCCCCTACAGTGAAGTTGAAGTAACAAATGCATACAAGGTCGGGAACAGGGAGGAGAGGCTGACAGCAAAGGCGACGTAGTTGCTACTAGCGCGGGGCGCATGCCTTCTGGATGAAGGCATGCGCCCGGTGAGAAGCGCCTTGCTGAGCTGCCCGAACACGGGGTCGAAGGCAACGACGACCTGCTCAGGGACCGCAGCTGCTACTGCGTTCCCGTGGGGCCCCGGCAGGTGCAGGCCGATCCAAAAATCGGGTTGCACCTGCCGGGGCCTGTTGAGCGAATGCTGTGGCGCTCAATTGCTCACAAATAAATAGCTTCTAACGCTTGTCCATTAAGCGCTAGAGGCTCATTTGAGCCAAATTTCAGCGGCATGGTGGCGCTGCATGATCAGCAAGCCGCCAGCGCTTGCCGCACTCACCCCGCACTGGGTTGCACCCGCCCTACCACGGCACCCTGGCGCCGCACCCGCCAGTACAGCCAGCCCATGATCGACAGGTTCAGCAGATTCCACCCCATGCCGTTGATGAACGCCGCGTGGTAGCTGCTCGTCACGTCAAAAATCCAGCCCGACATCCAGCCCCCCAGCGCCATGCCAATCAGCGTGGCCATGATCACCGCGCCCACCCGGGCGCCCGCCTCTTGCGGCGCGAAATACTCGCGGATGATGATGGCGTACGCAGGCACGATGCCGCCCTGGAACAGCCCGAACATCGCCGAGATCACATACAGCGGCACCAGCCCGTCAAACGGCAGAAAAAGCGCCAGCCCCACCCCCTGCAACGCCGACCCCAGCAGCAGCGTGCGCACACCGCCAATGCGGTCGCAGATCACGCCCGATACCAGGCGGCTCACAATGCCGCACGCCAGCATCAGTGACAGCATTTCGGCCCCCCGCGCGGCGCCAAAACCCAGGTCGGTGCAATAGGCCACGATGTGCACCTGCGGCATCGCCATGGCCACGCAGCACGCCACGCCCGCCACACACAGCAGCAGCTGCGCGTGCACCGGGCGCAAGCCAAACGGGCGGCTGCGGTCTACGGCTGAAGGAACCAAAGGAGCGGGTGCCGCAGTCGCCGTAGAAGAAACAGCAGCGCCCGCCGCAGCGCCCCCTGCCAAAGGTGACGATGCAGGCACCGCAGCCGCAGCCACATCCATCAACACCATCGGCGCCCGCTGCCGCATGCGCAGCGCCAACAGCAGCATGCCCGCGCCACACACCAGCCCCATCAGCACATAGGTGTGGCGCCAGCCAATGGCTTCGATGCCGTGCTGCACGATGGGCGGCCACAGCGCACCGGCAATGTAG
Source organism: Acidovorax sp. Root267 (assembly GCF_001429215.1). Taxonomy (NCBI): domain Bacteria; kingdom Pseudomonadati; phylum Pseudomonadota; class Betaproteobacteria; order Burkholderiales; family Comamonadaceae; genus Acidovorax; species Acidovorax sp. Root267. Next base: position 724,979 of record NZ_LMJC01000012.1, read on the forward strand.
TTGCCGCTGGCGCAAATAGCCACCGCAATGCCCCGCCGCTTGTTCCACCACAGCGCCGTGTCGGCCATCAACGGCGCAAACGTGGCCGAGCTGCCAATCAGCCCCATCAACCCATGCGCCAGCCCAAAGATCCAGATGCTGCCCGACAGCCCCGCCCACACAAAGCCGCCACACACCGCCACCGCCCCCACGCACAGCACCGGCATCAGCCCATGCCGGTCCGCCATCCGCCCCGTCCACAGCCCGCCCAGCCCCAGGCACACCATCATCAGCGTGTAGGGCAGCGATGCATCCGCGCGGCCTACGCCGAACTCGGCTTGCACGGCAGGCAGCACCACCGACACCACATACATGCTGCTGTTGCCCAGCACCACCAGCCCCAGGGTGGTCAGCAAGCGCCACGCGGCTTGGGGGGAGTCGATGAGGGAGGCCGGGGCGGCGACGTGTGCAGAAGCGGGAGTGGTACGCATGCTGTGCAATTTAACCCTGATCTGCGCCTGAATCCGCTCCTTCAACACATCCACATGGCCAATGATCCCGATCATCGTCCCGCTGGTATTCAGTGTCCATCGCGGTCAGTGCCACCTCCAGTGTGTTGTCATCCAGCGATCCAACACCCAAGCCTCACGGCGCCACACCCACGGGCTGAGGGAGCCTGCCCCGGGCACCTCTTCCATGGATACCAATTCAGCGGTGACCAGCGCTTGCAATAAATACATAGGCCCCAGGCACATTGAGCTAAACAAGGTGCACCTGGGGCCCTGAAAGTGCCTGGGCAGGCACCCTCTCAAATCTTGATGAACTGCGTGCTCGACAACGCACCAAACGGCAGCTCCGACAAACGCCCGCCCACCGCCAGCGTGCCCAGGTCCACCGGGAAGTAGCCAATGGCGTCCAGCATCTTGCGCACTTCGGCCTTGGCGGCGGCGTCGTCGCCCGCATAGAACATGGCGCGCTGGCCGCCCGAGACTTGGGGCTGGGCCAGCACGTTCACATCCAGGTGGTTGAACGCCTTGACCACGCGGGCGCCGGGTACGAATTCGCTGAACACTTCGCTGGACGAGCGCCCGCCTAGGTCGATGGCCTTGATGCCGTAGGCCGCCAGCGGGTTGGTGGGGTCTTGGGCGTCGGGCGAGTTGGGGTCCAGAAACGCCACGGGGTTGGTGCCGTCGATGACGATGCGCCCGTTCCACGCAGGCAGGCTGCCCAGCGCCTGGCCCAGGTCTTCCCAGCGCACGGCGATGAGCACGATGTCTGCGGCTGCAGCTTCTGCCACGGTGCCCGCCTTGATGGTGGGGCCCAGTTCGGCCACCAGAGCGGCCAATGATTCCGGACCGCGCCGGGTAGAGAGGGTGGCCGACAGTCCCTTGTTGGCCAATGCGCGGGCCACGTTGGAGCCGAGACCGCCAGAACCGATGATGCCGATGTTCATGATGTTTTCCTTGGATGAGTGAAGTGGGTTGAAAGAACGTGATGGGAAGTGAGTAGCGCTATGCCAGCCGCCCGGCCTGGCGCAGTTGTGTGGCAATGCGCCGGATTTCTGTGGCGCCCTGTGCCAGTGCGGCCGGGCTGGTGTGCACCGAGTAGCGGCCCATGACCAGGTCGTGGGGGTGCGGCACGGCAGACCCCAGCACAAAGCTGGTGGCCTGGGTGGCCACAAAGTCGATGCTCTGGCTGCTGGGCTCGAAGGCCACCAGATCGCCTGCAGCAATGGTTTCGCCTACAGTGAGTGCGCCGGTAGCTACCGCCGCCCACGCCACCGTGTGGCCCTGGGGCGGGGTGTAGGTCCAGCGTTCGCCCTGGGCCAGGCGCACCGACAGGTAGGTCATGCCGTCGGGCGCAGCCACGGGGCTGTGCGCTGGGCCGTAGGCGCCCATCAGCACGCGCACCGGGCCGACCTGGGGCACCAGCTCGGGGGCGAGGTACTGGCTGTGGGCGGGGGCGTTCTCCAGCGCGGCGGGCAGGGCCACCCACAGCTGAAAGCCGCGGCCCGGCGTGTCGCCCACGGGGGCGCCGGTGTGCCACACGCCGTTGCCAGCACGCATCCATTCCACGCCGCCCGCAGGCAGCAGGCCGGCTTGGCCGGTGCTGTCTTCGTAGCGCACATCGCCTTCCGACAAGAAAGTGACCGTGGCGATGCCCGAGTGGGGGTGCATGCCAAAGCCCTGCTGCGCTGCGCCAGGCTGAAAGTGCACCAGGTCCAAAAAGATGAAGGGCTTGAGCACCTGGCCCAGGTCCCCAGGGCTCATGAGGCGGGTGATGGGGCCGTGTGTGGTGCCACGGGTGCGGTGGGCGATGGCGCGGGGGGCGGTGGCGGGTGCAGACATACAGAGAACCTTGGAGGTGTTGAACTGATGCCTGTAGCTTAAAAATTCGTCGATTGATTGACTAGACAGCGCAATATGATTGCACTCGTCCATTAATCGAATGAATCAGTGAGTGAGGGCGCGCAACCATGCTGGATCTGAACGACGTGGCCATCTTTGTGCAGGTGGTGCGCTGCGGCAGCTTTGCAGAGGCCTCGCGCCGCCTGGGCGTGCCGCCCAACACCCTGAGCCGCCGGGTGCAGCAGCTTGAAGCGCAGTTGGGCACCCGGCTGATGCAGCGCTCGACCCGCCATCTCACGCTCACCGGCGCGGGCCAGGTGTTTCTGGAGCGCTGCAGCGGCGCAGTAGAGGGGCTGATGGACGCGGGCGAGGAGCTGCTGGCGGTGAACCAGGAGCCCAGTGGCCTGGTGCGGGTGGCGGCCCCGGCGGATTTTTTTGATTTCTTTGCGATGGAGTGGCTGACCGAGTTCCTGGTCACGCACCCCAAAGTGCGGGTGGACTTTGTGCTGAGTGATGGGCGCGCCGACCTGATTGCAGACCGGATTGATGTGGCCCTTCGGGGCGGCATCCTGGAGGACTCGGGCCTGTTTGCGCGCAAGGTGCTGGATGCGGGCAACGACGGCCTGGTGGCCAGTCCGGCCTACATCGCCCGCCAGGGTGTTCCGGCCACGCTGCAAGACCTGGCGGACCATGATTGCCTGGCGTTCAGCCACCCCAGCGGCAAGGCCACCTGGCGCGTGACGGGGCCGGAGGGCGCGCCGGCCGAGGTGCAGGTGGCTGGCCGCTTCAGCGGCAACACGGCGCAGGCCCTGCGCAAGGCCGCGCTGGCGGGTTTGGGGATTGCGTTGCTGCCCTCCACGCTGACGCACCGCGATCTGCGCGCGGGCCTGCTGGTGCCCGTGCTCCCGCAGTACCACCGGCAGGGGCACGGCGTGCACATGGTCTACCCCAGCCGGCGCTACCTGCCCCTGGCGGTGTCTGCGTTCATTGACCTCGTGATCCGCAAGATGGGCGCGATACAAGAACTGCCGCCGCAGGCCTGCGGCTGAGGCGGCATGAATTCACTTGAACCGTTCTCGCTGAGCCTGCTGAAGCGCTGCGCGAGGCTGCGACAGGCTCCGTCCGCGCACGCTCCTGCCCGCTATGCTCCCCTACCCACTAAACACGAACAAGACACACGGTGACCGCCATGCACGACATCATCTGCCCCCACTGCAACAAGGCGTTCAAGGTCGACGAAACCGGGTATGCCGACATCCTCAAGCAGGTGCGCGACGCGGATTTCAGCGCGCAGTTGCACGAGCGGCTGGAGCTGGCCGAGCAGGACAAGCGCAATGCGGTGGCGCTGGCGCAGGCCCAGGTGGCCAATGAGCTGCAGAAGTCGGCGGCCGCCAAGGACACCGAGATTCAAGCCCTGAAGGCCCAGCTGGGTGCGGGCGCGGTGGAGCGCGATCTGGCGGTGGCACAGGCCCTGAGCGCGGTGGAAAAGCAGCGCGATGCCATGGCGAATGAGCTGGAGCGCGCGCGGCAAGCGCAGCAAACAGCGGCCCAGCTGGCAGAAGCCCGGCTGGCGCAGGAGCTGCAAGGCGTGGCCGCCAGAAAGGACGCCGAGATCCAGCAGCTCAAGTCGCAACTGGAGGCGGGCGAGGTAGTGCGCAGGCTGGCAGTGTCCGAGGCGGTCACGGTGGTGGCCCGGGAGCGCGATGAATTCAAGAACGATCTGAACTTGGTGGTGATGAAACAGCAGCTGGAGGAGAACGCCATCAAGGAGCGGTACGCCTTGCAGTTGCGTGACCGCGACGGCGAGATTGCGCGGCTGCGGGACATGAAGGCGCGCCTGTCGACCAAGATGGTGGGCGAGACACTGGAGCAGCACTGCGAGACGGAGTTCAACCGCATCCGCGCCACGGCGTTTCCGCGCGCGTACTTTGAGAAGGACAACGACGCGCGCAGCGGCAGCAAGGGCGACTACATCTTTCGCGACCTGGATGAGTCGGGCAACGAGATCGTCTCGATCATGTTCGAGATGAAGAACGAGAACGACGAGACCGCCACCAAGAAGCGCAACGAAGACTTCTTGAAAGAGCTGGACAAGGACCGCAACGAAAAAGGCTGCGAATACGCGGTGCTGGTGTCGCTGCTGGAGCCCGAGAGCGAGCTGTACAACACCGGCATCGTGGACATGTTCTACCGCTACCCCAAGATGTACGTGGTGCGGCCACAGTTCTTCATCCCCATCATCACGCTGCTGCGCAACGCGTCGATGAAGTCGCTGCAGTACAAGTCAGAGCTGGCGCTGGTGAAAGCGCAGAACCTGGACATCACCAAGTTCGAGTCGCAGCTGGAGGAGTTCAAGGGCGCGTTTGGGCGCAACTGGCGCCTGGCGTCGGACGGGTTCGAGGAGGCCATCAAGCGCATTGACGAGGCGATCAAGGACCTGGAGAAAACCAAGGAAGCGCTGCACAAGTCGGCCAACAACCTGCGCCTGGCCAACGACAAGGCCGAAGATCTCACGATCAAGAAGCTCACACGCGGCAACCCGACGATGGCGGCCAAATTTGCGGACCTCAAGCAGCTGGGGATTTCGGATGGGGAATGAGGGGGAGGGCCGTGCGGTGCGCTAGAGGCAACTTTGTCTTGATAAGGCGCAGCTTGTTGCGGAGTCAGTCTCAACGGTACCCGCTGCCCCATGACTGCAGCCGCTGCTGCATCGCCACTGCTCCCCCCGGCTTCGGAACGGGTCCCTACACCCGCACCGAAGCCCCTGTCGCATAAAACTGCCCGCCGGCCACATAGTGCAGCGTGCGCAGGTCATCCGGCGCGGTGTCGAACTCCCAGTGTCCGTTGCGGAACACACGCTCGTCGGCCCAGGCGGCCACCACTTCGCCGATGAACAGGTCGTAGGTCTGCTGGTTGTGGGGCTCGGGGATCACGCGGCACAGCAGCCAGGCGGCGCAGCCTTGCACCAGCGGGGTGTCGGCGTGGCCGGGCGCGTGGAACAGCTGCACGCCATGTTGCTGCAGTTTGTCGGGGTGGGTCTTGGCGCTGTCGGTGCCAATCGCCACGGTCATCGCGGCCATGGCCACGGTGGGCAGCTGCAGCGCAAATTCGCCGCTGGCTTCCACCAGCTCGCGCGTGCGGGTGGCCTTGTCGAGCACCACCGTCACCTTGGGCGGTGAAAAGTCCAGCGCACAGGCCCAGGCGGCGGCCATCACGTTGTGCTGGCCTGCGTGCGCAGCCGACACCAGCACCGTGGGGCCGTGGTTGAGCAGGCGGTAGGCCTTGTCGAGCGGGACGGGGGTGAAATATGCGGGGGGTGTGGGCAGCGGCATGGCGGGCGGTGTGGGTAGCGGAGCAGTCGGCAGTAGATGCTCTGCATTTAATAGCTGATAGCGATGGATGGATAAGCGCTGGAGGCCAATTTTGCTTGAATTTTTGATGGCACGCCTGCTGGCTCCGACAGGCCGTTCGCCCCTGGATTCGCCAAAGGGCTGAAGGGCTGTTCGCAAGAAGCGCCCTGACTTCGACCGGCTCAGCCCAAACGGATAGCGACCTATGGGGCACGCGGCAGCGCAGTGTGGCGCGGCGAGGTGCGGAGGCCAAACGACCAAGGCCCGGCCCGGGCTACCTACCAGCAAGTAACATTCTTCCCGCCCACAACCCGCCCCACCGGGGCTTCAACGGAGACAAGAAATATGTTCAGTCATGTGATGGTCGGTGTGAACGACCTGGAGGTGTCGAAGAAGTTTTACGACGCGCTGCTTGGCACCATCGGTGTACCCCCGGGCGTTGCCAACAAGAACCGCTACTTCTACCGGGGCCCCACTGGCACGTTCTGCATCAGCACGCCCATCAATGGCGAGGCGGCCACTTTTGCCAATGGCGGCACCATCGGTTTTGCCATGCAGTCGCCCGAGCAGGCCGATGCGTTTCACGTGGCGGGCGTGGCCCACGGCGGCACCACCTGCGAAGACCCGCCGGGCTACCGTGAAGGCCCGTCGGGTCTGCTGTACCTGGCGTATCTGCGCGACCCGGATGGCAACAAGATTTGCGCGCTGCACCGCCCGCCCAAGCCCGCTGTGGCGTAGAGCGACTCACAAAACTCTTCTGGCGTCGTTGCTGCGTCTTGTCGTACTGGCCGTACTGCCTGCGACGCAGCGCCTAGCCAGAACCGCTTCGCTGAGTTTTGTGAGCCGCTCTTGGGCTCCGCCTCGTTCCCTTCTTTAAGCCGCCGTGTGGGCCTGTGGCCGACGCACGGCGCGCACCTTGCCGCTGCCGCCACCACCGCAGTAGAACAGCCCGGCCCCATCCGATTCGAGCCCGCTCACACCCACGCCTTGCGGCATATCGAGCTGCTGCAGCACGGCGCCGCTCGTGGGGTCGATGTGGCGCAGGGTGCTTTCGTCGCCTTCCCAGGTGCCGTGCCACAGCTCACCGTCCACCCAGGTCACGCCCGTGACGAAGCGGTTGGATTCGATGGTGCGGCGGATGGCACCCGTGGCGGGGTCGATCTGGTGGATCTTGCGGTCGCGGTACTGGCCCACCCACAGGCTGCCTTCGGCCCAGGTCAGACCTGAATCGTTGCCGCCGCCCGGCGCGGGAATCGTGGCCACCACCTGGCCCGTGGCGGGGTCGATCTTGTCGATGCGCGACTCGGCAATCTGGTAGAGGTGGGTTCCGTCAAACGCCGTGCCCGCGTCGCAGGTCACGTCCAGCGTGCGGGTGGTGGCGCCGCTGGTGGGGTCGAAACCCACCAGCTGTTCGCCCGTGGCAGCCCACACGCGCTGGCCGTCGTGGGTCACGCCGTGGATGGCGCTGGCGCCCGCAAAGGGGCCGTATTCGCGCACGACCTCGGCGGGTTGGCGCGAGGCAATCGGCACGTGTGTGCGAGACGGCGGGGTGTCGGCGATGTCGCTGCTGCAGGCAGTGTCGCGGGCGGGGGCGTTGGTGGCGGTGGTCATCTGTGGCTCCTGGTGGGGTGCCCGGTGCACGGCGGAGGGGGTGTGCGTTGGGCGGTGAAGTCACTTTATTGAATCGGCTGCACGGTGGGGAGTAACAAGATCGTCGTGAATCCCACCAGCGGCGCGGCCAGCCAGCGGCGGGCTCGCGCCTGGCCGATGGCGCGTACGCGGCCGCTGCCTTCCAGATCGACCAGCGCGCGCTGCACGGTGCGCTGGCTGTCGCCCAGGGCCAGCGCCAGGGCCGATGTGGACCAGGCCGCTCCGTCAGACAGCAAGGCCATGAGTGCGCCCTGCTCACCATCCACGGGCGGGGCCAGCACGGCCACATCGCGCCCGCCGTGGGGCTGCAGCACAAAGCCGCGTGGTGTGGCCTCCACCCCGGCCAGCGGTGCGATCAGGGCGCGCAGGCGGCCGATTTCCACCCGCAGCCGGGCGCGGTGGGTTTCATCGGGGTGGCGGGTGCGGAACACGTCGGCAATCAAGGCTTCGCGGTCCACGCTGCCCGGCCAGGCTGTGGCCAGCGCACGCACCAGTGCAAACAGCACGGGGCGGCGCGCCAGTGGGTGCCACACGTCGCCCGCGCGCACGCCATGGCGGCAGGCGTCCACCACCAGCGTGGGGGATGCCAGCAGCGCCGCCACGTCCTCCAGCTGCAGCATCTGCTCGGCGCCTTGGGCCAGGCGGCGGGCTGCTGGCTGGTGGAGCAGCCTGTGGGCGTGGGCCACCTCCGCCCCCAGGGCGGGCACGCCCGATTGGCCCGCCGCCTCGTGTGCGCGCTGCAGGGCCGCGCGTGCCGCGCCGATGTGCAGCGAACGCAGGGCCAGCTCTGCGGCGGCAAGTTCGGCCACTGCGGCCAGGGATGCGGGCAGGCGGGCTGCCGAGCCGGTGGCGCGGGCACTTGGCAGCGCGCTCTCCAGCGCAGCCGATGCTTCGTCCAGCCTGCCCAGCAAGATCAGCTTGCGCGCCGCCACCAGCCGCGCCTGCAGTGCGTTGGCCATATCACCGTGGGCCTGCAGGATGGCGGCGGCAGTCATCAGCGCGTGTGTTTGTCCGCCCAGGTCGCGCAGGGCCAGGGCCACCTCGGCCTCGGCCACGACACAACGCGCGCGGGCCACGGGCTCGTGCGCACCAAAGCCGCGTGCAGCGCGGCGCAGCAGTTCGCGGGCGCGTGGGTGCTCGCCCAGCTGGGCCATGGCAATGCCACGCAGGGCCAGGGCCGGTGGGTCGTCGCGCAGGGCCACCCGCTGCAGGGCGGCCAGGGCATCGCCTGCAGCCAGCGCGCGGGCTGCGGCGGAGATCAGCGAATCCATGGCCACAGACTACACCGACATCGGCCAGGGCCACCGGGTGGGCGATACTCCCCGCCATGAACAGGTGCCCGGCGCCCGCCCCTGCAGGGTGGCCCGTGGCGGAAGGACCCAGCAGTGAAACCAGTGAGCGGCAGCGCGGACGCAGCCATCTTTGACGAGGCGTACTACCAGCGCTTTTACTTCGACAAGAAGACCAGCGTGGTGGACCCGGCGCACACCGAGCGGCTGGGTGCGTTTGTGTGCAGCTACCTGCAGTACCTGCGCGTGCCCGTGCGGCGTGTGCTGGATGTGGGTTGCGGCATTGGCCTGTGGCGCGATGTGATCGCGCGGCAATTTCCGCAGGCGCAGTTCCACGGCGTGGAGTTCAGCGAATACCTGTGTGAGCGTTTTGGGTGGGAGCGTGGCTCGGTGGTGGACTACAAGGCCCGCACGCCGTATGACCTGGTGATCTGCCAGGGCGTGCTGCCCTACCTGAGCGAGGCCGACGTGCAAAAGGCCATGCGCAACCTGGCGCGCCTGAGCCGGGGCGCGCTGTACGTGGAGGCCGTGGCGCGAGAGGACTGGGAGCAGGACGTGGTGGACGAGCAGGTGACCGACCCACGCATGTTCCGCCACCCCGCGCAGCTGTACCGCCGCACGCTTGGCGAGGGCTTTACCGAGCTGGGGGGCGGCGTGTGGCTGAGCCCGCAGGCCGAACTGCCGCTGTTTGCGCTGGAACGTGCGGGCGGCCGGTGACGCAGCCCGTGGACCCCTCGGCGACTGGGGTGGCCACCCCCGCCACACCGCACGCTGTTTCGCGCCTGCGCACTGAGCGCCTGGCCCGCAGCGCCAAGCCCTTTCTGGCCCGGGGCGGTCCCAAGGGCGAGCGCTGCGCGGGCTGCCGCCTGGTGCCCAGCCACTGCATCTGCGCGCTGCGCCCCGTGCTGCCCACGCGCGCGGGCATCTGCCTGCTGATGGCCGACATCGAGCCGCTCAAGCCCAGCAACACCGGCTGGCTGATCGCCGACGTGGTGGCCGACACCCATGCCTTCGGCTGGGCGCGCACCGAGGTCCACCCCGGCCTGCTGGCGCTGCTGGCCGACCCGCAGTGGCAGCCGTATGTGGTGTTCCCCGGCGAGTTCGTGGCGCCCGAGCGGGTGGTCACACAGGTGGCGGTGCCCCGAGCCGGGGTCGAACCAGAACGATCGAAGCGCCCGCTGTTTGTGCTGCTCGACGCCACCTGGCCCGAGGCGCGCAAGATGTTCCGCAAAAGCCCTTACCTGGACCGCTTTCCGGTTCTGAGTCTGCAGCCGGAGCAGCTCTCGCGCTACCACCTGCGCCGCTCCACACGCACGGACCACTTCTGCACCTCCGAGGTGGGCGCGCTGTGCCTTGCGCTGGCGGGCGAGCTGCAGGCCGCGCAGACGCTGGAGGCGTATCTGGACGTGTTCACCCACCACTACCTGCAGGCGAAGCACCAGCTGCCGCCCGACTGGGCCGGCGAGGCACACCAGGCGCTGCGCAACGCATCCATAGGCGGGGCCGGGTAAGGCGCCCGCAGGGCTTGCATGACCTGTTGCGAAAAATGCATCGCGCCGTTAGCGCATGGTTACAGCTGCGGGGCCCGGCACGCTGCACAATCCGCGGCGCTCCAGCCGCCCATGGCGGCGCGGGCCACTTGCGAGGGAGGAGCAAGGGCCCGCATTTCTGGAGCCCATCTCTTTAAGGAACTATGAAAAAACACACGCTGGTGATCGCATCCCTGAGCCTTGTCGCCGCATCTTTGGCCCACGCGGGCAAGGCCGAGCGCGACTTTTTTGCCGCCGAGGTGACCCCGGCCCTGAAGGCTGCCGCCGGCACCCTCAAGCAGTCGTGCGGCTGCGATGTGAAGATGGATGTGAAGCAGGACAGCTTTCAGACCGTGGACCACCTGCGCCAGGTGCGCTACGCGGCCGGCACCATCGTCGACAACGCGCCGCGCTACTGCAACGATGCCCCTTCCAAGGCCGCAGTGTGCAAACTCAAGACGCTGGAATTTGCCCGCACGGGCACCACCGCTTTCAAGTTTGCCGCAGGCAAGGGTGCGATCACCCTGGACGAAAGCTCCTACCCCAGCTGGGACATGCTGGCCGCCGAGCTGGACAAATAAGAAGCCCCGTTCGGTCACCATGGCCCAGCCAACGCCCCGGCACCACTTCGCGTGGTGCGGGGCGTTCGTGCGTGTGGGCACCGCCAGGCGGCTGAACCGGCATGCGGCAGCCGCGAACGGATCGCCGTTCTAGCGTGGAGTGGCGCCCGCTGCCGCGCGGCTTTGCACGGCCTTGGCGATGCCGTCCGGCTCCAGATACGGGCTGCAGGACTGGTACAGCGCAAACTTCCTCTCTGCCGACGTCCCGACCAGCTCGGCCGACACCTCGGGTGCCGACTTCTTGAGCGCGTCCAGGTGGAAGTCGCCCTCGCCCGGGTGCAGCTCCACCGCTGCTTCCATCACCGCGGCCGCAGCGGCGCGCATGCCTTCCTGCCGTGGCTTTGCCACGCTGAGCGAAAGGCCGTTGAACACGTTGGCGCAGCGGATGAGGTCGGTGGCCACCGCCTTGCGTGCCTCGCTCTGCGCGGGCGTCCCCCTGCCGTACGTGCCGTCCAGGTAGGCCCACACGTCCAGGGGCGGGGTGCCGGGCGCGCAGGCGCCCTGGTAGGTGCCAGAAAAAGCATTCTTCATCACCTGCTGTCCCGCAGAGGTCTTCATGCCGCTGTCGATGATGAGCTGCTCGCCGTCGGCATGCACGGTGAACTGGTACAGGTGCGCTGCGGTGGCACCCGCGCTCGCGCCCGGGGCCTTGGCGATGCAACTGGCTTTCCAGGTCTCGTGGCCGGGCAAGGGGCGGGTGGACTCGCTGACCATGCAGTCCATCCCGCGTTGCTGCATGGACTGTTTCCAGGCGGTGGCTGTCAGGCTGGCCATGTGCTGCGAGGTCACACACACCGCCGCCGTGCCGCCGAGCGAGTCTGCATAGGCACCCTGGCGGAACCCGGCAGCCGCCGCAGGCTGCGCAGCCAGGGCGCACGAGACCAGCAGGCCCGCCAACGAAGCAGCGCGCAGGGCAGGGGCTGGGTGCGCAGTGGGAAAGGGCATGGGGGAAGTCTCCTGGGTTTTCGCGGCGCGAAGGCGGGCGATGGGTGTTTGGGGGGACGCAGCAGCGGTCCGTGAAGTGCGGCGGTCTGTACGGCAGGCGGATGGCCGTGTGAAAGGGGCCGGGCCCAGGTGCAACAGGCATCCACGGGCCGTGTCGGATTGTCGTTCAGAGCCTCGGCGGCCTTGGTCTCGCTGGCGGCCGCCGAAAGCCCCGCAACGGCCTCAGAGCTTGTTCAAAGTCTTTTTGGAGTCGCACAAGTACCTTGCCGGGATGGGATGCAAGGCGCGGGGTGCAGTGGATAGCCCCGCTATCCACAAGCGCCGCAACGCCGCAGACAGCCCGGCAAGGCACTTGCCCGCAGGGTTGGAGTGAAATCGGGCGATTGGAAGCCTCGGCTGCTTGCATGGGCACGAGCCCATGCGGCACATCCGAAGCTTCCACTCATCCCGATTGCACTCCAATGCGATCTCCAAAAAGACTTTGAACAGGCTCTTACAGCGACAATGGACGGTTCCCCTCTACCGCACAGCCCCGATGAAAGCACCCCCCCGCCTGCAGTCCCTCATTGAGGAAGGCCTGATCGACACCGTGGTCCGGCAACTCATGAGTGGCAAGGAGGCCATGGTCTACGTGGTGCGCTGTGGTGATGAAACGCGCTGCGCCAAGATCTACAAAGAGGCCAACAACCGCAGCTTTCGGCAGGCCGTGGATTACACCGAGAACCGCAAGGTCAAGAACTCGCGCTCGGCCCGCGCCATGGCCAAGGGCAGCAAGTTTGGCCGGCAAGAACAAGAGGCCGCCTGGCAAAGCGCCGAGGTCGATGCGCTCTACCGCCTGGCCGCTGCGGGCGTGCGCGTGCCGCAGCCCTACAACTTTCACGACGGCGTGCTGCTCATGGAGCTGGTGACCGACGCCCACGGCGATGCCGCCCCGCGCCTGAACGATGTGAGCTTCACGCCCGAAGATGCCCGAGCCCACCACGCCACGCTGGTGGCCGAGGTGGTGCGCATGCTGTGCGCGGGGGTGGTGCATGGTGACTTGTCGGAATTCAACATCTTGCTGGCGCACTTGCCCGGCGCCGAGGGTGAACCCGGCGCCGACGGCCCCGTCATCATCGACCTGCCCCAGGCCGTGGACGCTGCGGGCAACAACCACGCCCAGCGCATGCTGCTGCGCGACGTGGCCAACCTGCGCGATTTCTTCGGCCAGTTCGCGCCCGAGCTGCGCACTACCCAATATGGCCCCGAAATCTGGAGCCTGTACCAGAGCGGGCTGCTGAGCAACGAGACCCCGTTGACCGGCCGCTATGCGCCGCAGCATGTCGATGTGGACATGCAGGCCGTGCTGCGCGAGATCGACGACGCGCGCGACGAAGACGCGGCGCGCAGGCTGCGCATGGCGGCGGGCTGACGCCTCTCGTCCAGCCCGCCGCGTGCGGGAGATGCGCAGGTGGCAGGGTGGCGCCAAGGCCTTGCGGCACAATCGCGCCCCTTTTTCTCTGCAGCTTGCTTGCCATGCCGTCCATCCACATCCGCAACTTTCGCCCTGGCGACGAACCCGCCTTGCGCGCTGTTTTCCACGCCTCGGTGCATGGCCTGGCCTGCAAGGATTACACCGCCGAACAACTCGCTGCCTGGGCGCCGCCGCACCATGACGCCGCGCAGTGGGCCGGGCGCATGCAGGCCAACCAGCCCTTCGTCGCGCAGGCGCAGGGCGGTGGCGCCATTGCCGGGTTTGCCGATTTGCAGGCCAGCGGCACCATCGACATGTTTTTTGTGGGCCCGGCGTTTGCAGGCCAGGGCGTGGCCCGTGCACTGATGGCACACATCCACACGCAGGCGGCGCAGCGCGGCATCACCCACTTGCACGCCCACGTGAGCCTGACCGCCGAGCCTTTTTTTGCCGCGCAGGGCTTTGTGGTGGAAGAGCGCCAGCAGGTGCAGCGCGCGGGCGTGGTGCTGCGCAATGCGCGCATGGCCAAGGCGCTGGTGGTGGGCTGAGAGCCTGTTCAAAATCTTTTCGGGGATTTCACTCCAACCCTTCGGGCAAGGTACTTGTGCCACCCCGAAAAGATCTTGAACAGGTTCTAAGGGATAACTCCTGATTTAATAGCTGCTTGCGCTTGTCCATCAAGCGCTGGAGGCCAATTTGGCTTCAAATTCAGCCGCCGTGCTGTGTCTTTGCCCCCGCAGGTGCCTTACAGTAGCCGCCCCGCAGCAGACAAACCCACCCACACCGGCCCACGACGGCTGACACCCCATGACCAAAGACCTGGCCCGACAGAACGAACTCAAACCCATGGCGCTGTGCGAGCCCTGCCAGGGCATTCAGCGCAACTGGCGCAAGGCGCCGGGCCACGCCGAGCTGGTGCAGCGCGGCAACCGCAAGGAAGACCGCGAGACGGGCTCCGTCACCATCACCCGCTATGTGTGCGACCGCTGCGGCACGGCGTGGGAATATGAAAATGACAAGGACAACCAGAAAGCAGGCTGGTCGGTGGTGGGGCGGTAGCCTCTTTTCTTTCTCTAAGGGCGCGGCGGATCAACAGCCTCTGGCGGGCCCGCACAGGGCGTTGTGGCCTCCCGTCATGGCCGCTCTCGGGGGGCGGTGGCCGCCAGCACCATCCCCACCAGCACGCAGCCCAGCCCGGCCCACTGCCAGGGGCGGATGGCTTCGCCCAGCACGCCGGCCGACAGCGCCAGCGCCGACACCGGCAGCCACACGGTGGCCAGCGATGCGCGCACGCCGCTGGTGCGCGCGCTGCCCGCGTACCACAGCAGAAATCCGCCCACCGTGGGCACCCACGCGTAGTAGAGCACCCCCGCCATTGCCGGGGCGGTGAAGGCCGAGGCAGAACCCGAGCCCTCGCGCGCCAGCCACGCGGCGGGCAGGGCCGACAGCAAGAGCCCGCCCGCCGACATGAGGGTGGACATCGCCAGCGCGGGCAGGGGCCGCGACAGGCGCTTGTTGGCCAGGATGAACACCGCCTCGCACGCCACGGCGGCCAGCACCAGCGCGATGCCTGCCAGCCGCGTGGGGTTGCTGCTGCCACCAGCCGCGTCGGGGGAAAAGGCCACGGCCATCACGCCTGCCGTGGCCAGGCCGACGGCCAGCACCAGGCGCAAGCCGGGCCGCTCGCCCAGCAGCAGGGCCGAGAACAGCGCGGCCGCCGCCGGCAGCGTGCCCGCCATGATGCCCGCGTCAGACGCACTGGCCAGGGTGACGCCCAGGATCAGCAACACCGAGTACCCCACGCTCCCCGCTGCCGCCTGCACCGTGAGCAGCACCGCGTCGCGCCGGCCCACGCGCGGCAGCCGCTGGCCGCGCCAGCGCATCAGCGCAAAGAACACGGGCAGCGCCAGCGCGTGCCGCAGCACCGTGGCGAGAAAGGGTTCGATGTCCTGGCCGATGACCTTGCTGGCCACCACTGTGCTGCCCACGAGCACCATCCCCAGGCTGCACAGCAGCTGGCCTTTGAGCGAATCTGACATGAGCGGAAACCTTGCCGAAGTGATGAATCAGCCGGCAGTCTCCAAGGCTGTGCGCGCTGCGTCTTGAACGTTATTGCGCCCCGGGGCGGCGGTGCGCCTTTTGCCATGCACCGGGCGTGAAGCCAAATTGCCGCGCAAATATGCGTGTCATGTGGCTCTGGTCCGCAAAGCCGCTGGCCGCCGCGGCATCGGCCAGGCTGGCACCGCGCTGGATGAGGTGGCGGCTGCGCTCGGCCCGCTGCTGAAGCAGCCAGGCGTGCGGCGGCAACCCATAGGCCTCGGCAAAGCGCCGCAGCAGCTGGTAGCGGCTGAGCCCGGCAAGGGCTGCCATCTGTGCGAGGGAGGGCGGAGCCAGTGGCGCATCGGCCAGCCAGTCGCGCACCTGTTGCACAACCTCGGCGGCAGCGGTGGCACGCGAAGTGGGCGGTGCCTCCGTGCTGGCGTGGCGCTCCAGGAGCAGCGCAGAGGTCAGGGCCAGCGATTCCTCGCAGGCCAGGCGGTCCACGGCATCGGCCGACGACGGGGCGTGCACCAGCTGTTCTTGCAGGGCGTTCCACTGGAACACGCGCGTGATGAGCGTGTGCAGGGCGCGGGCCAGGGCAGGGTCCTGGATGACGGGGCGGGTGAGCGCGATGTCGGCCCCCGCCCCAGGGACCTCGTTGTCCGCCAGGGCCTGCAGCGCCGCCGGTTCCAGGTACACCATGCGCCAGCGGCGCGAGGCACTGCCCAGCGGCTGGCCATCGTGCACCTCGCCCGGATTGGTGGTGATGAGGTCGCCCGCATAGGCATCCACCGGGCCGCGCCCGCTGGCGGAGCTTTGCGCGCCATCGTCCAGCAGGCCCAGCCCGTAGACTGCATGCCAGTGCCTGCCGTAGTGGCGGGAACTTTCTGCGTGTGTGCAGTACACACCTTGCCAGGGAGATGCAAAAACCTGGCATCGATGGATGGGCGGTGGCGTCATCGCGCCGATTATTGCGCCGGCCTGCCCGGAGCATGTTCTGGCCCATCCGCCCCGCATACTGCCCGGCCGCCGCATCCGCGACACCGCAACCACGACAACGATGGCAACCATTGCATCGACTGCCACAACAGCCCCAAGGAGCGCACGCATGCTGCATCGCCGACGATTTCTGACCACCGCCTCCAGCGGCCTGGCCCTGGGCGGGGCCACGTTGTTGCTGGCGGGGCGTGGCGCGCTGGCCCAGCCCAGCTACACCGTGCCGCTCGCGCAGCTGCAGGAGATGGTGGCCACGAAGTTCCCGCGCAGCGTGCCGGTGCAGGGCCTATTCGACCTTACCCTGCAGGCGCCCAACCTGCGCCTGTTGCCCGAGGTCAATCGCTTGGGCGCGGCCATGGTGGTGGACGCGGCGGGTGCCGCATTGCGCCGCAGCCATGCCGGGAGTTTTGATGTGGAGTTTGGGCTGCGCTACGAAGCCAGCGACCGCACGCTGCGCGCCCACCAGATCCGGCTGGTGCGGCTGGATTTCCCGTCCCTCAAGCCGGCCGTCACCGAACTGCTCAACGCCTACGCGCCCGTGCTCGCCGAACAGTCGTTGCGCGAAGTCACCTTGCACCAGCTGCGCCCGCAGGACACCGCCGTGTTCGATGGCCTGGGCCTGCAGCCGGGGCCCATCACCGTGACGGCCAAGGGGCTGTCGGTCGCGTTTGTGGGCAAACAGCCCTGAGCACGTTTGTTATCGGGTGCTTCAAAAAGCATAGCTTCCTCCGCTGGATGGATAAGCGCTGAAGGGCAAAAAGACTCGAATTCTTTGGTGCAGTCCGGGCCGAAGGCTATTTCGGCTCGCCCGCCACGCGGCGCTGGGCCGCCGCAAAGAGCGGGCTGCGGATCAGCTGCAATGCATGGCCCCGTTGCTGGCTGTCGGATGACACGGCGGACGTGGTGGCCACGACGAGGTCCAGGGGCGGATAGACCCAGATGAACTGCCCGCCATACCCACTGGCCATGAAGGTGGGGCGCGGCGCCTTGCCGGGCACCACCCACCACAGGTAGCCATAGTGCAACCCCACCGGCGGGCCTCCTGCGTTCTGCGCCTGCACCGAGGCGTCCGCAAACGCTTCGGGCACCAGCGGCTTGCCGTTCCACTGGCCGCGTTGCAGGTACAACTGGCCAAGCTTGGCCATGTCCAGCGTGCGCAGGTGCACGATGCTGTCCCGGTAGCTTGGCTCGGCCAAGCCCATCGGGCCCACCAGTTGCTGGCGCGCGTAGTCGGCCAGGGGCATGCCGGTGGCTTTTTCCAGCACGGTGACCAGCAGTGGCGTGACAGAGTTGTCATAGGAAAAAACCTGGCCCGGGTCTGCCGCCAGCGGCCGCGCCCAGGCCTCGCGCACGGGCAACGGCGCAGCGGTGCCAGCGCGGGTGCGCGGGCCGCTGTCCTGCGCAAATCCCGCCGTCAGTGTCAGCAGGTGCCGCAGCGTGACGGTGGCGGCGCGCGGGTCGGTGTTGAGGGGCGCCCACTCAGGCACCAGCTCCACCACACGCTGGTCCACGCTGGTGATCCGGCCCTGCGCGATGGCCGCACCCAGCAAGGCCGACAGCGCGCTCTTGGAGGCCGACTGCGTGTCGCGCAGCCTGTCAGGCTCCCCATCGCGGTAGAACCGGTACACCACCCGGCCGCGCAGCACCACCACGGCGCTTTGCACATCGGTGAACTGGGTGGCCAGCGCGGCGTCCACGCCCTGAAAGGCCGTGGCGTCCAGCGCTTGTTCGGCGGGTGCCGAGGTTTCGCGCCAGGGCGCATCGGCGGGCTGGGCGTGCACGGCACCGGTGGCCAGGCAGGCCAGCAGGCCGAAGGTGATCCAGGTGGTCGAACGGGTGGGCCAGCGGGGGTGCATGCGGGTTCCTTCCAGCGATCAGCAAGCGGTCAACGGGTGCGCGCAGTGTAGGAGCGGCAAGCTTTGCGCACGCCAAAGGCGCCGCCCGGCCCGGGCTGGCCGCTTGGAGACCCCCAGCAGGCAGTCACCCATCTCCACGCACCCGTTGCGCAAACCCGCGCTGCCTGAACTGCTCCACCACAAAATCCACAAACACCCGCGTGCGCGCTGGCAGCAGCTTCTTGCTGGGGTAATAAATCGAGCCCGGCCCCGTGTCCACCCACCAGCCGGGCAGCACCCGCACCAGGTCGCCGCGCGCCAGCCAGGGCTGCGCAAATGGCATGGGCAGCACGGCCAGGCCCAGGCCCATCAGCGCGGCCTGGCACATGGCCTCGGGGTCGTCGAACACGATGCGGGGGCGGAAATCCGCCGGCGCCGCCTCGCCAGCCTTGTTGCGCAAGGTGATGACAGGGACACGCCCCGTGCGGATGGCGCGGCGCGCAATGCCATCCCACTGCGCCAGGTCTGCCGGGTGGCGGGGGGCCTTGCGGCCCTTGAGCAGCGCGGGGGCGGCCACCACCACCAGGTGGATGGGCCCCAGCGTGCGCGCCACCATGTCGGGGTGCAGGTTCAGGCCGCCGCCAATGCCGGCGTCAAAACCCTCGCCGATCAGGTCGACCTGGCGATTCTCAAAGCGCCAGTCGGGCTGGATGGCCGGGTAGCGCTGCAAAAACTCGGTGAGCAGCGGCACGATGTAGGCGCGGCCAAAGGCCTGGCCCATGCTCACCTTGAGCGTGCCCGCAGGCTGCTGCTCGGCCTCGGCCGCGTGGTCCACCGCATCGGCCAGCGCGGTCAGCGGCGGGCTGATCTGCGCCAGCAGGCGCTGCCCGCCTTCGGTGAGCGTGAGGCGCCGCGTGCTGCGCTGGAACAGCCGCACGCCCAGGCTGGCCTCCAGCCGCGCCACGTTCTTGCTCACGGCGGCGGGCGTGAGGCCCATGAGCCGCGCAGCGGCCGAGAAGCTGCCGGACTCGGCGGATTTGACGAACGATTCGAGGTGGCTCAGGGGTTGCATGGCTTGCATTTTCAACTGATGGTTGAAATAGATCCAGCCTATTCATGGCTACCGATAAGGCAATGGTTTGCCGACACTGCAGGCATTCCGGGTTCTGTGACGAACCTTTTCAATCACCTGTTTTTTGGAGAAACACCATGTCTTCTGTGCTTGACGCATCCCCCTCGGCGGCGGTGCCCGCAGCCTCTTCACCTGTGCTGGCTGGCAAGGTTGCCTTTGTCACCGGCGGCGCGCGTGGCATTGGCGCCGCCATCGTCCAGCGCCTGGCGCGCGACGGTGCGGCGGTGGCCTTCACCTACAGCAGCTCCGAAGCCCCCGCGCAGGCGCTGGTGGCTGCCATTGAAGCGGGCGGTGGCAAGGCGCTGGCGCTGCGCGCCGACAGTGCCGATGCCGCCGCCCTCACGCAAGCCATCGACGGCGCGGCGCGCACGCTGGGCCGCCTCGACATCCTCGTCAACAACGCGGGCGTGGCGGTGGCCGGCGAGATCGACAACTTCGCGCTGGCCGATTTCGACCACACGATCAACGTGAACGTGCGCGCGGTGTTCGTGGCCACGCAGGCCGCCGTGCGCCACATGGGCCAGGGCGGCGCCTATGGCCGCGTCATCACCATCGGCAGCACCAACTCCGACCGTGTGCCATGGGCAGGCTTCAGCGTGTATGGCATGAGCAAGGCCGCCATCGTGGGCCTCACCAAGGGGCTGGCGCGCGACCTGGGGCCGCGTGGCATCACGGTGAACAACGTGCAGCCCGGCCCGGTCAACACCGACATGAACCCCGCCGACGGCCCCCTGGCCAGCAACATGCACGGCATGATGGCGCTCAACCGCCACGCCCACCCCGACGAAATCGCGGGTATGGTGGCCTATCTGGCGGGGCCGGAGTCGGGCATGGTGACGGGGGCCAGCCTGCTCATCGATGGCGGGTTTGCGGCCTGATCCAGAGCGCCCCTGGACGCGTTGGCCCCCTGCGGCAGGCTGATCCACCGCGTCGGTTACGTCGGTTACGTCGCATCGGCGCGGGCAGCCGTCGTCGGTGGAAGTGTGTGGTGCGATGTCTTTGCCGCCCAGGGGGATCAGCGCGGATGGTTGCGCCCGCAGCGATATAGTGGCCCACCCTTCCACCTGGGACCACGTTTGTGAACCACACTCCTCGCCTCTTGCGCAGCGCCTGCGCCACTGCCGCAGCATTGGCCGCACTGACGGCCAGCTTCACCCTGCACGCCGCCACCACCGCCGAGTCCGGCTATGTGGGCGAATACCGGGGCGGCTCTGTGGACACCATCGCGCAACTGGCGCTGCTGGCCGACAACACCTTTTGTTTTGCCTTGACCGGCGGGGCGCTGGATATGGTGATGGCGGGCCGCTGGAAGTCGGAAGGCAGCGGAGTGCGGCTGCAACAGGTGCGGCAGGACCAGACCTTGTTCCCTGCCTATGCCCGCAAGGTGGCCGCATTGGGTGCCATGGTGGAGTTCGACTTTCATGGCCACACGCTGTCCAGTGCCCGCGCGCCGGTGTTTGCGGTGTCGGCGGACGACAAGGCCCCGGCCGCGCTGCGCCCGCTGTTTGGCCAGGGCAACAGCAACTGGTCTGAAAACTACCCGCTGCCCCCTTTGCCTGCGGAGTCGGTGCGCTACTTCTACCTGGGCGAGGTGGTGGAGGAGGCACCGGGCAAGCCCGCGGTGGTGAAGGTGGTGCAATACCGGCTGGACGGTGCCAATTCGGTGCGGGTGGGGTTCGATCCGCTGCAGGCCATGCCCCTCATGAACCAGCGGGCCGAGCTGCAAGGGGACATGTTGTTTCTGTCGGGCAGCCGCCTGGGCAAACGCCGGGCGCTGGACCCTGAAGTGGTGCAAACCGTGCGAACGGGTTGCATAGCGCCCGCGCTGAATCCTGGCGCCCCGCGCCCTGCGCTGAAACAAGGCGAGACCCAGCCCCTGCAGCCGCTCAGAACTTTTACCGTCAGCCCGTCGGCCATCCAGGGCACGCCGTTCTTCGAAGCCAAAAGCAACTGAGCTGTGGTGGGCGGTCGTCGGGCCGGATGGGGGCCGGCTCAGGCTGAAATCGCCGGGCCTGCGGGCGCACGCAGTGGGGTCTCGATCTGCATCTTGGCCAGCCGCAGCGCCTTGCGCATGTAGCCACGCCACAGCAGGTTGGCCAGCAGCCAGAGCACCGGTGCGGCCCACTTCGAGCGGGGGTGGAAGGCATGGCGCCAGCGCACGGTGGTCTGCGTGCCGCCCGCCTGGGGGTCAAACCACCAGGCCCCGTTGGCGCCGGTGGCCAGCCAGCGCATCGCACCCGTGAAGCCGCTGACGGTGTAGCTGAAGTACTGCGCCGGGTGGTAGTGCTTGAGCCTTTCTTCGACCAGGCTGCCATCGGACAGCGCCACGGTGCGTGTCTGCCCCGGCGTGTCCCAGGCGCCCGTCTGGTCGCGCGTGCCGGTCACTGCGGGCAAAGGCCCGTAGCCGGTGAACAGGGCGCGCGGGTCGATGGGCGCGATGTGCTGGAACGCGAGTGCCGGGGAGGCCTTGATGTGCGTCTGGACCGTGGCAGAGAAGGTGGTCATGGGTGAATCCGGTGCGTTGGTTCCGCCCTCTCGGGCAGTCCAGCCAATGTAGGGCGCGCGGCGAAAGCGATAAATACCCTTTTCCACAACGGACTGTTTGCCGAATGGCCAGCAATCGCCCCTTTCCCAGGCGAAGACGCTGTGCGCCAACACGGCTTGGGGGGCGCACGGTTGCATGTGGCGGCGCAAGCTACATGTGCCCGTTCAGGTCGCCGATGGCTTGCGCCGCCGGGGCCTTGGGGCCGTGCCCTGCAGCTCCTGCGCGCTCAGGCCGAACGCCGGGTTGTCTGCCAGCATCTCCACCGCCAGATCGATGAAGGCGCGTGCGCGGGCCGGCTGCGCCGCCCGGCTGCCGTAGTACACGTACAGGCCCAGGTGCTGGGGCACGAATTCGGTCAGCACGGGCACCAGTTGCCCGCTGCGCACCAGTGGCGCCGCCGTCACGCCGACAAGCTGGCCGATGGCGTGGCCGCCCAGCACGGCGCGGGCTTCCAGCTCGATGTCGTTGACGCAGAACGCCGGCGGTATGGCGTGGGCCACGATGTCGTCGCCCACCTGAAACTCCCAGGGCATGGGCTTGCCGGTGGTGGGGTGCCGAAACCCGCTGCAGCGGTGCTGCGCGAGGTCTTCGATGCGGGTGGGCGTGCCATGGCGGGCCAGGTAGTCTGGCGTGGCGCACGCCACCAGCTGCAGCGCCATCAGGCGCCGCGCAATCACCCCGCCCTCGGGGGGGTAGCCCGAGCGGAAACCCACGTCCACCCGGTCCTCCACCCAGTTGCCGATGCGGTCGTCCAGCTGCACATCGGGCTCCACGAGCGGGTAGCGGCGGCAGAACGCGTCGAGCACGGGCCAGACTACCTCCAGCATGACGGAGCGCGGCGCCACGATGCGCAGCGGCCCCGCAATCTCCTCGCGCCCGCGCCGTGCGCCGTGCACCGCCCGCTGCAGGGTCGAGAGGCCCGGTTGCGCAGCCTCCAGAAACTGGCGCCCCTCCTCGGTCAGGCTCAGGCTGCGCGTGGTGCGGTGGAACAGCCGCACACCCAGGTGCGATTCGAGCTGCCCCAGCGCCAGGCTGGCGGCCTGCGGGGTGATGCCCTGGGCCGAGGCGGCCTGCCGCAGGCTGCCCAGTTCGGCGGCTTTGGCAAACGTGGCAATGGCACGCAGTTCATTGATGGCCATGGTGTCCGTTTCGAGAGATTGGCAAGTTTTGCTTGTAAATAAAGTCAGCAATTATGGGCTAGTGCGATGGCAATGGTCTGCCTAAAGTTCACCTCCATGGCCGCGCCTCAGCATCTCTGTGTGTTGCGTTTGCCAGATCCCCGTTCCCAATCCCTTTCAAGGACTTCCGCCATGACTGCTTCGACTGCTATCCCTTCCTCCTCCTTCCCCCGTGTCTGGATGATCACCGGCGCCTCGCGCGGCATTGGTGCCCGCATTGCCGAGGCCGCGCTCGCACAGGGCGACGCTGTGGTCGCCACGGCCCGCGATGCCGCGTCGATTGAAAAGCGCCTGGGCCCCAGCGACGCACTGTTGCCTGTGGCGCTCGACGTGACCGACGAAGCCCAGGCGCGCCATGCTGTGGGCGCCGCGCTGGAACACTTTGGCCGCATCGACGTGCTGGTCAACAACGCGGGCTACGGGCTGCTGGGCGCGGTGGAGGAATCCACGGCCGACGAAGTGCAGCGCCTGTTCGACACCAACGTGTTCGGCCTGCTGCATGTGACCCGGGCCGTGCTGCCCGCCATGCGCGCGCGCCGCGCAGGGCACGTGATCAACATCTCGTCGCTGGGTGGGGTGCGTTCCAGCGCAGGTTTTGGCGTGTACTGCGCCACCAAGTTCGCGGTGGAAGGCCTGACCGAGGCGCTGCATGCCGAGCTGGCCCCGCTGGGCATCCATGCCACGGCAGTGCAGCCCGGGTATTTCCGCACCGAGTTCCTCGACGGCGCCTCGCTGGCCGTGGCGCCGTGCGTGCTGGACGACTACGCCGCCAGCGCGGGTGCCGTGCGCGAAGCGGCGCGCCGCATCAACCTGAACCAGCCTGGCGACCCCGTGCGCCTGGCCCAGGCCGTGATGAAGCTGGTGGCCAGCCCCACGCCGCCGCTGCGCCTGCCGCTGGGCACGGACACGCTGCAGACCATTGCCGACACACACGCCTTCGTGGCGCAAGAAACCGCGCAGTGGCGGGCCGTGGCTGCGTCCACGGACTTCCCGGCGCACGAGGCCGCGCAGGCAGTGACTGTGTAGGTGTCGGTAGTTGCTTCTCTTTTGATAGCTTCTACCGCAATGGGATCAAGCGGTAGTGGCTATTTTTGAGGAAAAAGCAGACGCTTAAACCATCCCGCCATTGGCCCGCAGCGTTTGCCCATGGATCCACCCGCCATCCGGCCCGGCCAGGAAGGCCACCGCGTTGGCGATGTCCTCGGGCGTGCCCAGGCGCTCCATCGGGTTGGCCTGGGCCAGGCGCTCGATCAGCTCGGGCGTCTTGCCGTCCAGGAACAGCGCGGTGGCTGTGGGGCCGGGCGCGATGGCGTTCACCGTGATGTTCCGGCCGCGCAGTTCCTTGGCGAGCACGCTGGTCAGGGTCTCCACCGCGCTCTTGGTGGCGGCGTACACGGCATAGCCTGGCAGGGCCGTGCCGACCAGGCTGCTCGAGAAGTTGACGATGCGCCCCCCGGGCTGCAGCCGGTGCGTGGCCTCGCGCAGGGTGTGGAACGTGCCCTTGAGGTTGATGGCGACCAGGCGGTCGAAGGTGGCATCGTCCGTCTGCGCCAGGTGCGGCAGGGTGGATGGCATCACGCCCGCGTTGTTGACCAGCACGTCCACGCGGCCAAAGGCCTGCTCGGTGGCATCGAACAACTGGCGCACGGCGCCGCTGTCGCCCACGTCGGCCTGCACCGCGATGGCCTCTCCGCCCGCCGCCGTGATCGCCTGCACCACCATCTGTGCGTCTGCGGCCCGGCCCGCGTAGTTGACCACCACACGAAAGCCGTCGCGCGCGAGCCGGTGGGCAATGGCGGCGCCGATGCCACGCGATGCACCGGTGACGAGGGCGACGCGCGGGCCCGCGGGGGTCGACGCCTGAAAAGGGGTGGTGGTGATCGGGTTCATGGCAAGGCTCCTGGTGCGGTGATTAGGGCGCCGGGTGGGCGGCGCCAGGGATGGAGGCATTGTTCTGTTGTTGTCAGAATTGATAAATACCTAAAATTGCCATCACTGTTCAGCTGAACACAACAATCGCCCACAGCCAGAAGCCCTTTCGTGATGGACCGTTTTCAATCCATGCAGCTTTTCACGCGCATCGTCGAGCTGGGCAGCTTCACGCGCGCGGCCGAAGACCTGCAGCTGCCGCGCGCGAGCGTGACCCTGGCCGTGCAGGACCTGGAAAAGCGCCTGGGCACACGGCTGCTGCAGCGCACCACGCGCCACGTCAGCACCACGCCCGACGGGCAGGCGTACTACGAACGCTGCCAGCGCCTGCTGGCCGACCTGGAAGAAACCGAAACCGCGTTCGGCAACGCCGTGAGCACGCCGCGCGGCAAGCTGCGCGTGGATTTGCAGGGCACGCTGGCGCGGCACTTCGTGCTGCCGCGCATCGGCGAGTTCTGCATGCGCTACCCCGATGTGGAACTGGAGATCGGCATGGGTGACCGGCTGGTGGATCTGGTGCGCGAAGGCGTGGACTGTGTCCTGCGCGGCGGCGAGCTGCGCGACTCGACCATGGTGGCGCGGCGTGTGGCGCTGTTGCCGCAGGTGACCTGCGCGAGCCGCGAGTATCTGGCGCGCCATGGCACGCCCACCACGGTGGATGCGCTGCGCGGGCACCGCGCCGTCAACTTCCTCTCGCAGCGCACGGGCAAGCCGCTGCCTTTTGACTTCATTGTGGATGGCGTGGCCAGGAGCGTGCAGCTCAAGGGCCCCGTGGCCGTGAGCGATGCCGATGCGTACCACGCCTGCTGCGCCGCGGGCCTGGGGCTGATCCAGGTGCCGCGCTACCACATCGCGCCCCGGCTGGCCGATGGCAGCCTGTGCGAGGTGCTGGCGCCGTTTCGCCCCGCGCCCATGCCGGTGTCCGTGCTGTATCCGCACAGCCGCCAGCTTTCGCCACGCGTGCGGGTGTTCGTGGACTGGCTGGCCGAGGTGATGTCGGCCGCGCACTGAACGACCTGATTGCGTGCTGCGAGGCTTACGCCGGGCGCGAAAACTCCATCACCCAGTTCACCTCCCAGGTGGTGCCTCCGTCGTCCGAAAACGCTTGTTGCCAGCGCGGCGCGCCGCTGTGCTTTTGCGACCATTCGAAGCGCACGCGCACCGGGCGGCCTTCGAACACTTCTTCGCCTTCAAAGAGGCCTGCGCCGTCCTGGAAGCCGCCCACCACGGGTGGCTGGAGCAGGCCGGTGGCAGGGTCCAGGCCGCCCGTGGCGTTGTCGAGCCAGTAGATGCTCCAGCGCTTCGATACCGGGTTGAACACGCGCAGCGTCATGCCGACGAAGCCGGGCTTCCAGGCCAGGGGCGTGAAGTCGTCGCAGTTGCCGATGCCGCCAGGCAGGGCGTGGGCGGTGCCGGTGGCATCGAACACTTCCCAGTCGTTGCAGCCTTGAAGCCGGTGCACCAGGCGCGTGTTGCGGATGCGCCAGGGGCCCAGGAGGAAGTCGAAGTCGCGTGCGGCGCTGGGGGCTGCGGCAGGCGAGGGAATGGTGATGAGGTTCGGCGTGGTCATGGCGGGTTCTTTCATCGGCAAGGCGAGGGGGACGTCAGGCATGCAGCGCAGAGCGGGCGGTGGGCTGCAGGCGGTGGATTTCGGGCGCGCGGGCCAACCAGGGTGCAAGGCCCGGCGCCACACCGCGCGCCCATGCGGCGCTGTCGGTGAAAGCCTCCAGCGCGGCCTCGCGGCCGAACAGCGCCAGCCCCAGCAGCACGTGTTCGCCCTCGCGCACGGGCAGGCGGGGAAAGGTGTTGGCGCTGGTCTCGGTGCAGTACCAGGCCACGTGGCGCGCGCCACCGCGTTGCAGCGTGGGGGCCATGCGGTGGCGGCAGAAGTCCAGCAGCGCGGGTGTGGCGGCCTCGTGCAGGTGGAACACCGTGGCGGCCAGAACGCCCGGGGCCGAGCCACTGGCACCGGCCGCGGGGCGCGCGTGCTGCGGCAGCGCGCCTGCCGCCCCAGGCCATGCGGGGCGCAGCAGCAACACGTTGTCGGAGTCGACCATGGTGGCGTTGGCGGTGTTGCGGTGCGCGGCCCAGGTGGGGCCGCTGTAGAAGGCTTCGAGCGCCTGGCGGCGCGCCTCCATGCTGCCAAAGCCGCGCAGCCAGACAAACTGATCAGGCCGGTCCAGGTCGCGGAACTGGCCCAGCACGCGCAGGCCCTGCGCCTCCTGGGTCTCCACGAACTCGCGGTCGAACAGGTCGATCAGCACATCGCGCTGCCCCGCGTGCAGCGTGTACTGGCGCAGTTCGACGATGGGGCAGTCGTCGGCAACGACGGCGGCGGCAGTGATGGGGACGGGTGTGTGGCGCGTGGCCATGGCGGTGTCGGACATGCGGGCTCCTGGTGGGGTGGTTTCAACATTCAGGCTGCAGTCTGCGCCGCAATACCTGCCAACCTATGGCAGGTATTTGCGCTATCTTTCGCCATTGCCTCAAGCGACTAAAAATTCTTAGCCGCACCACACAAACTGACTCCCCATGCGCGCCAGCCGCCTGCTTTCCCTTCAGATGCTGCTCGAAACCCAGGGCCGCATGAGCGCACAGGCGTTGTCCCAGGCGCTGGAGGTTTCGGTGCGCACGCTGTACCGCGATGTGGACCAGCTCAGCGCGGCCGGTGTGCCGATCTACGCCGAGCGCGGGCGCCATGGCGGTTTTGCGCTGCTGCCGGGCTGGAAGACCACGCTCACGGGGCTCACACCGTCGGAGGCGCAGGCCGTCTTTTTGAGTGGCCTGCCCGGCCCCGCGCAGGAACTCGGCCTGGGCGGCGATGTGGAGGGGGCGCGGCTCAAGCTGTTGTCGTCGCTGCCCGCGTCGTGGCGCGAGGACGCGCAGCGCGTGAGCACCCGCCTGCACCTCGACCCGGTGGACTGGTACCGCGAGAGCGATCCCACGCCGCACCTGCCCACCGTGGCCGCCGCCGTGTGGAGCGGGCACCAGGTTGCGATGCGCTACGAAAGCTGGGCCGACACGGTGGAGCGCACGGTGAACCCGCTGGGCCTGGTGCTCAAGGCAGGGGTCTGGTACCTGGTGGCTGTGCCTGCGGGCGCGGCCGCTTCTGCGGAGGGCGGGCCACGCACCTACCGCGTGTCGAACATCCGGGCGGCCACGGCGCTGGCCACGCCGGTGCGCCGCCCTGCGCGGTTTGACTTGGCCGGCTATTGGGCGCAGTCGATCCAGCGCTTTGAAGCGGGGCTCTACACCGGCGAGGCCGCCCTGCTGGCCACGCCATCAGGGCTCAAAGGGCTGCGCGCGCTCAGCCGTGCCGTGGCACGCGCGGTGGCGGCCGCCCCGCCGTCCCGCCGCAATGACGGTCGCGTGGCCGTGACCATTCCCATCGAATCGGTGGAGCATGCCTGCGGGCAACTCCTGCGGCTGTCCCCGCAGGTGGAGGTGCTGCGGCCTGCTGCGTTGCGCCGCGCGCTGGTGGCACGGGTGAGGGCCACAGCGCAGCTTTATGGGTTGCCGTGACTGGGGCTGGATGGAAAATGCTATCTAACTTGTAGCTGTCTACGCTTTGTAGATAAGCGGCAGAGGTATAAAAGCGTCAAAAAAAACGAGCAGGCACGTCAACGCAGACCGTGCCCCGCCGCTGCAGCCGCCGTACCGATATTTGTGGATGGTGTCACATGGGCGACATGCACCTTCAATACCTTCGGCAGGCTTTAACCAATGGTCTGCGGTGATGCAAACAGTGATGGTGGTGCCAGGGGAGTCCGAGCGGTTCTGGAACCAGACCCCTTTTCGTTCGTATTTGTTCAATGCGTTTTCGTTGCTGCTGCCCTCGGGGGAGCAGTTTGTGATCCGGGCGATGGAAGATGCTGCCACGCACCTGCCCGAAGGCGCACCGTTGCAGGACGAGGTGGCGCAGTTCGTGCGCGAAGAGCGTGCCCACCAGCGGGCGCACCGCTTGTACAACGCGCAGTTGGCGGCCCAGGGCTACAACGCCATAGCCCTGGAGGCGCGCATTGAGCGCGCCGTGCAGGGCCTGGAGCATGCGCTGTCCTGGAGGGAGCGACTGGCCCTGGCGGCGGCACTTGAATACCTGACAGCGCTGGTCTCACGCCATGCGCTGCGCGGCGAGGGCTGGCTGGTTCACAACGCGTCCCGCCAGTCCAGCCTGTGGCGCTGGCATTGCGAAGAAGAGGTGGCACACCATGGTGTGGCGTTGCGCATGCTCTGTGAGGTGGGTCGGGTGGGCTACGGGCGCCGCATGGCGCTGTATGTGCTGGCGTCCCTGATCCTGTTGGGGGATGTGGCGCGCCACACCTGGGACTTTTTTCAGACCGACCGCGCGCAAGGCCGGCTGGGCTGGCTCGGTGGTGCCCGGTCTGTGGCGGGTTTTGTGCTGCGACAGGCCGTGGGTCTGGCCCGCATGGCGGTGGGGTGGCTGGGCTACGGGCTGCCGATGCACCGCCTGGCGCCAGCCTCGCAGGTGGGCCGAAACGCAGAAAAGGCACGCATCGAAGTGCGCCCGCTGCAGGCCTGCGACATCCCCCGCTTGCTGGTGCTGGAGCACAAGAAGTGGAGCGACGGCCAGGCTGCCGATGCAGACGCCATGGCGCAGCGCATCGCGGCCCACCCGCAGTTGTGCATGGGGGCGTTCTGCCCGCGCACGGGCGAGGCACTGGCCTCGCTGTTCCTCAAGCCCATTTCAGCGGTGCAGTTGCAAAGTGCCCGCACCTGGGCAGATTGCGCGAAGATTTGCAGCCATGACGGGGGGCAAACCAGCCGTGACCTGTTCGGCATCAGTCTGAGCAGCATCAGCCCGCAAGGCGTGGAGGCGATCTTTGCGTTCTTCTGGCCGCGTGCGCTGAAGGCCGGCTGGCGCCAGATCTACCTGGGCTCGCCCGTGCCGGGCCTCGCCCGCTGGCGCAGGGGGGAGCCCGATGCCCCGGTCGAGTCGTACGTCTACGCCATGCGCCGGGGTGGGCCGCAAGACCCGCAGCTGCGTTACTACTGGCAAAAGGGCTTCAAGACCATCGTCGCCTGCAAGGCGGGCTACTTTCCGCACGCAGCGTCGCTGGACTACGGGGTGGTGGTGCGGGGGCGCATCCCGCTGTCCTTCCTGGCTCCGCTGTGGCGACATGTGCCGTTGTCCTGGCTGCGCGGGATGGAACGCTGCCTGGCCAGGGGGCTGTGATGGCGGGCCATGAAGGCGCGTGGGAGCCATTGGCCGTGCAGGCAGGTTCCGTGGCCGAGGCCATCGGCCGCCGCGAGCCCTGTGTGCTTCGCCAGCGCGCAGCCCATTGGCCAGCCGTGGCGCAATGGACCTGGGAGCGGTTGGGCGCGCTGGCCCCCGACCTGCCCGTGCGGCTGGTACAGGGCAACCGCGAGCTGGGCGCCACGGTGTTCCAGTCTTCCACCCTGGGCGCCTATCTCCAGTCCTTGCAAGGCCCCGCTGCCACCGGCAAGGTGCCGATGTACCTCAAGGAATTTGACCTGCTGGGCACCTTCGCACCGCTGCGCGCCGATGTGCGCCCGCAAGAGCTGTTTCCGCCCGGGGCGCTGCACGACGCCCAGACTTGGATCGGCCCTGCAGGGGCGCGCACCGGTTTGCACCATGACTACCTCGACAACCTTGCCGTGCAGCTGGTGGGACGCAAGCGCTTTTATCTGCTGCGCCCGGGGGTGGTGGAGCGGCTGGGTGCCGTTGCCGCCAAGCATGACCGCTGGGCGGCCCTGGCTTCACTGAATGCTGATGCCGTGGTGGACCGAGGTGTTGTTGCAGGCGACGCCTGGGCGGTGGACCTGGAGCCCGGGGACGTGATCTATGTGCCCGCGCGCTGGTGGCATGAAGTGGTGAACCACACCCCCAGCGTGTTGCTGAGCGGTTTTTTTGGCGCGCGCGCTACCGTTTACGCGCAATGGGTGTGGCGCCAGGCTGTGCATGGGGCGCACCTTGCGGGCCTGTGGCGGCGTGGGCACTGCACCTGCCATCCGGCGCGGGTTTAAATCCCCCGCTCCACCATATCGAGCAGCCGCTGTCCCAGGCCATCCAGCATCTGCTGCGGCGTGCCCCGCAATGGTCCGTCGATGGAAAGCAATGCCATGCCGTGCACGGTGGACCAGGCCAGGTATTCGGCGCCGGGGCGGCGCGCGGGCGGCAGGGCGCCTGCGGTCACCAGGTCATCGAGCGCTGCGCTCAGGTGCTGGAACGGGTTGAGCCCGGTGGCGCCACCCATGGCTGGGTCGGGGTCGTGCTGCACGGTGAAGCGGCCACCGAAGGCGGTGCGGAACAGCCCGGTCTCGGCGTGCGCAAAACGCAGGTAGCCCGCGCCCACGGCGCGCACCTTGGCGTGGGCCTGCGCGGTGGGTGTGCCGGTGGTGGGCACCTGGGCCAGTTCGGCTTCCATGGCCTCGGCCACGGCCGCCAGGGCCGCCGTGCGGACGGCGGCCAGCAGGTCGTCCCGGTTGGCGAAATGGCGGTAGGCCGCATTCGGCGCCACGCCCGCGCGGCGTGTGGCCTCGCGCAGCACCACGGCATCGGGGCCGCCCTGGCGCGCCAGATCGATGCCGGCCTCCAGCAGGGCGCGGCGCAGGTCGCCATGGCGGTAGGTGCTGCGGAGGGTCGGCGTGTTGCGGTTGGTTACGGTCATGGACGATGGAAACGTGGACACCGTCCATTCTCTTTGTTATGGTTTGTGGACGGTGTTCACAATTGTGCATCGAAATCACGTTGCTGAAACTTTGGCAGGCATTTGGCCCCGGCGGGGCGCCTGCTTTTACCCCCAAGGAGACGCCCCATGAAAGTCGAGCCCTATCTGATGTTTGAAGGCCGCTGCGAAGAGGCCCTGGATTTCTACCGACGCGCCCTGGGTGCCGAGGTCACCATGCTCATGCGCTACAAGGACAACCCCGAGCCCGCCGCCGGCCAAGGTTGCGCAGAAGGCGGCGGCCCCGGCCCCACGCCCGAGATGGTGATGCACGCTGCGTTCAACGTGGGCGAGACGCAGGTGATGGCGTCGGACGGCATGGGATCGGGCAGCACGAACTTCCAGGGCATCTCGCTGGCGCTGAGCCCCGCGAACGAAGCCGAGGCCAAGCGCCTGTTCGATGCATTGGCCGAGGGCGGCCAGGTGCAAATGCCCCTGGGCAAGACTTTTTTTTCACCCGCCTTCGGCATGGTGGCGGACCGCTTCGGCGTGGCGTGGATGGTGGTGGCACCACAATGAGCGCGACCCGATACCAAGGCAGCTGCCATTGCGGCAAGGTGGCGTTTGAGGTGGAAGGCACCATCGACAGCGGCCTGGCCTGCAACTGCAGCATGTGCGGCCGACGCGGGTCGCTGCTGTGGTTTGTGCCGCGCGACGCGCTGCGGCTGACCACCCCCGAGGCGGACGCCGCCACCTACACCTTTCACAAGCATGTGATCCAGCACCGCTTTTGCCCCACCTGCGGCATCCACCCGTTTGGCGAAGGCGTGGACCCGAAAGGCAACCGCGTGGCGGCGGTCAACCTGCGTTGCCTGGACGGCGTGGACCTGGATGCGGTGCCGGTGCACCACTACGACGGCAAAGCGGTGTAGCCCCTCGGGTCGGCGCGTGCTCTTGCCAACCTCTTCAACACCAAGGAGACCGACATGATGAATCCCGAACCCCATGCCATGCACCGCTGGCTGCAGCAACTGCTGGGCGACTGGACCAGCACCTCCAACTGCGACGCGGACCCCGGCCAGCCGTCCGAGCAGTCGCACGGCACTGAACACGGGCGCGCGCTTGGCGACCTGTGGGTGATCCTCGAAGGCACCGGCACCATGCCCGGTGGCGGCGAGGCCCGCATGCAGATGACGCTGGGCTACGACCCCGAGAAGAAAGAGTTTCTGGGCACCTGGGTGGGCTCGATGATGGCCCACATGTGGGTCTACCGTGGCACGCTGGATGCCGACCAGAAGGTGCTGACGCTGGAGACTGAAGGCCCGAGCTTCAAGGACGACGGAAAAACCGCCCGCTACCGCGACGTGATCACCATCGTCAGCGCCAACGAGCGCACGCTCACCTCGTTTGGCCAGCAGCCCGACGGGAGCTGGAACCAGTTCATGCAAGCAAAGTATGTAAGGACCCCCTGAGCCGCTGCGCGGCTTCCCCCTGAAGGGGGACGCACCCGGTGGACTGGCGGAGCCAGATCCACGGGTGCACTGGCCTTGCGCCGCGCCAGTTGCCGCCGCCGCGCGTGACAAACTGTGGGGCGCGTCTTCTGCGCTTTCCACATTCCCATTGACCTCCATGACCCTCTCCATCGAAGGCCGCGCACGCTGGCCCGCGCTCATCCTGCTGTGCCTGGGCGAGCTGATGATCGTGCTCGACACCACCATCGTGAACGTGGCGCTGCCCAGCATCAAGGCCGATCTGGGCTTTACCGAGACATCGCTGGTGTGGGTGGTCAATGCTTACATGCTGACCTTTGGCGGCTGCCTGCTGCTGGGCGGGAGGCTGGGCGATCTGTATGGGCACCGGCGGCTGTTCCTGGCAGGAATCACGCTGTTCACCGTCGCGTCGCTGGCCTGCGGGCTGGCCCACACGCAGGGGCTGCTGGTGGCGGCGCGTGCGGTGCAGGGCGTGGGTGGGGCCGTGGTGTCGGCCGTGGCGCTGTCGCTCATCATGAATCTGTTCACCGAGCCCGGCGAGCGCGCGCGGGCCATGGGGGTCTATGGTTTTGTCTGCGCGGGGGGCGGCAGCATTGGTGTGCTGCTGGGCGGTGTGCTTACCAGCGCATTGAGCTGGCACTGGATCTTTCTCGTCAACATCCCCGTGGGCGTGGCGATCTACGCGGCCTGCCTGGTGCTGCTGCCGGGCGGCAAGGGGCAGGCCCACGGGCAGCGGCTGGACGTGGCGGGCGCGGTCACCATCACCGCGTCGCTGATGCTGGCGGTGTACGCCATCGTCAACGGCAACGAGGCGGGCTGGACTTCGCTGCAGTCGCAGGGCCTGCTGGGTGCATCGGCCGCGCTGCTGCTGGTGTTTCTGTACGTTGAATCCCACGTGGCCGCGCCGCTGGTGCCGCTGGCCTTGCTGCGGCTGCGCAATCTGGCCATCTCCAACGTGGTGGGCGTGCTGTGGGCGGCAGGCATGTTTGCGTGGTTCTTCCTGTCGGCGCTGTACATGCAGCTGGTGCTGGGCTACGACGCGATGCAGGTGGGCCTGGCGTTCCTTCCGTCCAACCTCATCATGGCGGGCTGCTCGCTGGGGCTGTCGGCCTGGGTGGTGATGCGCTACGGCATCCGCAGCACGCTGGGCTGGGGCCTGCTGCTGGCCACCGTGGGCCTGGTGCTGTTTGCACTGGCGCCCGTGGACGGCCAGTTTGCGCTGCACGTGCTGCCCGGCATGCTGCTGCTGGGCGTGGGGGCGGGCATTGCGCTCAACCCGCTGCTGCTGGCCGCCATGGGCGACGTGAAGCCCGAGGATTCGGGCCTGGCATCCGGCGTGGTCAACACTGCCTTCATGATGGGTGGCGCGCTGGGCCTGGCCGTACTGGCCAGTTTGGCCGATGCACGCACGGGCGCGCTGCGCGAGGCGGGCGCATCGGTGCAGATGGCCTTGAACGGTGGCTACCAGCTGGCCTTCTGGGTGGCGGCCGGGGGCTCGCTCGTGGCGGCGTTGCTGGGCGGCCTGGTGCTGCGGCCTGCGCAGCCGTCTGGTGCAGGGGCACCGGTGGCGGTTCATTAAAAGGTGCAGAGCTATTAAAATAATAGCTAACAGCGCAATACTGATAAGCGCCAGGGCCTGATTTGATTCAAATTTGAGCGGAATGCGTCTGCCAGGATCGTCCCACTGTCCTGCCCGGTGCACCGCACTGTTCCACCGGGCGCACTTCTGCTCAGGCACCATTGGCTCCATATTCCACTGGCATACCGCCCGATCGTGGTGGTGCACAACACGAGGAGCCTTCGTATGTCGTCGTCCACACCTGCTGCAACCACCGCCCTGGTGCCCATCGTGCGCGCCCAGTTGCTGGGTCCGCAGTGGCCCACGCTCGACCCGTTTCTTTTCTGCGCCCACCACGACGATGCCTACCCCGCGGGCAACGCCGCGTTCGGCCCGGCCGTGCCCATCGAAGACCGCCAGATCGGCAGCGACTTCAGCGGCAAGGACGGCTGGAGCATGTACCACGGCGACACCGTGCCCGGCTTTCCGGGCCACCCGCACCGCGGCTTCGAGACCGTGACACTGGTGCGCAAGGGCCTGATCGACCATTCCGACTCGCTGGGCGCGGCCGCACGTTTTGGCGGCGGTGATGTGCAGTGGGTCACGGCCGGCAAGGGCATCGTGCATTCCGAGATGTTCCCGCTGCTCAATGCCACCGAACCCAACCCGCTGGAGCTGTTCCAGATCTGGCTGAACCTGCCCGCCAGGAACAAGATGGTGGACCCGCACTTCACCATGCTGTGGGACGAGCGGATTCCGCGCCTGGTGCGCCACGACGCCGCAGGCCGCGCGACCACCGTCACCGTGGTGGCCGGTGCGCTGCCCGGCGCGCCCGAGCCTCTGGCACCGCCGCCCGAATCCTGGGCTTCGCAGCCTGAAGGCGATGTCGCCATCTGGACGCTGCGCATGGACCCGGGCGCCGAGTGGACGCTGCCTGCCGCGCAGGGCGAAGGCACGCAGCGCATGCTGTACTTCTTTGTCGGCGACAGCGTGCGCGTGGGCCCGCAGGACGTGGACCGCCACGCGGCGCTGCAGGTGCGTGCCACCGAGGACTGGCGGCTGACCAACACCGGCGCCACCACCGTGGAATGCCTGGTGCTGCAAGGCCGGCCGATTGGCGAGCCCGTGGCGCAGTACGGTCCGTTTGTGATGAACACGCAGGCCGAGATCATGCAGGCCATGAACGACTACCGCCGCACCCAGTTCGGCGGCTGGCCTTGGCCGGACCAGGACCCGGTGCATGGCACCGAGGCACGGCGCTTTGCGCGCTATCCGGGTCAGACCGACGAAGAGCGCCCTGCCGAAGTGGTGGCGGGCGCATAGGCCCAGGCGCAAAGCCCGCCCACGAGGCGCCCGGCAAACACCCCACGCCTCGTGGACAATTCAGGGTTTCGATTGGCGCAGCGGCTGGCGGCAATAGCCCGCCAGCCCGCGCCGTTCTTTCACCGTCTGAAAGCGCAAGCACCACCATGGCCACCATCACCAAAGACTCCGCCGTCACCATCACTTACAAGGTCACCACGCCCGAAGGCAAGCCGCTCGACGCCGGCAGCCTGTCGTATCTGCACGGTGGCTATGAAAACATCTTCCCCAAGGTCGAAGCCGCGCTGGAAGGCCAGGCCGTCGGCTTTACCACCGCGCTGGACCTTGCCGTTGAAGACGCCTTCGGAGCCCGCGACGAAAGCCTGGTGCGCACGATCCCCAAGGCTGAGTTCCCCCCAGGCGTGAAGGTCGGCGGCCAGCTGCAGGGCGTGGGCAGCGACGGTCAACCCGCCGTGTTCAATGTGGTGAAGATCAAGGGCCCTGAAGTGCACCTGGACGGCAACCACCCGCTGGCAGGCCAGGCGCTGAAGTTCAGCTGCAAGGTCACCGAAGTGCGCGCTGCGAGCGCCGAAGAAGTGGCGCACCGCCACGTGCATGGGGCGCACGGGCACCAACACTGAAGTAGGGGGGCGGGCCGCAGCACAGCGGAAAACGCCTGCAGGTGGGGGCTGACCCGGTCTGCCTTACCGGCGTCATGGTGCGCTACACCCTCTGGCCTTCATGCTGCCCTTGGGTGTGAGTGCACACAGAACAATCGGCGATTAAAAAAGCCCGCACTGCGGGCTTTTTTGCGGAAGAAGGCTTCGCGAATTACTTTGCCGCTTCAGGCTTGGCGGCGTCTGCCTTTTTCTCTGCCGTGGCCTTGGTTTTCTTGGCCTTTGCCTTTTTCTCCACCTTCTTGTCTGCGGGTGCAGACGCCGCGGCGGCTGGCGCTGCTACGGCGGGTTTGACTTCAGCTTTTGTAGCTGGTGTGGCAGGCGTGGCCGGGGTTGCTGGCGTCGCGGGCATTGCCGATGTTGCTGGGGCTGCGGGCGTTGCAGCCTTTGCGGGTGTGGCTGGCGTTGCAGGGGCAGCAGGTGCCTGGGCAAACGATGCGGACACAAAGAAACCGGCGAGCAGGGCAGCGATGAGCTTGTTCATGAGAAATCCTTTCAGATCGGATGACCGCCCGACAAAGCGTCGGACTTGTGTATGCAACGGCGCGGGGACGGGCGGCGATGACAGGTCACGAAGTGATTGGCAACAAGGCGTTACCGCGTCCCAGGCCACGACCGTTCAGAACCGGTTCCTTGGCGAGGCGTTCGCGGGCCCACTCCACAAAGGACCGTACCTTCGCGGGGGCCCGCCGCCCTGCGGGGTACACGATGTGCACAGGCACCGGCGGCAGCTCGTGCTCGGCCAGCACGATGCGCAGCCGGCCTGTTCGCAAGCTGGCGGCGGCCTGGTAGGCCAGGCAACGGGTCAGGCCCAGGCCAGCCTCTGCGGCGGCAATGTCCACCTCGTTGCTGTTGCTGATCCATGCGAACTGAGGGTGGCCCGTTGCGCCGTCGCGGAACTTCCAGGGCGCTGGAGCCCGTGCGTCAAATGAAAATCCGATGGCCCGATGGGTACTTAGATCAGCGGGGTGGCGCGGTCTGCCGTGCTGCGCCAGATAAGCGGGTGACGCCACCACCAGGCGGCGCAAGGCACCCACCTGCACGGCGGTCAGCCCTGAATCGGGCAGGTGGGCGATGCGGATGGCCACGTCCATGCCCTCGTCCAGCAAATGCACGATGCGGTTGACGAACAGCGTGCGCACCTGCACGCGCGGCTGTGCCTGCAGAAAACCTTGCACGATAGGCGCCACATGCTGAATGCCGAACATCTGTGGCGCGGTGATGGACAGCAGGCCCTGCGCTTCGGCCTGTGCGCCACTGGCCGCCTGCTCGGCCTCGTGCAGGTCGTTCAAGAGGGGGCGGCAGTCCTGCAAAAAGCGCTCGCCCGCTTCGGTGAGCCGCACCATGCGCGTGCTGCGCTGAAACAGCAGCACACCGAGCCGGGCCTCCAGCGCTGCAATGGCGCGCGTGACGGCGGCGGCCGAGCAGCCCAGTTGCCGCCCCGCGACCGCAAAGCCGCCAACATCGGCCACGGCCACAAAACAACGCAGGGTGTCGAGGTGGTCCATTGTTTCAGTTCACGCAATTTTGAAAGCTGCACTATGGCTATTAACACCGTGCCGTGCAATAGATAAGGTCGGGGCTTCTTTGTTTACCCTTTTCACAAGGACCTCTCCATGGCGCCCACCACACCCCTTCGTCTCTATCGCATGCCCGTGTCGGGCCACTGCCACCGGGTGGAGCTGATGCTGTCGCTGCTGGGCCTGCCGCACGAACTGGTCAACGTGGACCTGCGGCGCGGAGAGCATCGCAGCACGCAGCACCTGGCGCTCAACCCCCTGGGCCAGGTGCCGGTGCTGGTGGACGCAGGCACGGCCCTCAGCGACAGCAACGGCATCCTGGTCTACCTGGCGCAGCGCTATGCACCGGGCAGCACCTGGATACCGCAGGATGCTTTGGGCCAGGCGCAACTGCAGCGCTGGTTCAGCCTGGCAGCAGGCATGCTGGTGCCGGGCGTTGCCACACCCCGCTACGCAGCGCTGTCAGGCCGACCGCCGGGTGCTGACCGCGAAGCTGCGCTCGCCACCGGCAAGCGCCTGCTGGACTACATGGAGGGTGAGTTGCAGGGCCGTGTGTGGCTGTTGGGCGGCGAGCAGCCCAGCCTCGCGGACATCGCCATGGTCAGCTACACCTCGCAGGCGCACATCGCGGGGCTCCCGCTGGCGGCCTACCCGCGCATTGCGGGCTGGGTGGCGCGCTTGCAGGCGCTGCCCGGCTATGTGCCGCTGGCCGACACCCTGGCCCCGTCCGCGCGGGAGGCAGCGTGACCACCACATCCGACGCCTTCCACGCGGGCGAGCAGGCGCTGCAGCAGCGGGTGGGCCTGCGCGATCGCATGGCCGCCATCGGCCCCTTGGTGCTGCGCGACCACATGCCCGACCAGCACCGGGAGCTTTTCGAGAAACTGCCCACCTTGCTGGTAGGTGCGCTGGATGAACAAGGTCAGCCCTGGGCGACCCTGCTGGCAGGCCCACCCGGTTTTGTGCAGACGCCGGATGCGCGGCAGATGGACATCGCCATCGCGCCCAACGCCGCCGACCCCGTGTTGAACCGGTTGTCGCCAGGTTCCCCGGTGGGCGTGCTGGGGCTGGAGCCCCACACTCGCCGCCGCAACCGCATGAACGGCGAGGTGGCCGCCTTCAGTGAGGCAGGTTTGTCGATTGCCGTGGTGCAGAGCTTTGGCAATTGCCCCAAATACATCCAGGCCCGTGAACCGGGCCTGCGTGCCACGGTCACCCCGCCGGGGCCTGTGCAGGTGCTGGGCCCGGCGCTCGATGCCGAGGCTCTGGCCCGCGTGCAGCAGGCCGACACGTTGTTCATCGCCAGCGCCTCGGCCGCGCAGCCGGGCAGTGCGCGCAACGAAGGTGTGGACGTGTCGCACCGGGGCGGCGAGCCCGGCTTTGTGCACGCCGAGCACACCGCGCACGGCGTGGTGCTGCGCCTGCCCGACTACCCGGGCAACCAGTTCTTCAACACGCTGGGCAACCTGGCGCAACACCCGCTGGCGGGCCTGCTGGTGGTGGACTATGACGGCGGTGGCTTGCTGCACATCGCCGCGCGTGCGGAGCTGCTGTGGGACGATGCGGCGCGTGCGCCCTGGCCTGGTGCACAGCGGGTGCTGCAGCTCACGGTGCAAAACGCGCTGTGGCGACCTGGGGTGTTGCCGTGGCGGTGGACGCCACCGGTGGCGGCTGCGCAGTTCAACGCGCTGCGCCGTCCCGGGGCCGCTGTGCCACCGGGTTGATGCGCCGACGCGGCACGGTGGCCTCGGCCTCCACCATCTTCGCGCTGCGCTCGTGCGCCGTCTGTGCCAGTTCGGTGATGAGCGCCGCCTCGGGCAGGTTGTGCCAGTAGCGCGTGGGCATTTCCTTTTTCATCATGCCCAGCTTGAGCCGCGCGGGGTTGAAGATGTGGCGGTAGTAGGTGAGCCACAGCGCCTCGCCTGCGTCGGGTGGCGGCGCATCGCTGCGTTGTGCGCCCGGGCCGGTGTGCAGCTGCTGGCCGTCCCAGCGCACGCTGGCGTCGGGGGTGAGGATGGCCCAGCGCATTTGCGTGAAGCGGCGGATGAAGAAGCCCGCGTTGGCCTCGGTGATGTAGTGGTCGGGCTCGAACCAGGCCATGTGCAGGGTCTGGCCATCGGGTTCCACCACGGGTCGAAAGCGCACAAAGGCGTGCATCTTGTGTTTGTCGCGCGCCACGGCGCGGGCCATGTGGTGGGCCACCATGCGGTCCGCGTCCAGCGGGTCGTGCCGCGCGGCTTCGGCCTCCGTTCCGCCTTGCGCCATGCGCCACAGCAGGCGGTACATCAGCGGGAAGCGGTCCGGGTCGCGGTGCAGAATGAGCTGCTCACACAGGTGCACAAAGTCGGGCGGTACGCGCAGCGCGGGCGCATCGGGGCTTGGTGGTGGCAGGACGTTGTGGCTGTGACGCTCGGGCGCAAACAGGTCGCTTTCCGCATCGGCTTGGCAGCGCCAGTCCACGGCCTGTGGGGGTACGTTGGCTTGCACCAGGGCGCGTGCCGCTTGGCGAAAGCCGGGCCAGTCGGTGGCGTGGTCCAGCGTGATGGTGTGGCGCAGCATGCGAGTCTCTCCAGCTCAGAACAGGCTGCGCTGCATCGGCGGCGGCGCCAGTTGCGTCGCCAGGTCCGCTGCGTCCAGCGCACGCCCGGGGCGGTAGTCGGCCGCCTCCACAAAGGGCAGCACTTTTTTCAGTGGCACATGCAGCCGCGCCAGGTCCGCATGCCGCAGGCTGCGCGCGCGGCGGGCGGCCAGCAGGCGGTCCACCGTCTGCACACCAAAACCCGGCACGCGCAGCAGCAGCTCGCGCGGGGCGGTGTTGAGGTTGACCGGAAAGCGCTCGCGGTGCGCCAGCGCCCAGGCCAGCTTGGGGTCCATGTCCAGCGCCAGCATGCCCACCTGACCTCCTGGGGCGCCTTGGCTAGGCGGCACGATCTCGTCGTGGGTGAAACCGTAAAAGCGCATCAGCCAGTCGGCCTGGTAGAGCCGGTGCTCGCGCACCGTGGGTGGCGCGGCCAGCGGCAGGGCGCGGGCCGCGTCGGGGATGGGGCTGAAAGCCGAGTAGTACACGCGCCGCAGCCGGTGCACGCCGTACAGCCGCGCGCTGGTGGCGAGGATGGTGCGGTCGCTGGTGGCATCGGCCCCCACGATCATCTGCGTGCTTTGCCCGCCGGGCGCAAAGTGCGGCACGCTGGCCCGGCGCGTGTTGCGCGATTGCGGCATCGACACGATGGTTTGCGCGGCCTGCTCCTTGCGCGCGGCGCGCGCCTGCCCAATGTGCACCGCCATGCGGGCCATGGAGCGGTCGATGGCGGCGCTGTCTTTTTCTGGCGCCAGGGCCGTGAGGCCTTCGGCCGTGGGCAGCTCGATGTTGATGGACAGGCGGTCCGCATAGCGGCCTGCGCGCTCCATCAGCTCCGGCGCTGCATCGGGGATGGTCTTCAAGTGGATGTAGCCGCGAAAGTCGTGCTCCTCGCGCAGCACGCGGGCCACCTCCACCACCTGCT
The DNA here is from genome assembly GCF_001429215.1 of Acidovorax sp. Root267. NCBI lineage: Bacteria > Pseudomonadati > Pseudomonadota > Betaproteobacteria > Burkholderiales > Comamonadaceae > Acidovorax > Acidovorax sp. Root267. Next base: position 766,494 of record NZ_LMJC01000012.1, read on the forward strand.
CCATGGTGTAGTCGGGGCTCTGGATGATGCCGCTGGACAGGAACAGCCCCTCGATGCAATTGCGGCGGTAAAAGTCGAGCGTGAGCTGCACCACCTCGTCGACCGTGAAGCGCGCCCGGGGCACGTTGCTGGTCACCCGGTTCACGCAGTACAGGCAGTCGTACTGGCAGAAGTTGGTGAGCAGAATCTTGAGCAGCGAGATGCAGCGCCCGTCCGGCGCGTAGCTGTGGCAGATGCCCATGCCCTCGGTGGACCCCATGCCGCGCCCGCCCACGGAGTCGCGCGGCGCAGCACCGCTGGATGCGCACGAGGCGTCGTACTTGGCGGCGTCGGCCAGGATGGCGAGTTTGGACTGTAAATTCACTGGATGAATTTACAGTATTTCTCCATCTTCAGCCAGCCCAAGGGATTTTCGTGCTATCAAAAAAGTAGCTTCTGGCGTAGATGGGTAAAGCGCTAGAGGCCAAAAAAGCAAAAAACCTGTTGGCTGCGCCGCTTCCTGTGTCTGTACCGCCGTGGCGAGCACGCCGCCGAGCGGTGTAAGGTCGGCCGTCGGCACCATCCACGGACCGACAGGAGGAACCCATGCCACCGCCCATTGCCTCGAGCCGGGCCATACCGGGCCCCGGCCTGCCGGGGCAGCCCGCCACCGCCTGTGCGATGTGGGGCTTTGAAGAATACCTGCCTTACCCCCTGCGCCGCCTGGAGGTCGCGCATGCGGGCATCAAGCTGATCATCGGCTGGCATGCGGCGTATGGAGTCAGGCTGCCCGCTGGCACCCTGCAGCCCTACCAATCCCTGGTGGTGGGGCTCGGTGGCGGGCCGGTGGTGACCGAGCATCGGGGCGCGCAGTCTTGCGTGGAGGTCGCGCTGGCGCCCTGGCTGGGCTTTCAGCTGTTCCACGGCAGCCCGGACGTGCTCTCGTGTTCGGTGGTTGCACTGGCCGATGTGTGGGGCAGCGCGGCCACGCAGCTGTCCGAGCAGCTGCACCATGCGCCGGATTGGCCCGCGCGCTTTGCCTTGGTACAGCAGTGCCTGCAAGGGATGCTGGCCCGGTCGCGCCACACGGTGCAGGCGCCGGTGCGGCAGGCCTGGGAGATGCTGAGCGCGCAACGCGGCAACCTGCCCGTGTCGGCCCTGTGCCGCGCCGTGGGCTGGAGCGAGCGGCACCTGGCGCTGCAGTCCTGCCACCAGTTGGGGGATACGCCCAAACGCCTGGCGCGGCGATTGCGGTTTGGGGCTGCCCACCAGGCCCTGGAGGGGGTCACTGGCCCCGCAGGGCAAACCGACCTGGCGGACTTGGCCGCCCGCTGCGGATTTGCCGACCAGAGCCACCTGAGCCGGGAGTTCCGGCACTTTGCGGGTTGCTCGCCAGCGGCCTACCAGCGCGCGGGTTTTGCCGATGTGCCGGGCAAGCCCGCCAGTTTGGTGGAGACGGCTGAGTCAAGGGGCTGACGATCTGCGAGCCACCCGGCACCAGGTCATTTTTCTTCAAGACGTGCGGGCACAAGGCGCCCAGACTGGCGCACTTGCCATGTTTTCCTCAAGGGAGCTTTCGATGCACGCCAACGTCTCATTCCTCGAAATCGGGGCCGACAACGCCCAGGTTTCGCAGCAGTTCTTCAGCCAGTTCTTTCAATGGACTTTTGAGCCCACGGAGAAGGAGGGTGAGGGCTGGTTTGTGAATGGGGGCATGAAAGTCGGCCTGCACGGCGCAGACCCTGCGCAGTCCATCACCCCGTTCTTTGAAGTGGCCGATGCGGCGCAGGCGGCCCAGCGTGTCCGGGCGCTGGGCGGGACCGTGCAGCCACCGGGCCCGGAGGAGCCCGGTTTTGGCGTGTTGCTGATGTGCGCCGACCCCGGTGGAGTCCGCTTTGGGCTGCACCAGCCCGCACGGCGCTGACGGGCAACGGACGCAGCGCTCTGCGCTACACCGCCTCCAGCGCCATCACCGCCGTGGCGGTGTTGGAGATCGGGATGTGGTAGTTGCCGTGCACCCGGCGCACGCCCGCGCTCGCAGTGGCCAGGGCGCCCCGCATGGCCACCCACATCAGCAATTCCACGCCCTGCGTGCCGGTCTTTTCCACCAGCTCGTGCACGCTGAACTGCGTGGCCCATTCGGGGTTGCTGGTCAGGCTTTCGATGAACTGCAGGTCAAACGCCTTGTTGATAAAGCCCGCGCGCGCGCCGTCGAGCTGGTGGCTGAGGCCGCCCGAGGCTATCACCGCCACCTTCTTGTCGCTGTCCCAGCTCTGGATCGCCTGGCCCACGGCCTTGCCCAACGCGTAGCAGCGCTTGGCCGAGGGCAGCGGAAACTGCACGGTGTTGATGCACACCGGCACCACCGTCACGGGGCAATCGCCTTCGGGCCAGAAGAGCTTGAGCGGCAGCGTGCAGGCGTGGTCCACCAGCATCTCCTGGCAGGTGGTCACGTCAAACTCCTGCTCAACCAGCGTGTTGATGAGGTGCCACGACAGGTCCACCTCGCCCGGGAAGGGCGGCAACGTGGGGATGCCCCAGCCTTCGTCGGCGTTGTTGTATTGCGCCGCTGCGCCCACGGCAAAGGTGGGCATCTTGTCGAGAAAGAAGTTCAGGCCGTGGTCGTTGTAGAACATCACCACCACGTCGGGCTGCTTCTCGCCCAGCCACTGGCGGATGGGCGGAAAGCCGTCGAAGAAGGGCTTCCAGTAAGGATCGTTCTGCAGGCCCTTGTGGATGGCGTTGCCAATGGCCGGGATGTGCGAGGTGCCGAGGCCGCCGATGAGTTGTGCCATGTTATTTTCCTGATGAAGGTTGTTGTGGCGTGCGTTGCTTCAGGCGGCGCCGTGCCGCCCCAAGCCGCCTGCGGCCCCCTTTGGGGGCAGCGAACCACACGCAGTGGGGTGCGTGGGGGCTTAGTCTTTGCCCGCTGCGACCAGCATGGCTTTGAATTCGTCTTTGGTCATGCCCGTCTGCTGCGCGCCGATGTCCTGCATGTCCAGCTTGAAGATGCCTGCAAACTTGGCCAGGTAGTAGGCGTTGCCGCCTGCGGCAATCAGCTGCAGCACGTTCTTGGCGCGGATGGCGGCAGCCTGCTGCTCGTTCAGGCCGTACTGCTTCATGTACGCCTCTTCGTCGGCCACAAAGGCCTTGCGGTTGGCCTCGTTGTTGAACGAAAAGCACATCTTGTTCAGCGCATAGCCCTTGCGGGCCTGGTCGCCATCGAACGGCGTGGTGCCGGGGATCGGGGGGTTGCGGGAAGGCATGGAAGTCTCCGGGGCTTGATGTAAGTCAGCCCGCAGTGTCGCGACGGCATTGCCAAAGATGAAGGGGCCCAAGATCATCGAATGCATGAGCAAATTCGATGGATCACAGCTGGACGGGCACCTGCTGAAGCTGCTGCTGGCGGTGCTGGAGACGGGCAGCATCACGGCGGCTGCCGAGCGCCTGGGCGTCACCCAGTCGGCGGTGAGCCATTTGCTCGACAAGCTGCGCGCCATCACCGACGACCCGCTGTTTGTGAAGCGCGGGCGCGGCATTGTGCCCACCGCACGCGCCGAGGCGCTGGCCCAGCCCGCGCGCGACATGCTGCACCAGATGCAGTTGTTTGCCCAAGGGGCCGACTTTGACCCGCGCGCCTGGCAGACCGAGCTGACCATCGCCGCCAACGACTTTCAGCGCGACCTGCTTTTGCCCGCGCTGGCCGTGCGCCTGCGCAGCGCTGCACCGGGCGTCACGCTGCGCATCGTGCCCAGCGGCGCGCCCAGCGCCGAGCTGCTGCGGTCCGGCGCGTGCCAGCTCGTCATCAGCCCTCGCCCACCCGAGGGCACCGACATCGTGCAAAAGCGCTTGTTTGAAGACCAGTACCGCGTGTTCTACGACCCTGCGGTGCGCAACGCCCCGACTTCAGAGGCGGACTACCTGGCGGCCGACCACGCCACTGTGGCCTATGAGGCGCGCCGGGGGCTGGACCTGGACCGTCAGCTCGACGCGCGCGGTGTGCACCGCCGGGTGGTGGTGCGTGTGCCGGGCTTTGCTGCACTGCCCGCGTTTGTGCGGGGCACTTTGCTGCTCACCACGGCGCCGTCATTGATGGGGCGCACCGCATTGGCCGCGCTGGCAGGTGTGCCCGTACCGGTGGCCTGCCCCAGCCTTCCCATGTACCTGATCTGGCACATGCGCTACCAGCAAGACGCGGCACACCGCTGGCTGCGCGGGCAGATACAGGCGGTAGTCGGGCCTGCCATGGGGAAGGGGGGCTAGGCCCGCTTTGCCAGCGCCCGCCGCAGCAGCCGTGACGCCCGTTCACGCAGGGGCGGCGAGGGATGGGCTACCGTCCGTGGGCTGGCCTTGGCCAGTTCGCAGGCAGACAGAAAATCCTCCAGGATGGCGGTGTCGTCCAGCGTGTCCGAGCCGACCTTGTGAAACTCGGGGTGCCACTGCGTGGCGGCGATGTAGCCACGGCCCGGTGCCGGTTGCAGGCGGATCGCTTCAGGCACGCCGTCGGGCTCACTCAGCGCTTCGACGACAAAGTCCGGCGCTACCCGCTTGATGCCCTGGTGGTGGATGCTGTTGACGCGTGCACGTGGTGTGTCTGGGTACAACTTGGCCAGGTGCGAGTCGGGCACGATGTGGATGTCGTGAAAGTGCTGGTCGTACGTGCTGGCGTTGCGGTGTTGCTGCGCGCCGGGGTGCTGGGTCTCGATGTCCTGGTACAGCGCGCCGCCAAAGGCCACGTTGATGAGCTGCAGGCCCCGGCACACGCCGAAGATGGGCTTGCCGACCTGGGCAAACGCCTTGACGACCGCCAGGTCGTACAGGTCGCGCACGCGGTCGCCCACCCACTCTTCGCGCAGGGGCTCCTCGCCATAGTTGCCCGGCCACACATCGGCGCCGCCGTGCATGACGATGCCGTCCAGCCACTCGGCATAGTGGTCGAGCGTCACGTCGCCGCGTGCCGTCTCGCCAGTGGGGCAGGGCACCATGACCACCATGGCCCCGGCCGACATGAGCCAGTGGGCAATGGACTGTTCGACGTACTGCAGGGTTTTGCCCTTGAACAGCGGGCGGGCGGGGTCGGCGTGTTGAAAGCAGGCAGACAGACCAATCTTGAGGCGGCGGGCGGCGGGCATGTTTGGAGGCTCCAGGCAACACGCGCGGGGCGTGTGATCAATGCAATCTTGGGTTACCAATTTGTAGCACCGCACCCGCGCCGCGTCTGTAGGAAGGGGCCGTGCGGGGCTGCGCTGGCGCTGTCGCCGGTGACGCAATGCTACGAAATGTGGCTTTCTTCATGAAAATGCAACTGCGCGGCGCGGGGCAAGAAGCTGTTTTGGGGGGTGGGCTCGCGATAATTTCTGCTCGCCGGGCGCCAGGGAGGTTGCGCCGGGTGGTGCCATTCCAGCCTTCTCCGAAAGCCCATGACATGTCCCACAAGAAGCATTGCCTACCCGCGCTCACGGCGCTGGCCACGTTGACCGCTCTGGCCTTGCCGCTGTTGGCCCAGGCCGCCGTGCCCGCAGGTGCTGCCGCAGAGATCGTCAGTCTGCAGGGCACGGGCGACCAGCGCACCGCCGCTGCGGCCGACTGGCAGCCGGCGCGCCAGGCCCAATCCCTGGCGACGGGTGACTTCGTGCGCACCCGGCAGGCTGCCAGGATGGCCCTGCTGTTTGCCGACGACACCCAGCTGCGCCTGCACCAGAACACAGTGCTGCAGGTCAAGGGCGTGGCCACACCGGCCCAGCCGGTGACCACGCTACTGCTCAACGCTGGCCGGGCCTGGACGCAGACACGCCGCGCCGACGGCTCCCGGCTGAACCTGGAGACCCCGGCTGCCACGGCGGCGATCCGGGGCACCGACTGGGACATCAGCGTGGAAGACGATGGCCGCACCTTGTTGACTGTGCTGTCGGGCACGGTGGAGTTTTCCAATGCGCAGGGGCAGGTGTCGGTGGGGGCTAACGAAGCCGCCTATGCCGAGGTGGGCAAGGCCCCGGTCAAGCTGGTGCTGAGCCAGCCGCGCGACCGCATCCAGTGGGTCAATGCCCTGCGTGCCGACCCGCTGCCGCACCTGGCTGCCGAGCCCGTGCCTGAAGCGCTGGCCCCAGTGCGTGCCGCGCTGGTGGCCCGCGATGTACCCGCAGCGCGCGCGGCGCTGGCGCAGGCACAAACATCTGGCAGCGCACCAGCACCCTGGGTGGCCGTGATGGAAACCGCCATCGCACTGCAGGCCGGCGACGTCCTCGCCGCGCGCGAACAATTGGCCCGCCAGGCAGCCACACCGGCGGCCCCGCTGCCGGTCTGGCTCATGCAGTCGGATGTGCAGCTCATGGACGGCGAAGCGCCCGCCGCGGTGGCCACATTGCGCACCGCCCTGCAGCGCTGGCCCGCGCACCCGGCCCTGGTGGCGCAGCTGGCCCGGGTACAACTGCTGAGCGACCGCGTGGACGAGGCCACCGCCACGCTGGCCCCTGCACAGGGCGCGGCGCACGCGGAGCTTGCGATGGTGCGCGCCGAGCTGGCCCGGCGCCGTGGCGATGCACCCGGCACGCTGGGTGCGTACACCGAGGCCACGCAGCTGGCGCCGCAAGACGCCCGGGGTTGGCAGGGCCTGGGCAGCGCCCACACCGAACGCGAAGATGCGCGCCCCGCCCGTGCCAACCTGCAGCAGGCGCTGGCCCTCTCGCCACAAAGCCCCGGCGCCTGGGGCGAACTGGGCACGCTGGAAACCTTCGCCAACCAGTTCACCGAGGCGGGCCAGGCCTTTGCCACCGCGCTGGGCGATAACCCGGTGGACTACGTGGCGCTCACGGGCCAGGGGCTGCTGCACCTCAAGCAGGGCCACCCGCAGGCGGCGCTGGATGCGTTCTTGCGCGCGGGCGTGATGGAGCCCCGCTACGCGCGCGCCAAGACCTGGACGGCCGTGGCGTACTACCAGCTGGGTCGCCACCGGGACGCACTGGCCACGCTGCACCAGGCGAGCAGCCTGGACGACAAGGACCCCGTGCCCTACATGCTGCTCGCACAGATCCACACCGACCTGTTCCAGCCCGGCGAAGCGGTGGAGGCGGCCCGCGCCGCCGTGGCGCGCATGCCGTACCTGAAGTCGCTCAACCAGGTCGCCAACGACCAGAAAGGCAGTGCCAACCTGGGCGCATCCATGGCCTTCTTTGGCATGGAAGACTGGGCGCTGGAGCTGGCGCAGCAGAGTTTTTATCCCTACTGGGGCGGTAGCCACCTGTTTCTGGCGGACCGGTATGCGGGCGAGTTCAACAAGAACTCCGCGCTGTTCCAGGGTTTTCTCACCGACCCCATGGCGTTTGGTGCGAGTCAACGCTATTCGTCACTGTTGCAGCAACCTGGGGCCCATGGGGCGGTGGGGGTGACGCTGGACCGCGACCAGTACCGCATGCGTGCCCCCGCGGTCACGCTCAACGGCATGGACAACAGCCGTGTGCCCGTGTCGTGGTTCTTCAAGGCGCAGTCGGCCAATGCCAGCGAGTTCCCGTTTGACCTCCAGGTCAACGATGCGCCAGCCGTGCGCGGTGGCTATGGCGACGTGCGCGCTCGGGCAGTCACGGTGGGGGCTGGCATGCAGCCCAACGAGCGCATCAACCTGTTTGCCTATGTGAACCAGTTCGACATGCGCCTGCGCAGCCAGAACCTGTTCGAGACGTCGATGGACAACACCAACACCCAGGGCGCCGTGGGCATGTCCTACCGCTGGGGGCCGACCGAACAGACCTGGGTCAAGCTGGGCCGCAGCGTGGAAAACATCCTGTTGCTGCGCTATCCCACCGTGTACCTGGATCCGCCGTTTGTGAGCCTGATGGGCGTGAGCAGCGAGCCCAAGAAGCAGATCAATGACCTGCAGCTGCGCCACACCGTGGACACCACGCCCGGGAGCCGATGGAGCGTGGCGCTGGAGCATGTGCGCGAGCGCCAGAACAACCTGATCGGTGGCGAGGCCGTGGTGGGCGCCGACATTCCCGGCGAGGGGCCCTATCGTGATTACCTGCTGGTAGGCGGCTACAACCACGTGGATCGGCGCTACACGGGCCTTACCCTGGCGACGTCGCAGCGGCTGGACCCGGCGCTGAACCTGGACGCCGCGTTGGGGTTGCAGCAGATACGCCACCGCGTGGATGGCCTGACGCAAAGCTACCTGGTCGGGCTGGACCGATTTAGTGAGGTGGAGGCGCGTCGCGCCGAAATGGAGCGCGTCGTCACCCCCCGCGTAGGCATGGTGTGGCAACCCGCCGCAGGCACCACCGTGCGCATGGCCTACCAGGACTGGCTGCGGCCGCTCAGTGTTTCGACACTCACCAGTGTGGAGACAGCGGGCATTCCCGTTGAGGACCGGCTGGTCGAAGCCGGTGGCCGCCACAAGCGTACCGTGGCGCAATTGGGCATGGAGCTGGGGGCCAGCACCTTCCTCAGCCTGCGCGCAGACCACCTGCGCGTGCGCAACCCCGGCACGGTGGGCGTCGACCTGCGGACCCCGAGCCTGCCGTTCCTCGAAGAAATGCGCAACGTCCAGCTGGTCAACCTCTCCACCACCGACCTGCTGGAAGACACGCCTAGCTTCGACGCTGGCACCCTCAAGACCTTGGGCGCAGGCGTCAACCACATGTTCAGCCGGCGCTGGTCGGGCTATGCCAAATACCTCTACCAGGGCAGCGAAAGCCGCAGTTACGACACGGATGGGCTGGTGGGCCGGATTCCCTACATCCCGCGCCATACGGCCGTGCTGGGTGCGACCTGGGTCAGTCCGCAGCGGTTTTACGTCAGTGGCCGTGCGGTGTACCGGTCGGAGCGTTTTGAAGACAAGGAAAACCTCACGCGCATGGCGCCGGGCTGGGGCGTGGACCTGATGGGCTTCTGGGAATCGCAGGACAAACACTGGGTGGTGGGCGTGGCCGCATTGAACCTGTGGGCGCCAAAGTCAGACCGCAGAAAGACCCGGTATGTCCTGGACGCGCGCTACCGTTTCTGACTCCGCATCGCCAGCGGTCCGGCGCCAGCAACAGTTCTATGCGCTGGCAGCTTGCGCGCTGGCGTTGCTGCTGCTGGGGGCGGCCACGTTCAGCCGTACCTGGCACGCGCTGGAGTTCAAGACCTTCGACGTGCTCACGGCCTGGACTGCGCCACAGCGCACGGCACTGCCCGTGGTGATCCTGGCGATTGACGAACCCACGTTTCAGGAGCTGCAGCACACCTGGCCCTTCCCGCGCAGCGTGCATGCAGCGCTCTTGCAGCGTTTGCACGACGAGGGCGCCGCGGCCATAGGCCTGGACATCGTGTTCGCCGACCCGTCTACCGAGGCCGAAGATGCATCGCTCGCGCAGGCCATCGCAGAGACCGGCCCCGTGGTGCTGGCCGCCACGCGCGAAAAGATCGACAGCAGCAACGCTGCGCTGTGGCTGGACGTGATGCCACTGCAGCGGTTCCTGGACGCCGGGGCCGATGCGGGCGATGCGGGGGTGGAGCCCGACGACGACTTCGTGGTGCGCCGCGTCCCCGTGGCACGCGAGAGTTTTGCCCTGCGGCTGGCGCAGCGCGCGGCCGAGGCGCGCGGCAAGATGCCGGTGCTGCGCCACTTCGACTGGATCGGCTACCGGGGCCCGCGCGGCACGTTTGACACGCGCTCGTACTACCAGGCGCTGGAGCCGGGCCTGCTGCCCGCAGGCTTTTTCAAGAACAAGATCGTGCTGGTGGGGCGGTCTGCACGCACCGCGACCGAGTTGTCGCGGTCGCAGGCCGACCTGTTCAATTCGCCGTTTGGCACCGCAGGGGGCGAGCGCCTGTTTCCTGGGGTGGAGCTCCAGGCCACGCTGGTGGACAACTACCTCACCGGCGGTGGGCTGCGCAGCGTTTCGGACGCCTGGACGCTGGCGCTCGTGCTGCTGCTGGTGCCCTTGCTGCTGTGGGGCAACCGCAGACTGCACCCAGCGGGCGCCGCGGCGCTGGCAGCAGCGCTGGTGGCGGCAATAGCGGGGGCCTCGTGGTGGCTGTTTGGACGTTTTCAGCTGTGGTGGCCTCCATTGCTGCCTGCAGCGGCAGCGATGGCGGTCTACGGCGCAGCGGCGCTGGCGGGCTACGCCTTTGTGCGCCGGCGCGCGCGCCAGACGCGGGCGATGTTTGCGCAGTACGTGCCGCCCGCCGTGGTCTCGCGCCTCATTGCGCAGCCTGATCTGATGCGCCTGGGCGGCGAGGCGCGCGAGGTCACGCTCATGTTCACCGACCTGGCCAACTTCACCACCCTGTCGGAGCAGCTGAGCGCCGAGCAGACGGTGGAAGTGCTCACTGCGTACTTCAACGCCATGACACCCATCGTGCACGCCACGGGCGGTACGGTGGACAAGTTCATCGGCGACGCCGTGATGGCCTTCTGGGGGGCGCCACTGGACGATCCGCAGCACGCCGAACACGCCGTGGCCGCCGCCGTCGCCATGCAGCAGGCCATGGCGGTACTGGTGGCCGACCTGCGTGCGCGGGGCCTGCCGCCCATCCACATGCGCATTGGCCTGCACACGGGGCGTGTGGTGGTGGGCAACGTGGGTTCGGAGCAGCGCTTTTCGTACACCGCGATTGGTGATGCCGTGAACCTGGCCGCCCGGCTGGAGGGGGCCAACAAGGCGTTTGGCACCGGCATCTTGTTGTCGGCCGCCACCGCAGCCCAACTGCCGCCCACGGTGTCACTGCGTGCGCTGGACGACGTGATCGTCAAGGGCAAGACCGAGCCGGTGCGCGTGTTCACGCCATGCGACGATGCCGCGGTGCGCGATGCCAGCCTGGCTGCGCTGGACGCCTTCCAAGCGCGCGACTGGGAGCGCGCCAAGGGCTATCTTGCGCAGGTGCTGGCGCGCGTGCCCGATGATGCGGCGGCGCTGCGCCTGCAGGAACGCGTGGAAGTGGCGCGCGCCTTGCCCGCTGGCAGTGACTGGTCGCCCGCCGTGGCGCTGGACAAGTTGTAAGAGCCTGTTCAAGATCTTTTCGGGGTCGCACAAGTGCCTTGCCGGGATGGCAAGCGCCGCAACGTCGCAGACCGCCCGGCAAGGCACTTGCCCGAAGGGTTGGAGTGAAATCGGGCCAACGACCTCGGAGCTTTGGCGCCCCGGCTGCCTGCATGGGCATGAGCCCATGCGGCGCATCCGAAGCATCCACGTCCATCACGATGGCACTCCAATGTGATCCCCGAAAAGACCTTGAGCAGGTTCTTAGGATGTTTTGACATGTGTTTACCGGGGGCAAGGCCTGCGGTGCCATCATGGACCCCTGAGCAACGTCATCTGAAAGGAATCCTGATGCAAGTACAAGTCAACACCGACGACCACATCCACGGCGGCGAGTCGCTCGCGCAATGGATCACCGACGAGTCCAGGAGCCGGCTGTCGCGCTTTCAGGACCACGTCACGCGGCTGGAGGTGTTTCTGTCGGATCTGGACGCGGGCAAGTCCGGCGCCAACGACAAGCGCTGCCGCATTGAAGCCCGCGTGACCGGCCGCCAGCCCGTTACCGTGACCGACGAAGCCGACAAGATGGCCAACGCCTTTATCGGCGCCGCCGACAAGCTGGCCCGCGCCCTCGATACCGACCTGGGCCGCGCCAAGGACCGCCACGGCCGCGACACCATCCGGACTGCAGTGGAAGAGTAAAATTTGAATGAAATTGGCTGCTGGCGCTTGATGGATATGCGCTAGCAGCTATAAATTCAGGAGTAATTCGGCCCAGCTCGAGCGCGCCACCGCGTGAACTTGGCGCGCCCAGCGCGAAGGACGCCGAGCAAGGGCTGCCCCGCAGCGTGGGCGTCGTCCCCCCTTCAGGGGCTGAGGGCTGCGGCTCCGGGCCTGCCTGTGCAGGTCTGGACGAGCCCGAAGAGCCGCCGACTCTGGCGGCGGCACCGAGGTGCCGCAGGCGACTCAGGGGGTGTTCAATTTCACAGATCCAGCACCAGCAGCTTGCTGCGCGCGCGCGAGCAGCAGGGCATGAACTGTTCGTTGGCGGCTTTTTCTTCGTCCGTCAGGTACATATCGCGGTGGTCCACCTCGCCCTCCAGCACCCGGGTAAGGCAGGTGCCACACACGCCCTGCTCGCAAGAGGTCAGGATGTCGATGCCTTCACCGCGCAGGGCTTCCACCACCGACACATCGGGCGCGATGGCGTAGACCTTGCCGGTGCTGGCAATACGCACTTCAAAGCCCTGGTCGCCCGAGGTGTCCTGTGCCGGCGCGCCAAAGTACTCCAGGTGAATGTGGTCCTGCGCCCAGCCCATGGCCTTGGCGGTGTTCACCACATGGTCGATGAAACCCGCCGGGCCACACACATACAGGCGCTTGTCCGGGCCGGGCGCGGCCAGCACGGCGGCCAGGTCCAGCTTCTGCTCGGGTGTTCCTGCATCGAAATGGAAGTGCACACGCGGCGCCATGGGTGATGCGGCGATTTCGCCCGCGAATGCCGTGCGTTCGGCAGAGCGCGTGCAGTAGTGCAGGGCATAGTCCGCACCGGTGCGGGCCAGCCGGTCGGCCATGCACAGCAGGGGTGTCACGCCGATGCCGCCCGCCAGCAGCACCGTGTGCTGCGCCGGGTGCAGCGCAAAGTGGTTGCGGGGCGTGCTGATGGTGATCACGTCGCCCTCGTGCACGCTGTCGTGCATGGCGACCGAGCCACCGCGCGACGCCGGGTCGCGCAGCACGGCAATGCGGTAGCGGTGTGATTCGTGCGAGGCGTTGCACAGCGAATACTGCCGCGTCAGACCACCAGGCAGATGCACATCGATGTGCGAGCCTGCGCTGAACGGCGGCAGCGCGGCGCCGTCCACGCGCGCCAGCTCAAAGCTGGCGATGCCATCGGCCTCGGCCTGCTTCCTGACGACGCGGACCTGGAGTGTTTCCTGCGCGGTCATGCGGCCACCACCTGTTGCGGCTCAGGTGCGCGCTCGGCGGCGATGACGCGGTCGAGCACCTTTCGCGACTGCACGCCACCGGCGTCGATGTTGAGCATGAGCAGCTTGCGTTCGGGGTAGCGCAGCAGGTTCTGCTGCTGCATCTCCAGCATTTCCTGGTCCTCGGCAAAAATCTTGCCCTGGCCTTCGCGGATTTGGGTCGTCAGTGAAGGGTCTTGGGGTTTGAAGTTGCGCGCCATGCCCCAGAAGTAGTGGATGGAGGTCTCGGTCTCGGGCGTGATGAAGTCCACCACGATGCTCGATGCCTTCTTGTCGGCCGGCGCGTCGTAGCCGCCGTGGCCGGCCAGCGCCACGCCCACCTCGATCAGCACATGGCTGGGCGGCGTGAAGTGGCAGATCTGCCAGCGGTCCACCAGCTGGTCGTCGGGCAGGCCGTTCATGCGCAGCGCCATCTTCCAGAAGGGAGGGGCTTCGATGCCTTCCATGAAGCGGCTGGTGATGACCTCATCCCCCTCCACACGGGTCTTGCAGGGCACCTCGTCGATCTCTTTTTGGCCGATGCTGGTGGAGTGCACGTAGGTCTCGTGCGTGAGGTCCATCAGGTTGTCGACCATCAGGCGGTAGTCGCAGGCAATGTGGTACAGCCCGCCGCCATAAGCCCACTCGGGGTTGTCGGCCCAGTGCAGGTGGTGGATCTTGGTGGGGTCGGCCTGTGCGGCATCACCGGGCCACACCCAGATGAAGCCGTAGCGCTCGACCGCCGGAAAGCTGCGCGTCTTGGGAAAGCCCTGCACACGCTGTCCAGGCATGGACACGGACTTGCCGGTGCATTCCACGCGCAGGCCGTGGTAGCCGCATTGCAAGTGGCCGTCACACACGCTGCCCAGCGACAGCGGAGCACCCCGGTGAGGGCAGAAGTCATCCAGCGCGGCGACCTGGTCGGGCGCAGGGCGGTAGAACACCATTTTTTCGCCGCAAATCGTGCGGCCCAGGGGCTTGTCGGCGATCTCGTCGGGTGTGCAGGCTACGTACCAGGTGTTTTTAGGAAACATGGTTGTCTCTCTCCGTGGGGTGGATGTGGTCGTCGCAGGCTTGGTATACAGCCAGCCGGCAGATCGCGTGTTTCGTGGGCTGATTGTGCGAAAAAGTGGAATTTATGTATACATAGAAAAGGCATAAAACAGTTATTTCACTCTGGTATATCTCGTAAGTTGTTGTTTTGTATGATGGCCATGGACTTTGAGATGGATGCGCAGTGGATTTGTGTATACATTGCTGCCAGGCGTGCCGCGCACCCGCCTTGTTTCTGCTCCGCACCGTTCCCCCTGCCCACGCCACCCACCATGAACCCTCCCGAACCCCTGGTCGCAGCCTCTTTGGGCGAGGCGGCCGAAGCCGGTACGTCCCAGGCCGTCAAGGCGCAGTTGCGGCTGCGCGAGATGATCCTGGCGGGCGAGCTGCCTGGCGGCGCGCGCATTGCAGAGCTGACCCTGGTCGAAAAGCTGGGCGTTTCGCGCACGCCCATCCGCGCGGCGCTGATGCGGCTGGAGCAGGAGGGCCTGCTGCACCGGCTGCCCGGCGGGGGCTATGCCGTGCGCACGTTTTCCGAGACCGATGTGGCCGATGCCATCGAACTGCGCGGCACCATGGAGGGGCTGGCCGCGCGCCTGGCGGCAGAGCGCGGTGTGGAGCCGGCGGTGCTGGCCGAGGCCCATGCCTGCCTGGACGCGATTGACGCCACGCTGAGCCCGCCCACGTTGAATGACGAGGGCTTTTCGCGCTATGTGGAGCTCAACGCACTTTTCCACCGGCTGCTCAGCCGCATGGTGGGCAGCGACGTGGTGGCCCGCGAGCTGGACCGGGTCAAGGGCCTGCCGTTTGCATCGCCATCGGCCTTTGTGGTGGTGCAGACCCATTCACCGCAAGCGCGCGACATGCTGGTGGTGGCGCAGGACCAGCACCGCCAGGCGCTTGACGCCATCGAGCGGCGCGAAGGCGCGCGGGCCGAGGCCATCATGCGCGAACATTCGCGCATCACCCGGCGCAACCTGCTGGCCGCCGTCCAGGCGTCCCAGGGGCAGGGTCTGCCCGGGGTGCAACTGATCCGCTAGGGCGCCTCTGTACGAATCGAGCGTGGGTGTGGGCTGCGGATCAGGATGGGCCGCAGGGCGAAAGCCACGGCGATCGGATCGCCTGAGCCATTGCGAGGCATTGGCAATGCCGCAGGTCGCCTGGGACCGCAGATCCGCACGCCCGTGGGATGCGCGCAGAGGCTTCCTGGTGCGCATAACCCCGCGCCTGGCGGGGTGTGGCTATGCCGTTTTGGGATACCTGAATGCTCGAATTCTCGCTTGTGAAATAACGCGGGCCACGCCAAACTCCCTCCAGCATTTTTCTGTATACAACGACATCCACAGGAGACAACGATGCAAAAACGCCGCCTTCTTCGCGCCTCGGCCGCCGCCGCCGTGGCCCTTTCCGCGGGCCTCCTGGCCGCAGTGCCCGCATCGGCGCAGGACAACGTCTTCAAGATCGGCCTGATCCTGCCCATGACGGGCCAGCAAGCCACCACTGGCCGCCAGATCGAGGCCGCTGCCCGCCTCTACATGGCGCAAAACGGTGACACCGTGGCGGGCAAGAAGGTGCAGCTCATCATCAAGGACGACACCAGCCTGCCCGACGTGACGCGCCGCTTGGCCCAGGAACTGGTGGTGAACGAAAAGGTCAACGTGCTCGCCGGCATGGGTATCACGCCCTCGGCCATGGCCACCGCGCCCTTGGCCACGCAGTCCAAGACCCCGCTGGTGGTGATGGCCGCCGCCACGTCCAGCATCACCGAGGCATCGCCGTATGTGGTGCGCACCAGCTTTACGCTGCCCCAGGTGTCCGTGGCCTTGGCCGACTGGGCGCCCAAGAACGGCATCAAGAAGGTGGTGACCCTGGTCAGCGACTACGGCCCGGGTATCGATGCCGAGAAGTATTTCAACCAGCGCCTGACCTTCAACGGCGGCCAGGTCACCGAAGCCCTGCGCGTGCCGCTGCGCAACCCCGACTTCGCCCCTTTTCTGCAAAAAGTGCGCGACGCCAAGCCCGACGCACTGTTCGTCTTTGTGCCTTCGGGCGCGGGTGCCGCGGTGATGAAGCAGTTCCTGGAGCGCGGCATGGACAAGGCCGGCATCAAGCTCATCGCCACCGGCGATGTGACCGATGACGATCAACTGAACGACATGGGTGATGGCGCCTTGGGCGTGGTCACGTCGCACCACTACTCGGCCGCACACCCCTCGCCGCTGAACAAGAAGTTTGTCGAGGCTTTCGAGAAGGCCAACAAGGGCCTGCGCCCCAACTTCATGGCCGTGGGCGGCTACGACGGCATGCGCGTCATCTATGAAGCGCTCAAGGCCACCAAGGGTGCGGGCGGCGGTGATGCACTGCTGACCGCCATGAAGGGTCAGATCTTCGAGAGCCCCCGCGGCCCCGTGTTCATCGATGCACAGACCCGTGACATCGTGCAGAACGTGTACCTGCGCAAGGTGGAGCGTGTGAACGGCCAGCTGTACAACGTGGAATTCGATGTCATCAAGGACGTGAAGGACCCCGGAAAAACGAAGTAACCCCCTGAGGCGCTGCGCGCCTTCCCCCTACAGGGGGACGCCGCCAGTGCGGCGGGGCGGCCCTTGCACGGCGACCCTCGCCTGGGGCGCGCCGGTTGCGAGGGGCGGTGGCCTTCCTCCATCCGTTCGGGCTGAGCCTGTCGAAGCCGGGGCGTGCAGGTTGAGCGCTCAGCCTTGGTGATTCGCCCCAATTCCACAGCCCTGGGCACTGTGGGCCTTTTTTGTCTTCAATGAAGTGATTTCATGCTGACCATTCTTTTTGACGGCGTTGCCTACGGCATGCTGCTGTTCATCCTGGCGGTGGGGTTGGCCGTGACCATGGGGCTGATGAATTTCATCAACCTTGCGCACGGCGCCTTTGCCATGGCGGGGGGCTACATCACCGTGTTGCTCATGCAGCGCCTGGACGTGCCCTTCCTGGTCTGCCTGCCGCTGGCCTTTTTGGGCTCGGCGTTGCTGGGTGGCGTGCTGGAGCGCACGTTGTACCGGCCGCTCTACCACAAGGCCCACCTGGACCAGGTGCTGTTTTCCATCGGCCTGGTGTTCATGGCGGTGGCCAGCGTGGACTACTTTGTGGGCTCCACGCAGCAGATCATGCAGCTGCCCGAATGGCTCAAGGGCCGCACCGAGATTGGCGAGGGCGCGCTGATGCTGGGCATGGGCCACTATCGGTTGTTCATCATCGCAGTGTGTGCGGCGCTCACCATCGCACTGCAGTACGTGTTGACAAAAACCCGCTTCGGCAGCCGTCTGCGCGCCAGCGTGGATGACCAGCGCGTGGCCGCTGGCATGGGCATCAACGTGAACATCGTGTTCCTGTCCACCTTTGCGTTCGGCT
The DNA here is from genome assembly GCF_001429215.1 of Acidovorax sp. Root267. Taxonomy (NCBI): domain Bacteria; kingdom Pseudomonadati; phylum Pseudomonadota; class Betaproteobacteria; order Burkholderiales; family Comamonadaceae; genus Acidovorax; species Acidovorax sp. Root267. The sequence continues at coordinate 783,829 of NZ_LMJC01000012.1, forward strand.
CGGGCCTCGCTGGCCTGGGGGGTGCGCTGGGCGCCGAGGTGCTGGGGCTCGACCCGAGCTTTCCGCTCAAGTTCATGATCTATTTTCTGATCGTGGTGGCGGTGGGCGGCACCTCGTCCATCACCGGCCCGCTGCTGGCCGCACTGCTGCTGGGCATTGCCGATGTGGCGGGCAAGTACTACATCCCCAAGCTGGGCGCTTTCATTGTGTACAGCCTCATGATCCTGATCCTCATCTGGCGCCCCCAAGGCCTCTTTGTGCGCAAGGGAGGCAAATGATGGCGAACCCGCAAAACACCTTGTTGCAAGCGCGCCGCTTCCACTGGTGGGAGCTCGTGCTCTGGCTGCTGGCCTTCGTGGCGCCGCTGGCACTGCCCAGCCATGCGCTCATCATCAACGAGATCGCCATCGTCGCGCTGTTTGCCCTGTCGCTGGACCTGATCCTGGGCTACACCGGCATCGTCTCGCTGGGCCATGCGGCCTTCTTCGGGCTGGGCGGCTATGCAGCGGCGCTGTTTGCCAAGCATGTGATGCCCGATCCGCTGGTCGGCCTGGCCGTGGGCATTGCTGCGGCCACGGTGCTGGGCGCCGTGGCGTCGCTCACCATCATGCGCGGCACCGATCTCACCCGCCTCATGGTCACGCTGGGCGTGGGCCTGGTGATGCTGGAGCTGGCCAACAAGCTCGACTGGCTGACCGGCGGCGCCGATGGCCTGCAGGGAGTGGTCATGGGCCCCGTGCTCGGAAAATTTGATTTCGACCTCTACGGCCGCACTGCTGCCTGGTATTCGCTTACCGTGCTGCTGGTGTTCTTTTTGATCGCTCGGCGTATCGTGCAATCGCCGTTTGGTGCCACGCTCAAGGCCATCCGCGACAACCGGCTGCGCGCCATGGCCATCGGCATCCCGGTCACGGCCAAACTTGCTCAGGTGTATACGCTGGCCGCCGCGCTGGCCGGGGCTGCGGGCGCCTTGCTTACGCAGACCACAGGTTTTGCATCGCTTGATCTGTTTGAGTTCCACCGCTCGGCCGACGTGATGCTGATCCTCGTGATCGGCGGCGTGGGCTGGCTCTATGGCGGCATCCTGGGCGCTATTGGCTTCAAGCTGCTGCAGGACGTGATCTCGTCGGTCACGCCCCAGTACTGGACGTTCTGGATCGGCCTGTTCCTCGTGGTGCTGGTGCTGGTGGGGCGCGAACGGCTATTTCGTCCCTGGACGTGGTTCGGGAGAAACGCATGAACACCGATAACACCACCGTGCTCTCCGCGCAGGGGCTCGTCATGCGCTTTGGCGGCATCACCGCCACCAACAACGTCACGCTGAATCTGAAAAAGGGCGCACGCCATGCGCTCATCGGCCCCAACGGTGCGGGCAAGACCACGCTCATCAACCTGCTGACCGGCGTGCTGGAGCCCACCGAAGGCTCGATCACGTTGGAAGGCCAGGACATCACCCGCCTTGCGCCGCACCAACGGGTGCAGCGCGGCATGGTGCGCACGTTCCAGATCAACCAGCTGTTCGACACCCTCACGCCGCTGGAGACGCTGGCGCTCACCGTGTCGCAACAGCAAGGCCTGGGCGGCAAATGGTGGCAACCGCTGGGTGCGCGCAAGGCCGTCACCGAGCGCTGCGAGCAACTGCTGGAGCAGTTCCACCTCACCTCGGTGATGGCCGAGGAAACACGCGTGCTGGCCTACGGCAAGCGCCGCCTGCTCGAAATTGCGATTGCCCTAGCCTGTGAGCCGCGCGTGCTGCTGCTGGATGAGCCCGTGGCCGGCGTGCCTGCGGGGGAGCGTGAGGAACTGCTGCAGACCGTGGCAGCCCTGCCCGCCGATGTCTCGGTGCTTTTGATCGAACACGATATGGACCTGGTTTTCAGCTTCGCCAACCGCATGACGGTGCTGGTCAACGGCACCGTGCTTACCGAGGGCGACCCGGACACCATTGCGAACGACCCGCAGGTGAAGGCCGTGTATCTGGGACACGGGGAGGACGCCCATGTCTGAACTCTTGCGCATCGAGGGCCTGAGTGCGGGCTATGGCGAGGCCGTGGTGCTGCAAGGCATTTCACTGGCCCTGCCCGAGGGCGACACACTGGCCCTGCTGGGCCGCAATGGCACGGGCAAGACCACGCTCATCAACACGCTGGCCGGGGCCACGCGCCAGCATGCGGGCAGCGTGAGCCTAGGCGGCGTGGCGCTGCACAAGCTGCCGTCGCACGAGCGCGCAGCCGCCGGTATTGGCTGGGTGCCGCAAGAGCGCAATATCTTCAAGTCGCTCACGGTGCACGAGAACCTCACGGCCGTGGCGCGCCCCGGCCGCAAGGGCTCCAGCGCCCGGCCCTGGACGCCTGAGCGCGTGTACGAAATGTTCCCGCGCCTGGCCGAGCGCAAGACCAACCTGGGCACACAGCTGTCGGGGGGCGAGCAGCAGATGCTGGCCGTGGGCCGCGCGTTGGTGCTCAACCCACGCCTGCTGCTGCTGGATGAGCCGCTCGAAGGCCTCGCGCCCATCATCGTGGAAGAGCTGCTGCGCGCCATCCGCCGCATCACGCGCGAAGAGGGTCTCTCGGCCATCATCGTGGAGCAGCATCCGCAGGCCATACTGGCCATCTCAGACCGCGCCGCCGTGCTGGACCGGGGCACGGTGGTGCACACCGGAACGGCCGCCGAGCTGAGTGCGCAGCCCGAGTTGCTCGACCGCCTGCTGGGCGTGGCAAGGTAGTGGTCACCATGCAAGCACTGCACCGCAGAACCCTTCTGAGCTGGCTGGCGGCGTCGTCTTGCGGTGCGGCTGCACCTGCCGTGGCGCAATCGGCCTTTCCTTCACGCCCCCTGCGCATCGTGGTGCCCAACGCCGCTGGTGGCGCGGCCGACATCACGGCACGCACCGTGGGCCAGAAGATTGCTGGCCCGTTGGGGCAAAGCGTGGTCATCGAGAACAAGCCCAGCGCGGGTGGCGTGGTGGCGGGTGACTTGGTGGCGCGTGCCGAGCCCGATGGCCACACGCTGCTGTTGGTCAGCAGCGGCACGGCCGTCAGTGCCGCGCTTTTCAAAGCCTTGCCGTTCGACACCCTCAAGGACTTTGCCCCCGTCTCGCTGCTGGCCACGTTCGACCTGGCCGTAGTGGTCAAGGAAGGCGGGCGCTTTACCACCCTGGCCGAGCTGCTGGCCTACGCCCGCGCCCACCCTGGCAAGCTCAACATTGGCACCCCGCAGATCGGCACCACGCAGAACCTGGCCGCCGAGCTGTTCAAGGTGACGGCGGGCATCGACGCGCAGGTGGTGCCCTTTAACGGGACGCCTCCCGTCATCACCGCGGTGCGCGGTGGCGAGATCGACGTGATGATCGACATCCTGGGCGGCCTCATGCCGCAAATCGGCGCCAAGGCCTTGCGGCCATTGGCTGTGATGGGCGCCCAGCGTGCCGCTCAGCTGCCCGATGTGCCCACGGTGCGCGAAAGCGGCGGGCCGTTGGCCAGCTTCAACGTCACGTCGTGGAACGGCCTGGCCGTGCCCGCCAAAACACCCGCTGCCGTGGTGGAGCGTCTCTCGCGCGAGGTGCAGGCCGCGCTGGCCCAGCCCGATGTGAAAAAGCGCCTGCTGGAACTGAACTTGAATGCCCAGGGCAGCACCCCCGCGCAGCTGGGCGAACACCTGGCTGCTGATGTGCGCCGCTGGAGCGACGTGATCGCACGGGCCAAGATCGCGCGGCAGTGAGTACCACCGCTGCACGCCTGCGGTGCCAGCGGTGGTGCGGAGGCTGAAAGGGACATTGAATGAACATCACACACATCGGCCTCGTGGGCTATGGCGAGGTGGGCAAGATCTTCAGCGCGGGCTTGCGCGTTCAGCCCGGCGTGGCCTCCGTCGCCGCCTGGGACCTGAAGCTGGCCGACGCTGCGCACCGCGACGCATTGCAGCAGCACGCCGCGCAGGGCGGTGTCGTGGCGGTGGATTCGATGCAGGCACTTTGCACACGCTGCGACTGCGTCATCTCGGCCGTCACCGCGTCGAACACACTCGCTGTGGCGCTGGAGGCGGCGCAGCACATCCGCCCCGGCACTGTGTTTCTGGACCTCAACTCGGCATCGCCCGGCACCAAGCAGCAAGCCGCTGCGCTCATCGAGGCGCGGGGTGCGCACTATGTCGAGGCGGGCGTGATGACCTCGGTGCCCCCCTACGGCATCCGCGTGCCTATGCTGCTCGGTGGACCCCAGGCCGAAGTACTGGCCTCCGTGCTGGTGGGTTGGGGTATGGACGCCAAGCCGGTGAGTGAGCAGCTGGGCGTGGCCAGCGCCATCAAGATGTGCCGCAGCATCATGATCAAGGGGCTGGAGGCGCTGGTGATCGAGAGCTACGCCACGGCCCGCCACTACGGCGTGGAAGACCATGTGCTGCCCACCCTGGCCGAGACCTTCCCGTCCATCGACTGGCACGAACAGGGGCGCTACTTCTTCAGCCGCGTGGTGCAACACGGCCAGCGCCGCGCCGAAGAGATGCGTGAGTCCGCACACACCGTGCAGGAGGCAGGCATGCAGCCGCTGATGGCGTCGGCCATTGCGGCCAAGCAGCAGTGGGTGGCTGATCTCGCGCGCGAAGGCGTCTTTCAAGGCCTGCCCAAGGAGGCGCGCTGGCAGGACTATGCGGATCGTCTCTTGGAGAGTTTGCCCAAAGCCCCTGACAGACTCTGATCCTGATAGCTCCCCCAGCCTGTGAAACTGGCGCTGCCTCAAAGCGAGGGGCGCCAAGCAAGTGTCGCCCCGCAGCGTCTCAGGGGGGAGACCTGTACAACGCTTGCAACGTGGAGCGGATCAGCTCCGCCATGGCCTGCTGCGTCAGTGTGGCTGGGCGTTGCGAACTCACCGCCATAAAGAGCTTGCTGCGCAGGCGGGTGTTGTCTTCTCCATCGGCATCGCTGCCCGCGCCGTGGATGGGCCGGGTGCTGAACACCTCGGGCTTGCCCGACGTGGTGACCGCATTCATGGGCAGCACGGCACAGCCAGCACCGTCGGCCACCAGGTCCAGAATGGCGGCCACGCCGTCGATCTCCAGGCTGATCTGCGGGCGCTTGCCCCGTGCCGCCAGTTCGGATTCCACCAGCATGCGGATCGAGTTGGGGCGCGTGGGGATCACCAGCGGAAAGCGGGGCAGCTCGTCCAGCGGCAGTGGCACGCGGGCCAAGGCGTCTGTCTCTGCCTCGCTTTGGCCCCCGGTGCGGCGTTGAACCAGAAACAGATCCTCCTCCAGGAGCGCCGTGGTCTCGATGCCGGGCGCGGGCGTGGTGTTGTAGAGCAGCGCAATGTCGAGCAAGCCCGTGGTCAGCGACTCGCGCATGGCTACCGACAGCCCCTCGCTGATGGCCAGCGCGGCGTCGGGCATCTTCACGCGGAAGGCGCGGGTCAGCGGCACGGTCAGCACCTTGGCAATGCTGGGCGGCAGGCCAATGGCCACGCGCCCGGCCAGCGCGCCGCGCACGCGGCCCAGCTCCTCGCGGGCGCGCTCCACCTGGTGCAGGATGCCGCGCCCGTGCTCCAGCAGCAGCTTGCCCGCCTCGGTGGGCGTGGCGCCCCGGCCGTTGCGCACCAGCAGGTTCTGGCGCAGCTCCACCTCCAGCAGGCGCACCTGGCGGCTCAGTGCGGGCTGGGCAATGTCCAGCACCACCGACGCGCGGGTAAAGCTGCCCAGCTCGGCCACCCGCACAAAGTATTCGATCTGCTTGAGGTCCATGGGCAAGGCTCTCTGATATAGCTGTGGGTCAACGATCACGGAATGATATATCTGGTAGTGCCGGTGTCGCCTTCATGTTTAGGCCGCCGCTGCCCACAATCGGCGGCATGTATACAACTGCACGCACCGCCTGGGCCACCCGCAACCCGGCAGGAGACACCGCATGACCCCGCCCGTGATTCGCGGCATTTCCTCCATGGCCACGCGCCAGGTGCTGGCCGACCTGGTGGCCGGTTTTGCACAGCAGTCGGGCACGCAGGCCGCCATCGAATCGGTGGGTGGTGTGGACGCGGCCAAGCGTGTGGCGGCTGGTGAAACCTTCGACGTGGTCATCCTCGCCTCCGACGCCATCGACAAGCTCCTCGCTGGGGGCCACCTGCTGCCCGGCAGCAAGGTGGATTGGGTGCACTCTGGCGTGGCCGTGGCCGTGCCACAGGGCGCACCGCTGCCCGACATCAGCACCGAAGACGCCGTGCGACAGGCCGTGCTGGCCGCGCGCAGCATCAGCCTGTCCACCGGCCCCAGCGGCGTGGCGCTGGCCAAGCTGTTCGAGCGCTGGGGCATTGCCGACCAGATCGCCCCCCGCATGGTGCAGGCGCCCCCCGGCGTGCCCGTGGGCTCGCTGGTTGCGAAGGGCGAGGTGGCGCTGGGCTTTCAGCAACTGAGCGAGCTGCTGCATGTGCAGGGCATCCAGATCGTGGGCCCGCTGCCGCCCGCTATCCAGATCACCACCACGTTTTCAGCGGGCATCGGCGCGCAGTCGCAACAGGTCGATGCCGCGCGTGCGCTGCTGGCCTACCTGGCGTCGCCCGCCGCCGCAGAGGCAAAACGCCAGCAGGGCATGACCCCTGCCTGACCGATCACAAGAACACATTCCAGGAGCACCCAAAAATGAGCCTCATCATCGACTGCCACGGCCACTACACCACGGCCCCCAAGGCGCTGGAGAACTGGCGCAATGCGCAGATCGCCGGCATCAAGGACCCTGCCCAGATGCCCAAGGTGGCAGACCTGCAGATCAGCGACGACGAGCTGCGCGATTCCATCGAGACCAACCAGCTCAAGCTGATGAAGGAGCGCGGCAGCGACATCACGCTGTTCAGCCCACGCGCCAGCTTCATGGCGCACCACATCGGCGACTTCAATGTGTCCAGCACCTGGGCCGCCATCTGCAACGAGCTGTGCTATCGGGTCTCCACGCTGTTCCCCGAGCACTTCGTGCCCGTGGCCATGCTGCCGCAAAGCCCCGGTGTTGACCCCGCCACCTGCATCCCCGAGCTGGAAAAGTGCGTGCACGAATACGGCGCCGTGGGCATCAACCTGAACCCCGACCCCTCGGGCGGCCACTGGACCAGCCCCCCGCTGACCGACAAGCACTGGTACCCCATCTACGAAAAGATGGTGGAGTACGACCTGCCCGCAATGATCCACGTGAGCACCAGCTGCAATGCGTGTTTTCACACCACCGGCGCGCACTACCTGAACGCCGACACCACGGCCTTCATGCAGCTGATCCAGGGCGATCTGTTCAAGGACTTCCCCACGCTCAAGTTCCTGATCCCGCACGGCGGCGGCGCGGTGCCCTACCACTGGGGCCGTTTCCGCGGCCTGGCGCAAGAGATGAAGAAGCCGCTGCTGGATGATCACCTGATGAACAACGTGTTCTTCGACACCTGCGTGTACCACCAGCCCGGCATCGACCTGCTCAACACCGTGATCCCGGTGAAGAACGTGCTGTTCGCCAGCGAAATGATTGGCGCAGTGCGCGGTATCGATCCCACCACCGGCAACTACTACGACGACACCAAGCGCTACATCGAAGCGTCCAAGATCCTGAGTGGCGACGACAGGCACCAGATCTACGAAGGCAATGTGCGCCGCGTGTTCTCCCGACTCGATTCACGCCTGAAGGCGAAGGGGCTCTGACATGTTTGAACTTGGCGTTGTCTACCGCAATATCACCCGCGCCGATCGCGCAGCCGCCGACGGACTGGCCGCCCTGGGCTCAGCCACCGTGCACGAGGCCATGGGCCGCGTGGGCCTGCTCAAGCCCTATATGCGCCCCATCTACGGCGGCCAGCAGGTCAGCGGCACGGCCGTCACCGTGCTGCTGCAGCCCGGCGACAACTGGATGATGCACGTGGCGGCCGAGCAGATCCAGCCCGGCGACATCGTGGTGGCCGCAGTCACTTCCGAATGCACCGACGGCTACTTCGGCGACCTGCTGGCCACCAGCTTCCAGGCCCGCGGTGCGCGTGCGCTCATCATCGATGCCGGCGTGCGCGACGTGAAGACGCTGCAGGAGATGAACTTCCCCGTGTGGAGCCGCGCCATCAGCAGCAAGGGCACCATCAAGGCGACGCTGGGCTCGGTGAACATTCCCGTGGTGTGCGCCGGTGCGCTCGTCACACCTGGCGACGTGATCGTGGCTGACGACGACGGCGTGGTGTGTGTGCCCGCCGCCCGCGCCGCAGAAACGCTCGCCGCCGCCCAGAAGCGCGAAAGCTTTGAAGGCGAGAAACGGGCCAAGCTGGCCAGCGGCGTGCTGGGCCTGGACATGTACAACATGCGCCCCGGCCTGGAGAAGGCGGGCCTCAGGTACATCGATTGAACGATAAATTCAAGTGTTTTTGGCCTCTGGCGCTTATCTATCAAGCGCTGGTAGCTATATTTAACATAGCAAAGTAGTCGCCCATGTCTGAATTCACCAAAACCCCCGGCTGGCTGGACTGGTACGCCGGCCCCAGCAAGCCCCGCTTTCAGGTGCCTGCAGGCGCCGTGGATGCGCACTGCCACGTGTTCGGCCCCGGGGCCGAGTTCCCCTACGCACCCGAGCGCAAGTACACGCCCTGCGATGCCAGCAAGAACCAGCTGTACGCGCTGCGCGACCACCTGGGTTTTGCGCGCAACGTGGTGGTGCAGGCCACCTGCCACGGTGCGGACAACCGCGCCATGGTCGATGCGCTGGTGCACTCCGGCGGCAAGGCGCGCGGCGTGGCCACCGTCAAGCGCTCGGTCACTGACGAAGAACTGCAGGCCATGCACGACGCGGGTGTGCGCGGCGTGCGTTTCAACTTCGTCAAGCGCCTGGTGGACTTCACGCCCAAGGACGAGCTGATGGAAATTGCCGCGCGCATCCACCAACTCGGCTGGCACGTGGTGATCTACTTCGAGGCGGTGGACCTGCCCGAGCTGTGGGACTTCTTCACCGCGTTGCCCACCACCGTGGTGGTGGACCACATGGGCCGCCCCGATGTGAACAAGCCCGTGGATGGGCCGGAGTTCGAACTGTTCCTGAAGTTCATGCACCAGCACCCCAATGTGTGGAGCAAGGTGAGCTGCCCCGAGCGCCTCTCTGTGACCGGCCCCAAGGCCCTGAACGGCGAGCAGAACGCCTACACCGACGTGATCCCGTTCGCCCGCCGCGTGGTGGAAGAGTTCCCCGACCGTGTGCTCTGGGGCACCGACTGGCCCCACCCCAACCTCAAGGACCACATGCCCGATGATGGCCTGCTGGTGGACTTCATCCCGCACATCGCAACGACACCGGAGTTGCAAAAGAAGCTGCTGGTGGACAACCCCATGCGCCTGTACTGGCCCGAAGAAGTCACCGTGGAGGACTGACACCATGTCTCTCGATAAACCCTACCTCGACGTGCCCGGCACGACCATCTTCGACGCGGAGCAAAGCCGCAAAGGCTACTGGCTCAACCAGTTCTGCATGAGCCTCATGAAGGCCGAGAACCGCGTCCGCTTCAAGGCCAACGAGCGTGCCTACCTGGACGAGTGGGCCATGACCGAAGAGCAAAAACAGGCCGTGCTGGCGCGCGACCTCAACTGGTGCATTCGTCTGGGCGGCAACATCTACTTTCTGGCCAAGATCGGCTCCACCGACGGCAAGAGCTTTCAGCAGATGGCGGGCAGCATGACCGGTATGACCGAAGAGGAATACCGCAACATGATGATCAACGGCGGCCGCTCGGCCAACGGCAACCGCGTGATCGGCGAAGACGGCGACGCCCAGGCGCACCGCCAGCCGCAGGGCAGCGCGGGCAAGAAAGGAATTTGACAATGGCCAGAATCACCGCCTCCGTCTTCACATCGCACGTGCCTGCCATCGGCGCAGCCATGGACCTCGGCAAGACCCACGAAGACTACTGGAAGCCCGTGTTCGCGGGCTACGACTTCGGCAAGCAGTGGATCAAAGACCACAAGCCCGACGTGATCTTCCTGGTCTACAACGACCATGCCACGGCCTTCAGCCTGGACCTCATCCCCACGTTCGCTATCGGCACCGCCGCCGACTACGAAGTGGCCGACGAGGGTTTTGGCCCGCGCCCCGTGCCCAAGGTCATGGGCCATCCCGACCTGGCAGCCCACATTGCCCAGTCGGTCATCCAGCAGGACTTTGACCTCACCATCGTCAACAAGATGGCGGTGGACCACGGCCTCACCGTGCCCCTGTCGCTGATGTTTGGCGAGCAAGACCCGGTCAAGGGTGCCTGGCCCTGCCCGGTGATTCCGTTTGCGGTCAATGTGGTGCAGTACCCCGTGCCCAGCGGCCGCCGCTGCTACAACCTGGGCCAGGCCATCCGCAAGGCCGTGGAGAGCTACGACGAAGATATCAACGTGCACATCTGGGGCACGGGTGGCATGAGCCACCAGCTGCAGGGCCCGCGTGCCGGGCTCATCAACAAAGAGTTTGACAACGCCTTCCTCGACAAGCTCATCAATGACCCCGAGGCCGCCGCGAGCATCCCGCACATCGACTACGTGCGCGAAGCGGGCAGCGAGGGCATTGAGCTGGTGATGTGGCTCATCGCGCGCGGTGCCATGGCCGACGTGGCCGGAGGCAAGCCCCCGAAGCTGGCGCACCGCTTCTACCATGTGCCCGCGTCCAACACCGCCGTGGGCCATTTGATTCTTGAGAACACGTAAAAAGGACACATCCATGACCATCAAAGTCGCACTCGCGGGCGCTGGCGCCTTCGGCATCAAACACCTGGACGGCATCAAGAACATCGACGGCGTGGAAGTCGTCTCGCTGATCAGCCGCGATCTGGAGAAAACGAAGGAAGTGGCCGCCAAGTACGGCATCGGCCACGTGACCACCGAGCTGGCCGACGCGCTGGCATTGCCCGAGGTGGATGCCGTCATCCTGTGCACCCCCACGCAGATGCACGCCGAGCAGACCATCGCCTGCCTGAAGGCGGGCAAACATGTGCAGGTCGAGATCCCGCTGGCCGACAGCCTCAAGGGCGCTGAAGAGGTTGTAGCCCTGCAAAAGCAAACCGGCCTGGTAGCGATGTGCGGCCACACCCGCCGCTTCAATCCCAGCCACCAGTACGTGCACCACCAGATCCAGAAGGGCGAGTTCAACCTCCAGCAGATGGATGTGCAGACCTACTTCTTTCGCCGCACCAATACCAACGCGCTGGGCCAGGCCCGCAGCTGGACGGACCACCTGCTGTGGCACCACGCCGCCCACACCGTGGACCTGTTCGCCTACCAGGCGGGCAGCCCCATCGTGCAGGCCAACGCCATCCAGGGCCCCATCCATCCCACGCTGGGCATTGCGATGGACATGAGCATCCAGCTCAAGGCCGCCAACGGCGCCATCTGCACGCTCTCCTTGAGCTTCAACAACGATGGTCCGCTGGGCACGTACTTCCGCTACATCGGCGACACTGCCACGTACCTCGCCCGTTATGACGACCTGTTCAACGGCAAGGACGAGAAGATCGATGTGAGCAAGGTGGACGTGTCGATGAACGGCATCGAGCTGCAAGACCGCGAGTTCTTCGCCGCCATCCAGGAAGGCCGTGAGCCGAATGCCAGCGTGGGCCGGGTGTTGGCTTGCTACCAGGTGCTGCACCAGTTGGAGCAGCAGCTGAATGCGGGCTGATTTCTAAGGAAATAGGGCTCTAGCGCTTTGCTATCAAGCGCTGGTAGCTATCAAATCAGTAGTTCTGGTTTGCCGGAGAGTCCTTTGCCGGGATTGGCGATGCGTGCGTGGAGAGGGTGTTTGCCTGCTCCAGCGGTCCCCGCCGCAAGCTGCGGCCTTGGCAAGCTCTATCGGATGGGTGGGGCATAAAATGCGCCTCAACGCCGTGGTGCTGCCCGCTCTTTCGGGCCACAAAACGTGCCCCTGCATTCAGGGCGCATGGCTGCCTGACGTTGCCCAGCAGTTCGCTCAACCCTCCAAGCCTTTTCATATGCCCGCAACCGAAATTACAGTGACCTCCGCTGGCAAAGTGGCAGGCATGGACATGCTGATTCCCACGGGGCAAGAAGGTGCGCACTTCGCGCATATCCAGGACTGGCTCACTGCCAAACTCCAGACCAAGAAGGCCGTGCGGGACGTGAGCACGCAGGTGCTGGTCAAAGGTATCAAGCAGTGGGCGGCCTTCGAGGAAAAGTCGGGTTCCAAAAAGATCCTGACTGTTTTCAAAATCACCTAGTTTTCATCCAGATTCAATCGGTTCAGCCCGTCTCCCTGTGGACGACCTTGGCTGCCGTTTTCAACGGTCCCACGGTCGTTGCGCCGAAGGATCTAGAGGTGGTGAATGCCATGCGAACAGGGGCAGGCCTCGCCACAGACATTGGTCACAATGCTCCCGCATGACCTCCGCCACTTTCTTCGCTACCCCCGAAGCCTTCCGCCATTGGCTGCAAGAGCACGCGGCGAATGGCCGTGAACTGCTCGTAGGCTTCCACAAAGTCGGCTCCGGCCAGCCGTGCATGACATGGTCCGAGTCGGTGGACGAAGCCCTGTGTTTTGGCTGGATCGACGGTGTGCGGCGGCGCATTGATGAGCACACGTATTCGATCCGCTTCACGCCGCGCAAGCCGTCGTCCATCTGGAGCGCGGTGAACATTGCCAAGATGGAGCAACTGCAGGCCGCTGGCCGCATGACCCCTGCGGGGCTGCAGGCTTTTGCGCACCGCAAGGCCGGCAAGTCTGCGATTTATTCGCACGAGCAGGCGGCGCCCGCCGAGCTGCCTGCCGCGCAGCTGCGGGAGTTCCGGCGGCACAAGAAGGCGTGGCAGTTTTTTGAGGCCACGCCGCCGGGCTACAAAAAGACCCTGCTGCACTGGGTGACCTCCGCCAAGCGGCCTGAAACGCGGGATTCCCGATTCGCCCAGCTGCTGGCGGCCTGTATGGCGGGTGAGCGGGTGGATCTGTGGGCCAAGCGTTCGGTTGCAGTGCAGTCGTCATAGAGCGTCATCACCGCCATGCCAACAACACCTTCACCAGTACTGTGCCCCGCCACCATTGCCGAGTACATCGCAGCGGCCCCAGCGGCGGGCCAGCCGCTGCTGCGCGCGCTTTACGGGGTCTTGAAGCGCGCTGCGCCGCAGGCCCAGGAGGTCATCAAGTGGAACACGCCGTTTTTCATCGAGCCGCGTTTTGTCTATGCCTTCTCCGCGCACAAGGCACACGCCAGTTTTGCGCCGCCTGTTGCAGCGCTGGCGCATTTTCGAGAGGCGCTGCAGGCGCTCAAAACCACCAAGGGCACCATCGTGCTGCCGTATGACCACCCCTTGCCCGAGGGCCTGATTCGGCAGATAGCGGAATACAGCGTGCAGCGCGTGCGGGAGCGCCGCAGCGATGGGTTCTGGGAGTAGCCAACCCGGCTGCGCGGGCAGTCGGTGTTGACGTAAGCTCGCGCCATGCAACAAAGAAACCTTGGACCCTTCAACGTCTCGGCCATCGGGCTGGGCTGCATGAACCTCTCGCACGCCTATGGCGCGCCGGTGTCTGCCGAGCAGGGCGAGCGTGTGCTGCTGGCCGCGCTGGATGCGGGCGTGACGCTGTTCGACACGGCGACGCTGTACGGCTTTGGCGCCAACGAAACGCTGGTGGGCCGCGTGATGAAAAGCCACCGCAGCCGCTTCACGCTGGCCAGCAAATGTGGCATGCAGGGCGTGGATGTGAAGGGTGATGGCAAGCTGGTGCGCGTGATCGATGGGCGGCCCGATACGCTGCGCAAGACCTGCGAAGACAGCCTGCGCCGACTGCAGACCGATGTGATCGACCTGTACTACCTGCACCGCTGGGACAAGAGCGTGCCGGTTGAGGAAAGCGTCGGCGCGTTGGGCGAGCTGGTGCGGCGCGGGCACATTCGCACAGTGGGGCTGAGCGAGGTGTCCGCTGCCACGCTGCGCCGCGCGCATGCCGAGTTCCCGATCACGGCGGTGCAGACCGAATATTCGCTGTGGACGCGCAACCCAGAGATCGCCGTGCTGGACGCCTGCCGCGCGCTGGGGGTGGCCTTTGTGGCCTTCAGCCCGGTGGCACGCGGTTTCTTGTGTGGTGGCTTGACCGATGTGTCCACGCTTGATGCCAAGGACATCCGCCGCGCCATGCCGCGTTTTGCGCCCGAGGCCTATGCGGCCAACCTGAGGCTGCTCGATGGCTACCAGGCGATTGCGCGCGAGGTGGGCTGCACGCCTGCCCAGCTGGCGCTGGCGTGGTTGCTGCATCGGGGTGAGCACATCATCCCCATCCCCGGCACCACGAGCGTGGAGCATCTGCTGGATGACATGGGCGCGGCCGATGTGCCGCTCGATGCTGTGGTGATCGCGCGGCTTGATGCGCTGATCAATGAGCGCACGGTGGTGGGTGAGCGCTACAACGCGCAGAGCGCGAGTGAGGTGGATACCGAGACGTTCGAAAGCCGTCCGGCGTAACGCCGCTGGCGACCACCAGCCTGCCCGCAGCCCCCACCAGCCCAGTCGGCGCAACAGCCCACATTCGGCCGCCCCTGGGCCATCCAGCCGCACAAGAAAAAAATGTCTCTGCGCTCCATCCTCTCGACATTCGGACGCAAGCCTTCTTCGGTGCGGCCGAGCACGCCGTCGGTTCACGTTACCTCCCGCTGCAAGCTGCACGGCCATCCCGATTTTCAGATTCGCGTCTCGAGCAGCGCCGTGCCGCCTGAAGACATTTCCTTCCTGCTGCAGTTCTTTGAGCAACGGGTCGCTCAAGGCGAGAAGTTCCGCAGCGGCGAGAGCCTGCAGGTCGGCTGGATGTTCACGATGCTGGAAGAGGGGCCTGCTGGATTTCTGCGAGTGCTGGAGCCCGACATGAAGGTGGTGCCCGTGAAGTTTGTCGATTCGGTCGACAGCACGCTGATGCAGCTGCGCAATCAGAAAGATGTTGTCGGGAGCCTCTACCCACCCGTCGAGCCGGACTTTCCGTCGCTCCGGCAAAGCGTTGTCGTGAACGTGAACTACAAAGAGGCCAGCCGCATCCTGCTCACCCGAAACGAGGCCGTCAACGCTGTGGATTCCGGCTGGTGGCTCTCGGACCTTGACGACGAAGCGAGCCTTGAAGATCCGACGCGCTTTATCAAGACCTCCCTCTACCAGCTGGGCGTCCACCGCCCAGACCTGATCCAGTTCTTTGCTGTGCCCGTGGGATTGCAAGTTGCCGTGGATGGCGCACGGATCAGCGTGCTAGGGCCCGTAGAGGAGGTAAGGCAGATTCCGGGGTCGTACCTCAGCGAGCTGAACAAGGTTCGGCAACGCGCAATCTCAGCAGGTCAGGCTTCTGAGGGCTAATGTCAGGCCTGGGCGCAAAGAGCCTGCGCCCGTATCAAGAAGCGGACTGCCACATTCGGCGATCACAAAATACTTCGAAGTGAGAAAAGCAGATGGTCCGCATCTCCACATCGGTTCGACGACGCTTGGAGCGTGGCATGCGTCGGCAAGAAAATATTCTTCACAATCCTTCCTATGGAGGAAGGCCCCGTTTTTATCGCTTTGATGCGTCACTGCGGATTGTCGGCGTCGGTGCGCATCACGACGCCATTTCGTTGAGGACGGGACTCCTGCCCGCACGTTCTATTCGAAAGGGTGAGCGGCGAGTGGGGCAAAGACTTTGGACGCAGGATGTGTGGTTGTTGGATTCGCCCTTGGGGGAGATGCTTCCTTGGATGAGCACCTTGAATGGCTTTGGAACGCCATTGCTCCGCACAGAGATTACTTTCGAGAGATCATTTCCCAGTCACCAAGTGCTGACATCGTGCTTGGGTGCTTTTCCGAAAGTCCATATCCTTACTTGACGGTGAAGAACGATTCGTTGCACCTCCTGATGGAGTTGGATTTTGGTGTCTCGTTTAACTTCACCTGCGTGTAGGCAGGGAGGCTGGCACTGGAGCCAACCGTTCAACAACAGCAATGCATGAAAAGACAAAGCCCTGGAACATCACTGCTCCAGGGCTTTCCTGTTCGGTACGCTGGCGGAATCTCGCGATTCCGCCACGCCACGCCTCAGCTATTGGGCGAGGGGCGAGTGCTGAATGGCTCAACGACCGCGCAAATTCCCCTTGTCATCGGCAATCACGATCTCCACGCGGCGGTTCATCGCGCGGCCTTCGGGTGAGGCATTGTCGGCCACGGGGTGGGCTTTGCCATAGCCGCGTGCGGTGATGCGGCTGCTGTCCACGCCGCGTTGCACCAGCGCGTCGCGCACGGCCTGGGCGCGGCGGTCTGACAGGTCCTGGTTGTAGCTGTCGCCACCGACGCTGTCGGTGTAGCCCTCGATCAGCAATTTGCGATCGGGAAACTGTTTGAGGAAGTTGGCCAGCTTATCCAGGCGCGGACCTGCCTGGGACGACAGCTCGGCCTTGTTGAACGCAAACAGCACATCGCCCAGGGTGACCAGCAGGCCGCGTTCGGTTTGCTGGGCTTCCAGTTCGCGCAGTTGCGCTTCGAGGGCACGCACGCGGTCTTGTGCGGCGTTGGCCTGGGCCATGGCGGCTGTGGCCTGGGCTTGCTGCTGGGCGGCGCGCTGCTCGGCGCTCATTGCCTGCTGCTGGGCTTGCTGGGCGCGCAAGCGGGCGGCATCCGCCTCCTGGGTGCGGGCTTGCAGGCGGATGCGGTCGGCTTCGCTGCCTGCTTGCTGGATGCTGGCATCAAGCTGGCGGGCGCGGGCCGCGTTGGTGGCGATCTCGGCGCGTTGGCGGGCCAAGTAGGCCAGATGGTTGGTCTCGGAGGTATCGCGGTCATCGGCCCACACGCGGTCGGCCTTGGCGAGCGCGTCGGTGGCTTGCTTGAGTTCGAGCTGCGCGTACTGATTGACGGCCGGGTCCCCGGCGGCGGTGCTTACTGCGGTGCGGGCCTCTTCCAGCGCGGGTGATGGGGTGGTGCTTGCGCATGCGGCCAGCAGGCCAACGGCAATCAGGCTGGTGCACAGGGCGGTAGTGCGGTGAAAAAAGGGATGCATGGTCAGGTGTTCCTTGAAATGGGGGGAGGGCAATCGCAGGGCCCCAACGGCGTTTTGGCGTGGGGCGAAGCCAGGCCGGGCGCAAGGGCCCAAATCCTTAGCGGGGCGATCGGCGGTTGATTTCTTCCTGCAGCGCGCGGATGCCGTCGTGCACCTGCGCCAGGTTGGCGGCATTGCTGGCGGCGTCGGCGCGGGTCTCGGCCACGCGAGCGTCCACTTCTGCTTCGGCAGCCAAGCGGCGCGCGGCGACATAGTCCTTCTCTGCCATGGCTTTCTCTGCCTGGATAAGCTTTTCGCGCGCTTGTTGCAACTGAACCGGTGCGCTGGTGGCAACGGCAGGTGCTGCGCCCACACGGTTGACGGTGGTGCGGGTGACAGCCATCTGCTCAGTGGGCGCAGGAGTGGAGGAACAGGCGGCGAGGGCGCCCAGTGCGAGGACCGCGGCGGCGGTACGGATCAGTGCGGATGAATGCATGGTGTTGTGGACTCCTCTGGAGGTTGTGGGATGTGCCGCACCGACGTATCGGGCGGGCAACCAGGGGTGTTCTGGTGTCGGTGCATTGTTGGGGTCCGCACGGCACAGGGGCGTAGGCCCGGCCTCTGTATTGCTGTGGGGTATGTCTTACGAACACTTGCAAATGACGTTCAAACCATTGGCGCAGCCGGCCCTGCCCGCCTGCCTGCGGGAACTCTGACTTTCCCAGGGCCTCGATCCATGACAGCGCGCGTCCGTTGCGCTTCGGGGCAGGTGTTTCGTCACCCTGTGCCTCCGTGGCCGACCCTGTGTCGGCCCCATGTCCACTGATCCCGTTCCGGCACCACGAAGAGGAGAGCCCCCACATGCAGCCAACCACCTTTCTCACATGGGTCCAGGAGACCACCTTTGCCGGCGTGCCCTTGTGGAGCCTGCTCATCGCCTTGGCGGCGACAGCGGCCACCTATGCCGCCATCCTGGTGCTTTTGCACCTGCTCACCCGCCGCGCCAAGGTGTGGGCCACGCAGTCGCACAGCGGCATGGCCCTGACGGTGGTGGATGTGCTGGAGGGCACCAGCCGCACGCTGATGCTGGTAGTGGCTCTGCTGGTGGGCGCCAGCCTGCTGGACCTGCCTGGCCGCTGGGAGAGCCGCCTGAGCCAGCTGTGGTTTGTGGCCGTGGCTTTGCAGATGGGCCTGTGGGGCATGCGCGCGATTGGCATTGGCGTGCGCCGCTATGTGGAGCGGCACTCGTCCAGTGGCATGACGCAGGTCAGTGCATCGGCCACGCTGATGTCCTGGGGGCTGCGCACGCTGCTGTGGAGCGTGGTCCTGCTGGCCATTCTGTCCAACGTGGGCGTGAACATCACAGCCTTCATCGCCAGCCTGGGCGTGGGCGGCATTGCGGTGGCGCTGGCGGTGCAGAACATCCTGGGCGACCTGTTTGCGTCACTTGCCATCGCGGTGGACAAGCCGTTCGAGGTGGGCGACTTCATCGTGGTGGGTGGCGTTTCGGGCACGGTGCAGGTGATTGGTCTCAAGACCACGCGCATCCGCAGCCTGCAGGGTGAGCAGATCGTGATGTCCAACACCGACCTGCTCAAGCAGACCATCAGCAACTTTCGCATGCTGGAGAGGCGGCGCATTGTGTTCACGTTTGGCGTGGCCTATGACACCACACCGGAGCAGGCCGAGGCCATTCCGGGCGTTGTGCGCAAGCTCATCGATGCGCAGCCGCAGCTGCGTTTTGACCGCGCGCATTTCAAGGCGTTTGGCGCCAGCTCGCTCGACTACGAAGTCGTCTACACCGTGGAAGACCCGGCCTTCAACCTCTACATGGACCTGCAGCAGGCCATCAACCTGGGGCTGCTGCGCGAGTTCAAGGCCATGGGGGTGGCGTTTGCAGTTCCCACGAGCACGGTGCACATTGCCAGTGCACCCGGGCAAGCGCAGGGGCCTGCGCCACTGGTGGCGGCATCCGCAGCGGCGGCTGTTGGTGGTGCCCGTTGAACGCCAGGCGTTCCCTACCCTCCAGGCGCGGACGGCGGGCAAAAAAAAGCCGGTGGCCTTTGCAGGCGACCGGCTTGAACAGGGTAGTTGCTACTAGCGCTTCTTCATCTTCAAAGGAAATACTGACCAAGACCCGCACAAACAGGGATGAATCCGCCGTTGCGTTCTGAGGACAAGCATGGCGCCTGATCCCCTTTTGCGCAAGTCGTACTTACTTGGATACCACGCGCACCATTTCCAGGCACTTGTTCGAGTAGCCCCATTCGTTGTCGTACCAGCTCACGACCTTCACGAAGGTGCCGTCCAGGGCAATGCCGGCGTCGGCATCAAAGATCGACGTGCGGGTGTCACCACGGAAGTCGGTGGCCACCACCTTGTCTTCGGTGTAGCCCAGCACGCCCTTCAGGGCGCCTTCGGACTGGGCCTTCATCTCGGCCTTGATTTCTTCGTAGGTGGCAGCCTTTTCCAGCTCCACCGTCAAGTCCACCACCGACACGTCAGAGGTGGGCACGCGGAAGGACATGCCGGTCAGCTTCTTGTTCAGCGCAGGGATCACCACGCCCACGGCCTTGGCAGCGCCGGTGCTCGAAGGGATGATGTTCTCCAGGATGCCGCGGCCGCCGCGCCAGTCCTTGTTGGACGGGCCGTCCACGGTCTTTTGTGTGGCAGTCGCTGCATGCACGGTGGTCATCAGGCCACGCTTGATGCCCCACTTGTCGTTGAGCACCTTGGCCACGGGGGCCAGGCAGTTGGTGGTGCACGAGGCGTTGGACACGATGGCCTGGCCAGCGTACGTGTTGTGGTTCACGCCAAACACGAACATGGGGGTGTCGTCCTTGGAAGGGGCCGACAGGATGACCTTCTTGGCGCCCGCATCGATGTGCTTTTGCGCGCTGACCTTGTCCAGGAACAGGCCGGTGGATTCGATCACCACGTCGGCGCCGACTTCGTTCCACTTCAGGTTGGCAGGGTCGCGCTCTTGCGTCAGGCGGATCTTCTTGCCGTTGACGACCAGGGTGTTGCCCTCCACCGAGACTTCGCCCTTGAAGCGGCCGTGCACCGAGTCGTACTGCAGCATGTACGCGAGGTACTCCGGCTCCAGCAGGTCGTTGATGCCCACAACTTCGATGTCGCTGAAGTTCTGGATGGCCGAGCGCAGCACGTTGCGGCCGATGCGGCCGAAACCGTTGATACCAATCTTGATCGTCATAGCTTGTAGTCTCTCCAAGGTTGCAAAGTCGAAATCAGGAATCTGCCAGTGCGCGCCCGCTGCAGCAGTGGGCGCGCAGCGGGCGGGAGGAGTCTCAGTGGGCCTTGGCCTTGCTGGCCTTCTTGGCGGGCTTCAGGCGTGCGGCGCCGATGGCGACCAGCACCGCGTCGGCCACGTTTTCTTCGGTGAAGCCGAAGTGCTTGAACAGCACGGGTGCAGGGGCCGACTCGCCGTAGGTGTCGATGCCCACCACAGCAGCGCAGCCGTATTTCCACCAGCCGTCCGTCACGCCCATTTCCACAGCCACGCGGGGCACGCCAGCGGGCAGCACGCTGCTCTTGTACTTGGCGTCTTCGCGGTCGAAGGTGGTGGTGCTGGGCATGGAGACCACACGCACGGCGATCTTCTTGTCGGCCAGCAGGCGCTGGGCCTTCAGGGCCAGCTGCACTTCGGAACCCGTGGCGATGATCACTGCCACGGCCTTCTTCTTGATGCCCACGTCAGCGGGGTCGGAGAGCACGTAGGCGCCGCGCGAGATGTCGCCCAGGTCGCGCTTGGGCGCGTAGGGCAGGTTCTGGCGCGACAGCAGCAGGGCGGTGGGCTTGTTGCGGTTGGACAGGGCCACGCTCCAGGCCACGGCGGTTTCGGCCGTGTCACCGGGGCGCCACACATCCAGGTTGGGGATCAGGCGCAGGCTGGCGGCGTGCTCGATGGACTGGTGGGTGGGGCCGTCTTCGCCCAGGCCGATGGAGTCGTGCGTGAACACGTGGATCACGCGTTGCTTCATCAGCGCGGCCATGCGGATGGCATTGCGGCTGTAGTCGCTGAAGGTCAGGAAAGTGCCGCCGTAGGGGATGAAACCGCCGTGCAGCGCGATGCCGTTCATGATGGCGGCCATGCCGAATTCGCGCACGCCGTAGTTGATGTGACGGCCACCGATCTTCTTGCCACCTTCGACCTCGGTCTGCACCACGTGGCCTTGCATGTCAAAGCGCAGGTTGGGCGTGCTCTTGGTGTTGGTGAGGTTGGAGCCCGTCAGGTCGGCGCTGCCGCCCAGCAGTTCGGGCAGCGCGGCGGTGAAGGCTTCCAGCGCCAGCTGGCTGGCCTTGCGGCTGGCCACGGTTTCGCCCTTGGTGTGGGCTGCGACCACGGTGTCCACGGCCACTTGCGCGAAGTTGGCGGGCAGGTTGCCCTCCATGCGGCGCGTGAGTTCAGCGGCCAGTTCAGGGAAGGCCTTGCTGTAGGCCGCAAAACGCTCGTTCCAGGCGGCTTCTGCACTCTGGCCCTTGGCCTTGGCGTCCCAGCCGGCGTACACGTCTTCGGGGATCACAAAAGGCTCGCTGGCCCAGCCCAGGGCTTCGCGGGTGAGCTTGATTTCCTCGGCGCCCAGCGGCTCGCCGTGGGCCTTGGCCGTGTTCACGCGGTTCGGGCTGCCCTTGCCGATGTGCGTCTTGCACACGATGAGGGTGGGGCGCTCGGTCTGCTTCTTGGCCTCGATGATGGCCTCGGCCACCTTGTCGGCGTCATGGCCGTCGATGGGGCCAATCACGTTCCAGCCGCTGGCCACAAAACGCAGGGGGGTGTTGTCGGCAAACCAGGGGGCGACCTGGCCGTCGATGCTGATGCCGTTGTCGTCGTACAGGGCGATCAGCTTGTTGAGCTTCCAGGCGCCGGCCAGCGACACGGCTTCGTGGCTGATGCCTTCCATCAGGCAGCCGTCGCCCAGGAATGCGTAGGTGTGGTGGTCCACCACGGCATGGCCTTCGCGGTTGAACTCCGAGGCCAGCAGCTTTTCAGCCAGTGCAAAGCCCACGGCGTTGGTGATGCCCTGCCCCAGCGGGCCGGTGGTGGTTTCCACGCCCGCGGTGTAGCCCACTTCGGGGTGTCCTGGCGTCTTGCTGTGCAGCTGGCGGAAGTTCTTGAGTTCGCCGATCGGCAGGTCGTAACCCGTGAGGTGCAGCAGTGCATACAGCAGCATGGAGCCATGGCCGTTGGAGAGCACAAACCGGTCGCGGTCAAACCACTGGGGGTTGGTGGGGTTGTGCTTGAGGTGGCGGCTCCACAGCGCCACGGCCATGTCGGCCATGCCCATGGGGGCGCCGGGGTGGCCGGAGTTGGCTTGTTGAACGGCGTCCATGGCCAATGCGCGGATCGCATTTGCCATCTGTTGGGATTGCTGGGTGTTGGCCATGGGGGGAGGGTTCAGGGTGGGTGATTCGGGGGAAACCCGGCATTTTACCGGGGCGGCTTTCGCCCACCTGAATTCGCAGGCTGCAAGCCGGAAGTCCGGTGGCAATGCACTACAGTGCGGGCCATGCAAGGACTGCACCTCACCGCCGATCTCCATGGCTGCCGCTGTGCCCCTGCCTGGCTGCTGGACGCCGCCGCCCTGGGCCGCGCCTGTACCGATGCGGTGCACGCCGCCGGGCTGCAGCCCGTGGGGCAGTTGTTTCATGAATTTCCGGCCACGGCGCATGGCCCTGGCGGGGTGACTGCTACTGTTTTGCTAGCAGAATCCCACCTGTGCGTGCACACTTGGCCCGAGCAGCGCGCGGTGACGCTGGATGTATATGTGTGCAACTTTGGTGCCGACCATTCGGGCAAGGCACGGGCGCTGATGGACGCGCTGCTGGCCCTGTTCGACCCCACCACGGTGGAGCGCCACGCGCTGCAACGGGGTGCTGTGAACGAGGTGGCAGCATGAGTTCTAGTGCCGCCTCCCATCACCAGGTACCCGCATTGCTCCTGGCCGCAGGCCGTGGCGAGCGCATGCGCCCGCTGACCGACACCACCCCCAAGCCCCTGCTGCAGGTGCAGGGCCAGCCGCTGCTGCAGTGGCACCTGGCGGCGCTGCAGGAGGCGGGTGTGGAGCAGGTGGTGATCAACACCGCGTGGCTGGGGGCGCAGATCAGCGATCAATTTTCAGGTGTTTTTGGCCTTCGGCGCTTGATGGATAAGCGCAGGCAGCTATCAATTTCATACTCACACGAAGGTGTGGACTTTGGCGGCGCACTGGAAACCGCCGGCGGCATCGCCCGCGCGTTGCCCCAGCTTGGCCCCGTGTTCTGGCTGGCGGCGGGCGATGTGTTTGCGCCCGACTTCGTGTTCGACAGCGCCGCCGTGTCGGCCTTTGAAGCCAGCCACCACCTGGCCCACCTGTGGCTGGTGCCCAACCCGGCCCACAACCCGCGCGGTGACTTTGGCCTGTCGGCCGACGGGCTGGCGCTGAACCTACCCGCCGACGACCCCGCGCCCCGCTACACCTACAGCACCATCGCCCTGCTGCGCGCCGAGCTGTTCGCGGCGCCCTGGTGCGACATTCCGCCGGGCAACCCAGGGGGCATCAAAGCCCCGCTGGCACCGCTGCTTCGCCGTGCGATGGACAATGGTCGCGTCAGCGCGCAGCTCTACACCGGCCGCTGGACCGATGTGGGCACGCCAGAGCGGCTGGCCGAACTCAATTC
This sequence comes from Acidovorax sp. Root267, assembly GCF_001429215.1. Lineage (NCBI taxonomy): Bacteria > Pseudomonadati > Pseudomonadota > Betaproteobacteria > Burkholderiales > Comamonadaceae > Acidovorax > Acidovorax sp. Root267. Next base: position 807,449 of record NZ_LMJC01000012.1, read on the forward strand.
CTATTCTCACGACGCGCCATGAACACCACCGTGCCTGCCTCCGTCTATGCCCAGCGCCGCGCGCACCTGGCTGCCCAGCTGGGCCCTGGGGGCATCGCCATCATCCCCACGGCGTTGGAGCGCCCGCGCAACCGGGATAGCGACTTTTTGTTTCGCCACGACAGCTACTTCTATTACCTGACCGGTTTCACCGAGCCGGGTGCCTGTCTGGTGCTGGCCCACGATGGCCGCAGCACGCTGTTTTGCCAGCCCAAGGACCTGGAGCGCGAAATCTGGGATGGCTACCGCCTCGGCCCGGCCGCTGCGCCCGCCGCGTTGGGCGTGGACGCCGCGCATTCGATGGCCGAACTGGACAGCAAGCTGCCGCGCCTGCTCGAAAACACGGGCTGCGTCTGGTACCCGTTCGCCACGCACAGCGGTCTGGCCGCCCGCGTGGAGGGCTGGCTCAATGTGGTGCGGGGGCGCGTGCGCTACGGCGCCATCTGTCCCGCCGAGCAGAACGATTTGTGCACTTTGCTTGATGAGATGCGCCTGTTCAAGGACGCGCACGAGCAGGACATCATGCGCCGCGCCAGCGCCATCAGCGCGCAGGCCCACATCCGCGCCATGCAGCGCTCGGCCCGCATGCTGCGCGCCGGGGAGGATGTGCGCGAATACCACCTCGATGCCGAGCTGCTGCATGCGTTCCGCGACGCGGGCTCGCAGTACCCGGCCTACAGCTCCATCGTGGCGGCGGGCGCGAATGCCTGCGTGCTGCACTATCGGGCCGATACCGCACCGGTGCGTGATGGCGAGCTGGTGCTGATCGACGCGGGTTGCGAGCTGGACAGCTACGCCAGCGACATCACGCGCACCTTCCCCGCCAACGGAAAATTCACGGGCCCACAGCGTGCGCTGTACGACCTGGTGCTGGCCAGCCAGGACGCGGCCGTGGCTGCCACCAAGGCGGGTGCCCGCTTCAACGACCCGCACGACGCCACGGTGGCCGTGCTGGCGCAGGGCATGCTGGACCTGGGCCTGCTCGACAAGAACAAGGTGGGGTCGGCGCAGGACGTGATCGACAAGCGTGCCTACTTCCAGTTCTACATGCACCGCACCAGTCACTGGCTGGGCATGGACGTGCATGACTGCGGCAGCTATGTGGAGCCCGGCGAAGTCGGCCAGGTGAGCGAGCGCAAGGACCCGCTCTCGGGCGAGACCATCACCAACCGCCCCAGCCGTGTGCTGCGCCCGGGCATGGTTCTGACCATCGAGCCCGGCATCTATGTGCGCCCCGCCGATGGCGTGCCTGAGCAGTTCCACAACATCGGCATCCGCATTGAAGACGATGCCATCGTCACGGACACGGGCTGCGAGCTGATCACGCGTGGCGTGCCCGTGAAGGCCGACGAGATCGAAGCGCTGATGCGCGCCTGAGCGTGGGCAAACCCATGGCCTTGGACAACGCTGTGTTGGCGGAATCGGCGGGTGCCCAGGGGCAACCCGCGAAGTGGCGACTGGGCGGTGCGCTGTGGTTGTTGGGCATGCCTGGCGTAGTCGCGGTGGTGTGGGCGCTGCTCCCGCCCTTGAGGGCCAACGAGGCCCTGCTGCCGTTGCCGCTCTGGGCTGTGGTGCTACTCAGCGGGCTGCAAACGGCCGTGCTGCTGGCGCTGGCCGTGGCATTAGGTGCGTGGCTGGCGCCCCGCGTGGGCCTGCAGACGCCCGCTGTGTCTTCCTGGCTGGCCGGCAGGCCCATCGGCCCCGCGCTGCGTGCCCAGTCCCTGCCCGGCGTGTTGGGCGGTGTGGCGGGTGCTGCGTGGCTGTGGGCGCTGTCCCAGGTGGCGCCCGCCGCGTTGCAACCGTCGGACCCCGCCAGTGCCATGCCGCTGCTGGTCAAGCTGCTGTATGGCGGCATCACCGAAGAATTGTTGGTGCGCTGGGGCGTGATGACCCTGCTGTTGTGGCTGGGCTGGCGGGTGTGGCAGCGCGGGCAGGGCCAGCCGGGCAGGGTGCTTGTGGCTGTGGCGGTGCTGCTCAGTGCCCTGCTGTTTGCACTGGGGCATCTGCCTGCTGCCCAGGCGCTGGCCGGGGTGTTGACCTGGCCCGTCGTGGTGTTCGTGCTGGTGGGCAATACGGCCTTTGGCCTGGTGGCGGGCTGGCTCTATGCGCGCCACGGGTTGGAGGCGGCGATCCTCGCGCATGTGCTGGCGCACCTGTTGTCGTATCCATTGCTCTGACGACAACTCTGAGCCTGCGGTCGGATGCATGGGGTAACTCGCATGTAACCGCTTCGTGTGAGAATTGAAACTCGATTACATCCACCAGACAAACGAGAGAAAGAGACAAACCCATGCCTACCCGCCGCGCCACCAAGATTGTTGCCACCCTGGGCCCCGCATCCAGCGACCCGGCACTGCTGGAGGCCATGATCCGAGCGGGGGTGAATGTGGTGCGGCTGAACTTCAGCCACGGCAAGGCGCAGGACCATATCGACCGCGCTGCCACCGTGCGTGCCGCCGCGCAGCGCGCAGGCCGCGAAGTGGCCATCATGGCCGACCTGCAGGGCCCGAAGATCCGCGTGGGCAAGTTTGCCGAAGGCAAGGTGCAGCTGGAGTCGGGCGCCAAGTTTGTGCTCGATGCATCGCGTACCGAGCTGGGTGACATCGAAGGCGTGGGCCTGGACTACAAGGAGCTGCCGCGCGACGTGAAGGCGGGCGACCTGCTGCTGCTCAATGACGGGCTGATCGTGCTCACCGTCGATGCGGTGCGGGGCGAAGAGGTGCACACCACGGTCAAGGTGGGCGGCGAGCTGTCCAACAACAAGGGCATCAACAAGAAGGGCGGGGGCCTCACGGCACCGGCCCTCACGGCCAAGGACATGGAAGACATCCGCACGGCGATGAGCTTCCAGGCCGACTATGTGGCGGTGAGCTTTCCCAAGAACGCGACCGACATGGAAATGGCGCGCCAGCTGTGCAATGTGGCCGCGTCCGAGTACCGTCACAAGCCGGGCCTGATCGCCAAGATCGAGCGGGCCGAGGCCATCCCGCACCTGGAAGCCATCCTGCGCGTGAGCGACGGCATCATGGTGGCGCGCGGCGACCTGGCCGTGGAAGTGGGCAACGCGGCCGTGCCTGCGCTGCAAAAGAAGATGATCCGCATGGCGCGCGAGCTGGACAAGGTCGTCATCACCGCCACGCAGATGATGGAAAGCATGATCACCAACCCCGTGCCCACGCGCGCTGAGGTGAGTGATGTGGCCAATGCCGTGCTGGATGGCACCGATGCCGTGATGCTGAGCGCCGAGACGGCCGCGGGCCGCTACCCGCTCGAAACCGTGGAAGAAATGGCCACCATCTGCGCTGCGGCCGAGGCGGCGGAGGACCATCAGTTGGACGCCGACTTCACCGGCCAGACCTTTGGCCGGATCGACCAGTCCATCGCCATGGGCGCGCTGTTCACGGCCCACCACCTGGGTGCCAAGGCCATCGTGGCCATGACCGACAGCGGTGCCACGGCCCTGTGGATGAGCCGACACAGCATCCGCATCCCTATCTACGCACTCACCCCCAAGGTGGCCACGCAGCGCAAGATGGCCATGTACCGCAACGTGCGTCCCCTGCTCATGGACACCAGTGCAGACCGCGATACGGCCCTGGAGCAGGCCGAGCGCCATCTCAAGAACCGCAATATCGTGCAAAAGGGCGACGTCTACGCCATCACCTGTGGCGAGCCCATGGGGGCGCCGGGCGGGACCAATATGCTGAAGATCTGCGTGGCGAGCTGAAAAGCCAGGCGCTGAGCAATCAGCTGGCGGCCCGGGGTGGATCGTCGGCCGCTGTGGCGGCTGTGGAGAGGGCGGCCAGGCGTGGGCGCAGGGCCGAAGCGCCCAGGTCGCACAGCCAACCCACCGTCCAGCACAGCCACCCTGTCCACAGGGTGTGGCTCATGAAGTGTGCGCCCCGCGCCTGCTGGGCACCGCCCAGAACCAAGCCTGCCAGCAGTGCGCCTGCCAGCCACCATCGCGCGGCAGCAGGTGCTTTGTGGCGCAGCGCGAAGTAGCCCCCCACAAAAGCAAAGCCCGCTGAGGCATGGCCCGCCGGGAAGCACCGCCCGCCGCCGCCGTCGATCACCCCCAGCGCCCAATGGGAGGCATAGCGCGCCACGCCACCGAACTCCGCCAGGTCCCAGGGGCAGCTGGTGGTGCTCAGGTTCTTGACCACGCTCACCGCCGCAAGTGCCAGCAGGGCACTGAGGGCCATCTGCAGCCGCTCGCCCGCATCCAGGCGCCGCAGCACGCCCCGGGGCCACCACACCCCCAGCGTGAGCAGCAGCACCAGCAGCCACCCCAGTCGGCGGCCGCCTTCATGGAGCACCTGCACGAAGAACCATTGTTCCCGCAGCGGGAACCCCGTGGCAGAGCCAAACGCCTGGGCCAGGGGGATGTCCTGTCCCCCGGCGTCCCAGGCCACCACGGCGGCCAGGATACCCAGCGTCCAAAGGAGCAAAGTACGGTGGTGGGCGGCAAAACGACGGGGCTGGGAAGGCGGGGACAACATCCCACGGACCATAGGGTGCCCCACTTAACACTGTCTTAATGACCCTCCGCAGGGTGCACCGCGCGGCGACAATGGCTGCATGCGAATACTCGTGGTCGAAGACGATGCCGGCATTGCCGCAGGCCTGCGTACCAACCTCCAGCAGCGTGGCTATGCGGTGGATGTGTGCGATGGCGTAGCCAGTGCCTGGGGTGCGCTGCGCGTGGAGCGTTTTGATGCCGTGTTGCTGGACCTGGGGCTGGCCGATGGCGACGGCGGCGAGCTGCTCAGGCGGTTGCGCCTCAGCCCGGCGCCTGGGGCCGGGGCTCCGCAGATGTTGCCCGATCCCTCCACTCCCGTGCTGATCGTCACCGCCCGTGACCAGGTGCATCAACGCATTGCGGGGCTGGACCAGGGGGCGGATGACTATCTGGCCAAGCCCTTCGACATCGATGAACTGGATGCACGCTTGCGCGCCCTGTTGCGCCGGGCCGCCGGCCGGGCGTCTCCCACCCTCCGCTACACAGACATCGAGATGGACCCTGCGGCGCGAACCGTCCACCAGGGCGGCAAGCTGGTAGAGATGTCGCCCCGGGAGTTTTCGGTGCTGCTGGTGCTGCTGGAGGCCCGGGGGCGTGTGCTCTCGCGCCAGCAGATCGAAGAGCGCCTGTACAGCTGGGATGCCGCCATTGAGAGCAACGCGGTGGAGGTCCATATCCACCACCTGCGCCGCAAACTGGGCAGTGCGTGCATCCAGACCATGCGGGGCGTGGGCTATTTCATGCCCCAGGAGCCTTCGGCATGAGCGCCTCTGCAGCGACTCCTGTCGCGCGCGCCCGCCGGCCGTCGCTGACGCGCCAGCTGCTGTTGTGGTGCCTCGGGGCGCTGGCACTGGTGTGGGGAAGTTTCGTGTTCATTGGCTACCAGACAGGGGTGCACGAGGCGGATGAACTGACCGACGGGCACCTGGCCAGTGTGGCTGCCCTGCTGCTGAACCTGCGCGCGACCGAGGCCACCGAAGGGCCGCAGGTCACGCAGCGCGCGGCCACACCCTGGCTCAAGTCGCACGACTACCAGCAGTCCCTCAGCGTGGTCCAGTGGGACGCGCAGGGTCGCATGCTCCATCACAGCGGTACGGCGCCGGCACCTGCCTTCGGTGATGTCGAGGGATTCGCCAACATGGCGCTGGGGCCGGACGAGGCGGTATGGCGCAGCTTTTCGCAGTGGGATGCCGCGCGGGCGCGCAAGATCATGGTGCTGCTGGAGTTGCGCGAGCGCGACGAGCTTGCCCAGGACATTGCCGAGCAGATGATCGAGCCTGGCCTCTGGTTGCTTCCCGTCGTGTCGCTCGCCCTGGGCCTGGCCCTGTGGCGGGGCTTGCGGCCGCTGTATGCCTTGTCGGCAGACGTCGCGGCACTCGACCCTGCCAGCGCGCCACGCCTGGCCTCGCGCCATGCCTGGAGCGAGTTCGAGTCGGTGGTCGCGTCCATCAACACCCTGCTGGACCGTCAGCAGGCCGCGCTGGTGCGCGAACGCAGGTTGGCCAACGAAGTCGCGCACGAATTGCGCACGCCCCTGTCATCCATTGCCCTGCAGGCCAGTGCCTTGGGCGGAGAGCTGGATTCCGCCGCACGGGCGCAGGCCATTGCCCGCATTGGCCAGGACGCCCTGCGGGCCGGCCATGTGCTCAACCAGCTGCTGGCCCTGGCGCGCGCCAGCCGGGCGGAACTGCACGAGGCCAAGGCGCCGGTGGACCTCTGTGCCGTGGCCCGCCAAGTGTGTGTTGACTATGCGCAGGCTGCCTGGCAGCGGGGGGATGACATCGCCCTGTCGGCGCCACCGGAGCTTTGGGTGTCTGGGCACGTGTTGCTGCTGGACATCGCGGCGCGCAATTTGGTGGAAAACGCGCTCAAGCACACGCCGGAGGGCACGCACATCGCGGTGCAGGTGGGGGCTACTGAGGGAGCGGGTGTATGGCTGCAGGTGTGTGATGACGGTGCCAGGCGCCATGGCGACCTGCCCGCCACTGCGGGTGCGAGAAGTCCCACTGACAGCCTGCACCTGGGCCACGAAATCCTGCGGCGGGTGGCAGACATCCATGGCGGTAATTTCGGTCCAGCACCTGCCGCCCAGCCCTTTACCACCTGTTTTCGGTTGGATTTGCCCCCTTCGGCGGTCACGCCCCCCGGTTAAAATCGCGAGTTACCAAGCGGTTACCACCGCAATGACCGGCTTACAGCGCCTTCTCCAACCCTCAACGGACCCTACGACCATGCCCCTCGTTTCGATGCGCGAACTGCTCGACCATGCCGCAGCCAACAGCTATGGCATCCCTGCCTTCAACGTCAACAACCTGGAGCAGGTCCAGGCCGTGATGGCCGCCGCCGACGAAGTGGGCGCCCCGGTCATCCTGCAGGCCAGCGCCGGAGCACGCAAGTACGCTGGCGAGCCTTTCATCAAGCACCTGATCCAGGCCGCCGTCGAAGCCTTCCCGCACATCCCGCTGGTGATGCACCAGGACCACGGAACCTCGCCCAAGATTTGCCAGGGCGCCATCGACCTGGGCTTTGGCTCGGTGATGATGGATGGCTCGCTGATGGAAGACGGCAAGACGCCCTCGTCGTTCGACTACAACGTCGAAGTGACCCGCAAGGTGGTCGACATGGCACACAAGGTGGGGGTTACCGTTGAAGGCGAACTCGGCTGCCTGGGGAACCTCGAAACCGGTGAAGCCGGCGAGGAAGACGGTATTGGCGCCGATGTGAAGCTCGACCACAGCCAGATGCTCACCGACCCCGAAGAGGCCGCCGTGTTCGTGAAGGCCACGCAACTGGACGCCCTGGCGATTGCCATTGGCACCAGCCACGGCGCCTACAAGTTCAGCCGCAAGCCCACGGGCGACATCCTGGCCATCAGCCGCGTCAAGGAAATCCACCAGCGCATTCCCAACACCCACCTGGTGATGCATGGTTCGTCGTCGGTGCCTGCCGAGCTGCTGGCCATCATCAACCAGTACGGCGGCAAGATGAAGGAAACCTACGGCGTGCCGGTCGAGGAGATCCAGGAAGCCATCAAGCACGGCGTGCGCAAGATCAACATCGACACCGACATCCGCCTGGCCATGACCGGCGCGGTGCGCAAGTTCCTGTTTGAAAACCCCGACAAGTTCGACGCGCGCGAGTGGCTCAAGCCTGCACGCGAAGCCGCCAAGCAGGTCTGCAAGCAGCGTTACCTGGAATTCGGCTGCGAAGGCCAGGGCAGCAAGATCAAGGGGCTGAGCCTTCAGGCTGTGGCGGCCCAGTACGCGGCGGGTACGCTGGCCCAAGTGGTGAACTGACCGTTGGCACAAGGCCCTGCAGGGCCGCCCGATCGGCCTGGCTGCGTTGCGCAGCCAGGCTTTTTTTTGCCCCGATACGAGATGGACTGGGGAGTTCCCCCTACATCAGACAAAGGCGACAGCGGCAAGATTTTCTTCATGTAAGCTCGCGGTCAGCTTGCCCACCGGCAGCGCCGTAAGAAGTGTCCGATACCAGGGCGCTTTCAACACATTTCTCACCAGTTACACCGAGCTGGTTGTTGCATGGCAGAAGCCGTCGATGGACGGACTCGGGTGCCGTGGGATGATTGAAGGCGAATTCGTATGAACCTTTCTCTATGACTCTGACTATTTCGAAGTTTCGGCGCTTGTTGCCTGTATTTGCCGTGGCGGTGCTGACGGTGGCGTGTGCGCCCCTGACCGTTCCTCCAAAGGCCGAATATCCAGTCGGGCGCGCCCGTCTGGTGTTGCCGCCAGGGGCGTGGCAAGACCTGGGTACCTCCGATGAAGCCATTGCGGGCCCCGGAGGCCGTACCTCGCTGCAAACCCGTGACGTGGGGCTGCGTGGTGCGAAAGGTGAATGGCTGGCTGCGCTGCGTGTGCAGACCAACCGCACGGGCGACTTGCGGGGGTCTCCGCAAGGGGGGGGGTACTGTCCGGCGCAACAGGACGTCATCGTGAAGGATCCCGCCGATGGCAGCCCTGTGCGGGCCGATTGCCTGCGCTTCAAGCTTTGGGCGAGCAGCCCCAAGTGGCTCGAAAAGAACCGGCCCGATCTTGTCCAATGGATGGCCAGCCGCCAGATCGCGCTGAACGCCCCCTATGCGCATGTGGGCTACCGCTACGTCACCGAAGCGGGTGTCTGGGTGGTGGTGGATGCCCTGGTGGACCAGCGGCTGATCAGCGTCCGGCCGCGCAACAACGAAGAGTTCCTGGTCGCAGGCCTGCCCTTCCAGCAATGGGCCCATGACCTGGCCCAGGCTGTGCGCCTGAGCGCCGGCATGGTGGACGGCCACCTGGCCATTCCGCCTTTCCCGTTTGCCGAAGCCGCATCCCGGAAATGAGCGGTGCAAACAGATAACAAAACAACAAAACTACAAGACAACACAAGAGAGGGAGATTCACCATGGGCGTGATCCTGCAAATCCTGGGGCTCATCATCACTTTCACGATGGCGATGGAAGCTCTGCGCCGTTTTGGCATTGACGTAGGCTGGCTCAATCCGCTGGCCTTTTTCCGCCGCCGTGCCTGGTCCAGGAAGGTCACAACGCCGCCGCTCTACACGCTGGAGCACCCTGTGGATGTGGTGGCTGTGATGGCGTTGGCCATGGTGCAGGCGACTGGCGCCGTGACCGTGGAGCAGAAAGAGGGCGTTCTGGCCCTGCTTCGCCAACATCTGGGTCTGGGCGATTCCGATGCGAACAACCTCTGGGTTGCCAGTTCCCACATGCTGCGCAACCGCCCGTTGGCACCCAGCGAAGTGCCTGCTGTGCTGGAGCGCAGCTTAGAAAAATTCACCGATTACCACGTGCTGACCCTGCGTTCCGTGATGCAGGGCGCAGCGCTGATCGTGCCTCCAGCCAGCGCAGAGCAGCAGCAGCTCCTGGATGCCGTGGAGGCCTGCTTTGCCAAGAAGCAGGCCGCCGCACGCCCCTGGGCGGGCTGACGCAGCGGCAGACACGCCGGCCCCAACGATTCCACAACTTCGAGGAGACCTCCCATGCAGACCAGCCCCGTCCCGCAGCCGCAGCGTATCGGCGTGCCCAGGGAAATCTTCCCCGGCGAAAAGCGTGTGGCCACCGTGCCCGATGTGGTGGAGAAGCTGATCAAGCTGGGTTTTGCGGTCACTGTGGAGTCGGGGGCTGGGGACGCCGCCAACTTCAGCGATGACGCCTACCGCGCCGCCGGGGCCCAGATCGTGGGCGGCGCTGCCGCGCTGTGGGCAGCATCAGACATCGTCTTCAAGGTGCGCCCGCCCAGCAGCGACGAAGTGGTGCTGATGCGTGAGGGCACGACGCTCATTGATTTCATCTGGCCCGCCCAGAACCCCGAGCTGATGCAGCAGCTCGCGGCCCGCAAGGCCACGGTGCTGGCCATCGACTGCCTGCCGCGCACGCTCTCGCGCGCCCAGAAGATGGACGCGCTGACCTCCACGGCTGGCGTCTCCGGCTACCGCGCCGTCATCGAGGCGGCCAATGCCTTCGGCCGCTTTTTCAACGGCCAGATCACCGCCGCGGGCAAGGTGCCGCCGGCCAAGGTGTTCATCGCAGGCGCGGGCGTGGCGGGGCTTGCCGCCATCGGCACGGCTGCCAACCTGGGCGCCATCGTGCGCGCCAACGACACGCGTGCCGAAGTGGCTGACCAGGTCAAGTCGCTGGGCGGTGAGTTCGTCAAGGTGGATTACGAGGAAGAAGGCTCGGGCGGCGGCGGCTACGCCAAGGTCATGAGCGAGGGTTTCCAGGCCGCGCAGCGCAAGATGTACGCGGAGCAAGCCAAGGATGCCGACATCATCATCACCACCGCGCTGATTCCGGGCAAACCCGCGCCCAAGCTCATCACGGCCGAGATGGTGCAGAGCATGAAGCCCGGCAGCGTGATCGTGGACATGGCCGCCGAGCAGGGTGGTAACTGCGAGCTGACCGTGCCTGGCCAGGCTGTGGTGCGCCACGGCGTGACCATCGTCGGCTACACCGATCTGGCCTCGCGCCTGGCCAAGCAGTCGTCCACGCTGTATGCCACCAACCTGCTGCGCTTGGCTGAAGAGCTGTGCAAGGCCAAGGACGGCGTGGCCGTGGTCAACATGGAGGACGACGCGATCCGCGGCCTCACTGTGGTCAAGGATGGCGCGATCACCTGGCCCGCCCCACCGCTCAAGCAGGCCCCTGTGCCGGCACCCAAGGCCGCGGCAGCTCCTGTGGCTGCCAAAAAATCCAGCCATGGTCCGGGCGCACCGATGTCTGCCAAGACGCTGACCATCGTTTTTGCCGTGCTGGCCGTGCTGTTCTGGGCCATCGGTGCCTATGCGCCCGTGGCCTTCCTGGGCCACTTCACGGTGTTCGTGCTGGCTTGCTTCATCGGCTACATGGTGGTGTGGAATGTCACGCCCGCGCTGCACACGCCGTTGATGAGCGTGACCAACGCGATCTCCAGCATCATCGCCATCGGTGCGCTGGTGCAGATTGCACCGCCCGATGCGGGCATCAACGGGCGCCCGGATGGGCTCATCCTCTGGCTGGCCTTTGCCGCGCTGGTACTCACGGCTGTCAACATGTTCGGTGGCTTTGCTGTCACGCGCCGCATGCTGGCCATGTTCCGCAAGTAACTCCATCACAACAAGAACACAAGGAGCACAGAACATGTCCCAAAGTCTCGCCACCGTTGCCTACCTGGGTGCGGCCATTTTGTTCATCCTGAGCCTGGGCGGGCTCTCCAACCCCGAAACCTCGCGCCGGGGCAACCTGTTCGGCATGGTCGGCATGGCGCTGGCCGTGCTGGCCACGGTGTTCGGCCCCCGTGTCAGTCCTGCGGGCGTGGCCTGGATCGTCGGCGCGCTGGTCATCGGCGGTGGCATTGGCCTGTATGCGGCCAAGGTCGTCAAGATGACCCAGATGCCCGAGCTGGTCGCCCTCATGCACAGCCTGGTGGGCCTTGCGGCCTGCCTGGTGGGTTTTGCGAGTTACGTCGATACCTCGATCCAGCTGCAGGGCGCCGAGAAGATCATTCATGAGGTGGAGATCTATGTCGGCATCCTGATCGGCGCGGTCACGTTCAGCGGATCGCTGATCGCCTTCGGCAAGCTCAACGGCAAGATCGGTGGCAAGCCGCTGTTGCTGCCTGGCCGCCACTGGATGAATCTGGCTGCGCTGCTGATCGTGATCTGGTTTGGCCGCGAGTTCCTGCGCGCCGAGACCATTGAACAAGGCATGGTGCCGCTGATGGTGATGACGGCGATCGCGCTGCTGTTCGGCATCCACATGGTGATGGCCATCGGCGGTGCTGACATGCCGGTGGTGGTGTCCATGCTCAACAGCTACTCGGGCTGGGCAGCGGCGGCCACGGGTTTCATGCTGTCCAACGACCTGCTCATCGTCACGGGCGCGCTGGTGGGCTCTTCTGGTGCCATCCTGTCGTACATCATGTGCAACGCGATGAACCGCAACTTCATCAGCGTGATCGCGGGCGGCTTCGGGTCGGGCGCTGGCACACCAGCCAAAAAGGGCGAGGCAACCGAGCCGCAAGGCGAGGCCGTGCCCGTCAGCTCCGCCGAGACGGCCGAGCTGCTGCGCGATGCCAAAAGCGTCATCATCGTGCCCGGCTACGGCATGGCCGTGGCCCAGGCCCAGCACACGGTGTACGAGATCACCAAGACCCTGCGCGAGAAGGGCGTGGATGTGCGCTTTGCCATCCACCCGGTGGCGGGTCGCATGCCCGGCCACATGAACGTGCTGCTGGCCGAGGCCAAGGTGCCCTACGACATCGTGATGGAGATGGACGAGATCAACGAGGACTTCCCCAATGCTGACGTGGCCATGGTCATCGGCGCCAACGACATCGTGAATCCCAGCGCTCTGGATGATCCGACCAGCCCCATCGCAGGCATGCCCGTGCTCGAAGTGTGGAAGGCCAAGACCTCGATCGTGATGAAGCGCTCCATGGCGTCGGGCTACGCGGGGGTGGACAACCCCCTGTTCTACAAGGACAACAACCGCATGCTGTTTGGCGACGCCAAGAAAATGCTCGACGAAGTTCTTTCCGCGCTCAAGGGGTGACGGGCATAATTTCACCGCGAAAAAGCACGATCGTGCTGGAAATCCCAGGGCGGTCTTCACGGCATCAATAAAACTTATCAGGAGACAAAAAATGACGAATCGCCCCTGGCTGGCTGCCTATCCGCAAGGCGTCCCTGCAGACATCGACACCACGCAATACCCATCGCTCGTGGCCCTCATGGACGAGGCGTTTACCAAGTACGCGGGCCGCGTGGCCTACAGCTTCATGGGCAAGGAAGTGACCTATGCCCAGACAGACTCGCTCTCCAGCGCGTTTGCGGCCTATCTGCAGGGCCTGGGCCTGGTCAAGGGCGACCGCGTGGCCATCATGATGCCCAACGTGCCGCAGTACCCCGTGACGGTGGCGGCCATCCTGCGTGCGGGCTTCGTGGTGGTCAACGTGAACCCGCTGTACACCCCGCGCGAGCTGGAGCACCAGCTCAAGGATTCGGGCGCCAAGGCCATCGTCATCATCGAAAACTTCGCCACCACGCTGCAAAGCTGCATTGCAAACACGCCCGTCAAGCACGTGGTGCTGTGCGCCATGGGCGACCAGCTGGGCCTGCTCAAGGGAGCATTGGTCAACTACGTGGTGCGCAACGTCAAGAAGATGGTGCCCACCTACAACCTGCCGGGCGCCGTGCGTTTCAATGACGCGGTGGCCCAGGGCACGCGCGGCACGCTCAAGAAGCCCGACATCAAGCCCGACGACATCGCGCTGCTGCAATACACCGGCGGCACCACGGGTGTGAGCAAGGGCGCGGTGCTGCTGCACCGCAACGTGATCGCCAACGTGCTGCAGTCCGAGGCGTGGAACGACCCCGTGATGAAGAAGGTGCCGGCGGGCGAGCAGCCCACCAGCATCTGTGCGCTGCCGCTGTACCACATCTTCGCGTTCACCGTGAACATGATGCTGAGCATGCGCACCGGCGGCAAGACCATCCTGATCCCCAACCCGCGTGACCTGCCTGCCGTGCTCAAGGAGCTGTCCAAGCACACCTTCCACAGCTTCCCGGCCGTGAACACGCTGTTCAACGGCCTGGCCAACCACCCCGACTTCAACACCGTCAACTGGAAGAACCTCAAGGTCTCGGTGGGCGGCGGCATGGCCGTGCAGGGCGCCGTGGCCAAGCTCTGGCTGGAGAAGACTGGCTGCCCCATCTGCGAGGGCTATGGCCTGTCGGAGACCAGCCCCTCGGTCAGCTGCAACCCCGTGACCGCCAAGGAGTTCACGGGCACCATTGGCGTGCCGCTCCCCGGCACCCTGATGAAGCTGATCGACGACGACGGCCGCGACGTGACCGCCCTCGGCCAGCCCGGTGAAATCGCGATCAAGGGCCCGCAGGTGATGGCGGGCTACTGGCAGCGCCCCGATGAAACCGCCAAGGTCATGACCGACGACGGCTTCTTCAAGTCCGGCGACATCGGCGTCATGGATGAGCGCGGCTTCTTCAAGATCGTGGACCGCAAGAAGGACATGGTGCTGGTCAGCGGCTTCAATGTCTATCCCAACGAGGTCGAAGAAGTCGTAGCCAACTGCCCCGGCGTGCTCGAATGCGCCGTGGTGGGCGTCCCGGACGAGAAGACCGGTGAAGCCGTCAAGCTCGTGATCGTCAAGAAAGACCCCGCGCTTACCGAAGCGCAGGTCAAGGAGTTCTGCCGCGCAGAACTCACGGGCTACAAGCAGCCCAAGGTCATCGAGTTCCGCACCGAGTTGCCCAAGACCCCCGTAGGCAAGATCCTGCGCCGCGAGCTGCGCGATAAGAAGTGAGCATCCCCCCGAGCGGCTTCGCCGCTCCCCCTTCTCTCGCCGCGCTGCGCGCAGCGGGAAGGGGGGCGACGCCAGCGCACGCAAGCGAAGCACCGCCCAAGCGGCTTGGCGGCCCTTGCGCGGCGTCCGCTGGTCTGGAGCGCGCCGGTTTTAACCCTTAGTTGCCCATGACCACCGCCATCCTCAGCGCCTTGCCCGAAGAGCAAAGCTCGCTGGTCCAGCACCTGTTGCACCCCCAGCGCCTGATGCATGCGGGCCGCGCCTTTTGGCTGGGCGAGCTGCACGGCCGCGCCGTGGTGCTGGCGCTGTCGGGCATCGGCAAGGTGGCGGCTGCCACCACGGCCACGGCGCTCATCGAGCGTTTCGGCGTGGCGCGCATCGTCTTCACCGGGGTGGCGGGCGGCGTGGGCGATGGCGTGAACGTGGGCGACGTGGTGGTGGCGCAGGACTACCTCCAGCACGACATGGACGCCTCGCCCCTGTTCCCGCGCTGGGAAGTGCCCGGCTACGCGCGCAGCCGCCTGGCCTGTGACGGCGTGCTGTCTGCTCTGCTTTTGGAAGCTGCTTACGCTTGTGTATCAGGCGCCAGCGGCCAATTTGGCTTGAGAACTGGTGCAACAGATGCGTTGGAAGGCGTCTTGCACCGCACCCACCACGGCCTGGTGGCCAGCGGGGACCGATTTGTCTCTGCCGCCGATGAGTCCCACCGCCTGCGCAACACCTTGCGCGACGCCGGCCACGACGTGCTGGCCGTTGAGATGGAAGGCGCCGCCGTGGCCCAGGTGTGCTATGACTACAGCATCCCATTCGCCGCCGTGCGCACCATCTCCGACCGCGCCGATGACACCGCCCACGTGGACTTTCCCCTCTTCGTGCAGATCGTGGCCAGCCGCTACGCCGAGCACATCATGCTGGCGTTTCTTCAAAAACTATAAAATTGATAGCTACTCGCGCTTGTTGAATAAGCGCTAGGGGCTATTTTTATTGGATGTTTTCATGCGTGGCCGTAGATCATCGGTCGCCGCGCCGTGAAACTGGCGCTCCCCCATGCCAGCGCCACCGTGGATCCGGCTTTGCCGGTCCACCGGTGGCGTCCCCCCTCGGGGGGGAAGGCGCGCAGCGCTACAGGGGGGCTACTTCAACCAGCCGCGCTTGCGGAAGTACCACATGGGCCCCACCGCGCTGGCGATCATCAGCAGGATACCGTAGGCATACCCGTAGCTCCACTCCAGCTCGGGCATGAACTTGAAGTTCATGCCGTACACGCTGGCGATCAGCGTGGGGGGCAGCAGCGCCACGCTGGCCACCGAGAAGATCTTGATGATCTTGTTCTGGTTGATGTTGATGAAACCGACCGTGGCGTCCATCAGGAAGTTGATCTTGTCGAACAAAAACGCCGTGTGGTTGTCCAGCGATTCGATATCGCGCAGGATCTGGCGGGCTTCCTCGAACTGCTCGGAGTTGAGCATCTTGCTGCGCATCATGAAGCTCACCGCACGGCGGGTGTCCATCACGTTGCGGCGGATGCGTCCGTTCAAGTCTTCCTGGCGGGCAATGGCGCCCAGCACCTCGCCAGCAAGGGCATCGGTCACGTCGCCGGCCAGCACCTGCTTGCTCACCTTTTCCAGCTCGTCGTAGATGTTCTCGAGCGTGTCGGCCGAATACTCGGCGTCGGCGTCGAACAGCTTGAGCAGCACTTCCTTGGCGTCTTCGATGAGGCCTGGTGCGCGGCGTGCGCGCATGCGCAGCAGGCGGAACACCGGCACGTCTTCGTCGTGGATGGAGAACAGCACGCCCCGGCTCTTGAGGTTGGCGTTGTGCTGGTTCAGGATGAAAGCCACCCGCACCGAGCGCGGGTCTTCATCGTCGTCGATCAAAAAGTCGCTGCGAATGTGCAGCTCGCCGTTGTCTTCTTCGTAGAAGCGGGCGGATTCCTCGATGTCTTCGTCCATCGCATCCTCGGGGATGGACAGGCCGTAGTGCTGCTTGATCCAGCGTTTTTCTTCGAGGGTGGGGGCTTCCAGGTCCACCCAGATTGGCTGGAAGCGGGTCAGTTCTTCCAGGGATTCGATTTCTTCCTGGAACAGCCGGCCATTGGCGAGCGTGAAGATGTTGAGCATGGGCTCACTCCCTTGTTGTGTGGCATCTGCGGTGTGGGGGATCGGGTGCTTTCAACCCCACAGCAGGCAGGCCGGGGAGCTGAAAGCTACCAACTCGGGTAGGTTTCCAAGGAGCTTTCTCCGTAAAAAATGGACAGGCGGCGGATTATGGCACTGCAGCTGCAGCGGGTCCTAAGAGGCCGTCGGACTTGGAAATCGCCGGCTGCAAATCGACCGCAGCGGTCCGATTTTCGCTGATCGGCGCTCCAAGTCCGACAGCCTCCTAGCAAAAGCCCGCGCCCGCGGTGGTCAGCGGGATGTGGCCTGGCGCACGATGGCCAGGGCCCGGCACAGGTCGGCCCAGGCAGCGGCCTTGACGTC
The DNA here is from genome assembly GCF_001429215.1 of Acidovorax sp. Root267. Classification (NCBI taxonomy): domain Bacteria; kingdom Pseudomonadati; phylum Pseudomonadota; class Betaproteobacteria; order Burkholderiales; family Comamonadaceae; genus Acidovorax; species Acidovorax sp. Root267. The sequence continues at coordinate 824,302 of NZ_LMJC01000012.1, forward strand.
TTGCGAGCGCAAAAGAAACGCCGGGTCGTAGGTCACCACGGCCGGGCAACCCGCCAGCTGGTGCGGGCCTGCGCGCAGGCGGCCCAGCGGCTCGGTGCGACCCAGCGCCGCCCGCGCTGCCACATGGCCCAGCACCAGGACCAGGGCGGGTTGCAGCGCCGCCACGGCGTCGGCCAGCGCTGCGGGGATGTTGTGGTCACCACCGGGTTCCGCGCCGGAGGCCGTGCGCTCCAGTGCCGCCAGGAACACGCGCGGGTGCTTGTTCAGCTGCATGGCGCGCAGCATGTTGTCCAGCAATCGGCCCGCATCGCCACCCAGCGGCTCGCCCAGTGTAAGGCTTTCGGTCACGATCAGCCAGCCCGCACCCAGCCCGGTCGGGGTCTGCGCCGGGTCTGCGGTGGGGTACAGCGCCTGGGGCGCATGCAGCCGCAAGGTTGGGGTAGCCAGGGCTGCGCCTGTGCTCTCTGCCGCAGGTGCGGACACTCGCGGGGGCGTTGGCTGGGGCGCGCGTGCAGCCGGTAGGCTTGCCGCGGCGGGTGGCGGGGTGGGGGTGGACACCACGCGGGTTGCTGGGGCGGGTGCGGCCATGGCGGGGGCGGGCGCCGGGGCTGCCGTGCGGGCTGCTGGTGCCTCCTGTGGCCCCCACACGGTGACCCCCATTTCTTGCAGCATGGCGCGCTGCCGCGCATCGAGGTGAAGACTCATGGGAAAAGGGGCCCGTTGAAGGTGTTGCTCACAATGCCAGGCTCATGACCACGGCATCTTCGCGCTGGCCCAGTTCGGCGGGGTAGTAGCGCTTGCGTTCGCCCACGCGGCGAAACCCGTGGGTCTGGTAGATGTGCTGGGCGCGCAGGTTGCTCATGCGCACTTCCAGCCACAGCCATTGGGCGCCGCGCCCGCGCGACCACAGGGCCAATGCGTCCAGCAGCACCCGCGCCCAGCCTTGGCGCTGGAATTCGGGGGTGACGGTGATGTTGAGCAGGTGCACTTCATCCACCCCCAGCATGGCCACAAAGTAGCCCAGCAGGTGCTCTCCGGCCATCAGCACCTGCGCCTGGTAGCCCGAGGCCATGGCATCGGTGAAGTTGCCGCGTGTCCAGGGGTGCGAATAGGCGCGTTGCTCCACCGCCAGCACGGCATCCAGCCGCGAGAGCGCGAGGGCTTCAAAGCGCGCCTCGGGCGCGCCGGCAGACGGGGTGGGCAAGGCGCTCATGGGGTCTGACAGGGATGATTCACTGGGGAGCGTCCACCGCGCGTTCTTGCTGGGCGGCGCGCAGCGCAGCCCGCTCGGCGGTGGTTTTCGCCACTTTATCGCGGATGTAGCGCGGCAGCGCATCGCTGGCGGGCACGCCTTCGCCCGCCGCCAGCAGGGCCGGGGCCAAGCGCAGCAGAGCGCTGGCCGTGGGCAGTGTGGCCACATGGGTGGCTGTGGGCGCCAGCCGTTCGCCGTAAGGTGCGCGCGCGTTGCCCGCCACCGTCCATCCTGCGGGCACGAGCACGGATTCCGGCGCTCCCAAGCCAAAGTCGGCATCGGTGTGCCAGCGGCCTTGGGCGCCGATCCACTCGCAGCGCGCGTGGTAGACCTCGTCCATGCGCGCGTCCAGCACCGCAACCACCTGCGTGCAGCCGTGCGCCTGGCGCGCTTCCTCGGCCACGGCCAGCAGGGTGTCCACGGGCAGCACCGGTATGCCGTGGCCCCCGTGCGCGCCAAACGCCAGTCCCTGGGCCACGGCGCAGGCGGTGCGCAACCCGGTGAAGGAGCCCGGGCCACGGCCAAACACAATGACCTCCAGCGTGTCGAACGACAGGTTGGCCTGCGCCATCAGGCTGCGCACTGTCGGAATCAGCGTGGCCGAAGCCTGCGCGCCCCCGGGGCCCGTGTGCTGCCACACGGCATCGCCGTGCTGGACGGCGATGGAAAGGGTGTCGGTGCTGGTGTCGAAAGCGAGCAGATTCATGGGGCCAGAGGGTTTGCGCGGCAAAAGGGGTCAGGGGGCGGTGCGGCCAGAGGCGGGCGTGGGCGGGACGACCACGCCCGCCTGACTTTTGCGCAGCACGCCCAGCAGGATACCGGCAGTCACCAGCAGCAGGCCGGCGACGAGGTTCCAGTACATTGGCTCGTCCAGAAAAATCACTGCACCGATGGCCGAGAGGCCTGGCACCAGGGCCGTGATCATGGTGGATCGCACGGGCCCATAGTGCTGGATCATGCGCGTGAAGCCGATGCCCGAGATCACCACCGAGCCGCCGCCCTGGAACACCATGTGGAAGACGATCTCGCTCCAAGGCGCCAGCGCCAAGCGGCTGGTGACGGCGCCCAGCGTGGTCAGCAAGGCATAGCCCGGCACATAGACCAGGCATGCAAACGCGGTGATCGCGATGGTGGCCTGCACGGCATCCACTGCATGGCGCCGGGCCAGCACGCTGTAGGTGGCCCAGCACGCGGCGGCCAGCATGAACAGCACATCGCCCTTCCACACATCCCCGCCCGAAAACGCCGCCAGCAGGCTGCGCCCGCCGACCAACAGGTCGCCTGCCACGATCAGGGCCAGGCCCGCCGCACGCAGCGGCGTGATGTGGTCGCGCAGCAGCACGGCAGCCAGCAGCGCCGTCCACAGCGGCAGGCTGCCCGGCATCAGCACCGCCGCATGGGTGGCCGGTGCATGGAAGAATCCCGCGTAGGCCAGCATGGCGTAAAGCAGCCCGCCGAAGGTGCCCAGCAGGGCCGTGGTGCGCAGCGGCAGGGGCGAGATGCCCGCCAGGCTGGAGGGCGGGGCGGCCGAGCCCAGCGCTGCGGTGCGCCGCCGCACCAGCCACCAGCCCCAGGGCAGCAAGACCAGGCTGGCACCGGTGATGCGCAGCAGGGCAATGTCGAACGGTGTGAGCGTGCGCTGGGCCGAGGCGCGGGCAATGACGATGAAACCCGTCCAGATGGTGACCGTCACGACCGCCGCCAGCAGGCCGATGGCACGAGGAGAAAAACGCATCGGGGGATTATCGGTGCGTGGGCGTGGCGGCGCTGGCATCCAGGTTCCTGGTCTCGCGCGGCCTGCGGGCGGCGCGCTGCCGGGCGATAGACTCGCGCCATGTTCTTGTTTCCTGATTCTTGGCGCCACTTCGCGCTGCGTGGTGCCCTGGGCGGTGTGGCGGTGTGGTTCGTTCTGGCGGGGGCTGCTGGCACGGCCCAGGCCCAGGCGGCGGCTCCCGCCCCGCTGCCACCGGAGGTCGAAGCCGCCCTGGGTCGTGCCAAGTTGCCGCGCGAGGCCCTGTCGGTGATGGTGGTGGATGTCCAGGGGGGCAAATCATCGCCTGCACGCCTGGCGCACCGGGCCCAGATGTCGGTGAATCCGGCGTCGGTGATGAAGCTTGTGACCACTTATGCAGCGCTGGAGCAACTGGGGCCCGCCTATGTGTGGAACACCCCGGTCTACGTGCAGGGCTTGGTGCAGGACGGCAGTCTGCGTGGCAATGTCTACATCCAGGGTCAGGGAGATCCCAAGCTGGTCATGGAACGCCTGTGGCTGCTGATGCGGCGCCTGCAGGGCCAGGGCATCCAGGTCATCGTCGGCGACATCGTGCTCGACCGCACGGCCTTTGACGTGCCCGACCACGACCCGGCACGTTTTGATGGCGAGCCACTGCGCCCCTACAACGCCGCGCCCGATGCGCTGCTGCTCAACTACAAATCGTCGGTGATGACCTTTGTGCCGGATTCCGCCGCAGGCCTGGCGCGTATCCAATACGACCCACCCCTGGCGGGTGTGGTGCGCCAGGCCACCGTCGCGCTGGCCGCGCCGGGCACCGAGTGTGGCGACTGGCGTGGCGCCTTGCGGGCGGAGCTGGCCGACCCCGCCAAGGTGAGCTTCCAGGGGGTGTACCCGGCCACCTGCGGCGAGCGCGTGTGGCCCGTGGCGGCGGTGGACCCACGCGGCTTTGCGGGGCGTGCAGTGGAAGGCATGTGGCGCGAGCTGGGGGGCAAGCTCACGGGCAGCGTGCGCGAGGGCAAGGTGCCGCCCGGCTTGAAACCCGCCTTCGTGGCCACCTCGCCCGCGCTGTCCGAAGTAGTGCGTGACGTGAACAAGTACAGCAACAACGTGATGGCGCAGCAGGTGTTCCTGACGCTGGCACTGCAGAAGAACGGTGTGGCCACCTTCGACGGTGCCCGCGAGGCCTTGCGCCAGTGGTGGCTGTCGCGCATCGGTGATGCCGAACTGCCCCTGGCCGACAACGGTGCAGGCCTGAGCCGCGATGCCCGCCTGACGGCGCAGGCGCTGGCTCGCATGCTGCAGGTGGCCTGGGTGTCCCCGGTGATGCCGGAGCTGGTGGCGTCGCTGCCCATCTCCGGGGTGGATGGCACGCTGCGCCGCAGCCAGAGCCGCGTGGGCACGGCCCATCTCAAGACCGGCAGCCTGCGCGACGTGATGGCCGTGGCGGGCTATGTGCACGCGGCCAGCGGGCGGCGCTATGTGCTGGTGGCTGTCGTCAACCATGCCAATGCCGGCGCTGCGCGGCCTGTGCTGGACAGCCTGGTCGACTGGACCGCGCGCGACCAGTGAATAATGAGGCGTTGCCCTGCCACACGCGCCAGAGCCTTCAGAACTTTCCCCCGTCCCATGCCCACCACCGAGCTCATCGGCTACCTCGCCGCCATCCTGACCACCTGCAGCTTTGTACCCCAGGCACTTCATACCTTTCGTACGCGGGATGTTCGGGGCATTTCGCTGGGCATGTACAGCGTGTTCACGGCCGGTGTGGCGCTGTGGCTGGTGTATGGGCTGACCCTGGCGGCCTGGCCCATCGTGGTGGCGAACGCCATCACGCTCGCGCTGGCGGGGACGATCCTGGGCATGAAGGTGGTCTACGGAGCGCGTGGCCAGCGCTAAGCGCGACTCGCAAAACGCTTCTGGTTTCGTTGCCGCAACTTGCCGTGCCGCGCGTACTGCTTGCGACTCAGCGCCTGGCCAGAACCGCTTCGCTGGGTTCTGTGCGTCGCTCCAAATGCTCGCCTGGGGCGGGCCGCTGTCACCTAGGCGTCTGCCCACTGGTTTGGTCCGCGTTATCCCCTATGGATGGTGCAGTGCAGGTGCGCGCACGATGCGTCGTTGTTTCTTGACCTGAGGTATCCATTCATGAAGTATTTCCGCCTTACCTGTGTTGCCGCCGCTGCGGTGCTGCTTGTCGCCTGCGGTGGCTCCGACGATCCAGACCGTGGCGCGTTGATTGACCCCCCTGCCGTCATGATGACGCTGACGGCCGCGCAGATCGATGCAGGCACCTCCAGCAGCGGCCTGCAGGCCATCAGCGGCAAGGCGAAATGCGATGTGAAGGTGGTGGCTCTCAATTACGCCACCGCAGGCGCCAAGAGTGGAGAGCACACCAACGCTTCGGGCGTGATGCTGGTGCCCGCAGGCAGCTGCAACACAGCCGCACCGCTGATCGCCTATGCCAAGGGCACCGATGTGCAAAAGCCCCGCACGCTGGCCAACCCGCAGGACAACGAAACCTTCCTGCTCGCCGCCATGTATGCCGCCCAGGGCTATGCCGTGGTGGCCACCGACTACCTGGGCTTTGCCAAGTCGGGCTACAGCTACCACCCCTACCTGCATGCCGACTCGGAAGCCACCTCGGTCATCGACTCGGTGCGGGCCGCACGCAATGCAGCGGGCACCGTAGGGGCCAATCTGTCGGGCAAAGTGATGTTCACGGGCTACTCGCAGGGCGGGCACTCGTCGATGGCAGCACACCGCTCTGCGGAACGCGACTACGGCACTGAATTCAATGTGGTCGCAGGTGCCCATCTGGCCGGCCCTTACAACCTGTCGGGCTCGCTGCGTATCCCGGACGCCATTGCGGGTGTGCAGTTCTTCGTACCTTATCTGGTGACGGCCTGGCAGAAAGTCTATGGAGACGTCTACACGGACGTGAAGCAGGTCTTCAAGGCCCCGTATTCGGGCTACATCGAGACCTTGCTGCCCAACCCTACGATGACCTACACCACGCTGCTCACCTCGGGCACCCTGCCCGCCGGTACGCCCAACCAGGCGCGGGATGCGCTGTTCCAGTCCGCGTTCATCACGGGCTCGCAGACCAGCACCACCCACCCTCTGTACCTGGCGGCCAAAAAGAATGACCTGCTGGGCTGGAGCCCCAAGGCCCGCGTGCTGCTGTGTGGCGGCGCAGGCGATCCCACCGTGCCGCCTGCGATCCACCAGCGCGTGATGAAGGCCGACTTCGACAGCCGGGGCCTGACCAACGTGGCATCGGTGGACGTCGATGCGGCCATTCAGGCCACCTTTGGCCCGGGTGGCCAGGCACCCACCGATCCGACATCGGCCGCATTTGCCACCTACTACGGCGCCTACCATGGCACCTACGAACCGCCGTTCTGCCATGCCCAGGCGCGAGCAGTGTTCGACATGGTCAAATAAGGCAGCCAGCAAGCGGCGGCGTGCCGCACAACAAAAAGCCGACCCTTGGGTCGGCTTTTTTGATGGCTGTGGTGCCTGCATAGAAGCTGCAGCGTGGCCACAGCTGCCAGTGGCCAAATTACCAGCGGGCGCGCAGGCGGTCGTAGGCGTAGGTGCCGAACTGGCGCTGCGCCGAGGGCGTGAGGTACACCGGGTCGGCAAACACGTAGGAGGTCTGGCTGGCGCCCGACAGCAGCGTGGACGGGGTGCACAGGGCCGAATTGACCTTTCCGGCGCCAATGCCGATGCCGTTGGTGGCGTCCACCGAGGTGCACACGGCGGTGGTGGCATTGTTGAAGCCGTAGTTGGCGGGCACGCCGGTATACAGGTTCACGTAGTAGGCCAGGTCCACATACAGCACGTTGGCACCCAGGTCCACGATGCCCACGAGCAGGCCGTCGTTGAAGCGGCTGCTGGCATCGGTCAGCAGTGCCTCGCGGCCGATGGCCTTGGCCCATGGGGTCTTGCTCAGGTCGTAGGTGCCGGTCACCACCACGTACTTGGCACCGGCGGTCACCAGGCGGCGCACCTGGGCGGCCATGTCTTCACCCGCCTGGCGGGCTGCGGCCACCATGGCGGCTTCGGTCTGGGTGCCTGCCTGCACGGCGGCCATGCCGGCGATCACGTCGCTGATGCCGCCGCTGAGGATCACCACATCGTTGGCCGCGAAGCTGCCGCTGGCCAAAAAGGTGTCGATCTGCTCGGTGATGGTGGGCGTGCTGGCGTTGCCAGCGGCATCGGGCTTGGCCTTGACGCGGGCATTGCCCACGGCATAGCTCTTGCCTCCCGCAGAGACGGCCGAGAGTGGCTTGCCATAGTTGGCGGCCACCTGCAGGGTCCAGTTGTTCACGCTGCCGTCGTTGACGGTATAGCGAGAGCCTTTTTGCCCCACATCGCTGTTGGCATCACCAAACGCGATGAAGCGCTCGGGCGTGATGGCCGATTCGGTGGTGCTGGAACCGCAGGCCGCGAGCAACGCGGCCGACGCACATGCGGCGACCAGTACGGTGCGGCGCATCCAATTTGCTGCCATGTATTTCTCCAGAAAAGTGGGGGGTAGTTTAGCGGTGCAACGTCAACGCATGTAAAGCCGCCTTGTGCGGCTGGAATCATGCGGCAGATGCACGTTGCAGGCGGTCGTGCACACCTTCCCACTCGGGCTCGGCGGGCGGGGTCTCGATCCAGATCAGTTTCACGCCATCGTCGTCAAAGCCGCGCAGCACCGCAAACAGTTGCTGGGCCGTGGCGGCCGCGTCGTCGGGCATGCGGCGCATCACGAGCTTGGAGGATTGGGTGCGCAGTGCGGCGCGGGCATAGACCGCGATGTGGGCGGCGTCGGCGCCCAGCAGGTCCAGGCCGGTCTGCAGGGCCTTGGCGTCCATCAGGCGCACCTTGGCGGCGGGCGCGTAGTGCGCTTCGAGCGTGCCCGAGGCGCGGGGCGTGAGCGCGGGCATGTCGTCCTTGGACAGCGGTGCAATGCCGCAGGCGGCCTCAATCTGCTCGCGCGTGATGGCGCCCGGGCGCAGCAGCACCGGCACACCGCGCGTGCAGTCCACGATGGTGCTTTCGATACCCACTTCGCACGGGCCGCCGTCGAGCACCAGCAGCCCGGCGCCCAGCTCGTCCTGCACATGCTGGGCGGTGGTGGGGCTCACGCGGCCAAAGCGGTTGGCGCTGGGAGCTGCCACGCCCCACACCGGCGGGCCACCTTGGGCCTCGCTGTCGCCCGGTGCGGCGCAGGCCAGCAGCAGGGCATGGGCCACGGGGTGGGCCGGGCAGCGCAGTCCCACGCTGTCCTGGCCGCCGGTGGCGGCGCCAGCCACGCCGGGCAGGCGCGGCAGGATGAGTGTGAGCGGGCCGGGCCAGAAGGCATCGACGAGCTTCTGTGCAAAACCCGGTACCTCGCTGGCGAAGTGGGCAATGCCCTCGGCATTGGCTACATGCACGATCAGCGGGTGGTCGCTGGGGCGTCCCTTGGCCGCAAAAATCTGCGCCACGGCGGCATCGCTGCTGGCGTCTGCTGCCAGGCCGTACACGGTTTCGGTGGGCAGGCCGAGCAGTGCGCCGCTGCGCACGGCCCGTGCAGCGGCGGCGATGGATGCGGGCTGGGTGCCGTCAAGAATCATGGTCAGAACGGTGCAATACCCAGCAGCGCAGCGGCCTGCAGGGCCGTGGCGCGCGCCGCCCCGGGGGTGGCGGCGGTGATGTTGAGGTGCCCCATCTTGCGGCCGCGCTTGGCCTCGCGCTTGCCATACAGGTGCAGGTGCGTGCCGGGCAGGGCCAGCACCTCGTCCCAAGGGGGCGTCTGCTCGGTGTCGCCATGGGCAAACCACAGATCACCCAGCAGGTTGAGCATCACGGCGGGGCTGTGCTGGCGCGGCTGCGTGAGCGGCAGGCGGGCCATGGTGCGCACCTGCAGCTCGAACTGCGACACGTCGCAGGCGTTCTGGCTGTAGTGGCCGCTGTTGTGGGGGCGGGGGGCGATTTCGTTCACCACCAGGCTGCCGTCCTGCAGCACAAAAAATTCCACGCAGAGCACGCCGACGTACTGCAGACCGTTTGCTATCGAAATTGCAGCTGCTACCGCTTGCTGAATAAGCGCTGGATGCAGATTTTGTTCAAAAACCTCCGTCACGGCCAGGATGCCGTCGCGGTGCAGGTTGCGCTGCACGGGCAAGTGCACGGTGGCGCCGTCGGCGCCGCGCGCCACGATCACCGAACATTCCAGCGCCAGGGGCAGCATCTTCTCCAGCACGCAGGGCACCTTGCCGACCGAGTCCCACGCAGCGGCGAGTTCGGCAGCGGTTTTCACGCGCACCTGGCCTTTGCCGTCGTAGCCCATGCGGGCGGTTTTCAGGATGCCGGGCAGTAGATCAGATGAAACTGCGGCCAGTTGCTCAGCCGTTTCGATCACCGTATACGGCGCGCAAGGCACACCGCAGGCGACGAAATGGGCCTTCTCCCGCGCACGGTCCTGCGCCACCGACACGGCGCTGGCGGCGGGCGACACGGGGCGCTGCGCGGCCAGCGCAGCCAGCGCCGCAGCGGGCACGTTCTCGAACTCGGTGGTCACCGCATCCGACAGGCGGGCCAGCTCGGCCAGGCCCTGCGGGTCTTCATAGCCGGTCTGGATGTGGTGGTGGCTCACCAGCCCGGCGGGGCTGGTCGGGTCGGCATCGAGCACGGCGGTGAAGTAGCCCATGGCCTGCGCCTGGTGCACAAACATGCGGCCGAGCTGGCCGCCGCCTAGCACGCCCAGTGTGGATCCCGGCAGGAGGGGCTGTGTCGCGTCGGTCATGCGGCGGGCGGCAGGGTCATGTTGCGCGCCACCTCGGTCTGCTCGGCGCGGAAGGCTTCGAGCCGCTGGCGCAGTTCGGGGCTTTCGTTGGCCAGCAGGGCCACGGCAAACAGGGCAGCGTTGGCGGCGCCTGCCGTGCCAATGGCAAACGTGGCCACGGGGATGCCCTTGGGCATCTGCACGATGGAATGCAGTGAATCCACGCCTTGCAGGTGGCGGCTGGCCACCGGCACACCCAGCACGGGCACCGTGGTCTTGGCGGCGATCATGCCCGGCAGGTGGGCAGCGCCCCCGGCCCCCGCAATGATGGCTTTGAGGCCCCGGCCCGCAGCGGCCTCGGCGTAGGCAAACATGTCGTCGGGCATGCGGTGGGCCGAGACCACGCGGGCCTCGTGCGGGATGCCGAACTGTTCAAGAATCTGCACTGCATGCTGCATGGTGTCCCAGTCGCTGCTGGAACCCATGACCACGCCGATCTGGATGGGTTTCATGGTGTGGAGGGTGCTGGTGGGCAGGTTGCGCCTGCCCCACCGCTGTAGGTGGAACCCGCGATTTTACTTTTTGCGCCCCCTGGCTGGTGTGGGGCTGTTTCGATGGGCCAAAATAGCGGGCAAACTGCTCCACAGGCCCCTGGCCCCCACACCATCATGATTGACGTCACCGTAGAGAACTTTGAAGCCGAGGTGGTTGCCGCCTCGATGAACGTGCCCGTGCTGGTGGACTTCTGGGCACCTTGGTGTGGGCCCTGCAAGTCGCTGGGACCGGTGCTCGAAAAGTTGGAGACCGACTATGACGGCCGCTTCAAGCTCGTCAAGATCGACTCGGACCAGGAGCAGCAGCTGGCGGGCATGTTCGGCATCCGCAGCATTCCCACCTGTGTGTTGCTCATGAACGGCCAGCCCGTGGACGGCTTCATGGGCGCCCTGCCCGAAGGCCAGGTGCGGGCTTTCCTCGACAAGCATGTGCCCACCGCCGAAGAACTGGTGGCGGAAATTGAGGAAGAAGAAGCCCAGGACGCCCTGGCCGAAGGCGACACCGGCACCGCGCTGGAAAAGCTGCAGCATGCCGTGGTGACCGATCCTTCCAACGACGACGCACGTTTTGACTACGTCAAGCTGCTGCTGCAGCTGCACCGCGAGGACGATGCCAAGGTGGCCTTTGCCCCCGTCATCGCCAAGGCCGCAGGCTCGCGCAAGCTGGGTGCGCTAAAGGCCTGGATGGATGCTATTGATTTCGTAGCTTCTGGCGCTTATGGAGAAAGCGCTGGGGCTGAATTTGATGCAAAAATTGCCACCAACAAGCGCGACTTTGACACCCGCTACGCCCGTGCCCGCTGGCTCATGGCGGGCCAGCGCTGGACGGACGCCATGGACGAGCTGCTCGAAATCCTCATGCGCGACAAGGCCTGGGGTGAGGAGGTCGCCCGCAAGACCTATGTGGCCATCCTCGAAATCATCGAACCCCCGAAGGTGAAGGTGGCCGACGGCCAGATCCCGCCCGATGATCCGGTGGTGGCGACCTACCGGCGTCGCTTGTCGAGCGTGGTGCTCAGCTGAGCGGGGTTCGCCCCACCAAAAAAGAAAGGCCCGGGAAGGGCCTTTTCTTTTTTGCGGTGGGCTGACGGACAGGTCAGGCCGTCAGCCGTTCCAGCGCTTCCCGGTACTTGGCGGCGGTTTTTTCGATGACTTCGCGCGGCAGGCGGGGGGCGGGCGCGGTCTTGTCCCAGGGCTTGCCGTTCACCTGCGCCTGTTCGAGCCAGTCGCGCACGAATTGTTTGTCGTAGCTCGGTGGGTTCTGGCCGGCGGCGAGAGCTGCTTCATAGCCTTCGACCGGCCAGTAGCGCGAGCTGTCGGGCGTGAGCACTTCATCCATCAGCACCAGCGTGCCATCGGGCGCCAGGCCAAACTCGAACTTGGTGTCGGCAATGATCATGCCTTTGGTGAGTGCGATCTCGGCTGCGGCTTTGTAGATCGCAATGCTCAGGTCGCGGATGCGGGTGGCCAGGTCGAGGCCAATCATTTCGACCGTGCGCTCGAACGTGATGTTTTCGTCGTGTTCACCCATCGCGGCTTTGGCGGCGGGGGTGTAAATGGGCTCGGGCAGCTTCGCGGCATTGGTCAGCCCTTCGGGCAGCGGCACGCCGCAGACCGAGCGCGATTCCTGGTATTCCTTCCAGCCGCTGCCGGCCAGGTAGCCGCGCACCACGGCTTCGACCGGGATGGGCTGCAGCCGCTGCACGAGCATGGACCGGCCACGGATCTGTGCCGCTTCTTCCGGGGATACCGCGCTTTCCGGTGCGTCGCCCGTCAGGTGATTGGGGCAGATATACCCGAGCTTGTCGAACCAGAACAGCGCCATCTGCGTGAGCAGCTCGCCCTTGCCTGGAATGGGCTCGCCCATGATCACGTCGAAGGCCGAAAGGCGGTCGCTGGCCACCATCAGGATGCGGTCGTCGCCCACGGCGTAGTTGTCACGCACCTTGCCGCGTGCCAGCAGGGGCAGCGACGTGAGGGCGGAGGTGTGCAGGGCGTTGGAGCTGGGCTGGGTCATGGTGTCGGTGTGGGCGATCGATGTGCGCTGCAGACAGGCCGAAAAACGGGGAGTGAGGCGCGGGAGCGGGTGAAGTTGTCACTGCGTTCGCGCAGCTTGCGGATTTTACGCGCGAGCCCGAAGCGTGCCTGCGGCGGGGGGCCGAACGGCGCCTGCGTGGAGGGCGGGCGATGCCCTGCGCGCGGGCCGCCCTTGCGGCACACTGTGTGGCCCTGAAGCTGACCGGGCCACCTTTGGCCACTCCCTGTGCCCTCACCCCCTGTACTCACCCCGCGCCGCGAACTGTGGCTGCTGCTCACCCTCGCGGGCATCCAGTTCACCCACATCCTGGACTTCATGATCATGATGCCGCTGGGTCCCCGGTTCACGCAGCTGTTTTCCATCAGCGACGCGCAGTTCGGGCTGCTCGTGTCGGCCTATACGCTCTCGGCCGGGGTGTCGGGTTTGCTGGCCTCCACCTACATCGACCGGTTTGGGCGCAAGCGCCTGATGCTGGTGTTGTATGTGCTGTTCGGGCTGGCCACGCTGGCCTGCGGCGTGGCACCTACTTACGGCACGCTGATGGTGGCGCGCATTCTGGCGGGGGCGTTCGGGGGCGTGTTGTCGGCCTTGTCGCAAACCATCGTGGCCGATGTGGTCCCGTTCGAGCGGCGCGGCCGGGCGATGGGCATCGTGATGACCTCTTTCTCCGTGTCCACCGTGGCGGGTGTTCCGCTGGGGCTGATCCTTGCCGAGCATGGGGGCTGGAACATGCCGTTCATTGCGATTGCCGCGATGGTGGGGGTGCTGGCCGTGCTGGCGGCGCGCACCATGCCCGCGATGACGGCCCATGTGCAGGCGGCCAGCGGCAGAACGGCGCTGGGTGGCATCGGCCAAGTGCTCGCAGATCCGAACCACCGCTGGGCGTTCCTGTTCTCTGCGTTGCTCATGTTTACAGGTTTTACGGTGATTCCCTACATCACCATCTACATGCAGACCAATGCAGGCGTGCGGGCCGATCAGATTCCATGGGCCTACCTGTGCGGGGGTGTCGCGACCCTGTTCACCGCCCGCCTGTTTGGCGGGTTGACGGACCGGCTCGGCAAGGTGCGAACGTTTCGCGGGCTGGCCCTGGCTGCGGCGCCCTGCCTGCTGGGCATCACGCTGGTGCAGGGCTTGCCGCTGTGGGGGGTGCTGGCGGTGTCCACCCTGATGTTTGCCTTCGTGAGCGGCCGGATGATTCCCGGCATGGCCATCGTTGCCTCCGCGGCGCAGGCGCCGTTGCGTGGCACCTTCATGACCCTGAACGCATCGGTGCAGTCCGCCGCCATGGGCGCGGCGTCTTTGGTGGGCGGGATGCTGATCAGCCGCGATGCGCAAGGGCTGGTGCAGAACTACTGGGTGGCTGCGCTGGTGGGCATTACAGCGAGCCTGTTGTCGATGCTGGTGGTGGGGCGGTTGACGCTGCATGGTGCGGCGCCTTCAGGGCGCTGAGCCAAGGCCCGCTGTCTTGGGGCGTGTGCTGCCTGTCAACTCAGCCATTGTGCGCGCTTTCCGGGCGCTTGGCACCTTGGCGGGCATAACCCAGCGGGCGGGGGCGGAATGGGATTGCTTTTCAGGAAGGGCAGGGGCATAGTGACTTCACGTCAACGGGATGCATCCAAGTTCGCCGGGCCGCTCCTCTGATCCAGGGCGGCGTTTCTTCCACAGAGAGTGTTACAGGAGACTTATTTATGAACCTGACGATCAGCGGTCACCACCTCGAAGTTACCCCAGCCTTGCGCAACTACGTCACCACCAAGCTGGACCGGATCACCCGCCATTTTGACCAAGTTGTCGACGTCAAGGTACTGCTGACGGTAGAGAAGCAAAAGGAGAAGGAAAAGAGGCAGCGAGCGGAATGCAATATCCACGTCAAGGGCAACGACCTGTTTGCCGAGAGTTCCCACGCAGACCTGTATGCCGCCGTGGATGAGCTGGTGGACAAGATGGACCGCCAGGTCGTGCGCCACAAGGACCGACTGCAGGACCACCACCACGAAGCCGCCAAGCGCGAACTGCACGCTTGATGCGCCAGCCCTGAGCCTGGCACAGCAGCCGCCCCTTTTGGGCGGTTTTTTTGTTGCCCACAGCGCCGCGCTCAGGGTTTTCGCCAATATGTGCATAATTGTTACCCTTGACCATGAATCGACTCGCCTCCATCCTGCCTTCCGCTCAAGTGCTTGTGAGCGTGGACGCCACCAGCAAGAAGCGTGCTTTTGAAGAAGCGGGTCTGCTGTTCGAGAGCCAACACGGCCTCTCGCGTGCGTTGATCACCGACAGCCTTTTTGCGCGTGAGCGCCTGGGCTCCACCGGTCTGGGCCATGGCGTGGCCATTCCCCACGGGCGCATCAAGGGGCTGAAAGCTCCCATGGCGGCGGTGTTCCAACTGCTGAATCCGATTGGGTTCGATGCCCCGGACGAGTTGCCTGTGGGCCTGCTCATTTTTCTGCTGGTGCCCGAAGCGGCCACCCAGAAGCACCTTGAAATCCTGTCCGAGATTGCCGAACTGCTCAGCGATTCGGCCCTGCGTGAAAGGCTCAAGGCCTGCACCGATGCCGCCGAACTGCACGGCATGATTGCGGGCTGGCAGTCCACGCAAACGGCCTGAGCCCGTCGGGCGCTGCGCACTTTCGCTGATTCGCCGTGAAACCCAATGTTGTCAGTGCCGATGTTCTTTTTGAGGAATTTCGCGGCCCCCTGAAGTGGGAGTGGGTGGCCGGGCTGGGGGCTTCCGAGCGACGCTTTGACGAAGTGGCCGTGCGGTCCGCGCGCTCCGGGGCCGATCTGGTCGGCTACCTCAATTACATCCATCCCTACCGCGTCCAGATCCTGGGCGAGCGCGAGATTGCCTATCTCGGCAGCGCTTCGCCCGACGATTGCAAGCGCCGCATCGCACGCATCGTGACGCTGGAGCCGCCGGTGCTGGTGCTGGCCGACAACCAGACCGCACCTGACGCGCTGGTGTCGATGTGTGAGCGCGCGCAGATCCCGATGTTCTCGACGCACGAGTCGTCGGCCTTCGTGATCGACGTGTTGCGGGCCTACTTGTCCAAGCACTTCGCCGACCGCACCACCATGCACGGTGTGTTCATGGACATCCTGGGCCTGGGCGTGATGATCACCGGCGAATCGGGCCTGGGCAAGAGCGAGCTCGGCCTGGAGCTGATCTCGCGCGGTAACGGTCTGGTGGCCGACGATGCGGTGGATTTGTTCCGCATCAACCAGACCACCATCGAAGGCAAGTGCCCCGAGCTGCTGCAGAACCTGCTGGAAGTGCGCGGCATCGGCCTGCTGGACATCCGCGCCATCTTTGGCGAGACGGCCGTGCGCCGCAAGATGCGCCTGAAGCTCATCGTGCACCTGGTGCGCAAGGAAACGCTGGAGCGCGACTACGAGCGCCTGCCCTACGAGCCGCTCACCCAGGACGTGCTGGGCGTGCCCGTGCTCAAGGTGGTGATCCAGGTGGTGGCCGGCCGCAACATCGCCGTGCTGGTGGAAGCTGCAGTGCGCAACACCATCCTGCAATTGCGCGGCATTGATACCTACCAGGAATTTGTGGAGCGGCACCGCCGCGCCATGGAGCGCGACACCGGCGTCTGACGCAGGCGTCTGCACGCCGACTGGCGCTGCATGTGCCAGCGCCCCCGCGCAAGGGCCGCCCCGCCGCTGCCCTCGCAGAGAAGGCGCGAAGCGCTTCAGGGGAAAACTTATTTACTTGCGCAGTTTGCGCATTGGCCATACAGGGCCATGGTGTGGTCTTGTACCAGCCACCCCTTGGCCTTGGCCACGGCCTGCTGGCGCTTTTCAATTTCAGGGTCGTAAAACTCTTCGACCTTGCCGCAGGATGTGCAGATGAAGTGGTCGTGGTGCTGCCCTTCATTGAGCTCGTACACCGCCTTGCCACTCTCGAAATTGCTGCGGATCAGGATGCTTGCCTGCTCGAACTGCGTGAGCACACGGTAGACCGTGGCCAGCCCGATGTCCGAGCGCTCTTCCAGCAGCACCCGGAACACATCTTCCGCCGTCATGTGGCGCTGTCCGCCCTTCTGGAAAATCTCCAGAATCTTCAGGCGGGGCAGGGTGGCCTTGAGTCCCGTGCTTTTGAGTTCGTCGATGTTGGTCATGGCATGGTCTTTCGGGATGCGGGCCTTCGCCTCAAGGTTGGAAGGCCTGCCGCTACAATGGGGCGATCATATCCTCAGCCCTTTTACCCATGCCCGTCAAAGCCCGTTGCAGCGCCCGCCTGGGCCTGGTCCTTTTGATCAGTGCCAGCGTGGCCGCCCTGGCCGGTTGCAGCAGCCTGGATGGCGCCAGTACCCGCATTGCCAGCATTGTCACCCCCTACAAAATCGACGTGGTGCAGGGCAACTTTGTGTCGCGCGAGCAGGTCGAGGCCCTGCAGCCCGGCATGAGTCGCCAGCAGGTGCGCGAGATCCTGGGCACGCCGCTGGTCACCAGCCTGTTCCATGCGGACCGCTGGGAATACGTGTTCACGCTCAAGCGCCCGGGTCAAGAGGTCCAGACCCGCAAGCTGACCGTGTACTTCAAGGGGGATGGGCTGGACCGCTCCGAAGGCGACCCGATGCCCACCGAGACCGAATTCGTGGCCACGCTGGGCTCGCGTGGCTCCAAGGGCAAGGTGCCCGTGCTGGAGGCCACACCGGAGCAACTGGCCCGCTACCCTGCGTCCCAGCGGCCATCTGCCTCCCCGACGGCGGCGCCGCTGGAGCCCGCATCCGTCAGCTATCCACCGCTTGAAGCGCCTGCCCGCTGATTCTTGCGGTCTGGCAACGGGTAGATGGATGTCTGCCGCACTTCAACGTCAACGTACAGGACACTCATGACAGGGACCCCTTCGCCTGCCCCCACATCCACGCCCTCGCGCGCCCTCCGTGTCGCCGTCGCCGGTGCATCCGGCCGCATGGGCCGCATGTTGATCGAGGCCCTTCGCGCCAGTGACGACTGTGTGCTGGCGGGCGCGCTGGACGTGCCGTCCAGCCCAGGCATTGGGTCGGATGCCACCGCCTTTCTCGGCCATGCCAGCGGCGTCACCATCACGGCCGACATTGCTGCGGGCCTGAAAAATACCGACGTCCTGATCGATTTCACGCGCCCCGAAGGCACTCTGGCCCACCTGGCCGTGTGCAGCGAACTCGGGGTGAGGGCCGTGGTTGGCACCACGGGCTTCACCGACGCGCAGAAGGCTGAGATTGCCGTCTTTGCCCAGCGCACCGCCATCGTCATGGCACCCAACATGAGCGTGGGCGTGAACGTTACGCTCAAGCTGCTGCAGATGGCGGCGAAGGCCATGGCCACGGGTTACGACATTGAGATCATCGAAGCCCACCACCGCCACAAGGTGGATGCGCCCTCGGGCACTGCGCTCAAGATGGGCGAGGTGATTGCCGACGCCATGGGGCGCGACCTCAAGGAGTGTGGTGTGTACGCCCGCGAAGGCGTCACGGGCGAGCGCGACCCGTCCAGCATCGGTTTTGCCACCATCCGCGGCGGCGATATCGTGGGCGACCACACCGTGCTGTTTGCCGGCATCGGCGAGCGCATCGAGATCACGCACAAGTCCTCCAGCCGCTCCACCTATGCGCAGGGCAGTCTGCGTGCAGTGCGGTTCCTCGCCGGGCACAAGACGGGCATGTTCGACATGTTCGATGTGCTGGGCTTGAACTAGGCCGCTGGCTTTCCATGGACGCCCTTCATTGGTGGCGCCAGGGCGATGCGGTGACCCAGGGCGCGGCCCTGGTGCTCTTGGCCATGTCGGTGGCCAGTTGGGTGGTCATTGTCTGGAAGCTGCGGCTCATGCGCCAGGCCAGTGCCGATGTGGCCCGCTGCACGGCGGCGTTCTGGCAGGCACCATCCATGGAGGTTGCAGCGCAACGTTTGCAGTCTTTTGACCGTGCTGCGCTTGTCCTGCCGCTGGTTGTTGCTGCAAATTCAATAGCAAATTATTCCAACCCCACTGGGCAGGCCACCCTGGCTGCCGCAGGCAGCCTGTCGCAGCGGCTCACCCGCGTGCTGCGCGACGCCTTGCACGACGTGCTCGGGCGCCTGCAGTTCGGCCAGGTGCTGCTGGCCACGGTGGGCTCCACCGCACCGTTCGTGGGGCTGCTGGGCACCGTGTGGGGCATTTACCATGCGCTGACCGCCATGGCAGGCGCGGGCCAAATCACCATCGACCGCGTCTCCGGCCCCGTGGGCGAAGCGCTGGTGATGACGGCGGCCGGGCTGGCCGTGGCGATCCCCGCCGTGTTGGCCTACAACGTGTTTGGTCGCCTGATTGGCCGCATCGAGGCGGACCTGGAAGGCTTTGCGCGCGATCTGCGCGAACTGCTGATCGACACGGCGCCGCCCGCCGATTCGCGGTCCTGAATCCCTGGAGGTCTGCTTCAGCCATGGCCTTCGGAAGACTCGAACGCACCACGGGGCCCCAGCCCATGAGCGACATCAACATGACGCCGCTGGTGGATGTGATGCTGGTGCTGGTGGTCATTTTTATTCTCACGGCACCACTCATGGCCAGTTCCATCCGGCTTGAGCTGCCACGCGCCGAGGGTGCCACTCCTGGAGCGGCGCCACAGTTCGTCACGCTGGTGGTCGATGCGTCGGGCCAGGCCTTTCTGCAGGATGAGCCCCTGTCGCAGCCCGCGCTGGCTGAGCGCCTGCGCCGCATCGGCGCCGAACGGCCCGACACCGAAATCCAGCTGCGTGCCGATGCGGCCGTGCCCTATGGGCGTGTGGTCGAGGTCATGGGCGCGGCGCACCTGGCTGGGCTGCAGCGCATCGGTTTTGTTGCCGAGCCACAGTCCGCAGGGGGGCCGCCAGCCCCTGCCAAAGCCCCCTGAAACCGCCGTGCGCCGTCGAGCCAACCGGTCTGCGCAGGCCACTGGCGGCGGTGGGCGCGAAATGCGGTGCCTGACAGCCTAAAATCTGCGCAGCGCGGCCCTGCGGCCACACCCCCCTCTCACCCCCGAGCCCCCATGCAAGACAAATACTCCCCCCAAGACGTCGAGCGCGCCGCGCACGACCACTGGACCGCCACCGACGCCTACCGCGTGACGGAAGACAACAACAAGAAGAAGTTCTACGCCTGCTCGATGCTGCCCTACCCCAGCGGCAAGCTGCACATGGGCCATGTGCGCAACTACACCATCAACGACATGCTCACGCGCTACCTGCGCATGAACGGCCACAACGTGCTCATGCCCATGGGCTGGGACGCGTTCGGCCTGCCGGCCGAGAACGCAGCGCTGAAAAACGGCGTGCCCCCCGCCAAGTGGACGTACGAGAACATCGCGTACATGAAGCAGCAGATGCAGGCCATGGGCCTGGCCATCGACTGGAGCCGCGAAGTCGCCACCTGCGACCCTACGTACTACAAGTGGAACCAGTGGCTGTTCCTGAAGATGCTGGAAAAGGGCATTGCCTACCGCAAGACCCAGGTCGTGAATTGGGACCCGGTGGACCAGACCGTGCTGGCCAACGAGCAGGTGATCGACGGCAAGGGCTGGCGCACTGGTGCCACGGTGGAAAAGCGCGAGATCCCCGGCTACTACCTCAAGATCACCGACTACGCCGACGAGCTGCTTGATTTCGTGACCGGCGACAAGCTGCCTGGCTGGCCCGAGCGCGTGAAGCTGATGCAGGAGAACTGGATCGGCAAGAGTGAAGGCGTGCGTTTTGCCTTCACGCACGACATTCGCGGTGACGACGGCACGCTGATCGGCGACGGCAAGATGTACGTGTTCACCACGCGCGCCGACACCATCATGGGCGTGACCTTCTGCGCCGTGGCGCCCGAGCACCCGCTGGCCACCCATGCCGCCAAGACCAACCCTGCATTGAAAGCTTTCATCGAAGAGTGCAAGAGCGGCGGCACGACCGAGGCCGAACTGGCCACGCAGGAAAAGAAGGGCCAACCCACGGGCCTGTTTGTCACGCACCCCCTGACCGAAGAACAGGTCGAGGTCTGGGTGGGCAATTACGTGCTGATGGGCTACGGCGATGGCGCCGTGATGGGCGTGCCCGCGCACGATGAGCGCGATTTTGCTTTCGCCCTCAAGTACGACCTGGAGATCAAGCAGGTGGTGCTGGTCGATGGCGAGCACTTCGACTACCACCAGTGGAACGACTGGTACGGCGACAAACAGCGCGGTGTCACCATCAACTCCGACAGCTTCAGCGGTCTGCACTACAAGGAGGCCGTGGCGGCCGTGGCCCACGCTCTGCAGGCCAAGGGCCTGGGCGAGACCAAGACCACCTGGCGCCTGCGCGATTGGGGCGTGAGCCGCCAGCGCTATTGGGGCACGCCCATCCCCATCATCCATTGCGATGAACACGGTGCCGTGCCCGTGCCCGAGAAGGATCTGCCGGTGGTGCTGCCCACCGACTGCGTGCCCGATGGCTCGGGCAATCCGCTGCACAAGCACGAGGGTTTCCACGCCGGTGTGACCTGCCCCGTGTGCGGCAAGGCCGCACGCCGCGAAACCGACACCATGGACACCTTCGTGGACAGTTCCTGGTACTTCATGCGGTATTGCGATCCCAAAAACGACGATGCGATGGTGGCTGACGGCACGGCCTACTGGATGCGCGATCCGCAGGCGGCCAAGGGCGGCAGCGGGATGGATCAGTACATCGGCGGTATTGAGCATGCCATCCTGCACTTGCTGTACGCCCGCTTCTGGACCAAGGTCATGCGCGACCTGGGCCTGGTGACGGTGGACGAGCCTTTCACGAAGCTGCTCACGCAGGGCATGGTGCTCAACCACATCTACTTCTGGCGCGATGAAAAGGGTGGCAAGAACTACTTCCCGCCGGAAGCCGTCACGCAGGTGCTGGATGCGCAGGGGCGGATCGTGGGCGGCCGGCTGACCGAGGCCGAAGGCCAGTATCCCCAAGGCCTGCAGCTGGAATACGGCGGTGTGGGCAAGATGGGCAAGACCGAGCGCAATGGTGTCGATCCGCAGGACCTGATCGCCAAGTACGGCGCCGACACGGCCCGCCTGTACACCATGTTCACCGCCCCGCCCGAAGCCACGCTGGAGTGGAACGACGCGGCCGTGGAGGGCAGCTACCGATTCCTGCGCCGCGTATGGAACTTCGGGCTCAAGCTGTCTGCTATGGATATGGAAGCGGCTACCGCAAGCGTGGCAAGCGCCAGCAGCCTGAAAGAGGTCGAATTTGGCAAAGAAGCCAAGGCCCTGCGCCTGGAGATCCACACCGTGCTCAAGCAGGTGGACTACGACTACCAGCGCATGCAGTACAACACCGTGGTCTCGGGCGCGATGAAGATGATCAACGCGCTCGAAGACTTCAAGGCCACCGACTCGGCCGGCGCCCAGGTGGCGCTGATCGAAGGTTTTGGCATCCTGCTGCGTTGCCTGTACCCGGCCACCCCCCACGTCGCCCACAGCCTCTGGAGCGGCCTGGGCTATGCGGCCGAGCTGGGCGACCTGCTGGACGCGCCCTGGCCCAAGGTGGACGCGCATGCGCTGGTGCAGGACGAGATCGAGCTCATGCTGCAGGTCAACGGCAAGCTGCGTGGCTCCATCCATGTGCCTGCGCAGGCCGACAAGGCCGAGATCGAACGGATTGCCCTGGCCAGCGAGGCGTTTGTGGCCCAGGCTGCAGGCGCGGTGCCCAAGCGCGTCATCGTGGTGCCCGGTCGCCTCGTGAACGTGGTCGTGTAACCGTCATGAACAAGCGCACACTGCTCTCCCTCGCGCCCGTGGCCCTGCTGTCCGCCTGCGGCTTTCGGCTGCGGGGCGTGCCCGAGTTCGGGTTTGACTCGCTCTACATCGCGGCGCCTGCGGGCTCGCCCCTCGCGCGGGAGCTGCAGCGCACGCTGGAGGGTTCGGGCGGCAAGTTGCAGCTGCTGCGCGACCCGGCGTCCATGCCCACCGCCCAGGCCATCCTGGACCTGCTGCAGGAGCAGCAGGAGCGCGCCGTGGTGGGGCTCAACGCGTCCGGCCAGGTGCGCGAACTGCAGCTGCGCCTGCGCATCAGGTTCCGGCTGCGCACCCCGGCAGGTGCCGAACTGATTCCCGAGACCGAACTGCTGCAGCAGCGCGACATCAGCTACAACGAAACCATCGCCCTGGCCAAGGAGGCCGAAGAGGCGCTGCTGTACCGCGACATGCGGACCGACCTGGTGCAGCAGCTCATGCGCCGCCTGGCTGCCGCAAAGCGCTGAGCCCAGGGCGTGAGGCTGTGGCCTCCTGTCGGTAGTGCACTGCGGTGCAGCTTGCAGCGATAGCGCCGTGCCGGGCGCCGGCGACGGGCGAGGCACAGGCGAGGACATCGCCTCCCTTCCCGCATCGCGCAGCGATACGAGAGAAGAGCTGCTGCTGGCGGCCAGCACTGGGCGGCGGCGCAGCCGCTCAGGGGGATGTCCGCATCAGCGTGCTCTTGCCAAACAGCGACTCCACCAAGTCCACCGCCAGCACGGCCGTGCGGTTGCGCACATCGAGCGCGGGGTTGAGTTCCACAATGTCCAGCGACGCCAGGCGCCCACTGTCGGCAATCATCTCCATGCACAGCTGCGCCTCGCGGTAGGTAGGGCCGCCAGGCACCGTGGTGCCCACGCCGGGCGCGATGTCGGGGTCCAGAAAATCCACATCAAAGCTCACATGCAGATGGGTCTGGGCGTCCAGACCGGCCAGCGCCTGCTGCATGGTCTGGCGCATGCCCACCTCGTCGATGTAGCGCATGTCGAAAACTTCCAGACCCTGCTCGTGCACGAAGCGTTTTTCGCCCGCATCGACGCTGCGGATGCCGATCTGGCGGATCTGGTCGGAGCGCAATGCGGCGCCACCCCCCGGCATCTGGGCCAGCCCGGTCAGCGCCTCGGGGCCAAAACCACACAGGCAGGCCACGGGCATGCCGTGCACATTGCCGCTGGGGGTCAGCGCGCTGGTGTTGAAGTCGGCATGGGCATCGAGCCACAGCACGCGCAGTTTTTTGCCCGCCTCCGCGCAGTAGCGCGCCACGGCACCGATGCTGCCCAGGCCCAGGCAGTGGTCGCCGCCCAGCAGGATGGGCAGGTGGCCCAGCTGCAACTCGGCATACACCGCATCGAACACGCGCTGGTTCCATTCCACCACCTCAGGCAGGTGGCGGTAGCCATCCACGGGCGGTTGCCAGGGGTTGGCTGGGCCACTCAAGTTGCCCCGGTCGAATACCTGCAGCCCGTGCGATTCCAGCGCCGCCTGCAGTCCCGCCACACGCAGGGCCTCGGGCCCCATCGAGGCGCCGCGCGCTCCGGCGCCGATGTCGGTGGGGGCGCCGATCAGGCTGGTGGGCTGGGCGCTGCGCAGGGCTGTGGGGGGCATGGTGCAAGGGCTTTCGGAGAGGGCTAGGGGGATCGATGTGGGCGGTGCGGGCGCGGGCGCCCGGGAGAATTCTCGGGGCTTTGGGCGCCAATGAACAGTAAAAGAGCTGATCAGTCCGTGGCCTCCATCGCGCACTGTGTGGGGAGAGCCTGGCAGTTTGTGCAAGGGGCCGCGTGGCAAGGCGATAAACTTTGCCGCATGCAAGTCGCCCTGGCCCAACTCTCACCGCATCTTCAACGGGGCCTGTCGCCGCTTTACGTGCTGCACGGCGACGAACCCTTGCTGCAGCAGGAGGCGGCCGACACCATCCGCGCCACGGCCCGTGCCCACGGTTATACCGAACGGACTTCGTACACGGTAGCAGGTGCTCACTTTGACTGGAGCGCCGTGCTGGCTGCAGGCGGCAGTTTGAGTTTGTTTGCCGACAAGCAGATCGTCGAGATCCGCATCCCCTCGGGCAAGCCCGGCAAGGATGGCAGCGTGGCGCTGCAGCAGATTGCTGAATCCGCCAAGGGCAACGACAGCACGCTCACGCTGGTGATGCTGCCGCGCCTGGACAAGGCCACACGCACCGGGGCCTGGTTTGCGGCGCTGGAGTCCAGCGGCACCTCGATCCAGATCGACCCCATCGAGCGCGGCATGTTGCCGCAGTGGATTGCCCAGCGCCTGGCCGCCCAGGGCCAGCGTGTGGTGGCGGGCGAGGAGGGCCAGCGCACGCTGCAGTTCTTTGCCGACCGCGTGGAGGGCAACCTGCTGGCCGCGCACCAGGAGATCCAAAAACTGGCCCTGTTGCATCCGGCGGGTGAACTGACGCAGGCCCAGGTTGAAGCCGCCGTGCTCAACGTGGCCCGCTACGATGTGTTCAAGCTCTCCGAATCGGTGCTCGCCGGGCAGACGGGCCGCGTGCAGCGCATGCTCGACGGCCTGCAGGCCGAGGGCGAGGCCGAAGTGCTGGTGCACTGGGCGCTGGCCGAAGACATCCGCGCCCTGAAACGCGTGAAAGACGCCATGAACGCCGGCCGTCCCCTGCCCATGGCCCTGCGCGAAAACCGCATCTGGGGACCCAAGGAGCGGCTGTTCGAGCGCATCCTGCCCAAGGCCAGCGATGCGGCGCTGGCACGCCTGCTGCAGTCGGCCCACACGGTCGATGGCATTGTCAAAGGCCTCAAGCAGCCCGATTGGCCGACCGATGGCTGGCAGGCGCTGCAGCGGCTGGCGTTTCAGCTGTGCAGGCTGACGCAGGCGGCACGCTAAGCCCCACCGCTGGGCGTCAGGGCTTTGGTATTTTTTGGCCCCTGGCGCTTATCTGGTAAGCGCTGGTAGCTATCAAATAAGTAGTGTTTGACCGCATCCAGGTGTGTGGCTCAAGGCTGCTCCAGCACCCCCCGCGCCTTGTCCACCCACATCCGCAAACTGTCGAGCAAGTCTTTCTGGCTGAACGAGCAGCTTTCTTCGGAGAAGAGAGCACTGGATTCGAGTCGGTCCAGCAGGTCATGCAGCACGGTTGCATAACGGGGCGGTAGCGCTGCAAGGAGCGCAGTCTGCGCACGGGCTTCGGCGCTGAAGGTGGCAGGACGGACGTCACCGCGCTGCAGGGCCACCAGGGAGGTGTCCAGCGCGTGCAATTGAAGGGCGGCATTCGACATGCGCCGAATTATCTCCGCCGGGTGGCGAAAAAGCCGGTCCGCCGGATCGCGGGCCTGGTGCCCGCTGACCCAGCAATTCGTTGATTATTTGTCGGCGAGTACGAAAGTGACCTGCATGTTCACCCGGTAGCTCGTGATGCGGCCGCCTTCGATGGAGACCTGCTGTTCCTTGATCCATGCGCCGCGCACGTTGTCAATGGTGTCGCACGCCCGTGCAATGCCTTGGTTCATGGCGTCCTCAAAACTGGTTTCGCTGGTGGCGCTGATTTCAATAACTTTGGCGACGCTCATGGGAGTTCCTAAAAGTGGGCAGAAGCCGCCATGCTAGGAATCCTGCGTTCGGCAGGCTGTGGGACAAGGGCGCCTTGCGGCGTCAGCGTGGGCAATGGGGGCGCCCCGCTGGCGAAGGGCCGCCCATAAAAGGCGAATGCAGCCCGCGATGGGCATCTGCGGCAAAATCGCCCAATGAACGCCCTTAACGTTGCTGAATACACGCACACCCTCGGATTCCAGGCAAAAACGGCCTCAGCGCTGATGGCCAAAGCGCCAGCAGCTATCAAAAACAAAGCATTGAAGGCCCTGGCCCGCCTGCTGCGCGAGAACGTGGATGCGCTGCAGGTGGACAACGCCCGCGATCTGGAGCGCGCCCGCGCCGCAGGCTTGGCCGAGCCGATGGTCGACCGCCTGAAACTCAGCCCCAAGGTGCTGGAAACCTGCGCCGAAGGCTGTGAGCAGCTGGCCGCCATGCCCGACATCATTGGCGAGATCCTGGGCATGAAACAGCAGCCCAGCGGCATCCGCGTGGGCCAGATGCGCGTGCCGATCGGCGTGTTCGGCATGATCTACGAGAGCCGGCCCAACGTGACCATCGAGGCCGCGTCGCTGTCCATCAAGAGCGGCAATGCTTGCATCCTGCGGGGCGGCTCGGAGGCCATCGACTCCAACAAGGCGCTGGCCAAGCTGGTGCAGCAGGCGCTGGCCGAGGCGGGCCTTCCGCAGGACGCGGTGCAACTGGTGCAGACCACCGACCGCGAGGCCGTGGGCCAGCTCATCACCATGCCGCAGTTCGTGGACGTGATCATTCCGCGCGGCGGCAAGGGGCTGATCGAGCGCATAAGCCGCGATGCCAAGGTGCCCGTGATCAAGCACCTGGACGGCAACTGCCACACGTACGTGGACGACCCCTGCGACATCGCCATGGCGGTGAAGGTGGCCGACAACGCGAAGACGAACAAGTACAGCCCCTGCAACGCGAGCGAAGGCCTGTTGGTGGCGCGTGGTGTGGCGGCGGAATTTCTGCCGAAGATTGGCGCCGTCTATGCCGCCAAGGGCGTGGAGATGCGCGGCTGCCCCGAGTCGCTGGCGATCCTGCAGTCGGTGCCCAGCGCCCAACTGGTGCCTGCCACCGAGCAGGACTGGAGCGAGGAATACCTGGCCCCGATCATCAGCGTGAAGATCGTGGCCGGTGTGGACGAAGCCATCGTCCACATCAACCACTACTCCAGCCACCACACCGACGCCATCCTCACCACCAACCACGTGCACGCCCAGCGGTTCCTGCGCGAGGTGGATTCGGCCAGCGTGATGGTGAACGCGAGCACGCGGTTCGCCGATGGCTTCGAGTACGGGCTGGGCGCCGAGATCGGCATCAGCACCGACAAGTTTCATGCGCGCGGCCCCGTGGGACTGGAAGGCCTGACCTCGCTGAAGTACGTGGTGCTGGGCGACGGTGAAGTGCGGGCTTGATTTGCTCCTAATTCAATAGCTTCTGGCGTCTATCAATAAAGCGCTAGCAGCCAATTTGGCATGAAAATCATCATCCTCGGAGCGGGTCGCGTCGGTCAGAGCGTGGCGGACAGCTTGGTGTCCGAACGCAACGACATCACCGTGATCGACACCGACGCCGCGCGGCTGCGCGACCTGGAGTCGCGCTTCGACTTGCGGGGCGTGGTGGGCAACGGCATCGAGCCAGCCGTGCTGGCCGAAGCGGGCGCACAGGACACGGATCTCCTGATCGCCTGCGCCGCCCAGGACGAGACCAACCTGGTGTGCTGCAAGATCGCGCAGCTGCTGTTCAACATTCCCAAGCGCATCGCGCGGGTGCGCTCCACCGGTTTCGAGTGCGAGGAGCGGTTGCTGGGCCCCGACGGTTTTGGCGTGGACCGCATCATCTGCCCCGAGGAGTCGCTGACCCGCTACATCCGCAAGCTCATCGAGTACCCCGAGGCCATGCAGGTGCGTGAATTTGCCGGCGGCCGCGCCAGCCTGGCATCCGTGCGGGCGCGCGCGGGGGCGCCCATGGTCGGTCACACCATCGGGGCGCTGCGCGAGAGCGCCCCCGACATGGCCATGCGCATGGTGGCCATCTACCGGCGGTTTCCCGATGAGCCCGACCGCTTCATCGCCTGCGACGGCAGCACCCGCATCGAGCCAGGGGATGAGGTGTTTGTTCTGGCCGCCCATGAGCACATCGCCAATGTGCTGGCGGCCTTGCACCGCCCCGCCGCGCAGCAGCCCCAGCCCGTACGCCGCATCATGATTGCGGGCGGCGGCCGCGTGGGCCTGCGGCTGGCGCGCCAGCTCAGCCAGACGGGTGGGCGCTTTCACATCAAGATCATCGAAGACCACGCGGACCGCTGCGTGGAGCTGGCGTCGGCCTTGCCGTCCGACGTGCTGGTGCTGCAGGGCGACACCACCGACGAGGACCTGCTGGGTGACGAGGGCATCGAGGAGGTGGACCTGTTCCTTGCGCTCACCGACGACGACGAAGACAACATCATGTCCTGCCTGCTGGCCAAGCGCATGGGTGCGAGTCGGGTGCTCGCCCTCATCAACCGCCGCAGCTATGCCGACCTGATGCACGGCACGCAGATCGACATTGCGCTGTCGCCCGCGCAGGCCATGCTGGGTGAGCTGCTGGCCTATGTGCGCCAGGGCGACGTGCAGGCGGTGCACAGCCTGCGCCGGGGCGTGGCCGAGGCGCTGGAGATCGTGGCGCGCGGCGACCGCAAAAGCTCGCGCGTGGTGGGCCGCAAGGTGAGTGATCTGCAGTTGCCGCGCGATGTGCACATCGGCCTGATCGTGCGCGGGCTGCCGGACGCATTGGACGCCACAGGCGCCGCCACCGCCGGCCTGCGCGAGCCCGAGGTCATCATCCCGCGCAGCGCGACGGTGATCGAGAGCAATGACCACGTGGTGTTCTTCCTGCCCAACAAGCGGCTGGTGCGTGACGTGGAAAAACTCTTCCGCGTGAGCGCGACTTTCTTTTGATGCACCCCCCTGAGTCGCTTCGCGCCTTCCCCCCGCTCTCGCGGCGCTGCGCGCTGCGGGCAGGGGGACGCCGCCAGCGCGGCGGGGCGGCCCTTGCGCGGCGGCCCTCCCCTGGGCTGCGCCAGTATCGACGGCTGTATGCGATGTCGGCTGCCATGGACCAAGGGGGCCCGTCATGACGGACATGTTTCCCGTTCTGCGCGTGCTGGGCATTCTGGTGATGATCTTTTCCTTGTCCATGGGGCTGCCGCTGGCGGTGTCGCTGTGGACGCGCGACGGCGTCTGGCATGTGTACCCGCTGGCCATGGGCGCCACGCTGCTGGCGGGCGCATGGCTGTGGTGGCGGCTGCGGCTGTTTCGGCAAGAGCTGCAACCGCGCCATGGCGTGATGCTGGTCTCGCTGGTGTGGATGCTGCTGCCCCTGTCGGCCGCGTTGCCGCTGATGCTGGCGGGGCACCACACCGGGCATCCGCTGTCGTTCACGCACGCCTATTTCGAGGCGGTGTCGGGGCTCACCACCACCGGCTC
The DNA here is from genome assembly GCF_001429215.1 of Acidovorax sp. Root267. NCBI lineage: Bacteria > Pseudomonadati > Pseudomonadota > Betaproteobacteria > Burkholderiales > Comamonadaceae > Acidovorax > Acidovorax sp. Root267. The sequence goes on from NZ_LMJC01000012.1 coordinate 853,427, forward strand.
CACCGTGCTCGCGGGCCTGGATGCCATGCCGGTTTCGGTGAATGTGTGGCGCACTTTCCTCCAGTGGATGGGCGGCATGGGCATCCTGATCCTGGCCGTGGCCGTGCTGCCCTTGCTGGGCGTGGGCGGCAGCCAGCTGTTCAAGGCCGAGGCGGCGGGGCCCTTGAAAGACACCAAGCTCACGCCGCGCATGACCGGCACGGCCAAGGGGCTGTGGGGGGTGTATGCGCTGTTTTCGGTGCTGTGTGGCCTGGCCTACTGGGCCGGGGGCATGGCGCCGCTGGATGCGCTGATGCACATGTTCACCACCGTGAGCCTGGGCGGGCTGTCGTCGCACGACCTGAGCTTTGGCTACTTCCAGTCGCCGCTGCTGGAGGCGATCTGCATCTTTTTCATGCTGGTGGCCAGCTGCAACTTTGCGCTGTACTTTGTGGCGTTTCGCAAGGGCCATTGGGGCGGTTTCTGGCGTGACCCGGAACTGCGCGCCACGCAGTTTGCGCTCATCGGCGGCGGGCTGGTGGTGGCGCTGCTGTTGTGGGCCAAGGGTGTGTATGCGCCGCTGGAGGCATTGCGCCACGGCATGTTCAACCTGGTGTCGCTGGCCACCACCACCGGCTATGCCACGGTGGACTACCTGGCCTGGCCGGTGTTCGCGCCCGTGTTCATGCTGCTGCTGTCGGGCGTGGCCACCAGTGCCGGGTCGACGGGCGGGGGGATCAAGATGGTGCGCATGCTCATCCTCGTCAAGCAGGCGCGCCGCGAGATGAATCGACTGGTGCACCCGCGTGCCGTGCAGCCCGTGCGGCTGGGCGACGCCGTGGTGGACAACCGCGTGATCTTTTCGGTGCTGGCCTTCATGCTGGTCTATGGCGGCACGGTCTTCGGGCTCAGCATGGTGATGCTGCTGACCGACTTGGACCCGGTGACGGCATTTTCGGTGGTGCTGGCTAGCGTGAACTGCGCGGGGCCGGGCCTGGGCAGCGTGGGGCCCGCGTCCAACTATGCGGTGCTGACCGATTTTCAGATCTGGGTGTGCACCTTGGGCATGCTGCTCGGGCGGCTGGAAATCCTGAGCTTCATGGCCCTGCTCACCCCGGCGTTCTGGCGGCGCTGAGCCCGGAGCCTCCGAAAAAGCGGGCGGTCGGACTTGCGAAGGCCCTGTCACGCCCCAACCCTACAATGGATTGCAATCGTTCCCGTCTCCTCTGAAGGCTCCCCATGGTTCCGCATCTCATCACGGCTCTGACCGGGCCGATCAACGAACTCGAACAGCGCGTTCTCGACTCGATGCCCGCCATCGAACGCTGGTTCCGGCTGGAGTGGATGGAGCACACGCCGCCGTTCTACACCTCCGTGGATATCCGCAATGCAGGTTTCAAGCTTGCGCCCGTGGACACCAACCTGTTCCCCGGCGGCTGGAACAACCTCACCAAGGAGATGCTGCCCCTGGCCGTGCAGGCTGCCATGGCCGCCATCGAGAAGATCTGCCCCGAGGCGCGCAACCTGCTGATCATTCCGGAAAACCACACGCGCAACACCTTCTACCTGGCCAATGTGGTGCAGCTGCAGCGCATCTTCAACATGGCGGGCCTGAACGTGCGCGTGGGCTCCATCAGTCCCGAGATCAAGAAGCCCACGCTGATCGAGCTGCCCAACGGCGACACCGTGACGCTGGAGCCCGTGGTGCGCACCAAGCGCCGCCTGGGCCTGAAGGACTTCGACCCCTGCACCATCCTGCTGAACAATGATCTGTCGGCCGGGCCGCCAGGCATCCTGGAAGACATCCACGAGCAGTACCTGCTGCCCCCGCTGCATGCGGGCTGGAGCGTGCGCCGAAAGAGCACCCACTTCAAGAACTACGAAGAGGTGGCCAAGCGCTTCGGCAAGATGCTGGGCATCGACCCCTGGCTCGTCAACCCCATGTACAGCCAGTGCGACGGCGTGGACTTTGCCGAGGACAAAGGCATGGACAAGCTGCAGACCACGGTGGATGCGCTGCTGACCAAGGTGCGCCGAAAGTACAAGGAATACGGCATCAACGAGAAGCCCTTCGTCATCGTCAAGGCCAACAACGGCACCTACGGCATGGGCATCATGACCGTGCGCGACGCCAAGGAACTGGACGCGGTCAACCGCAAGACCAAGAACAAGATGGCGGTCATCAAGGACGGCCAGCCGGTCACCGACCTCATCATCCAGGAAGGCGTGCTGACGCAGGAACGGGTGCACGAGGCCGTGGCCGAACCCGTGGTCTACATGATGGACCGCTACGTGGTGGGCGGCTTCTATCGCATGCACGCCGAGCGCGGCGTGGATGAGAACCTGAACGCCCCGGGCGCAAGTTTTGTGCCCCTTGCCTTCGAGCACAGCACCCATATGCCCCAGCCCGGCATGCGCCCCGGGGTGAGCGCGCCCAACCGCTTCTATATGTATGGCGTGGTGGCGCGCCTTGCGATGCTGGCGGCCAGCTACGAGCTGGAGGCCACCAACCCGGACGCTGAGGTGTACGACTGAATGGGAGTCCTCCGCTGAAGGGACAACACTCTTGCAGCGGGGTGGTTCTTGCTTGGCGTCTCTTTGTCTGATCGCACCAATTACATAGGCAAGGTGCGGCGTTTTGGGTGCCCAGAAATGTGCGACGCCGGGTAGGCCTGCCATGTCTATGCCCGGCTGCCAAGGGCAAGTTGTTGCGTTGCAACATGGAGAGATGCCCCCAGGCACTTGATCTGGCTCAGGCGCACAATAGCGTTCCCAAAAGTAACGGAACCCCGTCTGGCCCTGCGCCCGGGGGCGGTCAGTGCAAAGCTCCAAGTCATCGCTCGCAGCGCTCACGCTGGGCGCCATCGGTGTTGTGTATGGCGATATCGGCACCAGCGTGCTGTATGCCATCAAGGAGGTCTTCGGGTCCGGCCATGTGCCGTTCACTCCAGCCAATATCTACGGCATCCTCTCGATTTTCTTCTGGACGCTCACGGTCATTGTTTCGCTGAAGTACGTGGTGCTGGTGCTGCGCGCCGACAACCACGGCGAGGGCGGCCTCATCGCCATGCTGGCGCTGGCGTCGCAGGCGGTCAAAGACAAGCCCCGGCTGCGGGGCGTATTGCTGGCGGTGGGGATCTTCGGGACCTCCCTTTTTTATGGTGACGGCGTCATCACGCCCGCCATTTCGGTGCTGTCGGCGGTGGAAGGGCTGGAAGTGGTCTCTCCCCACTTCAAGCAGTATGTGATTCCCATCACCCTTGTCGTGCTGTTTTGCCTCTTTGCGGTCCAAAAGCGCGGGACGAGTGGCATTGGCAAGTTCTTCGGACCCATCACCCTGGTGTGGTTCGCCACGATTGCCTTGCTGGGGGTCTCCCACATCGTCGGCCACCCCGAGATCCTCTGGGCGCTGAGTCCACACCATGCGCTCGGTTTCATGTGGGCCCATCCGGGCACCAGCTTCATCATCCTGGGCGCGGTGGTGCTGTGCGTGACCGGAGCCGAAGCCCTCTATGCCGATCTGGGCCACTTTGGAAAGCGCCCCATCCGCCTGGCCTGGTTTGGCGTGGCAATGCCGGCGCTCACGCTGAACTACTTTGGCCAGGGGGCGCTGCTGCTGGCCGAGCCCGAGGCGGTCAAGAACCCGTTCTACATGATGGCACCCGACTGGGCGCTGGTCCCGCTGGTCATCATGGCGACCATGGCCACGGTGATCGCATCGCAGGCCCTCATCACCGGCGCGTTCAGCGTGACCAAGCAGGTCATCCAATTGGGCTATTTGCCGCGCCTGAACATCCAGCACACCAGCGTGCGAGATACGGGGCAGATTTACATACCGCTGGTCAATTGGGGGCTGTTTGCCGCCATCGTGCTGGCCGTGGTGATGTTCCGCTCGTCCAGCAATCTGGCCGCGGCCTATGGCATCGCCGTGACGCTGGACATGCTGATCACCACCACGCTGACGTTTTTCGTGATCCGTTATGGCTGGGGCTACCCGCTGGCGCTGTGCATCGCGGCCACGGGGTGTTTCTTCGTGGTGGACCTGGCGTTCTTCGCGTCCAACCTGCTCAAGCTGTTCCAGGGCGGCTGGTTCCCGCTGCTGATCGGCGGCATCGTGTTCTCTTTGATGATGACCTGGAAGGAAGGGCGCAGGCTGCTCAATGACAAGCTGCGTGCGGATGCCATCGACCTCAAGGACTTTCTGGAGTCGGTGTTCATCAGCCCCCCGACCCGGGTGGACGGAACGGCCGTTTTCCTCACCGCCGACGTGGGCGCCGTGCCCAATGCGCTGCTGCACAACCTCAAGCACAACAAGGTGCTCCACCAGCAGAACCTGTTCGTGACGGTCCACAACCATGAAACTCCCTGGATCGGGATGGACAAACGGCTGCAGGTCGAGCCGCTGGGCCACGATTGCTGGCAGGTCGTCATCCACTACGGCTTCAAGAACGACCCCGACGTGCCGCGTGCGCTGGAGTTGTTGCGGGGGCGGGGCTGCGAACTGGAGCCCATGACCACCAGCTATTTCCTCTCGCGCGATACGGTCATCCCCACCATGGGTGGTGGTATGGCCCCTTGGCGCGAGAAGCTGTTCGCCCAGATGCACCACAACGCGAGCGGCGCTGCGGACTTCCTGCACCTGCCCAACAACGCCGTGGTCGAACTCGGGTCCAAGATCGAGATCTGAGAGAGTTAGTGGCTTTTTGAGGCCTGGCGCTTGTATATAAAGCGTTGTTTGCTATTAAATATGTAGCAATTCGGATGTTTGCCTCGCGAGGCATGCACTGGGTGGCCTGCGGTGGCACGGTGCCAGAATCCCGCCCATGCAATTTTTCAAAGACTTGAGCCTGTCGGCGTTCACTGCGGGGTTCGTGGCAGTGCTGGTGGGCTTCACGAGCTCGGTGGCCATCGTGTTCCAGGCCGCACAGGCGTTTGGCGCCACCCCGGCTCAGGTCACATCCTGGATGTGGGCGCTGGGTCTGGGCATGGGCCTGTGCTCCTTGGTGCCTTCGCTCGTTCTGCGCCAGCCCGTCATGGTGGCCTGGTCCACGCCCGGTGCGGCCTTGCTGGCCACCGCCGGCCTGGCGGGTGGCTTCCACATGGGCGAAGCGGTGGGGGCTTTCATGGTCAGTGCTGCACTCATCATCCTGGTGGGCGTGACACGCTGGTTCGAGCGCGCGATGGGCCGCATCCCCATGGAGATCGCTGCCGCCTTGCTGGCCGGTGTGCTGGCGCGCTTTGGCCTGCAGGCATTTGCCGCTGCCCAGACGGCATTGCCGCTCGTGTTGACCATGTTGGTCGTGTACCTGTTCTCGCGCAAGTTCGCCGCACGCTATGCCGTGGTCATCACGCTGGCGGTGGCCGTGGTGTTCGTGGCCCTGCAAGGACAGATGGCATGGTCCGCCGTGCGCCTGGAGCTGGCCATGCCGGTATTCACGGCCCCTCAGTTCAGTCTTGCCGCCACCATCAGCCTGGCCATCCCCCTTTTTGTGGTCACGATGGCGTCGCAGAACCTGCCCGGGGTGGCTGTGATCCGCGCCTCGGGCTACGACCTTCCTGTCTCCCGCCTGATTACGCTGACGGGACTCGCCACCCTGGTCCTGGCGCCGTTTGGCGCCTTCGCGCTGAATTTCAGCGCTATCACCGCCGCGATGTGCATGGGCCCCGAGGCACATGAGGACCGCCGTCGGCGTTATGTGGCAGCTGTGTGCTGTGGTGCCTTGTATATAGCGATTGGGCTGTTCGGCGCGGTGATCACAGGTTTGCTGACGGCGTTTCCCAGGGAACTGGTGGTGGCGATCGCGGGGCTTGCCTTGCTGGGCACGATTGGCAATGGCCTAGCGGTGGCTCTGCGCGACGAGTCGCACCGTGAGGCGGCATTGGTTACGTTTCTGGTGACCCTCAGCGGGGTCGTGATCGCCGGAGTCGGATCGGCCTTCTGGGGCGTGGTCGCCGGCAGCTTTGCGCTATTTGTGCAACAGTACAGGCGTTCACCAGTGTGAGGCTCGTGGCGCCTTGCATGCGCCGCACCCAAATCTCTTTCTCTGTCCGCAAGTGATCTGCCATAGGCAGCGCCTGCGCACCTTTCTGACCCGACACCATGAAACTGCTCTTCATTGCCGATCCCCTGCAAAGCTTCAAGATCTACAAGGACACGACCTTCGCCATGATGCGCGAGGCCCAGCGGCGCGGACATACCCTGTCGGTGTGCGAGCCGCAACACATCACCTGGCAGCGTGGCAGCAAGGTGACGGCCCGCGTGTGCGACATCCAACTGACGGGAGACCCGGTGCAGTGGTACACCGCGCAGCCCGTGCACAGTGCGCCCCTGGCGGGGTTCGATGCGGTGCTGATGCGCAAGGACCCGCCTTTTGACAGCGAGTATTTCTATGCGACACATCTGCTGGAGCAGGCCGAGCGCGACGGCGCCCGTGTGTTCAACAAGCCCGGGGCGCTTCGCGATCATCCGGAAAAACTGGCGATCATGGAGTTCCCGGAATTCATCGGCCCTACCCTGGTGACACGGGATGCCGCAGACATCCAGCGTTTTCATGCGGAGCACGGGGACATCATTCTCAAGCCGCTCGACGGCATGGGCGGCATGGGAATCTTCCGCGTGGGCCCGGATGGGCTCAACTTGGGAAGCATCACCGAAACCCTGAACCGCCACGGCGCGCAGAGCGTCATGGTTCAAAAGTTCTTGCCTGAGATCACCCAAGGGGACAAGCGCGTTCTCATCATTGGCGGAAAACCGGTGTCCTTTTGCCTGGCGCGCATCCCACAAGGCAGTGAGGTGCGGGGCAATCTGGCTGCAGGGGGCAAGGGCGTGGCGAAACCGCTTTCGGCGCGGGACTGGGAGATCGGCAACGCACTGGGGCCAGTGCTGCAGGCGCGGGGCCTGCTGTTGGCAGGAGTGGATGTGATCGGCGACTGCGTCACCGAGATCAATGTCACCAGCCCAACCTGCTTTCAGGAGATCTTTGACCAGACGGGGTGCGATGTCGCTTCCTTGTTCATCGATGCCCTGGAGGCTGCAATGACAGCCTCTGCCCCATAGCCTTCTGGATTCTTGCAGCCAGATCTTTCTAACCCCTTAAAATTAGTGCTATAGTCGAGGGCTTCGCTACTGAGGCGGTTCTGCAGAAATGCAGGGAGCTGGTGGTTCGGGTGGTGATGAGGCT
>NZ_LMJC01000013.1:0-31790 GCF_001429215.1 Acidovorax sp. Root267
GCCGCTTTCGCTTCCTTCGGTGCCCAGGCTGACGAAGCCGATGCTTCGCAGTTCGCCACCAAGTTCGACACGAACCGCACCCGTGCTGAAGTGGCTGCTGAAGCCGCTACGGTTGCACAGACCCGCTCCATCGAGCCTGCTGGTTCGCGTGTGGTGACCTACAAGTCCACCGCTGACCGCGCTGCGGTGCGCAGCCAGGCTGCGGATGCCGTGCGCACCGGCCAGATCCCTTCTGGTGAGCGTGGTTGATTCTTGTTGAATCCACGGTTCACACGTTTTCGTATTCCCAAGTACCTCGTCCCCATTTTTTGAATTTCACTGGAGTTTCACCATGAACAACACCGCTCGTTTCCTCTCTATCGCCGCCGTTGCCGCTTTCGCTTCTTTCGGTGCCCAGGCTGACGAAGCCGATGCTTCGCAGTTCGCCACCAAGTTCGACACGAACCGCACCCGCGCTGAAGTGGCTGCTGAAGCCGCTACCGTGGCACAGACCCGCTCCATCGAGCCTGCTGGCTCGCGTGTGGTGACCTACAAGTCCACCGCTGACCGCGCTGCCGTNTTCGGTGCCCAGGCTGACGAAGCCGATGCTTCGCAGTTCGCCACCAAGTTCGACACGAACCGCACCCGCGCTGAAGTGGCTGCTGAAGCCGCTACCGTGGCACAGACCCGCTCCATTGAGCCTGCTGGTTCGCGTGTGGTGACCTACAAGTCCACCGCTGACCGCGCTGCTGTGCGTGCCCAGGCTGCTGAAGCCCTGCGCACTGGCCAGATCCCTTCGGGCGAATTCAGCGCCATGTAATTCCCAAGGCTCCATGCATTGCGCATGGGGCGGGTGATTGCAGACGCCAAAAAGGCCGGGGTCCCGTGAGGGGCCCCGGCCTTTTTTGCATGGGGCCGTGGGTTGTAATTCAAAAGGCCCCATCCAAAGGGGATGCCCGGACAATAGTCTCGCCACCAACCCCGAACACCAAGATGCCTTCCAGCTACCGCTCCGTTGACCATGTCATGCTGCGGCTCGACGCGGTCGAGCCTTTGTTCAGGCACTTCAGCGAGACCTTCGGCCTGCCCGTCGCCTGGCCCTTGCAGCGCACCGATTTCGCCACGTACGGTTGGGTCTATGCGGGCAACACGGACCTGGAGTTTTGGGCAGCCGCCTCCAATAGCGATCTTCCCGCCCATGCGCAACCGCCCCTGATCCACGGTTTTGCATTGGAGCCGGCCCAGCCCTTGTCAGAAAGTCTCGGGTGGGTGAATGAGGCAGGCATCACCAACAAGCCTCCCCGCACCTTCCAGTCCGAGAACACCCAGGGTGAGCTGGTCACAAATTTCACCAATGCGGTGCTGCTCGACCTGTCCGCCCCCAGCTGCTGCGTGTTCTTTTGCGAATGGGACCCGCACGCAGCCATCTACCCCTGGTCAGAAGCTGCCACGCCGGTACACCGCCGTGCGCAACATCGGCAGGCCCTGCTGCACCGTGAGGGTGGCCCTCTGGGGATCATTGGACTGCACGCCATACGCATGGGCACACCAGATATCGAGACACTCGGGCGCCAATGGCGAGCGCTCGCCGGCGCGCACTCCGGGCATTCGATTGCGCTCACGCCCGACATCTCCCTGGAGCTGGTTCCCGGACGCCATCTGCGGATTGAATCACTGTCGTTTGGCGTACGCTCGCTGGCCGTAGCGCGCGCCTTTCTGGCCAGCCGCCTGCTGCTTCAGGCGGATACGGGGAATGAGCTCTCCGTGGCCTGTGAAGGTTTACAGATCCGTCTAGTGGAAGCATCCCCAGCGTTGCCTTTGCCTTGAGTCACTCCACGGTCGCCTCACGCAGCCCACGTCTTTTGTACGAAGCGGGCATAAAAAAACCCGGCATGGCCGGGTTTTTTGGGCAGATCCGCAAGGTCCAGAATCACTTCTTCTGGCGAAACTTGCGAAGCGCTGCAATCTGCGCAGCCATCACGGCCAGTTCAGACTGGGCCTTGGCCAGGTCGATCTCGCTCTTGGCATTCTTCAGGGCTTCCTCAGCAGAGGCCTTGGCGGCATTGGCCTTCTCGTCGTCCAGGTCCTTGCCACGGATGGCGGTATCGGACAACACGGTCACGCAGTTGGGCTGCACTTCCAGAATGCCACCGGCCACGAAGACAAACTCTTCGGAACCGTCAGCCATTTCGATGCGCACCGAGCCCGGCTTGATACGGGTGATCAGCGGGGTGTGGCGGGGATAGATGCCCAACTCGCCAGCTTCACCAGGCAGCGCCACGAAACGCGCTTCACCGGAGAAGATGGACTCTTCGGCACTGACCACATCAACGTGGATGGTGTTCATCATTGCTCCTAGGAAAAGAGGGGTTGCTGAATTGCTCATGGTGGCCAGGCAGCACAGGGCTGCTCAGCCGCCGGGCAATCAGGCCACCTTCTTGGCCTTTTCGAAGGCTTCGTCAATGGTGCCCACCATGTAGAAAGCTTGTTCTGGCAGGTGATCGCATTCGCCGGCCACAATCATCTTGAAACCACGGATGGTTTCCGACAGTGGAACGTACTTGCCTGGCGAGCCCGTGAACACTTCGGCCACGTGGAAAGGCTGCGACAGGAAACGCTGGATCTTGCGCGCGCGGGCCACGGCCAGCTTGTCTTCAGGAGCCAGTTCGTCCATGCCCAGAATGGCGATGATGTCGCGCAGTTCCTTGTAGCGCTGCAGCGTGCCTTGCACCGCACGGGCCGTGGCGTAGTGGTCTTCACCCACGACGTTCGGGTCCAGCTGGCGGCTGGTGGAGTCCAGAGGGTCCACGGCAGGGTAGATACCCAGCGAAGCGATGTCACGCGACAGCACCACGGTGGAATCCAAGTGGGCAAACGTCGTGGCAGGCGATGGATCGGTCAAGTCATCGGCAGGCACGTAAACGGCCTGGATGGAAGTGATCGAACCCACCTTGGTCGAGGTGATACGTTCTTGCAGACGGCCCATTTCTTCAGCCAGCGTAGGCTGATAGCCCACGGCGGAAGGCATACGGCCCAGCAGGGCGGACACTTCGGTACCGGCCAGGGTGTAGCGGTAGATGTTGTCCACGAAGAACAGCACGTCACGGCCTTCGTCGCGGAACGACTCAGCGATGGTCAGGCCGGTCAGCGCCACGCGCAGACGGTTGCCTGGGGGCTCGTTCATCTGGCCATACACCATGGCAACCTTGGACTCTTCGAGCTTCTCCAGGTTCACCACGCCGGAATCGGCCATTTCGTGATAGAAGTCGTTCCCTTCGCGGGTACGCTCGCCCACACCAGCGAACACCGACAGACCGCTATGGGCCTTGGCGATGTTGTTGATGAGTTCCATCATGTTCACGGTCTTGCCCACACCGGCGCCACCGAACAGACCCACCTTGCCGCCCTTGGCGAACGGGCAGACCAAGTCGATCACCTTGATGCCGGTTTCCAGCAACTCTTGCGAAGGCGACAGTTCGTCGTACGCAGGGGCCTTGCGGTGGATGGATGCCGTCAGTTCCTGGCTGACAGGACCACGTTCGTCGATGGGCGCGCCCAGCACGTCCATGATGCGGCCCAGCGTGGCCTTGCCCACGGGCACTGTGATCGGCGCGTGGGTGTTGGTCACCATGATGCCGCGGCGCAGGCCGTCGGAAGACCCCAGCGCAATGGTACGCACCACGCCGTCGCCCAGCTGCTGCTGCACTTCCAGCGTCAGGGTCGAGCCGTCGAGCTTCAGAGCGTCGTAAATCTTGGGCATCTGGTCGCGCGGGAACTCAACGTCCACCACAGCGCCGATACATTGAACAATCTTGCCTTGCACTTGAGCCATTTTTCGCTCCAATTTAGATGTTGGTTGAGCCGCTTACACAGCTGCGGCGCCGGATACGATTTCCGAAAGTTCTTTCGTGATCGCTGCTTGGCGCGTCTTGTTGTAGACCAGCTTCAACTCGCCAATGACGCTGCCGGCGTTGTCGGTGGCAGCCTTCATGGCCACCATGCGTGCCGACTGCTCGGACGCCATGTTTTCCGCAACGGCCTGGTAGATCAGGGACTCGACATAGCGGACCAGCAGATCGTCGATCACGGTCTGTGCATCGGGCTCGTAGATGTAGTCCCAGCCATGTTCGGTCTTCTCGGCCTGCATCTGCGCGGACGACAGAGGGAGCAGCTGCTCCACCACTGACTCCTGCTTCATGGTGTTGATGAACTTGGTGTAGCTCAGGTACACCGCGTTAATCTTGCCTTCTGCATACGCATCGAGCAGCACCTTCACGGGGCCGATCAGCTTGTCCAGATGGGGTGTGTCGCCCAGACCCGTCACGTGCGAAACCACCTTGGCGCCGACACGGTTCAGAAAACCCAGGCCCTTGTTGCCGATGGCAACCGCCTCGGTGGACACGCCAGCACCCTGCAGCTCACGCAGCTTGGACGTCACGACGCGCAACACGTTGGTGTTCATGCCACCACAGAGGCCTTTGTCGGTCGTCACCACGATCACGCCCGCCGTCTTGGCATCGTTCACTTTCATGAACGGATGCACGTATTCCGGATTGGCGTGGCCGAGATTGGCTGCAATGTTGCGGATCTTCTCGCTGTAAGGGCGGGCAGCCCGCATCCGTTCCTGCGCCTTGCGCATTTTGGATGCAGCCACCATTTCCATGGCTTTGGTGATCTTCTTGGTGTTTTCCACCGATTTGATCTTGCCGCGTATTTCCTTGCCTGCTGCCATGATGGCTCCTCGTCCGGTTTAAGCGAACGACTTCTTGAACGCGCCGATGGCAGCGGTCAATTCGGCTTCTGCGTCCTTGTCCATGGCCTTGGCCTGTTCCAGCTTGGCCAGCAGAGCGGCGTGGCTGGTTTTCAGGAACTGGTGCAGGCCGTGTTCGAAGTCGAGAACCTTCTTGACATCGATGTCGTCCATGAAGCCCTTGTTCACAGCAAACAGCGTAGAGGCCATCAACGAAATGGACAGCGGGCTGTACTGCGCCTGCTTGAGCAGTTCGGTCACGCGGGCACCGCGGTCCAGCTGCTTGCGGGTGGCTTCGTCCAGATCGGAAGCGAACTGCGCGAACGCAGCCAGTTCACGGTACTGGGCCAGGTCGGTACGGATACCACCGGACAGGTTCTTCACCAACTTCGTCTGGGCAGCACCACCGACGCGCGACACCGAGATACCGGCGTTGATGGCGGGGCGGATACCGGCGTTGAACAGGCTGGTCTCCAGGAAGATCTGGCCGTCCGTGATCGAGATCACGTTGGTAGGCACAAAAGCGGACACGTCGCCAGCTTGCGTTTCGATGATCGGCAGAGCCGTCAGCGAACCCGTCTTGCCCTTGACTTCACCCTTGGTGAAGGCTTCGACGTAGTCGGCGTTCACGCGGGCTGCGCGTTCGAGCAGACGGCTGTGGAGATAGAACACGTCGCCAGGATAGGCTTCACGGCCTGGTGGGCGGCGCAGCAGCAGCGACACTTGGCGGTAAGCCACGGCTTGCTTGGACAGGTCGTCATACACGATCAGGGCGTCTTCGCCACGGTCGCGGAAGTATTCGCCCATCGTGCAACCCGAGTAGGCCGACACGTACTGCATGGCGGCCGATTCGGAGGCCGATGCGGCCACCACGATCGTGTAGTCCATGGCACCGGCTTGTTCCAGTGCGCGCACAACGTTCTTGATCGACGAAGCCTTCTGACCGATGGCGACGTAGATACAGGTCACGCCCTGGCCCTTCTGGGCGATGATGGCGTCGATGGCCACGGCCGTCTTGCCGGTCTGGCGGTCACCAATGATCAGCTCGCGCTGGCCACGGCCCACAGGCACCATGGAGTCGATGGACTTCAGGCCGGTCTGCAGGGGTTGGTCCACCGATTTACGGGCGATCACGCCCGGAGCGACCTTTTCGATCACGTCGGTGAGCTTGGCGTTGATGGGACCCTTGCCGTCGATCGGCTGGCCCAGAGCATTCACCACGCGGCCAATCAGCTCGGGGCCGACGGGCACTTCCAGAATGCGGCCCGTGCACTTGACGGTGTCGCCTTCCGAGATGTGTTCGTACTCACCCAGAATCACGGCGCCGACGGAGTCGCGCTCGAGGTTCAGAGCCAGACCGTAGGAAGGTTGACCGTCCTTGGTGGCGGGGAACTCAAGCATTTCACCTTGCATCACGTCCGACAGGCCGTGAACGCGCACGATACCGTCCGACACGGACACCACGGTACCCTGATTGCGGATATCGCTGCTGGCAGCCAGACCTTCGATGCGGCTCTTGATGAGTTCAGAAATTTCTGCGGGATTGAGTTGCATGACTCTTTCCTTCTTTCTTTGGTTCGCTGTCCTCGCCGCGTGTTACGCGGTGAGGGCCGCTTTCATTTGTTCAAGACGGGCCTTGACCGAAGTGTCCAGCACCTCGTCACCCACCACTACGCGAATGCCGCCAATCAAAGACTCGTCCTGCTGAACGGCGAGATTGAGCTTGCGGCCGAAGCGCTTTTCCAGCGCTGCGCTGACCTCGGACAGTGCGGCACTGTCCATCGGAAAGGCGCTGTACACCACAGCATCCGAAGAGCCGCTACGGCGATTCACGAGGGCACGAAACTGCGCAGCCACTTCCGGAAGCGCGTTGAGGCGCCCGTTGTCGATGACTGTGCGCAGAAAGTTCTTGGCCGTGTCGGACAGCGCCGAGCGCGCCACACCCGTGACAACTGCAAACACCTGGTCTGCGGTCACCTTGGGGTTGTCCGCCAGCTGGCGCAACTGGGGGTTGGCGGCAATGGCCGCCAGTTCATCGACCCAGTCAGCAGTGCTGGCCAGGTCCATGCCCGCACCCGCAGTCGCGGCTTTGAACAGAGCATCCGCGTAAGGGCGGGCAATGGTGGCGAGTTCAGCCATGTGTGTCCCCTTACAGCTCGGTCTTTAAGCGGTTGAGCAGGTCGGCGTGAACGCCGGCATTGACTTCCTTGCGGAGAATCTGCTCAGCCCCCTTGACGGCCAGCGCAGCGACCTGCTCACGCAGGGCCTCGCGGGCTTGCACGGTTTGCTGTTCGGCTTCGGCACGTGCGGAAGCGACAATCTTGTTGCCCTCTTCCGTGGCGCGTGCCTTGGCTTCTTCGATGATGGCCTGGGCACGTCGGTCGGCGTCCGCAAGACGCGAGGCCGTTTCGTTGCGCGCCTGTGACAATTCCTTCTCGACGCGCTGGTTCGCAGCGGTCAGTTCGGACTTGGCACGGTCGGCAGCAGCGAGGCCTTCGGCGATTTTCTGGGCTCGTTCATCCAACGCCTTCGCGATCGGGGGCCACACGAATTTCATCGTGAACCACACCAGGATCAAGAAGACGATGGCCTGAATGAACAGGGTCGCGTTGATACTCACGGCAACACCTTTCTAGAGTGGCGTTGAACGGGACTTACTTGGGCAGGTTGGCCAAGAACGTCGAAGCGAAGGGGTTGGCGAATGCGAACAGCAGAGCGATGGCCACGCCGATCAGGAAGGCAGCGTCGATCAGACCGGCCAAGATGAACATCTTGGTTTGCAGTTCGTTGATCAGTTCAGGCTGACGTGCCGACGATTCGAGGAACTTGCCACCCATCAGTGCGATACCGATGGAAGCGCCGATAGCGCCCAGACCAACGATCAGACCACAAGCCAGAGCGACGAGACCGAGAATGTTTTCCATGATGACTCCTGAGTAAAAAAGAAAAGTTAAGGAAAGAAAAAGCGAAAGGGAAACTTAGTGCGCGTTGTGCGCCTGACCGAGGTAGATCAGCGCAAGCATCATGAAGATGAACGCTTGCAGCGAGATCACCAAAATGTGGAACAGCGTCCAGATGGTGCCAGCGATGACGTGGCCCACAGGCAGCAGCACACCCGACAGCGACAGTGCAGCTGCGCCGCCCATCAGGGCAATCAGCATGA
Source organism: Acidovorax sp. Root267 (assembly GCF_001429215.1). NCBI lineage: Bacteria > Pseudomonadati > Pseudomonadota > Betaproteobacteria > Burkholderiales > Comamonadaceae > Acidovorax > Acidovorax sp. Root267. The sequence continues at coordinate 7,893 of NZ_LMJC01000013.1, forward strand.
ACACCAGTTCGCCAGCGTACATGTTGCCGAACAACCGCATGCCATGCGACACGGTGTTGGCGACATATTCAATGATCTGCATCAGCAGGTTCACCACGCCCAGGATCAGGGCGAAGATGGGATTCTTGCTGGTGCCGAATGGCGCCGACACGAGTTCGTGCGCCCAGCCGCCAGCGCCCTTGATTTTGACGCTGTACCAGAAGCGCAGGATCAGGATGGCAAACGCCAGACCCAGGGTCGTCGACAGGTCGGCCGTCGGCACGACACGCAGGTAGGCGTGGTGAGGATCATGGCCGGCAGCACCATATATCTGGGCCCAGATGGCGGGCAGCAGGTCCACAGGCAGCATGTCCATGAAGTTCATCAGGAAGATCCAGACGAACACCGTGAGACCCAGAGGGGCGATGAACTTGCGGCTTTCGGCGTTGTGGATGTTGGCCTTGGCCTGGTTGTCCACCATCTCGACCAGCATCTCCACCGCAGCCTGGAAGCGGCCTGGGACGCCAGAGGTTGCCTTACGGGCAGCTGACCACAGAATCAAAAGGGTGAGGGCACCCAGAACCAAACCCACGATGATCGAGTCATAGTTGATGACGGTGAAATCAACAATCTTGGTCTGGTTGACGTTTTGAAGATGCTGCAGGTGGTGAACGATGTATTCACTTGCAGTCGGAGCGTGCGCTTCTGCGGCCATCGGACAACTCTTCTCTATATCAATCGGTTTTTCGGACACCAGGCCGCACCAAAAGTGCCACCCAGTACGTTTTCATTGCGACCACCATGCCAACCAGCAAGGCAATCCAGCTCAAGCCCGGCACCAGCCGAGGTGCCACTGCAAGCAGCACCACTGTCAGCACGATCTTGGCGATCTCCCAGCCAAAGAACCCCACCATGGCAGCACGCGGATTGGAAGACGCCGAATGACGCAACACACCGCGAGCAAACAAAGCTGCCGGAGCCACCACAGCCAGCGCACCATAAGCTGCAGACCAGCCCACCGATGCCCTGCCCGTCAGAACCCAGGCCACCAGGGCCACCAGCATTCCGACCAGCGCCTGACCTGCCACCACCTTCCATACCGAGATGGAAGGATTGCGACTGCGCCACTGCTCTGCCTCTTGGGCCGTCAGGGGCTTGAAGTCAGATTCTTCAGCCTCAATTTCAGTCTCAGGCGGGATTGTTTTCATCGTTGAATGACGCCCGCGTTACAGACTGCAACTTTCACAAAGCCTCTAATTATAAGTAAAAACCCGTGACGCTCGACAAAGACCTGCAAGCCCGGCCTGAAACCGGTGCGTGTGTGTGCTCTGTTGTGGTGACAGTCCAACGGCTTTTTTCCTTTCTTCCGCACCGCCATGCACTGGTCTGGGGCATGCCGTCGTGCGCCAGGCGCTAGTACGACAACCCCGCTGGCGCACAATGGCAAAGCCCTGCCAGCTATTGAAACCGAAGCAGCATTCACCATGACATCCTCCAGCCCACCACCTGCCAACGGCCTCGACGCACAGACTAACGATCCGCGCAAAGACTCGTTGATCGAATACCCCTCCAGGTTCCCCATCAAGGTCATGGGCGCCAAGGTGGACGGCTTTGTGCATGTTGTCACTGAATTGGCCCGCCAGTTTGATCCAAGCTTTGACGCTGGCACCATTGAACTTCGCGACAGCCGCGCTGGCAATTACCTCGGAGTAACCATCACCATCACTGCAACCAGCCGCGAGCAGCTCGACGGCCTGTACCGTGCGCTGTCGTCGCATCCCATGGTGAAGGTGGTTCTGTAGCCCGAGGCTGCAGCAAATTTGTCGCATGGGCATCGACATTCGCATACTGGGCCGCGTGGACTATGGCGCCACCGTGCAGGCGATGCAGGATTACACGGCCACCCGCACCCCCGACACGCCAGACGCATTGTGGGTGTGTGAGCACGCCCCGCTGTATACACAGGGACTCGCAGGCAAAAGTGATCACGTGCTGAACCCGGGCGACATCCCCGTCGTTGCCACCAACCGTGGCGGGCAGGTCACTTTCCACGGTCCCGGCCAAGTGGTGGCCTACCCGCTGATCGACCTGCAGCGCGCCGGCTACTTCGTCAAGGAGTACGTCTACCGCGTGGAAGAAGCCGTGATCCGCACGCTGGCGCACTTTGGCATCACCGGCCATCGCGTGGGTGGTGCCCCCGGCATCTATGTGCGCCTGAATGACCCCTACAGCCACGCCATGCTGCCCCAAAGGCCACAAAAAAGCATCGGCACGTCAGCGCCGATCCCGGACTTCGAGGGCCTGGGCAAGATCGCAGCCCTCGGCATCAAGGTCAGCCGGCACAGCACCTACCATGGCGTGGCACTCAATGTGGCGATGGACCTGGAACCCTTCGCGCGCATCAACCCTTGCGGTTACGCAGGATTGAAAACGGTGGACCTTTCTACAATCGGGGTCCAAACCACCTGGGAAGAAGCCGCGCAGGTGCTGGGCCAGCAGCTCAGCATCCGGTTGGCGCCCTGAACTCTGCCTACAGCCATGAGCACCCCTGAAGTCGTCCGCGAAGCGCAATCCACCGAAGCCTACAACCCGCTGGCCAAGCAAAAGGCTGCCGCCAAGCTGTCGCGCATTCCGATCAAGGTGGAGCAGGGTGAGGTGCTCAAGAAGCCCGAATGGATTCGCGTGAAGGCGGGCAGCCCCACCACGCGCTTCTACGAGATCAAGGAAATCCTGCGCGAACACAAGCTGCACACGGTGTGCGAAGAAGCGTCGTGTCCCAACATCGGCGAATGCTTTGGCAAAGGCACGGCCACCTTCATGATCATGGGTGACAAGTGCACGCGCCGCTGCCCGTTCTGCGACGTGGGCCATGGCCGCCCCGACCCGCTGGACAAGGACGAGCCACTGAACCTGGCCAAGACCATTGCCGCACTCAAGCTCAAGTACGTGGTGATCACCAGCGTGGACCGCGACGACCTGCGCGATGGCGGCAGCGGCCACTTCGTGGAATGCATCCAGAACATCCGTGAACTGTCGCCCACCACGCAGATCGAGATCCTGGTGCCCGACTTTCGGGGCCGCGACGACCGCGCGCTCGAAATCCTGAAGGCCGCGCCGCCCGACGTGATGAACCACAACCTGGAAACCGCGCCCCGCCTGTACAAGGAAGCGCGTCCGGGCTCCGACTACCAGTTCAGCCTGAACCTGCTCAAGAAGTTCAAGGCCCTGCACCCCAAGGTGCCCACCAAGAGCGGCATCATGGTCGGACTGGGCGAGACGGACGAAGAGATCCTGCAGGTGATGCGCGACATGCGCGAACACCACATCGACATGCTGACCATCGGCCAGTACCTGTCGCCCAGCAACAGCCACCTGCCCGTGCGCCGCTACGTGCACCCCGACACCTTCAAGATGTTCGAGGAAGAGGCCTACAAGATGGGCTTTAGCCACGCGGCGGTGGGCGCCATGGTGCGCAGCAGCTACCACGCCGATCAGCAGGCACACGCCGCAGGCGTGTAAGTCCCGCGCTGAGAAAAACTGCAGAGCGCACGCACATGGGCCCGGCGGAATCGCTCTCGCTGCGGCGCTATGGCGCATCGCCGGGCAGCCACAGCCACGCACATTTCCAGATCCTGCTGGGCCTCTCGGGCGCGCTGGAGCTTGAGGTCGAAGGCCGCGGCTGGCGCGTGGACCCTGGCGCGGGTTGCGTGATCGCACCTGGTGACCGGCACGACTTCGCATCCCCCGGCGGTAGCCTTTGCCTGGTGCTGGACAGCAGCCACTCTGACTGGGCGCGATGCGCCGCGCAGCGCGCCGGCCATTCCATCTTGCCCGCCCCGGCCCTGCCACTGGTGCGCTACCTGGCTACCGCCCTACGGCACCGCGCTCCCCTGGCCCAGGTCCACGGCCCTGCGCTGTTGCGCGAAGCCTGGCTGGCTGACAGCATCGACCGCGCCATCACCGGATCCCCAGGCAGCCACGTCCGCCGCCCTATCGACTGGACCGCGCTGGAGCAGTGGGCCGCACAGCAGTGGCACACACCCCTTACCGTGGCCGACCTGGCACAGCGCGTGCACCTCAGCCCCAGCCAGTTCGCGGCACGCTGTCGCGACGACCGGGGTATGAGCGCCATGGCCTGGGTGCGCAGCCTGCGGCTTGAGCATGCCCAGTTGCTTCGCGACAGCGGCCTGGCTGTCGGCGAGGTGGCGCGGCGCACGGGCTACCGCTCCCCCTCGGCGTTGACGGCGGCGCTGCGGCGTCTCCAGGCATAGGGCTACCTCAAGCTCCACACCTCTCAACATCTGCCAAGATCATGACTCGCGTTGCACCGCTCCGTATGTTCGTGGCGTCCCTGATGGCCTCGATGGCGTTTTGGACTGTGGCTGCCATCTGCCTGGTGTTGCCCGTCGCGCAAACTCCTTACGTCCACGCAGACGGCAGCCCTGACAACGCACCAGTACGTGCCGTTGGCGTCTTGATCATGCTCTCCCCTCTGCTCCTGGCTGTGCTCACAGCAGCCATTTTTATCAGTGCCTTTGTACTTCAACGATTCAAAAGACTGTCGCCCCGTTCGATTGCAACGATGGTGGTTACAGCCAGCCTCGGCGTGGCGACGCTTCTGGTCATCGACCGTCATTTCGGTTGGCGCGACCAGCTGTACTACTTGGCAGGCTTCTTTTCATTCCTCCTGACCGCGTTCACCACCTCTGCTGCAGTGTGGTGGAAAGTGGCGCGCGCCGCCTCATCCATCAGCCCCGCCTGCGATCCGCAGATCGACAGCCTGCCGCAGCAGACCCGCTGACCGACGCGTCGACCTGACGGCTCGGTATCGATTCGTTCTCCATACGCCTCGCACCGTCGTTCCGCGACGAGCCACCGTCGCCGCACAACGGGCAGTGCACCTATCCTTGGCGCCTATGCAAGCCAATCTCTACGCCCTGGGCGCCATCGCGCTATGGGCTTCCCTCGCCTCGCTGGGGGTGTCGCTCACCCACATTCCGCCGTTCCTCCTCACGGGCATCGCGCTCATCATCGGCAGCGTGCCGGCCTGGCCGTTTGTGCTGCGCGATCCGTCGCAGTGGCGCATTCCGCTGCGCACGCTGGCACTCGGCGTGTATGGCCTGTTCGCGTACCACTTCCTGCTCTTCATTGCGCTGCGCCACGCGCCGCCGGTAGAGGCCAACCTCGTCAACTACCTGTGGCCGCTGTTCATCGTGGTGCTCGCGCCCGTGGTGCTGCCCGGCGTGTCGCTGCGCCCGCCCCACGTGCTGGCGGCGCTGCTGGGCTTTGCGGGTGCAGCCATTGCGATCGTGGGCGGCCGCGAGCTGAGCGGCACGCTGGCCTGGGGCTACCTGCCCGCGCTGGCTGCAGCGTTCATCTGGGCCACGTACTCGCTGCTGACCAAGCGCGTGGCCGCCTTCCCGACCACGGCCATCGGGCTGTTCGGGCTGGTGTCGGGGGCGCTGTCGCTGCTGTGCCATGTGGCGCTGGAGCCTGCCGTGGCGCTGCAGCCGCGCGACTGGGCACTGCTGGCGGTGCTGGGCCTGGGGCCGCTGGGGGCGTCGTTTTTCATGTGGGACAAGGCCCTCAAGCTCGGGGACGCGCGGCACATCGGCATCCTGAGCTACATCACGCCGCTGGCGTCCACCGCGCTGCTGATTGTGGTGAGTGGCCGCACGTTCAGCTGGAGCATTGCACTGGCTACGGCGATGATCATCAGCGCGGCGGTGATGGGGATGCGGGCACGCTGACGGGCAGAGATATCAACCAAATCGGCCTCTAGCGCTTATCCACCAAGCGCCAGAAGCTATTGATTCAGTAGCAATCGATATTCACCACCCCGCCAACACCAGTTTGCCCGTGGTGTGCGCCGATTCGATGCGGCGGTGCGCGTCGCGCAGGTGGGTGGCGTTGATGGTGCCCACCACCTCGCGCAGCGTGCTGCGCAGGCTGCCTGCATCGATGCGGCGCGCCACCTCGGCCAACAGGGCGTGCTGCGCGGCCATGTCGGGCGTTTGGAACATGCTGCGGGTGAACATCATCTCCCACACAAACCCCAGGCTCTTGGCTTTGAGCAGGTTCAGGTCGAGCGGTTGGGCATTCTCCACAATGCCGCAGGCGCGCCCCTGGGGTTTGAGCACGCTGGGCAGCGCGGCAAAGTGCGTGTCGGTGTCGGCCAGCAGGAGCACATGGTTGACTTCCCCCACACCCAGGGCGTCGAGCTGCGGGCGCAGCGGTTGGTGGTGGTCCACCACATGGGCCGCGCCCAGTTCACGCACCCAGTTCACAGACTCGGCGCGCGATGCGGTGCCCACCACCGTCAGGCCCGCCGCCACCGCCAGTTGCACGGCGATGGAGCCGACGCCGCCGCCCGCGCCAATGATCAGGATCGATTGACCGCGCTGGGGGCTGTCCGCGGCAGGTGTGGGCAACAAGCCCAGGCGGTCGAACAGCGCCTCCCAGGCCGTGATGGCGGTAAGCGGCAGTGCGGCGGCCTCGGCAAAACCCAACGAGGCGGGTTTGGGGCCGGTGATGCGCTCGTCCACCAGCACAAACTGCGCGTTGCTGCCCGCGCGGGTGATGTCGCCCGCAAAGTACACGGCGTCACCCACCACAAAGCGGTTCACGGCGCTGCCCACGGCCACCACGGTGCCGGCAGCATCCCAGCCCAGCACGCGGGGGCCGGCGGGGGGCGGCGACTTCTGGGCGCGCACCTTGGCATCCACCGGGTTCACGGAAATCGCCTCGACCTGCACCAGCAGGTCGTGCGCGCCCGGGGTGGGCACGGGCAGGGTCAGGTCCACCAGGGCTTCGGGGTGGTCAATGGGCAGGTACTGGTGCAGGCCAACGGCCTTCATGGTGGCAGGGGTCATGGTCAATTCTCCAGGCAACAAAAACAAACGATGGAGTGACTGTAGAGAGATAGCCAATTTTGAAAAAGGCATTCAAAATTGAATCCATCACAAATTATTTTTGAAGACCATGCTGCACCTTCAAGACGCCCGCCTGTTTGCCCGCGTGGCCGCCGCCGGTTCCTTCAGCGAAGCCGCCCGCCAGCTGGACTTGACCCCCGCTGCGGTGAGTGCCACGCTCAAGAAGCTTGAAACCCAGCTGAACGTGCGGCTGCTGGAGCGCAGCACCCGGTCACTGCGGCTGACGCCCGAGGGTGAACAGTTTCTGGACACCTGTGAGCGCCTGCTGGCCGTGTGGGCCGAGGGCGAAGCGCAGCTCTGCGACCGCTACTGCGGCCTGCAGGGCGTGGTGCACCTGTCGGCGCCCACGGACCTGGCCAGCGTCTGGCTGGCGGCCTGGCTGCCCGAGTTCCTGCGGCAGCACCCCCTGTTGCAGGTGGTGCTGCACGCCAGCGACACCGTGCAGGCGTTGCCGCGCGACGGGCTGGACATGGCACTGCGCTATGGCGACCTGCCCGACTCCAGCCTGGTCGCCCGTCGGCTGTGCACCAACCGCCGCGTGCTGGTGGCCAGCCCCGACTACGTGCGCCAGCACGGCGCCCCCGAACACCCCGGCGATCTGGCACACCACCGCTGCCTGACCTTTTTTCTGAGCGGACGGCGCCACGTGCAGTGGCAGTTCAGCCGCAACGGGCGCGGGGTGCAGGTGAAGATCGACGGACCTCTGTGCGCCTCCAGTGGATCGATGGTGCGGCAATGGGCCGTGCAAGGCGAAGGCATTGCCTACAAAAGCCGGCTCGACGTGTTGCCCGACCTGCAGGCCGGGCGCCTGGTGGCCCTGTTGCCCGAGTGGACGACGGAGGATGCGCCCCTGCACGCCGTAGTACTGGCGCAGAAAAACGGGCCGCTGCGGGTGCGCAGGCTGCTGGATTTTCTGGCCGAGCGTTTCGGCACGCTGCCCTCAGAGCGCCCGTTGCCCGCCGCTGACGCAGCACAGGAAAAGCTGTCCGCCCTCGCTGCCCTGCGGTAAAACCTGCGCTGCATCACCAGACTGCCTCGCGCCATGACCACCACCACGACACCCTTCGTTCCCGGCACTGCGGGGTATGGACCCAACGCCGCCGCACTGGTCGCGCAGTACGAAAACATTGCGTTCTCCGATGTGCACCGCGACGTGCTCCACCTGTTTCCGCTGCGGCCCAGCCGGGTGCTGGACATCGGTGCAGGCTCGGGACGGGATGCGGCAGCGCTGGCCCGCGCAGGCCATCAGGTGGTGGCTGTGGAGCCTACCGCCGCGCTGCGGCAGCACGGCCAGCGGATTCACGCCGCGCTGCCGGTTGAATGGATCGACGACCACCTGCCGGCGCTTGCCGTGCTGCGCGGCAGCCATCGCCCATTTGACCTGGTGCTGCTGACCGCTGTGTGGATGCACCTGGATGCCCAGGAGCGCGAGACCGCGATGCGCTGCGTGGCGGCACTGGTCGCTCCCGGTGGGCGCGTGGTGATGTCGCTGCGCCACGGGCCGGTGCCCGAGGGGCGCCGCATGTTTGATGTGTCCGCGCAGGCCACGGCAAAACAAGGGGCGCGCCACGGGCTCGCCGAGGTCTACAGCGGCCGCCGCGAGGACACGCAGGGCCGCGCCGATGTGCACTGGAGTGTGTTGGCGCTCGAGCGCCCCGTGGTGGCGACTGCACCGGGCGCCGATATCACGAAAAATTGAGCCCTAGCGCTCTATCCACAAGCGCAAAAGCTATCAATTCAGTAGCAAAACCGTGATCAAGACGCCAGCAGCGCCGCAGGCTCGTCGCCTTCCAGCACCTGCTGCGCCCAGGGCGCGAGCTTGCGGGTGTCGGCGCGCAGCACCTCCTGCTTGACGGCCAGGATCTGCGCGGGGTGCATGGAGAAGCTGCGCAGGCCCAGGCCCAGCAGCAGGCGCGTCATGGTCACGTCGCCCGCCGTCTCACCACACACACACACGCTCTTGCCCTGGCGCTCGCCCTCGGCGATCACATCGCCCACCAGGCGCAACACCGCGGGGTGCAGCGGGTCGTACAGGTGGGCCACGGCCTCGTCGGCACGGTCGATGGCCAGCGTGTACTGGATCAGGTCGTTGGTGCCGATCGAGAGGAAATCGAAATACTTGAGGAAGGTGCGCACCATGAGCGCGGCGGCGGGCACCTCGATCATGGCGCCCAGTTGCACCGGGCCGTAGGGCTCGCCACGCGCATCCAGCTCGCCCCGGGCCAGATCAACCTGCGCCAGCGTCTGCTGGATCTCGTGGGTGTGCGCCAGCATGGGGAACAGCAGGTTGACCTTGCCATGCGCCGCCGCACGCAGCACGGCGCGCAGCTGGGTGCGAAACATGGCCGGGTCGGCCAGGCTCCAGCGGATGGCGCGCAGGCCCAGCGCGGGGTTCAGGTAATTGTCCTTGTGGCTCTTGTGGTCCAGCGGCTTGTCAGCACCCACGTCGATGGTGCGGATGGTGACTGGCAGGCCTTGCATGCCGTCGATGGCCTCGCAGTAGGCACGGTACTGTTCGTCTTCCCCCGGCAGGTTGCCGGTCTTGCCCATGAACAGGAATTCGCTGCGGAACAGCCCCACGCCCACGGCCCCTGCGCGCACGGCGGTGGCTGCGTCACCTGGCTGCTCGATGTTGGCCAGCAGCTCGATCTTGTGGCCGTCGATGGTGATGGCGGGGGTGTGGCGCAACCGCGCCAGCCGTTCGCGCTCCAGCTCCACCTGGCGCTGGCGAAAGCCGTATTCGGCCAGGATGATGGGTGACGGATCGACGATGACCACGCCCGCATCGCCGTCGATGATGACCCAGTCGTCCTGCCGCACCAGCTGGCTCGCGGCACGTGCCCCCACCACGGCGGGGATGTCCATGCTGCGCGCAACGATGGCGGTGTGGCTGGTCTTGCCACCCACATCGGTCACAAAACCGGCGAACACGCTTTGCTTGAACTGCAGCATGTCGGCAGGCGAAAGGTCGTGCGCCACCAGCACCAAGGGCACGTCCACGGTGTCGTCGAGCAGCAGGTCTTGCTGCAGGCCCAGTTGCTTGTGGCGGCGCGGGCTGCTGACCGGCGGCGCCACAGGGCCGGCCACGCCCTTCATGTAGCGCAGGATGCGTTCGACCACCTGTTCCAGGTCCGCCTTGCGCTCGCGCAGGTACTCGTCCTCCATCTCGTCGAACTGGCGCGCAATGACTTCGAGCTGCGTGGTCAGCGCCCATTCGGCGTTGTACAGGCGCTCGGTGATCCAGTGCTTGACGCCACCCGTGAGGGCCTCGTCCTGCAGCAGCATCAGGTGCACATCGAGGAGCGCGGTGAGTTCATGCGGCGCATCGGCCGGCATGTCGGTCTGCAGGCGCTGCAGCTCTTCGACCACGGCATTGCGGCCATTGCGCACCCGCTCGATCTCGCCCTCGACCTGCTCGGGCTTCACAAAATAATGCGCCACGTCCACCCGGCTGGACGCCACCAGCACGGCACGGCCGATGGCAATGCCGCGAGCGACTGCGAGACCGTGGACGGAGAAAGTCATTCACCCTCACCAAATTTGTCGGCAATCAGGGCCAGGAGCCCATCCATGGCCTCTTGCTCGCGATCCCCGTTGGTTTCGATCTCCACCTCAGTGCCCATGCCAGCAGCCAGCATCATCACGCCCATGATGCTTTTGGCGTTGATGCGGCGGTCGCCACGGCTCATGAAAACGTCACACGGGAAACTGCCGGCCAGCTTGGTCAGCTTGGCCGAGGCACGGGCGTGCAGGCCCAATTTATTGCTGATGGTCGTACGGGTCTTGATCATGTCGGTTGCGGGTGTTCTGGTTCTGCGGTGCGGAGATGGCCACCTGCATGACGCCCTGGGTGCCCCCCACCACGGCGCGGGTGACCACTGAATCAAGGGGTTCGTGGCGGTAGCTCACGGCGCGCAGCAGCATGGGCAGGTTGGCACCCGTCACCAGGCGCGAGCGCACGTTCTCGATCACGCGCTGCGCCACGTTGCACGGGGTGGCACCGAAAACGTCGGTGAGCACCAGGGTGGAATCTGCGCCCAGCTGGTGCAGCATGATGCGGGCCTGCGCCAACGATTCTTCGGGCGGCTGGTTGGGCTGCACGTCGAGGGCGGCCACGCTGTCGCCGCAGTCGGGAAACACATGCAGCGCACATTCGCGCAGTGCATGGGCCAACGGGGCGTGGGCAATGATGAGGATGCTGGTGGTGCTCATGGCGCGGTGGTTTGCAGCACATTATGGCGCCGCCCCCGCAGCAGGAACCACGCGTAGGCGCCTGCGTTGCACGCCAGGTACACCGCCATGGCCGCCTGAAAGGACCGCACGGTAGACAGGCCCGCAGCGGCAAAGGCGTCCACCCCGAGGCCAATGCCCCACTGCACCACAAACACACCCGCAAAAATCACCAGGTTGTAGGCCGACAACGCACGCCCAGCGAGCGCCTGCGGGAACGCCATGGCCACCGCAGGCTGCGACAGCGACACAAACGTGCACGACACACAGAACAGCGCCCAGGCCCCGCCCCCCGCCTGCGGCCCCGCGAACAGGATGCCCACCAGCACCACCAGGCACAGCGGCAGGCCCGCAGCCATCAACCGGTCCGCCCCCAGCCCCTTGCGCAGCAGCCAGGGGTTGACCATGCCCCAGGTCCAGAACGTGCAGAGCATGGACACGTTGATCCAGAACAACCCCGTCGCGGCCTCCAGCGGCGTGTAGCCCGCCACCCGCTGCATCCATGGGCCAGCCCACAGCGTCTGCATGGCGACCATGCCGCCGTACACAAAGAACCCCAAGGGAGCCAGGCGCTGGAAATATGGGTGGCGCCACACCACCGCGTAGCCCTGGGGCACTGCGGCACTGTTGCCCGATTCAGGCTTGGCAACATGCGCACCCGGGGTGGCCGCAGCCCAGCCCGGCACCCAGACCGCAATCACGACCATCGACAGCGCGATCAGCGCCGCCAACCCCCAGAACAGGGGCCGCCAACCCACCAGCGGCAAGGCCCACTGCACCGGCAGCGTGGACGCCACCATGCCCAGCGAGCCCGTCATGAGCATCCAGGAGTTGGCGCGCATTTGCGTGGTGGGCTCGAACCAGCGCCGATAACCGGTGAGCGGCGCCATCAGGCAGGCGCTGACCCCGGCGCCACACAGCACGCGCCCGGCCAGCAGGCCCGAAAATCCCGTGGCCACCGAGAACACCAGGCTGCCCACCACGGCCACGCCCAAAAATCCCAGCGCTACCTTCCGGGGACCATGCCGGTCCAGCCAGGTGCCCAGCGGCAACTGCGTGGCGGCAAAGCCCAGGAAGTACCCCCCAGCCAACAACCCCAGGTCGCTGGCGTGCAGCGAAAACTCCTGCGACAGCGTGGGCGCCAGGGTGGCCGTGACGGCCCGCACCAGGGCCGACAGGAAGTAGGCGAAGGCGAAGGCCAGGAAGACGATGACTGCGGCGCGCCGCGGCAACACGCTGTGGCCAGTCATTGGAGCGTGATCCCGGCAAAGAACTGGTCAGCCACCTCGGGCCGAGGCTTGCTGGTGTAGACCACCGCGTGGTACAGCCGCATTTGTGGCCCCACGGTGCGTGCAAACCACACGCCCTGGGCGACCACCGCGCCGCCATCCGCGCGCTGGCCCTGCACCACCGTACGCACGGACTGCGGCAAGGGCAACACGCCGGGCGGCGCATATGGCACATCGACCGCGCTGGCCGCCGCACCGTTGCCGAGGTTGGCGATGGCAGCCGCACGCCAGTGGGTGAGCGCAGCGCCCGCCAGGGCCGGATCGGGGAGCGCCGCGTGCGATACCGCAAAAGTGGCGCCATCGGCATCGCAGCCCGCCATGGCCAGCTCGACAGGTGACCCCGCCAGTTCCACCACGCGCACGGCCTGGTCGGGCTTGCAGGGCAACGTGACGGTGATGGAGGCCTCGGGCAGTGGCACGCTGCGCCAGTTCAGCGCGGGGCTGCAGCCTGCCAGCCACATCACCAACAGCACGGGCGGCAGGGCCGCAGCCCGGGTCGGAGTTCGGTTCATTGGTCGATTATCGGCACAGCCGCGTGCGGTGGCGGTCCAGTCGTTTTGGCCCGAACTTTTGCGCGCCACGGGAATCCACCATGCTGCGACAATCGAGGCCTCGGCTACAGCCGGGTTTCGGTGCGGTGTCCGGCCCTTGCCGGCGGGGGCCCGGCCCACAGTTCTGGATGGATAGGAAGTCATGGCGATCAAACATTGGGCGGCAGGTGTGGCAGTGGCAGCGTTTGCGGCCGTGGGCGCCTATGTGTACCTGGATACGGGCCGCTCTGCGGCACCGGAATCCACCTTTGTGCTGCTGGACGGCTCCAGCAAATCCACGGCCGATCTGCACGGCAAGGTCACGCTGGTGAATTTCTGGGCCACCAGCTGCACCACCTGCGTGGCCGAAATGCCCGAGATCGTGGCCACTTACAACAAGTACCACGGCAAAGGCTTCGACACCCTGGCCGTCGCCATGAGCTACGACCCACCCAGCTACGTGGTGAACTTTGCCGAAACCCGCAAGCTGCCCTTCCAGGTGGCCATCGACAACACCGGCAAGGTGGCCCAGGCCTGGGGCGATGTGCGGCTCACACCCTCGACCTTCATCGTGAACAAGCGCGGCGAGATCGTGAAGACCTATGTGGGCGCACCCAACTTCCCCGAGCTGCACCAGCTCATCGAGAAACTGCTGGCCGAGACCTGAGCCGCATCCCCCTCAGTCCTTCCAAAGACAAAAGGCCGATTTCTCATGAAATCGGCCTTTTCCGCTTATGCAGCAAACGCCAGCAGCTATCAATATTGAAAATGGCATCTGCAACTGGCGCTGCCCAGACCAGCGGACGCCGCGCAAGGGCCGCCAAGCCGCGTGGGCGGCGCTTGCGCGTGCGTGCGCTGGCGTCGTCCCCCTTCCCGGAGCGCGTAGCGCAGAGAGAAGGGAGAAGCGGCGCAGCCGCTCAGGGGGATGTACCCTATTTCGCGCGGTAGTTGTCGTGGCAGGCTTTGCAGGTGCCTGCGGCGGCGCCAAAGGCCGTCTTGAGGTTGTCCAGGCTGCCCGTCTTGGCGGCGGCGGCCAGCTTGACCGATTCGGCTTCGAGCTTGTCGGAATGTTCCTTGAACTTGGCCTGTTCGGTCCAGATTTCAGGCAGCGCCTTGGTGGGCGCGCCCTTGTCGGTGCCGGCGCCGAAGCCCGCCCAAGGCAACTTGGCCATCTGGGCCACCACGTCTGCGTTTTCTTGTGCCGCCTTGGCGTCAAAGGGGATGCGCCCATTGGCCATGGCCCCGAGTCGCCCGAAATGCTGGCCCATCACGAACAACGCGCTCTGGCGGTATTTGATGGCGTCTTCCGCCTTGGCGAACTGGGCGGAGGCCGGTGCGGACAAGGTCAGCGTGGCGGCGGCAAGGACAAACGCGGCAAGTGCTTTCATGGGGAGTTTCCTTTTTTCGTGGGTGGACAAAAACCTTTTGACCCGCAGGGAGTATGCCGGTTTACCGCCAATTTCGCAGCGGCGGCACCCTTTCGGGTTTACCCAGCCTCCTTCACAATGCGGCCATCTGCCCTTCCCATACCCCCGGCCCCCACCACCATGACGCAGCAGCACACCACCCGCATCTGGGACCTTCCCACCCGTATCTTCCATTGGGCCCTGGCCGCCAGCATCGTGGCCCTGGTCGTTACCGCCAAGGTGGGTGGCAACGCCATGGAATGGCATTTCCGGCTGGGGTACGGTGTGTTGGCGCTGCTGGTGTTCCGCATTGTCTGGGGCCTGATTGGCGGGCGCTGGTCGCGCTTCGCGAGCTTTCTGTATTCGCCCGTTCGGGTATTGCGGTATCTGCGGGGCTCGGCCCACGCCGAGGACAGCATTGGCCACAGCCCGCTGGGCGCCCTGTCGGTCTTCGCTCTGCTGGCCGTGCTGATGGCCCAGGTGGGCACCGGGCTGCTCAGTGATGACGAGATCGCGTTCGCGGGCCCGCTCACGCGTTTCGTCGCGAACGCGGTGGTCGGCCAGGCCACGGGCTATCACAAGGAAATTGGCCAGTACCTGGTGCTGGGGCTGGTCGCCTTGCACCTGCTCGCCATCGTTTTCTATGTGCTGGTGCGCCGCCAGCGGCTCGTCAGGCCCATGCTGCAGGGCGACAAGGTGCTGCCCGCGCCGGCCGCGCCATCCCGCGACGATCTGGCCAGCCGCGCCGTGGCCCTGGTGGTGCTGGCCCTGAGTGCCGCGCTGGCCTGGTGGGTATCGTCGCTGGGGACGGCCGCTGCGGGGTTCTAGCCGGACTGGCTACACTGCGCTTTCCGCCGTTTTTCACTGCTGCGCTTTGGACAAGCCTTCCGTCACCCTGCTGACCCCCACCTCGCCTGCCGAGATGGATGCGGTCCGCGATATCTTCCGGGAATACGCCGACACCCTCGGCGTGGACCTGTGCTTTCAGGACTTTGAAAATGAACTCGCGGGCCTGCCCGGCGACTACGGCCCGCCGCGCGGCGCGCTGCTGCTGGCACAGGTCGAAGGGGCCATCGCAGGCTGCTGCGCCCTGCGTCCGCTGGATGCCGCCGACTACCCCAATGCGAGCGAGATGAAGCGCCTGTATGTGCGCAAGGCGTTTCGCGGCTTCGGCCTGGGCCGCGAGCTGGCGGAGGCCATGCTCGACCGTGCCCGCCAGGCGGGTTACGCCTGTGTGCTGCTCGACACGCTTGACGACATGGAGTCGGCGCGCGCGCTGTACACCGACCTTGGCTTTGAAGAGATCCCGCCCTACTACCACAACCCCATTGCGGGCGCGCACTACCTCAAGGTCGATATTTTTTGAGTTTTTTGGGCCTGGCGCTTATTGGTATTGCGCCAATAGCTATTATTTTTGTAGCAACCATAGAATTGCGGTGGCCCGGTG
Source organism: Acidovorax sp. Root267 (assembly GCF_001429215.1). NCBI lineage: Bacteria > Pseudomonadati > Pseudomonadota > Betaproteobacteria > Burkholderiales > Comamonadaceae > Acidovorax > Acidovorax sp. Root267. The sequence goes on from NZ_LMJC01000013.1 coordinate 23,706, forward strand.
CCAAGCATTTCGAGCCTGTTCATCAGGGTCGAGCCGTGGGGCAGCCCCACGGTGTTGTCTTCCAAAGCGTCCATCGCGGCGCACGAACGTCCCGCCACCCGTGGCGCGATGTTCGCGCCCAACCCGCCGGTTGGCACCGGGCCAACCTCCTACACTTCGCTGCTTCGTGAAGAAGATTTCAGCCCGCACGCGCGCGCTGGCCAAGGCGCTGGCGATGGCCGTGCTGGCCGATGCCCGGGAGCCGGAACGCCACACCCTCCAGGCGCTGTCCGCGCGCGCGGGTGCCTGCCTGGGTGGCAGCACCACCCCGGCGGACAGCCCCGATCCACTGCCCGCGCCTTTGTTCGAGCAGCTGCGCCGCCTATCCAACATGTCCGACCCCGAATGGGCCCGACTGGAGCCCGAGGACGTGGCCACCTGGCTGTGCTGGGGTATCTGGTGGCGCAAAGCGGGGGTGCGCAACGGCTCCGCCCTGCAGGCGCTTACGGCGAACTGCGGCCAGGACGCAGAAGAGCAGGATGCCTGGGACGATCTGGCAGACGGAGGTGATGAAGACGCCGAACCCGCCCTGCCTGTGCACCAATGGCCCGACTCCCAACTCGCCCGGGCTTTCCGCACCTGGGCCGCCAACGTGCGTGCCGGTGAAACGTTGCACTGGCTGCTGCGCCCTGCCGCCGCAGGCCCGCACCCCGCATGGAAGGGCCGCGACAGCACCGCCCCGGTGCTCGCGACCGCCACCGACGTGACCGAGGCCCTGGCCATTTCGCTAGGTGACCTGCTGTGGCTCGCGCCCGAGCATGCGCATTGGCGCGAACGCCAGAACGGGGCCCATGCCCTGCCCCTTTCACACTATCGCTATCGCTTGCTGCCCAAGCCCAGCGGCGGGCTGCGCCTGCTGGAGGCGCCCCGCCCGCGCCTGGCCAGCACGCAGCGCCGCATTCTGGACAGCCTGCTGGCCGGTGTTCCTGTGCACGAGGCTGCCCATGACTTTGTGCGCGGGCGCAGCGTGGGTAGCCATGCACAGGTTCACACCCACCAGGCCGTGGTGATCCGGTTTGATCTGGCTGATTTCTTCACGAGCATCACTGCCACGCGCGTGCGCGCGCTATGGCGGGCACTGGGCCACGGCCGCCCTGCCGCCGAGTTGCTGACGCGGTTGACCACCACGCGCACTCCCCAGGCCGTCCGTGACCGGTTGCTGGAAGCTACCTCTATCCCTCCTGAGGCCATCGCGCAGCGCCACACCATCGGTGCCCGCCTGAAGCAACCCCATTTGCCTCAAGGCGCACCCACATCACCAGCCTTGGCGAATCTGTGCGCATTCGGGCTGGACCTGCGGCTGCACGCACTGGCAGAGCACTTTGGCGCGCGCTACACGCGCTATGCCGATGACCTGGTGTTCTCGGGTCCCAAGGCACTGCTGCACCGCCAGTGGGTGGACTTTCGTGCTTGGGTGACCGCCATTGCGCAAGACGAAGGATTCACCCTGCGTGCGGACAAGACCCGCGTAATACCCGCACACCAGCGGCAGTATGTGACGGGCCTGGTGGTCAACCAGCGCACCAACTACAGCCGCACCCAGTTCGACACCCTCAAGGCCCGCCTGCACCGGCTGGCCCAACAGCCCCCGGTGAACATCAGCGAGCGGGCCCGGCTGGCAGGTGAGATCCAATGGGCCAGCCAATGGCTGGCGCCGACGCGCAGCGCAAAGCTGCAGCGGCTGCTCCACGCCATCCGATCTTCGAACGAGGCTTAGAACCCGTTCAAAACCTTTCCGGGGATCGTGTTGCCGGGCGGCTTCGCAAACGCCCGCCACGGCAATGGCGACCCCGGCGGCCGGCCGAAACCAGAGCGCCCCGCAACCGCAAGGACCCACTCGCCGCAGCCTGTAGCGCTGAACTCAAGCCTTTTGGGCTTGCTGGAGCAGCGTGTCAGCGTCGCTCACTTCAAACTTGCCTGGGGCTTCCACGTTGAGCGTGACCACCTTGCCATCGCGCACCAGCATCGAATAACGGTTGCTGCGCAGGCCCAGGCCTTTGCCATTGAGGTCAAGCGTCAGACCGGTGGCCTTGGCGAAGGTAGCATCGCCGTCACCCAGCATGCGGACCTTGCCATCGGTCTTCTGGTCCCGTGCCCAGGCGCCCATCACGAAGGCGTCGTTCACACTCACGCACCAGATCTCATCCACACCAGCGGCCTTGAACTCAGCGGCCTTTTCCACATAGCCAGGCACATGCTTGGCCGAGCAGGTCGGGGTGAAGGCACCGGGCAACGCGAACAGGGCAATCGTCTTGCCGGCCGTGGCCTTGTCCACAGGCACGGGGTTCGGGCCAATGCTGCAGCCTTCGCCCTCGACTTCCGAATATTCCATGAGTGTGCTGGCTGGCAGGGTGTCACCGACTTTGATCATTGCTTATCTCCTTAAATTGGGATGAATGGGGATGGAAGAGCGAACTGCCCAGGGCCATAAAAGTGTGGCCCACAAAGCAAAACGACCCACATTGTGGGTCGTTTTGAAGGGCTTTGCCGCCCGGGGTTTTGGCCCCGGGGCAGCATGGTGCTGATTTACAGCAGGCCGGCCTTTTGCACCAAGCGGGTAGCAACCCAGTTCTTGGTCTTGGAGAGCGGACGGCTCTCGGTGATTTCGATCGTGTCGCCCAGCTTGTACTCACCCTTTTCATCATGGGCGTGGTACTTGCTCGACTTACCGACGATCTTGCCGTAGAGCTCGTGCTTCACACGGCGCTCGACCAGCACGGTCACAGTCTTTTGACGCTTGTCGCTGACCACCTTGCCAACCAAGGTGCGCTTGAGGGATTTTTTAGGTTCCGTCATGTGGGCTCCTTACTTGGCGGCTTGCTTTTCAGCAAGAATGGTCTTGGCACGGGCGATATCGCGGCGGGTGGTGCGCAGCGTGTTGGTGTTACCCAATTGCTGCGTAGCCTTTTGCATGCGCAGGCCGAAATGGGCCTTTTGCAGCGCCTTGATTTCGGTTTCGATGCCGGCGACGTCTTTTTGGCGCAGTTCAGTAGTCTTCATTGCTTGTTCTCCTGAATTACGCGCCGATCAGGCGGCTGACGAACGTGGTGCGCAGCGGCAGCTTGGCAGCAGCCAGGCGGAACGCTTCACGGGCCAGTTCTTCGGGCACACCGACGATCTCGAAAACGATCTTGCCGGGCTGGATTTCGGCCACGTAGTACTCGGGGTTGCCCTTACCGTTACCCATACGCACTTCTGCGGGCTTGGTAGAGATTGGCTTGTCCGGGAACACGCGGATCCAGATACGGCCGCCACGCTTGACGTGACGGGAAATCGCACGGCGTGCAGCTTCGATCTGGCGGGCCGTCAGACGGCCACGATCGGTGCACTTCAGACCGAAATCACCGAACGCAACGGAGGCACCCCGCGTTGCGACACCGGTATTACGGCCCTTTTGCTCCTTGCGATACTTGCGGCGAGCAGGTTGCAGCATACTTATTCTCCTTTTCCGTCCGCTGCTGTAGCGGGCGCGGCGACTTTGCGTACGCGCTTAACGGCGGTGTTATCAGCGCCACCAGCTTCCACTGGCTTGTCGCTGCCGTCGGCCGGTGCGGTGTTGCCACCGACAGGACGACGTGGACCACGGCCTGCGCCTGGACGGTCGCCACCTGGGCGGCCATCACGGCGAGGACCGCGTGGGCGGCGTTCTTCGTCTGGACGTGGGGTTTCCACGGCAGGCAGGTCGTTACGACCCAGCGTATCGCCCTTGTAGACCCAGACCTTGACGCCGATCACACCATAGGTGGTCTTGGCCTCAGAGGTGCCGTAGTCGATGTCGGCGCGCAGCGTGTGAAGTGGCACGCGGCCTTCACGGTACCACTCGCAGCGAGCGATTTCGATACCGTTCAGACGACCGGACGACATGATCTTGATGCCTTGGGCACCCAGACGCATGGCGTTCTGCATGGCACGCTTCATCGCGCGGCGGAACATGATCCGCTTTTCGAGCTGCTGCGTGATGCTGTCGGCAATCAGCTTGGCATCGATTTCAGGCTTGCGCACTTCTTCGATGTTCACTGCAACAGGCACGCCCAGGCGAGCAGCGAGTTCCTTCTTGAGGTTCTCGATGTCTTCACCCTTCTTGCCGATCACCACACCAGGACGTGCCGAGTAAATGGTGATGCGGGCGTTCTTGGCAGGACGCTCGATCAGGATGCGCGACACAGCCGCGTTCTTCAACTTGGCCTTCAGGTACTCACGCACCTTGATGTCTTCGGCCAGCATGCCCGCGAAATCGCGGTTGCTGGCGTACCAACGGCTGGACCAGTTGCGGCTGACCGCAAGGCGGAAGCCGGTAGGATGGATTTTTTGTCCCATAGTCTTCCCGAGCCTTTAGTTGCCAACCGTCACGTACACATGGCACGTGGGCTTGCTGATGCGGTTGCCGCGGCCTTTGGCGCGCGCGGTGAAGCGCTTGAGCGTGGTGCCTTGTTCGACGTAGATGGTCTTGACCTTCAGTTCGTCGATGTCAGCGCCATCGTTGTGTTCGGCGTTGGCGATGGCCGACTCCAGAACCTTCTTGACGATTCCCGCAGCTTTTTTCTGCGTGAAGTTCAGGATGTTCAGAGCCTGGTCCACCTTCTTGCCGCGGATCAGGTCAGCGACCAGACGGCCCTTGTCGACCGACAGACGGACGCCCCGGAGGACTGCACGTGTTTCAGACATGGTCGTTCCTTACTTCTTCGCTTTTTTGTCAGCGGGGTGACCCTTGAAGGTGCGCGTCAGGGCGAATTCGCCCAGCTTGTGGCCCACCATCTGGTCGGTGACATAGACAGGTACGTGCTGCTTGCCGTTGTGCACGGCAATGGTCAGACCGATGAACTCGGGCAGAACCATGGAGCGACGCGACCAGGTCTTGACTGGTTTCTTGTCCTTGGTGGCGACGGCCTTTTCGACCTTGGCCAGCAAGTGATGGTCAACAAATGGACCCTTTTTAAGAGAGCGAGTCATCTGTTACCCCTTACTTCTTGCGACGCGACACGATCATGATCTGTGTGCGCTTGTTGTTACGGGTGCGATAACCCTTGGTCAGATTGCCCCAAGGATCGACTGCATGGCGGCCTTCGCCGGTGCGGCCTTCGCCACCACCGTGAGGGTGATCCACTGGGTTCATGGCAACGCCGCGAACCGTTGGGCGAATACCCATCCAGCGCTTCACACCGGCCTTGCCCAATTGGCGCAGGCTATGTTCTTCGTTGGCCACTTCACCAATGGTGGCGCGGCATTCGATGTGGATCTTGCGCACTTCACCCGAGCGCATACGCACCTGGGCATAGACGCCTTCACGGGCCAGCAACGTTGCCGAAGCACCGGCCGAGCGAGCGATCTGTGCACCGGCACCGGGCTTGAGCTCGATGCAGTGGATGGTCGAACCCACGGGGATGTTGCGGATAGGCAGCGTGTTGCCAGCGCGGATCGGGGCTTCCGAACCGGACAGCAGGGTTGCGCCCACTTCCAGGTTGCGGGGAGCGATGATGTAACGGCGCTCGCCGTCGGCATAGCACACCAGAGCGATGTGGGCCGTACGGTTTGGATCGTACTCAATGCGCTCAACCTTGGCCGGAATGCCGTCCTTGTTGCGCTTGAAGTCCACTACGCGGTAGTGGTGCTTGTGGCCACCGCCCTTGTGGCGGGTGGTGATGTGACCGTTGTTGTTACGGCCGGCCTTCTGGAATTGTGGTTCCAGCAGGGGGGCGTACGCTTCACCCTTGTACAGGTGGTCACGCGTGACCTTCACCACGGCACGTTGGCCGGGCGAAGTGGGTTTCATCTTGATGACAGCCATGATTACGCGGCCTCCCCAGAGAGGTTCAGCTCTTGACCAGGCTGCAGCGTGACATAAGCCTTGCGAACGTTGTCGCGGCGGCCGATGGTCTTGCCAAAACGCTTGGTCTTGCCTTTGGTGTTCACCACAGAGACGCCCTTGACCTCGACCTTGAACATCAATTCCACAGCGGCCTTGATTTCTGGCTTGGTTGCGTTCTGCAGCACCTTGAACGTCACAGCATTGGACTTTTCAGCAACCATGGTGGCCTTTTCGGACACGATGGGAGCGACCAGCACTTGCATCAGACGACCTTCGTCAAACTTGAGTGTGCTCATGCGAACATCTCCTTGAGTTTGTCGATTGCACCCTTGGTGACGAGCACTTTCTTGAAACGGACCAGCGACACGGGATCGGCGTAGCGCGGCTCGACGACGAGCACGTTCACCAGATTGCGCGATGCCAGGTACAGGTTTTCGTCCACTTCCTCGGCGATCACCATCACCGATTGCAGATTCATCGCCTTGAACTTGTCGGCCAGGACCTTGGTCTTGGGCGAGTCAAGCTTCAGCGAATCGACCACAGCCAGACGACCTTCACGGGCGAGCTGCGACAGGATCGCAGACATGCCGGCGCGGTACATCTTCTTGTTGATCTTTTGCGTGAAGTTTTCGTCAGGCATGTTCGGGAAAATCCGACCGCCCCCGCGCCACAGTGGCGACGAGGTCATACCTGCACGTGCGTTACCCGTACCCTTTTGCTTGAAAGGCTTCTTGGTCGAGTGACGGACTTGCTCGCGATCCTTCTGGGCGCGAGTGCCTTGGCGTGCGTTGGCCTGATAGGCCACCACGATCTGGTGAACCAGATCTTCGTTGTATTCACGACCGAACACGGTTTCTGGAACATCCAGCTTGGATGCGCCTTGGCCTTGGTCATTCAGGAGTTCGAGCTGCATTAGTTCGCTCCTTTGGAAGGTTTGGCCTTGACTGCGGGACGCACGGTCACGAACCCACCCTTGGAGCCCGGGATTGCACCCTTGATCAAGATCAGTTGACGTGCTTCGTCGATGCGGATCACATCGAGATTCTGCGTGGTCTTGGTGACGTCACCAAGGTGGCCCGTCATGCGCTTGCCGGGGAACACGCGACCTGGATCTTGCGCCATACCGATGGAGCCGGGCACGTTGTGCGAACGGCTGTTACCGTGCGACGCGCGCTGCGACTTCATGTTGTGACGCTTGATGGTGCCGGCGTAGCCTTTACCGATCGAGGTGCCTTGCACGTCGACCTTTTGACCCACGGAGAACACGGACGTCACAGCCACCGATGCGCCAGCTTGGTACTGGGCAGCGGTATCGGCAGTCACGCGGAATTCCTGGATGATTTCACCGGCTTCCACACCTGCCTTGGCAAGGTGGCCGGCTTCTGGCTTGGTCACGCGCGATGCTTTGCGCGAACCGAACGTGACCTGCAGGGCCACGTAGCCATCGTTCTCTTGGGTTTTGATCTGGGTAACGCGGTTGTTGGACACATCCACCACCGTGACAGGCACTGCGTCCCCATCATCGGTGAACAGACGCATCATGCCCACTTTGCGACCCAGCAACCCGAGGGAGTTGCTCAGACTCATTTGTTTCTCCAAAACTTCCACCGCTACAACTTCAATTGGCTGCAGCGTTTGCACTCGCGTGCATGAAAGAAGGTTAATAAAACTTCGCTCAATTCATGCCCTTTCACAGGCGCAAATTGAGCGAAGCCCTAAAGTATAACGCGAACTGCTTTTTCAAGCAAGTTCGCGTTATTTCTGACGCAGAGAGGCCGGTCAGACCGGCTTCTCAACAGCCATTACTGCAGCTTGATTTCGACGTCCACACCTGCGGGCAGGTCGAGCTTCATCAGGGCGTCAACGGTTTTGTCCGTTGGGTCCACGATGTCCATCAGACGCTGGTGCGTGCGGATTTCGAGCTGGTCGCGCGACGTCTTGTTGACGTGTGGCGAGCGCAGGATGTCAAAACGCTTCATGCGGGTCGGCAGGGGCACGGGGCCCTTGACGATCGCACCGGTGCGCTTGGCGGTGTCAACGATCTCGGCAGCGGACTGGTCGATCAGCTTGTAGTCAAACGCCTTCAGGCGGATGCGGATTTTTTGCTTGGACATGGCGATTCCTTGTGCAATTCAGAACAGATTACGCGAGGATCTTGGCCACGACGCCAGCGCCCACGGTACGGCCACCTTCGCGGATAGCGAAGCGCAGGCCTTCTTCCATGGCGATGGGGTTGATCA
>NZ_LMJC01000014.1:0-30930 GCF_001429215.1 Acidovorax sp. Root267
ATCCCTGCTGAAATTCTCAGCAGGTCAGTGGAACACCCTGGTCAATATTGGATTGGCACTTTGCGGTTTAGCTGGTCAAGATTGCATCGGCACCAACAGGCCTGGAGAGCTGAAAGTCCCGGAAACCTGGTGTTCTGGAAACCTGGGCCTCTCCCGACACCGTGAGGGGTTAGAACTCGTCGGGATCGACAGGAGCGATCCAAGGCGTCAGTAGCGAGTAGATTTTGGCGCCACGTGCCCCGACACGCACTGACCAAAAATTGCGTGTCTTGTCTGTCCCTGCATATGTGTCGAGCACAATGCCAACAGCCCGGCGGCTTAGGTCCGTTTGTGCCTGCACTTCTTTCAGAAGCTCCGTTTTTTGAGAAGCACCGTCAGAGATGCATTTCTTGATGATCTCAATGGCTTCGGCGTCACGTGCCATGCGCGCCTTATGTTTCATCTCAGTCAGTTCTTCTTCAGGAACAAGTCGAACTGCCGCGAGCTTTTCCGCATAGGGCACTTTGGGATCACCGGGGTATGTGCAGTACACATACTTCTCGACCGGGCCACGAGACTTCTCGTTTCTGAATTCCACCAACTTGACGCCCTGTTGGCCTTCAGCGTCGGTCGCACTCATGATGTGCGCACAGTCGAAATCAGAGATGATGTCCGAAGTACCTCCATACTGCGGCCGACCATCAGCACCACGGTTCTTATTGGTGTGTGCCAAGGCAATCACGGTGCCGCCTTTGGACACAAAAGATCTGACCAAGTCGGCAAACTTCGAACTCTTCGTCTTGTCCATCAAGTCGACGAACTTCTTGAGTGTGTCCAATACCAATACCGTCCCGTTGGCCGTGCCTGTTTCGATCATCTCGAGCATTGCCACGCGAAGGCGTTCCACGCTAAAGCCCTCTTGGTCCCTCGCAAGGTAGTGAAAGCCGTACTTCTGCGCAAAGCCAAGCTTGTCTACGGCTCCGTTGAAGGAGTCATCTACATTGATGTAGTAGACCTTGTCGCCTCGGACGCGCCCACTTTCGATCGCTTCAATAAGTAGTGCGAACGTGATCAACGTCTTTCCTGTGTTGTGCTCTGCGTACAGCACGGTGGACTCCCCAAGCAGCGCCACACCTTGCATGACATGAACCTGCGCAAGCTTCTGTGTCACGAGCTGCTCGTGCTTTCCCCTCAAAGAGAACTTGTCAAGTGGGTGGGCGATCTCTTCGACTCTTTGTGCATCAACATTCTGCGCTTCGATTTCTGTAGTGTTCATATCAATCTTCAAGTTGTGTCACGCGCAGCGCATTAGCTCCGCCGTGAGCAGATAGGTATCAGTAATTGGTAGATAGATGTGGGCCGGGCGCCGACGCAACAGCAGCGTCAGGTTCCCAGCCTTTCAGGTTTCCAGACTCCCTCAGAAGGGGGCCAGAAACCGCAGGTTTCCAGGCTGCCGACACTTCGGGCCTGGGGCATCGTTCTACGTACGCTTGCGCATCGGCGACTTCCGGGCAGCAACCGGTGCCCAGTACGTGAAACACTCTCCAGAATCATCACGACGGCGATCCCACTTGTAATCGGCCAACTTCACAATGCGCGCGGCTTTTGAAGTTCCCAGCATCAACATCACTTCGCGCTGGATGGCAGCTCTGAGGTCACTCCACTCGATCTTGTAGTTTGCTCTTGCGAAGTAGCGGCCTACGTCACGAGCACTGAACTCGTCGCGGATCCATAGACTGACAAGCGCTTCTATGACCGAGCGATCAAAGGGCGCGGAAGCGTCGCCCGCTTCGGCCGCTGCTAGGGCAGCCCCGATGATGACGGAATAGTTGTTGGACGACTCGTCGCTTGCAGCAGTCTCAACTAAAGCGCGCATCGCACGATCCAAGTCGTTCATCGGCACTCGATAATTGGCTTGCCTGAACCGTTTACTAACGGCAAACCAAGCCTCCCCACCTTTGCAGTATTCGTCAACAAGGGCCTCAAGCACGTCTGGACGGAACGGAGCGAACATGTCTCCGCTTCGTGCACTCGAGATGGCTTCCTCGATGTAGTCGGGGTTCTCCAGCGGGCACCACGGCCCCGCACCGATTGCCACTGTGTCAAACATGTGCTTAGCGATTTCCATACGTATTTCCTTAACTTTTTGGTGTGCCGCCGATGTCTCGTCGCGTTGTCAAGAGGAGTCTCAGGTGTCCAAAAATCCAAGCGCACGCGCCTGCTGCCGCCGCCTGCGCGCCCTGTGGAGGCGTTGGAATTCACCTGACCTTGTCTTCCCGCTTTTCTCCCTGGCCTAGGCCAGCCGTTAAACGAATCGCTGGACTGTGGGCAGCGAGCGTCGGGCACGCACGGCCTGTACGAAGCGAACAACTTCGAAGCCATGTCTCGAGGTGGGATCAGATTCCGCCTCGGCCAAACACATCCCAAGAGCGACCTCATTGGGGACATACGCCACAGACCGTTCGATCTGCGAATTGCGTCAATTCAAAGCAGGCTTTGAACAGACTTCTTGAACAACGCTAGCGATAAAGCAAGAACAACAGACGGTTCTATGAGATAGCCTGAGCAACGCTCAGACACTTGATACGCTTTCACAGAGCAGACACTGCGAAAGGTCTTGGGATCTGTCCGGAATTTTCCGGAAACTTGGTTTATGGCACCCGAGAGTGCTGACCGTGCACATCGGCAAGATCAAGAACGTATTGTAAGCAGCTCATCAGCCGTTGACGCCGAGCCCCCGCAGTAACAAAGCGCAACATGGTGATGCCCAAAAGTAGTTTGGCAAAGCATGGCTACCTGTATCGATGGGACAGCCTGTTCTCTTTAGAACCGTCAAAAAAATAGCTGCGAGCCACCCCGGAGCAGCACCATGCGGCACCACCCCGGGGTATCTCTTTTGCGTCCCTCCATCGATCACCCACGGCAAAGCCTGCGTGTCACACGGCATTCGTCTTCAGGGTGTTCTTGGGAGAGGTGTTCCGGCGGGCCAGCACGCGGGGCCGGGTCCGGGAGGCGGGCAAGAGCTGCCCAGGTTGGCCGCAGGTGGGCCGGTTGCTGCGGGGTGATGGGTCGGGTATCAGTCCCAGGCCGGGCCGCCCAGGCGCTCCGCCTCCCACCCGAGCAGACCTGCCGCATGGCTGGTGATGGTCAGAGGCAGGAGTTCGACCGGAACATCGCTGTCCAGGATGGCAGTGGCGGCAGTCAGAACGCAGTCATGGAAAGTCATGGGTTACTTCTTTCGGTAGGTATCGAGGTAGTACACAAGCCCCGCAGCGATCAGAGTGATCACGAGGAAGTGCAGCGGAAAGGCATAGACCAAGAGGCCCAGTCCGACCAGGCACAACCAGCGGGCGCCGGAGGCCGTGAGGTGAAGGACGAGAACAGTGGTCAGGGAAGCGGCAAGCAAAGCGGCCATGAAGACTCCTAAAGCAAGGCAGAGGTAATAGGTCCTGGCGAGGGTGTCGCCGGTGGGTGGACTTACCGCTTGCAATGAGGGGGTCTGCAGGTGTTCGCAGAGGCTGGCTTATGGAGCGGCCGCGGCCCCTGCCCGCTTACCGCGAGCCTTGTCATCCTTCACAGGACGGGTGGTGGGCTGAGTGGTGGGCTCTTTGGCGGACTGAACGGCGGGTGGATTGGGCGCCTGCAGCAGGGCCTTCCAATCGACGCCTTCCACGTACTGGTAGGCATGCCGCTTGTCCGTCACTGCTTGCAGAACACCCAGGTGCTTGAGAACCGCCATCACAAAGCCAGCGGTGTTCACCGAGGTGCCCGCAAAGAGCTTTGCCAGGGCCGATGCAGACAGCGTGGTCGCCGCTATCAACAAAGGCTCTACAGCGTCATAGGCGACCCAGGAAGGGTTGTGGTGCCCCTTGCCGGTGTTGTGGGTCACACGCAGGTGCAGACGGCCTTCGGGGTCGTTTCCCAGCTCGTAGGTGAGCGTGGAGCGGCCGGACAAGGACGGGCACTGGTCGGTGCGCAGGGTAGTGATGGTGATGGTTTCTGGAGTGGTATCGGGTTGGTTGGCATCTGTCATTGGTGATCCTTTTGATGGGTTGTCGAGGAACATTCCTCATTTCAGATACGCGGTTTTTCTCAGTTTTGGGTGGGCAAAAAAATGCCACCCGAAGGTGGCTTGGTGGTCGCTGTGAGGTGGCTCCAGCAGGTGATGCAGTAGGGCTTGCTTTGTCATCGGGGGTGGCCCTCCCGGGCATAGCGATCGCAGAGCACCGCCAGTGCATGGGGGATGCCCCGGGGCATGAACACGACAATGCCGAAACCGTCGTCGCTCAGGATGAAGGTCAGCACAACCCAGTGTTCGTACACCTCCAGGGCATCCCAAGAGGGTGTGAAGTCGGGGTGATCGTTCGCCAATCCATTCCAGCGGTTATGAAGGACGGTGAAGCCCAGCTGCTGCTCCAGGGCCTGGGGGGTGTCTTCCGGGTCCATCACCACGACATGCAGCAGCGATGCCCAGTCGTCTATTTCGGTGAAGGCTTCTTCTGACAGCCGTTCCGCCACCAGAGTGTGAAGGCCTAGGACATTCTCGGTACTTGCCAGTCGGTTCAAGGCGTCGTGGTCTCGGTAGGTTTGCATAGGCAGCTTTCCTTTTTGATGAAGTGGTCAGACAAAGAAAAAGCGCCCGAAGATTGCTCCAGGGGCGCCCGGTGGGGTGCGATACATCACGAGTTGAGTTGGTCGATTTCCTAGAGGGTATTTCTCTGCTTTAGCGTCCCCGGGTCTTTCGGTTGCAGGGGGGAGCTGTGGCGGGGTTGGCGTTTATTCCGGCATGCTGGACTTTTTGATGTCCTCGATGTGGGCTCCGAGCGTGAATGCGATGTACCCGAGTGCACACACAGCCCAGAAGACCGCCATCAGGATGTCTTTGCTCAGCCCGATCAGAGCGAGCACAGCCATGGCACAGAAGATGGCAACTTGCTTCTTGGTGGTGCGTTCGATGGCATCCTTGAGTAGCTCCACCCCTTCCTTTATGTCCACGGCTTTCTTTGCGGGTGTCTGCAAGGTCATGGGGTCGGGCAAGGGTGGTTCCGCTGCGGCCTTGGCCTGTGCAGCCTGGCGGGCGGCCTCCAGTTCAGCCTGGCGTGCCCTATCTGCTTCCCTGCGAGCCCGCTCGGCCTCTTCGGCCAATTCTTTGCGCCTTGCCGCCAGTCGTTCGTTCAAGTCCATAGGTCTCCTTATGAATGCGGTGTTGATGATCCAGACGACTACTCACCCTCTTGCAGGTGGTCAGCGATGGCGCTCAGAACGGCTCCACCCAGGACTGCGCCTGCAGCACCTGCGACGGCCTTGCGCCCTACCCGCTTGGCTTGCTCTTCGGCGGCGATGACGTCATCAATGCAGCGGGCGGCACGGGCGGCTCTTTCTGATTCGGGGACGCGGCGCTCGAAAGTGACCATGAGGGTTTCTCGATCAGACACCAGCAGGTGGCGCTGCATCACCTTGGTCATGAACACCATGCGCCAGCCTTCGGAGGCCATGGCGTTGATGTAGGCCTCCAGCACGCCGGTTTCGATGCGGCCTTCGCCCAGCAGGGCTGAGCTGATGGCACCGTCGGCCACGTCGATGACCTTGTATTCGTATTCCATGGGTGTCCTCCTGGTTGATGGATGAGTGGTGGGGGATGGGTCAAAGGGAGGCGGTCACTTGCTCCAGCGGGACCGTTCGAACACGCTGGGCAGCGCAATGCTTCCCTTGTCCTTGTCGTACACGCACAGGTGGCTGGTGTACTTGCTCGCGTCTTCACTTGCCTTTTCGGAAAGCTCCACGACGATGTAGCCGTCCTTGGTCCAGTGGTCGATGGCTTTGACGATGGCACCGGATTTGGCACGCTCTTGTTTGTGGAATCTTGCGCATTCGTCTTTGATGCGGGCTAGTTCTTCGCGGCTGGGGCCGGAGCAGGCGGATATCAGCGTCAACGAGGTCAAAACGAGAACGGAAAAAGCAGATTTCATAAATTGCATAGGTGGACTAAAGCTCCTTGGTTGAGGGTTGAGATGAACGGAGAAACACTTCTTGAGCGTGGCAGCCCGCACCGTCGTGTAACGAATTTCGTGACGACGAATTATCACCACGTCACGAGACTCGTGACATGCAATCCGAGCCCACCCAACCCTCTAACGTCGTGGGCCGCCGTATGCGCTCACGGCGTGATGAGTTGGGATGGTCTCAGGAAAAAGTTGGAGTACTGATCGGGATTGACGAGTCGTCAGCTCGTGCTCGGATCAGTAGGTATGAGCTGGGGACGCATGAGGCCCCAGTGAAGACAGCCCGGCAGATAGCAGAGGCTTTGGGTGTTCCGCTCGCGTATCTGTATTGCGAGGATGAGGACGTCGCCAAACTTCTCTTGGCGCTAGCCAAGCTAAAACCGATTGCCCGGAAACAAAAGGTGTCCTTGTGGCTTTCCGAAATGGCATGAATTCGGCGCCTCCTCATCCTCTTTAGCGTCACTTAGTCGCGCACTACACTCCGCGAGAGCCCTTGAGCGGAGCCTAAACCGAAGTTTGCACGCCAACACACTGGACTCCGCATATGTGTCACTCTAATTGACGTAGGCAGCTATGTGCCAAAAGTCTGTAGCAACTGCGGAGTTCAGGTCGGTGGGGCGGTGGCGTACCAGTGTGGGCCCCTGTGGCAGGGCAAGCTTGCACTTTCTTTAAGAGAAAGAATCTGGGGCGTGATGCCCTTTATCTGCTTATCTAAGCGAACCAAGTCATCGAAACCTTTGCGCTCGCGCTCGTCGCTCTCTTTCCAAAGTAAATGATCAGCCGCCAACTGCACAATTATGGCGAAGAAATCCAGTTGAGCCGTTGGTATTCTCACACCATGAAGCGCCCCTTTCATTCGATCATGCTCAAGAGGAGCCGGAACATATTGTTGGACCAATGGTAAAAAATCGTCTCCGAAGCTTACAAGCTGCGCGTGAAACGCTGGATGCGCAATTCTTTCGACGTCGAGATCACAGTGGAACCCCATAACATGTTCAAGTGTGTCTTTAATTTGGGCAAAGTATCCGATCCTGCTAGCAAAGGAGACTGTCTTTAAACGGTCGTCTGCGAGGACGGCATCTACCTCAAAGCCAATTCGACCTTGGAACACGACGTACAAATCGTTTCCATCCGCTTGCCCACGCACGGGTAGATTGACAATCACCGGTCCGATTTCAAATTGGACTACTTGATCTGTAGACGCTGCGTGATTCGGTTGAAAAACCTCGTAGCCTGAGTATGGTTTAAACGAGGCAGCTGGATTTAGACGCTCCATGGTAGCAACGAGCGCCTCATAATGCGCAATTGCTTTATGCCAGACCTTATTAATATGGCGGCTCACTACTACAGACCCAGTAATGGTGACCAATCGTCGAAATAGTCCTTTTCAATACGACACAGTCTTGCTCCGGGAGGTATCCACCCGTTGGAGCCTACTGAGCAATTGTTTTGAAGGCATACCGCACGCTTAGTAAAAGGGCAATAAAATCCACCATTCCGGCCATCGCATCTTGAACAGGAATGACGTGGCAAATCAATATTAAGGTGTTTTTCCAACGCCGCGCGATTTAGCTCACCAATAGTCCTAGTATCGTCTACATCACCAGGCTCGAGCGACTCCAAGACACTTTGCACGCCATCCATCCAGAAATAATGATCGACCCCCTCAAATGGTCCCGCATATTTACATGCTTCGAACATAGATTCAATCTGATCAACGGCAACTTCGCTAATCCCGCAATGGGCTGCCAAACCCTCCCTAGAGATAATTGGCCCCGGATAGCGCAGCACTAGGTTGATAAGAACGTGGCCAGTTACGTAAGCAAAGAGCTTTAACATTGCTTCGCGCTGCCCTCCAGAACCGGTTGGAGCCGTCCGGTCGACTAGGCCACTATTAACGAGAGGATATCGAGTGCCGTACTGCGAAAATCGATTTTGATCCATCGGCCGATCAAGAATTGCCGCGATTCCAGCCGCTGGGCTTCGCGGCATGGGATTCAGATCTTTCACTGTCTCGCGTATATGTTGGAATCCGCGAAAAACATTTGCGATAAACGACGCCGCTGTCTCATAGTCCTTGGTCGGAATTCTAATTTCAAAAAGATTTGGTTCCTTCGGAAGGCGGGAGGCATTTCCACGGGAGTAGTCCCCAACAGGAATCGCCCTTAATTGGCACTGATCTACCACAGTCGACCCATAAAGCCCGAGGGCTCCTTTTCTTGTAAGGTCGTAATCCGTAACTACAAATCGCACATCATGTGCACTTTCGGGTCGAAGGAAATCCTCTAGTAGTTCCACCGGCTCCTTCTCATCTTGCTTCGATGGTTGCCATGTGATCACCAATGCTTCTGTGGGCAAAACTAAACTGCGGAGGGCAGCCGCCAGTCCTTCCAACTCCTCTGCGGTGTCATCTATTAAAAGAATACTTGGCATGCCTACTCCAATGGAAGCCGAACTTGAAAACAGGTGGAAAATCCAGGCGGAGGATCAATCACTGTAACTTGACCAGCGTAAGCTTCCACTCCTCTTTTTACAAGGGTCAGTCCAAGCCCCATCCCCGACCCTAACGGATCTCTGTTTTTTTCGGTCGTCGTGAACAACGGATCGAAAACGCGTTTACGCAACGCCGTTGGAATTCCTACACCCGTATCCGATACTTCCAAGTAGTGCTCACCATTCTCATTCCATGCACGAAAAGCGATGCGTCGCTCGCCTCTCCCGGATTTCCCAGTTACGGCCTTGAGAGCATTTGTGTATAGATTTAAAACGACGCCGTTATACAGTGAGAGAGGGACTGCCGGTGCCGTCGTTGACGACTCAACGCTGCTTTCTACAGCAATGCCACGCTCCTCAGCATATTTACCAAAAACCCGAATCATTTGGGCAATACGAGGCGCTGCAGGAAACGGTTTATCTGGTGTAGAAGATGCACCACGAATATAGCCCTCTGAATACGTAACAAAATCACGTAGATTCGCAATACTAGAAGACACAGCCTCAGCATCGGGCTTCAACTCGGCATGACGTCGGCTAAGCTTGTCTAAAATAGTCTTTGACTTCTCAAGATGATCGACTGCGACACCAAACTCGTGGGTCATGAATCCAGCGACTACGCCTAGCAAGCTCATCACTTCCAGCGCTTGTTCACGCTTCTGCGCATATTCTGCTTCGTTAGCGGCCGCCTCACCCAGTGCTTCCACGCGCCGAATCAGCTTTTGCTTGTCTTCACGCCGAAGGGCCGCATTACCTTCGATTTCGGTGACAATTTCGCGTGTTTCCGCTTTGAGTTTCGCCAGTCGCTGAGCACTCTCTTCCTCTGCTAGAAACTCTAAAAGCTCACGGTCAGCAACAGCAATAAGCTCCACACCAGCGCGGATAACATCCTGAAGTTCCGTAAAAGTATCATTGTGAATGAAACCTTCTCGGTCCGCTGCAGGGATTAGACCGACCTCATCTGACCCTCCACTGTCTCGGGTAGAGCGGACCCGAACTGCGCCAACAAGCTGAATCGGGTACGGTAGCTGAAGCATGTAATTTTGAGTAGGGTCTAGTCGGACCTCCTTACTCATAGGGAAATGCTTCTTGATCAAGCTCGATGTAGGCTCTCGTTGATTCCTGGCTTTATCTGCTGATAATGCAAGCCAGTCATCTCCTTGGCGCCCGTAAGGAAAAACTCTAAACCTACCATCGAATACCGCAATACCCGAATTCTCACGAACCCAAGACTCGGCGCGTTTGCCGTTCACAGGGAGATCCGTAAATGTGCCTTTGCGCTTAGGGTAAAAGCGAAGATCCGCGTCAACTGGGCCGATTGTATTATCAATTTTTTCTACGATTTCGTAACGAGGTCGCTCTTCATCACGCCGCCAAAGTTTTACAGATAACCTAGTATCACGAAGTCGAATTCTAACTCGTATAACTGCATTATTCAGAACACTCGCAGCGACGTCGAGATCAGCGGTTTGCTCCGCCTCACCATGAATGAATAGAGAAAATCCCGGATCCGCCTCATGCCCTAAACGCGGTTTTACTTCATCCTTTTCCGCTTCTTTAATGAACGCGGTATAGGGAGATACCAGCCCGATCGCCGCGGTGCGTATACGGCGTAGATCTAATGAAGAAGCATTTTTCCGGAGCTTCGTAATACTCAATCGTAAGCCCGTCGGCGTGTCATTAGGCTCTTCGTAGACATCAAAAGGCACTTCAACGCGCCCGAGATCCTCGTACCTGTCAAACTTAGGCCAGTCGAAGGTGGCAACAACTCGAGTCTTGCATTTTCGGGAAGAATCCCACGCCACGGACTCCAAGACCAAATGCCTCCCTAGGTAGCGGACTGCAAAGCGGCCAATTCCTTTTTCTCCTGAAACTGCCCGCCCATACTTTCTGCTGAAAGCCACCTTCTCTTTGCCACTTGTTCCTATGCGCATCCAGCTGGACAAAAACTCTTGCTGAGTCATTCCATTTCCATCGTCTTCGACCAGGAGCTCTTCGCCTTCCCGGGCACGCAGTCCACAGGTCATAGCATCGGCATCATAGGAATTCTTAATAAGTTCAAGCAGCGCAATTTCGGGCTCCTTTACAAGCCGCTCGCCCAACTCACGCACCAGTCTTGCTTCGACAACGAACGGAGCTGTTCCACGATCCAGCAACCGATGAGAATGGAACGCTGACGTTGGCACTATTTCGCCTCCTGTAGTAGCGAGTCCAGCACGGTATTGAGCTGATTGACCTCCAGCTTCAACAATCCCGTGGAATAAGGAATTATTCGACCGTGGAAATTAAAACCACGGATTGCAGTCAATGCTCGTTCACCTTCAGTTTTTGTCAGGCAGTACAAGCCTGCAACTCCTCCGACAGCCCGAGCGCCTACTTCATTCAAAAGACACTTGGGAGCAGCGCCTCTAAAGCCCATTGAAACCAGCCCTTTGGGAATCTGCGGCATCACAAATTTCCACCAGATGTCACGGTTTGAGCACGTCGAAGTCGCTCTTTCTGCCTCCGGAATGCTCTCCAAATACAATTGCAGGTCCCGCGAAAGCACCTCATCCGATCGAATTAGCCAGCACCGCATCCCTGCATCAACAAAATTTCGTTTGAATACCGCCTTTGAAAGGGATAAAGTGTTGTGTTCAAGGTGGCGTAGTGTCGTTACGGCCGGGACGACATCTCGACCGATTTGCAGGCCGTGTCGCACCCTTTCCCCCTCCGTTAGGACTAAGACCTTCTGAGTACCCGGACTTAATCCGCGTTTAACTGAAGTCGTACGATCTGCATCGCGTCGGTATTCGACGATCTTGTGTGAACTTAAAGAAGCCGTTTTGCTTTTCTTAAAACTATCGATTGCGGGCTCGTAATCGAAGTAGCTCCAACGGCCTGTTCCCGCTTTATCAATGATTGTGAAGGAGGCTGTCGTTAGCACCCTACCAAACACTGTATCGGGCAACCGATAGACGTCCACAGACCATCCATTAGCCTTGATGAAGTCACGTAGCGCCTGAGCGGACGGTCGGGAAACCCACTCATAAGGAACGATCTGGGCAACCAACCCGTTTTTCTTCGTGCTGGCAAGTGCAAGAAACATGAAGTATTGCCAAGCGTTTGCAAGGCCCGATATCCGGACGCCGGTGCGAGTGGCCAATTTTGGCGCAACGGTTTCACGCCAGCCCCCTGGAAGATCTTGATTGCGTACGTACGGCGGGTTGCCTATGCACACATCAGCATCGTGCACATCCGATGAGAAAGCGCATTCCCGCAGCAGCTTTGAATCTCGCCCCAGTACCGCTCCCCGAACTAGCTTTTCGTCGACCTCGTAGCCCGTGTACGAAGTGAAGGTTCCGCTGCGAGAAAAACGGCCATCACCAGCTCCAAATTCGACCACATTCCCAATCTCTGTACGCCTCGCTCCTATCAGCTCCCAAAGCCGAGCAATCCACTTTTCAGGCGTGAATACTTGGCATCTGTCGAGATAGGCAGAGACGCCGGGGTGATCGTCATGCCAGACAAGTTGCGCCTGTCCCTCAATTGGCGTGAACTCGCCTCGTTCCATTCTGGCTCCCGTTATTTCAAAGGTATGAGCAGTGTTGCGAGCCACATCATAAATAGCAAAAACTACTGCACGAGCGTTCGTCTCACTTCGACCCGTCGACGCTCCAATATGCAGGTCGTGGCATCGGCCGCAATGCTAAGCACCCATGTGAAAAACAGTGTAGCCATGTAACCAACTGCTGAACAGCTGTTAAGTACACATCGGATAGCGACTCAGCCCTTGGCATGGCGAACCGTGCCAGTGGTTCAAGATATCGCACAACAGGATACCCCCCAAAATGCTCCCGCCTCTGGCCCTGGCCCTGGCCCTGGCCCCTGGCCCCTGGCATTGAGCCACACGTACGCTGGGACGTGCCCTGGAACACCAAAGCGGACAAACCCGCCGCAGCTAACCCGCACCAATTCACATTCCTCAAGCGCTGTGCTCGCGGCGTACATTCTGGCAGCCGAATCTCGTCCGAACCCAGCCACTACAGTTCAAGACGCCATACAGCCCGCCAAACAAAAAGCCCCTGGCTCCGTAAAGAACCAAGGGCTTTTGATAACTGGTGGCCTGGGGCGGAATCGAACCACCGACACAAGGATTTTCAATCCTCTGCTCTACCGACTGAGCTACCGGGCCTGAGCCTCAAATTATAACCAGAAAAAACCGCCGTTTTGACGAGCTTGGCAAGAATTTATCGCGGGCTAGCCGCGTTTACCCCGCCCCAGATCGACACCCAACTGGCGCAGCTTGCGATACAGGTGGGTGCGTTCCAGGCCCGTTTTTTCAGCGACACGCGTCATGGAGCCACCCTCTCGGGCCAGGTGGAATTCAAAATAGGCCTTCTCAAAGCCATCCCGCGCTTCGCGCAGAGGGCGGTCCAGGTCGAAACCCTGGTGCGCGTGGGGCCCGGCGTCCACGCTGGCCATGATGGCCGACACGGCGGGCAGTTGTGAAAAAGTGGGATCGGCCGGGGCATGGACTGGAACCTGGGCCGCGGCCACCGGGGCAGCTTGGTGGGCCGCGTTGCGTGCCAGCCCTTGCTCCACGGCCTTGAGCAGCTTTTGCAGGGTGATGGGTTTTTCAAGAAACGAGAAGGCGCCGATCCGGGTCGCCTCTACGGCGGTGTCGATGGTGGCGTGGCCGCTCATCATGATGACGGGCATGGTCAGCACGCCAGCCGTCGCCCATTCTTTGAGCAACGAGACTCCATCAGTGTCCGGCATCCAGATGTCGAGGAGCACGAGGTCGTAGGTGTTGCCTGCCCGCGCCGTGCGCGCCTGTGTGGCGTTTTCTGCCAGGTCTACGCTGTGACCTTCGTCGTTCAGGATTTCCGACAGCAGATCACGAATGCCGAGCTCATCGTCGACCACCAGAATGTTTGCCATGTGTGTTGAAGCGCCTTGGGATGCTGCGGGGCGGTGTTGTTATGACGCCACCGCTGGTTCAGGGGCGAATGATAACGACACTTGGGCCCCGTGCACCACGCCATCTTCGGTGCGATTGGACAAGTCGATGCGCGCACCATGCTCATCGGCAATCTTTTTGACCACCGCCAGGCCCAGACCGGTGCCCCGGGGCTTGGTGGTGACGTAGGGTTCGAAGGCCCGCTGCAGGATGTGCGCCGGAAAGCCACCGCCACTGTCGGATACCGTGAGCCGCACGCGGCGCGAGGACTCACTCCAGCGGGTGGTGATGCGTACCGGGGGCACGGGCTCAGAGGTTCCTGCGCGCGCCTGCTCGGTGGAGTCCTGCGCGTTTTGGAGCAGGTTGTGCACAACTTGGCGCAGCTGCTGCGCATCCCCAGCGATACAAGGGCAGCGCGGGTCCAGCTCGGCTTCTACGCGCACGGCTGCGTTCTCTTCTCCATACAGATGGAGCACATCGGACACCAGGGCATTGAGGTCCAGCGCATGGAGTTCTGCGGCAGGCAGGCGTGCGTAGTCGCGGAATTCGTTGACCAGCCGTTTCATGGCATCGACCTGGTCCACGATGGTCTTGACGGACTTGGCGAGGATGGCCTGCTCGGGGCCGGACAGCTTGCCGGAGAGCTTCATTTCCAGCCGCTCGGCAGACAGCTGGATGGGCGTGAGTGGGTTCTTGATTTCGTGCGCCAGACGCCGCGCCACCTCCCCCCAGGCCTGCGCGCGCTGGGCGGAAACAATTTCCGAAATGTCGTCAAAAACCAACAGTCTGGCCGAGTCGGGCAATTCTGCGCCCCGCGCCACCAGGCTGGTGGCGTGCTGCCCCACCCCACCAGAAGACGCATGCAGCTCAAACGGCTGCTGCCAGTGGTCCAGCCCGTGGCGTTCATGGTCGCCCAGGAAAGCGTCGAAATGCCCCTGCACCGACGCCGCAAACTCGGCGAGCCCAGGCACCTCGGACAGCGGACGCCCTTCATAGGCCGCCATTGGCGCGCGCAGGATTCGGGTGGCGCCGGGGTTGGACGAACGGATCAGGCCCTGGGCATCCAGCACGATGACCCCCGCCGTGAGGTTGTCCAGAATGGTCTGCAGGTTGGCTCGCGAGGCATCGACCTCGCCCATGCTCTGCTCCACGGCCTGCCGCGCATCGGACAGTTGCTGGGTCATCAGCGCGAAGGAGCGCGTCAGGCCGCCCAGCTCGTCTTTACCCTGCAGCGCGGCCTTGGGGCTGAGGTTGCCTGCCGCCACCTCGCGCACCCCCTCGGCGAGCACAAGCAGCGGGCGGGCAAGCTGGTTGCCAAGCAGCACCGCCAGCAACACGGCGCCAAAGACCGCCAGGAACAGGCTCAGCGTGAGCGTGCCCACGTACATGCGCCGCAGGCCGCCACGGGCCAGAGCGCGCTCCTGGTATTCGCGGTTGGCCTCCTGCACTGCAATGGCGTTGGCCACAAGCGCAGGCGGCAGGGGCAGCGTGGCCTGCAGGTAACGCGGCTCCACCAGCAACCCCACGCTGGGGCTGCTAACTAGCGCGATCACCTTCACGCGCGCATTCTGTGCCGCGGCGGGGTCCGAAATGTCATCCAGCCCTTCGATCTGCGCGGTGGCGCGCTGCTGCCGCACGGTGCGCAGCAGCGGCACGCCGGGCCGATCGGGGTTCAGGCTGAAGCGCGACTGGCCTGCACTGGCCACCGCCTGGCCGGCCGCGTTCCAGAGCACCACATCGGAGGCTCCCAGCTGATCGCGGATGCGCTCCAGTACCAGCCCAGCCGCCGCATCGGGCACCTGGGCCACCTGGGCGCTGGCATTGCGCGTCTTGGCGGCCATGTCGGCGGCCAGCGAGTCCAGCGAAACGCGGGCCAGGTTCACCCCCGCGGACAAAGCCCCCTCCACTTTCACATCGAACCAGCTCTCAATGGACCGCGTGACAAACTGGTAGGACACCACATAGATCAGCAGCCCCGGCATCAGCCCCACCAGCGCAAATATCGCAGCGAGCTTGACCAGCAGCCGGCTGCCGAAGCGCCCTTTCCGCAGGCGCATGGCCAGGCGCACTGCCACCCATACCAGTACCGCCAGCAGCAGCAGTGCCACCAGCACATTCACGCCAAAGAGCCAAGCGTAGTTGCGCTCGTACAGCGCGCGGTTGTTGGTGGCCAGGGTGAGGAGGAACAGCAGCACCATCCCGATCGCCGACATGATGGCCGCCCCCACCCCCACCGCCCAGCGCACAGCGCGCGACTGGCGGGCTGCGGCATGGGCCGATGCCGAGGCTTCGGGTTTGGATGAGCCCGTGGGGGTCACTTCACAGGCTCCGCAGCCAGGCGCTGGCTGCGGGAGACCAGCAGATTCCAGCCCGAACGCCCGACGGCACCAATCTGGAAAGGCCGGGGCAGCTGGGACATATCGAGCCTGAACCGGAAATTGACGGTGTGAAGGGCATCGGCCTCAATCACGTCGTTTTCAGCGATCTTCCAGCGCGAAATTCTTTGAATGGCAGACAACGCATCGGCATAGTCGTCAAAATTTTGCCCCAGCACCACACCCAGGCCGCTGTTGGTAAAGGGCACTGGAGAGATATTCAGACGCCACCGGCGCGTCAGAGGTTGATAACTTAGGCGCAGATAGCGGGTGGTTTCAGCCACTTGGCGGTCAGACCAATACCAGCGGTCACGCAGCACCTGCGCTTCGGCCACAAAAAACATGGGGATGCCCTTGTACAGGGCGTCCTCTGCAAGCTCAGGCAATACAAACTGCAGCGTGGCGCTGAGGTAGACGCCATCTTCGGCCCGATCCAGGCGAAGTTCGCCCACCTCGGGGGACACTGGCTGCCCCGCGACGGCCTGCTGCACCATTGCGGCCCATCCCATCAACAGAAACAGTACGCATATCGCCACCCACTGAGTCCAACGGGACTCATTGAGGCGATTTTTGCAACAGTGCGTAAAAAAATCCGTCGTGGTCACCCGGTTGATTGTCCGGGACAGCCCCGGGCTTGTCCCCGTTGCCGGGAATTAAATGGCCCGGCGATGGCAGCAATTGCGCATCGGTGTTGTGTGCAAGAAACGTTTGTACTTGGGCGTCACCTTCGGCGCGGAACACGGAACAGGTGCAGTACAGCAACCGGCCACCCGGGCGCAACAGCGGCCACAGTGTCTTCAGCAGCCGGGCCTGCAATGTGGCGAGCTGTGCAATATCGCTTTCGCGGCGCAGCCACCGCACATCGGGATGGCGGCGCACGATGCCGGAGGCCGTGCAAGGCGCATCCAACAAGATGGCATCAAACAGAGCGCCATCGCAATGCTGCTGCCACCAGTCTTGCGGGCGCGCTGCATCGGCCACCACCACCTGGGCGCGCAGCCCGAGGCGCTGCAGGGTTTCGCCAATGCGGGCACTGCGGGTGGAATCGATCTCCAGCGCAATGACCTGCATCGGCGCATCGGCCCCGGCCAGCTCCAGCAGGTGCGCGGTTTTGCCCCCGGGGGCCGCGCAGGCGTCGAGCACCCGCAAAGGCTGGGTGAGATCAAGGCCTTGAAGCAGCAAAGGCGCAGCCATCTGGGCCGCAGCGTCCTGCACCGAAACCCAGCCCTGGTCAAACCCCGGCAGCGATTGCACCGGCACGGGATGCGCCAGCACCAAGCCTGCGTCACCAGACCGCTCTGCTTCCAAATTAATAGCTGCTAACGCTTTCTGGTAAAGCGCTGGGCTGCTTTTTTGTACATTTACACGCAGCGTCATCGGTGCGTGGGCGTTGTTGGCCTGCAGGATCTGCTCCCAATGCCCAGGATGGTCCTTGCGCAACCGCTCAATCCACCACACAGGATGGTTCCAGCGGGCCAGCGGATCACCCTCGGTACGGGCGACCAGCGCATCGCGTTCGCGCAGAAAGCGGCGAAGGCAACCGTTGAGGAACGAAGACTGCGCACGGGTGGACGCACTGCGCTTGGCCGCCTCTACCGTCTGATTCACCAAAGTGAACGGCTCATACGGGGACTCATCGGGGTTCCAGCACAGCGCAAGCGCCGTACACAGCAAGGCATCCGCCGCCGGCGGGGGGGTGCGTGCGACCATTTGACGGCGCAACGCCTCGGCGCGCCCTGCCTGGCGCAGCACCTGGAACAACAGGGACTGCACGCCAGGGCGCAGGCCTGCCTCCACGGCCGCCAGTGCGGCCGTCCCCGACTGACCGCCACGAATGGCCTGCAAAGCGCCAGCCACAGCCTCCAGCTGCTGCCACAGAGCTACCGGCTGGCTGGCCGCCGCCACCGCGCGGTGGGTGTCGTCGCCGGGGCTGGCGAGAGGGCGGGCACGCCGTGGCCCGTTGGTGGCGCCTGCGGAGGACATAGGGCGTACACGTGGTGGTACAGATGGAGGGTTCATTGTGGTCCTGGCAACCTTTCTACAGCCTGCGGGCGGCCTTGAATCCAAACACCCAGGCCAGCAAATTGGCTGGAAACTGGGCAATGGCTGCGTTGTAGTGCAACACCGCGTCGTTGAAAACACGGGTGGCCTGGTCATTCTGCTGGACGTGCTCGTCCCACCGCATTTGCCACAGCAACGCGGGCCGGGGCAACAAGTCTGCGGCATCGGCCAGCGCAGGCATCTGCGCGTTGTTGTCCCCTGGCAAATTGGGTACAGCCTTTTGCCAGGAGGCATGCAGCACTTCCCGTGCGGCCACCAAGGCCGCCACGGCCTCTGACTGCAGCGGACGGGCGCGCGCCATGGCAAGCGATGCGCTCAACTGGGTGGTGGCGCCTTGCAGGGCAGCCATTTCCGGTGCCATGCCGCCCGCTGGCGGAAGCTGCTGCACAGCATGCGCTGCACCAAACTCCCCCAACAACGCCAGCAACCGCACCATGTGCGCGTCAAAACTGCCAAAAGCCTGCACAACGGCCGAACGCAGCCGCATCAGGCGGTTGTAGGCACCCAAGGCCCAAAAGACGGCAATGGCGAAAACAATCCAGAAAAGAGGCGATGACCACATGCACTGTTGCCGTCTTCACGTGCACCACGTGTTCCGGCCCGAAAAGGGAATGAGAGAAGAAGACAAAAAAAGATCGAAGCGCGTGCTCCAGAAAAAAGCTCCCGGCCTGCCAAGGACAGGACGGGAGCTTTTCAGAGGCAGCCCGAGGGCTTAGTCAGCAGCTGCGTCGGTCGCCGTGGAGATGCTGCCTTCGACTTCCGGTGCATCTGCCTGGGCTTCCATTTCGGCCGCTTCGGCGTCGGCGATGGCACGGCGCTCGGCGTCGTCCATGGCGTCCTTGGCCTTGCGAGCCTGGTGGTAGGCCATGCCGGTACCGGCAGGGATCAGGCGGCCCACGATGACGTTCTCCTTCAGGCCACGCAGCTCGTCGCGCTTGCCCATGATGGCAGCCTCGGTGAGCACGCGGGTGGTTTCCTGGAAGGAAGCGGCCGAGATGAACGAGTCGGTCGACAGCGATGCCTTCGTGATACCCAGCAGCAGGTTGCTGTAGGTCGCAGGGATCTTGCCTTCGGACTGCAGCGCATCGTTGGTGTTGAGAATCTCGGAACGCTCGACCTGCTCACCACCGATGTAGTTCGACTCGCCGACGTTCTCGACCACGACGCGGCGCAGCATCTGGCGAACGATCACCTCGATGTGCTTGTCGTTGATCTTCACGCCCTGCAAGCGGTACACGTCCTGCACTTCGTCCACGATGTAGCGCGACAGCTCTTCGATACCCAGCAGGCGCAGGATGTCTTGCGGGTCGGCCGGGCCGTCCACAATCGATTCGCCCTTGTTCACCACCTGGCCTTCGTGCACCAGGATGTTCTTTTCCTTGGGCACGAGTTCTTCGAACACGTGGCCTTCAGGATCGGTGATCTGCAGGCGGACCTTGCCCTTGGTTTCCTTGCCGAACGACACGGTACCGGTCATTTCGGCCAGCGTGCCCTTGTCCTTCGGAGTACGGGCTTCGAACAGCTCAGCCACGCGGGGCAGACCGCCGGTAATGTCGCGGGTCTTCTGACCTTCGACCGGGATACGGGCCAGCACTTCGCCAGGGCCCACGTCCTGGCCATCGCGCACCTGGATCAGCGCGCCGACCTGGAAGCCGATGGTCACCGAGTGGTCGGTACCAGGGATCTTCACTTCGTTGCCTTGGGCATCGATCAGCTTCACCTGTGGACGAACGACCTTGGCAGCGCCGCGGCGCTTGGGGTCGATCACCACCAGCGTGGACAGGCCGGTCACTTCGTCGACCTGCTTGGCCACCGTGAGACCTTCTTCGACATTCTCGAACTTGGTCTGGCCGGCGAACTCGGTGATGATGGGGCGCGTCAGCGGGTCCCAGTTGGCGAGGATCGTGCCAGCCTTGATGGTCTGGTCGGCCTTCACCGTCAGCGTCGCGCCGTAAGGCACCTTGTGGCGTTCGCGCTCGCGGCCATGCTCGTCGTGGATGATGATTTCACCCGAACGCGCAATCACCACCAGCTCGCCCTTGGTGTTGCTCACGTAGCGCATCGTGGCGTTGAAGCCGATCACGCCGTTGGACTTGGCTTCCACGCTCGAGGCGATGGCGGCACGCGAAGCGGCACCACCGATGTGGAACGTACGCATGGTCAGCTGCGTGCCGGGTTCACCGATGGACTGGGCAGCGATCACACCCACGGCTTCGCCGAGGTTGATCAGGCCACCACGGCCCAAATCGCGTCCGTAGCACTTGGCGCACAGGCCGTAGCGGGTTTCGCAGGTCAGTGCGGTACGCACCTTCACCTCGTCCACCCCAGCGGTTTCGAGCCCTTCGATGATGTCTTCGTCGAGCATGACGCCCGCCTGGACCAGCACCGAGCGGTTCTCTGGATGCAGCACGTCTTCAGCCGCCGTGCGGCCCAGGATACGGTCGCGCAGCGATTCGATCACTTCACCTCCTTCGACGATGGCGCGCATCAGCGAACCATTGGCGGTGCCGCAATCCTCTTCGGTCACAACCAGATCCTGCGTCACGTCCACCAGACGGCGGGTCAGGTAACCCGAGTTGGCGGTCTTCAGCGCCGTATCGGCCAGACCCTTACGGGCACCGTGGGTGGAGATGAAGTACTCCAGCACGTTCAGACCTTCGCGGAAGTTCGCGGTAATGGGCGTCTCGATAATCGAGCCGTCAGGCTTGGCCATCAGACCCCGCATACCGGCCACCTGGCGGATCTGCGCAGCAGAACCCCGGGCACCCGAGTCGGCCATCATGTAGATGGAGTTGAAGGACTCCTGGTCCACTTCCTTGCCGTGGCGGTCCATGACCTTCTGCTTGGAGAGCTGGGCCATCATCACCTTGGACACTTCGTCGCCGGCCTTGCCCCAGATGTCCACCACCTTGTTGTAACGCTCGCCAGAGGTGACCAGACCGGACACGTATTGCTGTTCGATCTCCTTCACTTCCTTCTCGGAGCGCTCGATGATGCCGGCCTTTTGTGGGGGCACCAGCATGTCGTCGATGGCGATCGAGATACCTGCGCGCGTGGCCAGACGGAAGCCGTTTTGCAGCAGCTTGTCGGCGAACACGACCGTTTCCTTCAGACCGCACTTGCGGAAGGACACGTTGATCAGGCGCGAGATTTCCTTCTTCTTGAGCGCCTTGTTCATGTTGGAGAACGGCAGGCCCTTCGGAAGAATCTCGGACAGCAGTGCACGGCCCGCAGTGGTTTCCACGAGCGAGGTGGACGGAACGAATTCGCCCGTTTCCTTGTTCTTGGTCCACTCGGTCATGCGCACCGTGATCTTGGCGGCGAGCTCGACTTCGCCTGCGTCCAGAGCACGTTGCACTTCACCGGTATCGGCGAACACCAGGCCTTCGCCCTTGCCGTTGATACGGTCACGGGTGGCGTAGTACAGGCCCAGCACCACGTCCTGCGAAGGAACGATGGAGGGTTCGCCCGATGCGGGGAACAGCACGTTGTTGGAGGCCAGCATCAGCGTGCGGGCTTCCATCTGCGCTTCCACCGACAGCGGCACGTGAACAGCCATCTGGTCACCGTCGAAGTCGGCGTTGAAGGCCGCGCAGACGAGGGGGTGCAGCTGGATGGCCTTGCCTTCGATCAGGATGGGCTCAAAGGCCTGGATGCCCAGACGGTGCAGCGTAGGCGCACGGTTGAGCATCACTGGGTGTTCCTTGATGACCTCTTCCAGGATATCCCACACCACCGGCGTGCCGGATTCGACTTCCTTCTTGGCGGCCTTGATCGTCGTCGCAATGCCCATGGCTTCCAGGCGCGAGAAGATGAAGGGCTTGAACAGCTCCAGGGCCATCAGCTTGGGCAGACCGCACTGGTGCAGCTTGAGCGTAGGGCCCACGGTGATCACGGAACGACCGGAGTAATCCACGCGCTTGCCCAGCAAGTTCTGGCGGAAACGGCCAGACTTGCCCTTGATCATGTCGGCCAGCGACTTCAGTGCGCGCTTGTTGGCGCCCGTCATGGCCTTGCCACGGCGGCCGTTGTCCAGCAGCGAGTCGACGGCTTCCTGCAGCATCCGCTTTTCGTTGCGGGCGATGATTTCAGGGGCCTTCAGCTCCAGCAGGCGGCGCAGGCGCGAGTTGCGGTTGATGACGCGGCGGTACAGGTCGTTCAGGTCGGACGTGGCGAAGCGGCCGCCATCCAGCGGCACCAGCGGACGCAGGTCCGGTGGCAGCACGGGCAGCACTTCGAGCACCATCCATTCGGGCTTGATGCCCGACTTCTTGAACGCTTCCAGCACCTTCAGGCGCTTGGCGTTCTTCTTGACCTTGACTTCGGAGCCGGTCAGGTCGCCGCGCAGGCGTTCGATCGACAGGTCGATGTCGATGGATTCCAGCAGGTCCTTGATGCCTTCGGCGCCCATCTTGGCGATGAATTCGTCGCCGTATTCCTTGCGCTTGGCGTCGTAGTCGTCCTCGGACATGATGCTGAACTTCTTCAGCGGGGTCATGCCGGGGTCGGTCACCACATACGCTTCAAAGTACAGCACGCGTTCGATGTCGCGCAGCGTCATGTCGAGCACCAGGCCCAGACGCGATGGCAGCGACTTCAGGAACCAGATGTGCGCGCAAGGCGCGGCCAGGTCGATATGACCCATGCGCTCGCGGCGCACCTTGGTCTGCGTGACTTCAACGCCGCACTTCTCGCAGATCACACCGCGGTGCTTCAAACGCTTGTACTTGCCGCACAGGCATTCGTAGTCCTTGATGGGGCCAAAGATCTTGGCGCAGAACAGACCGTCGCGCTCGGGCTTGAACGTGCGGTAGTTGATGGTTTCGGGCTTCTTCACTTCGCCGAAAGACCACGAACGGATCTTTTCGGGCGAAGCCATGCCGATGCGGATGGCATCGAAATGCTCGTCCGGCGTGAATTGCTTGAACAGGTCGAGTAGCGATTTCATAGTGACTCTTTCCTTTTCTGCTTAGGAGCGTTCCAGCTCGATGTCCAGGCCCAGCGAACGGATTTCCTTGACCAGCACGTTGAACGATTCCGGCATGCCGGCTTCGATGGCGTGTTCGCCCTTGACGATGGACTCGTACACCTTGGTACGGCCCACCACGTCATCGGACTTCACGGTCAGCATTTCCTGCAGGACGTAAGCGGCGCCATAAGCTTCCAGCGCCCACACTTCCATTTCCCCGAAACGCTGACCACCGAACTGCGCCTTGCCGCCCAGCGGTTGCTGCGTGACGAGCGAGTAAGGACCGGTCGAACGGGCATGCATCTTGTCGTCCACCAAATGGTGCAGCTTCAGGTAGTGCATGTAGCCGATGGTCGTCGGACGCTCGAAGCGCTCGCCCGTGCGGCCATCGAACAGGTACGCCTGCGTGCGGGTGGGCGTGAGGCCCTTGCGCTCGGCGATGTCATCTGGATAGGCGATCTTCAGCATGTCCTTGATTTCTTCTTCCGAAGCACCATCGAACACGGGGGTGGCATAAGGCACACCGGTGGTGAGGTTGGCAGCCATGGCCATCAAGTCTTCGTCGCTCAGCTGAGACAAGTCTTCCTTGCGGCCGCGCGAGTTGTAGACCTCTTCCAGGAACGTGCGCAGCTCGGACGCCTTGGCCTGCTGCTGCAGCATGTCGCCGATGCGCTGACCAATACCCTTGCCCGCCCAGCCCAAGTGGACTTCCAGCACCTGACCGATGTTCATCCGCGAAGGCACGCCCAGCGGGTTCAGAACGATGTCGGCGGGGGTGCCGTCGGCCATGTAAGGCATGTCTTCGACCGGAACGATCTTGGAGACCACGCCCTTGTTACCGTGGCGGCCGGCCATCTTGTCGCCAGGCTGCAGGCGGCGCTTGACGGCCAGGTACACCTTGACCATCTTGAGCACGCCAGCGGGCAACTCGTCGCCTTGCGTGAGCTTCTTGCGCTTTTCTTCAAAGGCCAGATCGAAGCTGTGGCGCGTCTGCTCCAGAGCGTTCTTGATGGACTCGAGTTGCGTGGCGACTTCGTCCTCCGCAGGGCGAATGTCGAACCAGTGGAACTTCTCGACCGAAGCCAGGTAGGCCTTGTCGATCTTCGTGCCCTTCGCCAGCTTTTGAGGGCCGCCGTTGGCCACGCGGCCGTTCAGCAGCTTCTCGATACGATCGAAGGCGTCGGCCTCTACGATGCGCAGCTGGTCGTTCAGGTCCAGGCGGAAGCGCTTGAGTTCATCGTCGATGATCTGCTGGGCGCGCTTGTCACGCTGGATGCCTTCGCGGGTGAACACCTGCACGTCGATCACGGTGCCTTGCGAGCCCTGGTCCACGCGCAGCGAAGTGTCCTTCACGTCAGAAGCCTTCTCGCCGAAGATGGCGCGCAAGAGCTTCTCTTCAGGCGTGAGGGTGGTCTCGCCCTTGGGCGTGACCTTGCCGACCAGCGTATCGCCGGGTTGCACTTCCGCGCCCACATAGATGATGCCGGACTCGTCCAGGCGGTTCAGCTGCTGTTCCGACAGGTTCGGAATATCGCGCGTGATTTCTTCAGCGCCCAACTTCGTGTCGCGCGCCATGACCACCAATTCCTCGATATGAATCGAGGTGTAGCGGTCTTCAGCCACCACGCGTTCGGAGATCAGGATCGAATCTTCGAAGTTGTAGCCGTTCCAAGGCATGAACGCGATCAGCATGTTTTGGCCAATGGCGATTTCGCCGAAGTCCGTCGATGCGCCGTCGGCGATCACATCACCCTTGACCAACATGTCGCCCTTTTGGACGATGGGGCGCTGGTGGATGTTGGTGTTCTGGTTGGAACGCTGGTACTTGATGAGGTTGTAGATGTCCACACCCACTTCACCGGCCAGTGCTTCTGCGTCGTTCACACGCACCACGATGCGTGTTGCGTCAACGTAGTCGACGATGCCGCCGCGGGTGGCCGTCACCACGGTGCCCGAGTCCACAGCCGCCACGCGCTCGATGCCCGTGCCCACCAAAGGCTTCTCAGGGCGCAGCACAGGCACAGCCTGGCGCGACATGTTGGCGCCCATCAGCGCGCGGTTCGCATCGTCATGCTCCAGGAACGGAACCAACGAAGCCGCCACCGACACGATCTGTGCGGGGGACACGTCCATGTACTGCACACGGTCTGCACCGCACAGGATGGATTCGCCCTTTTCACGGGCAGAGACCAGCTCACCCGTCAGGCGACCATCCTTGTCGAGCACGGCATTGGCCTGCGCGATCACGTACTTGCCTTCTTCAATGGCCGACAGGTAGTCGATATCCATCGTCACCTTGCTGTCCACCACACGGCGGTACGGGGTTTCGATGAAACCGTACTCATTGAGGCGGGCGTACAGGGCCAGCGAGTTGATCAGGCCGATGTTTGGACCTTCAGGCGTTTCGATAGGGCAGACGCGACCGTAATGGGTTACGTGCACGTCGCGCACTTCGAAGCCTGCACGTTCGCGGGTCAGACCACCCGGGCCCAGTGCGGAAACACGGCGCTTGTGCGTGATTTCAGCGAGTGGGTTGGTCTGGTCCATGAACTGCGACAGCTGCGAGGCACCGAAGAATTCCTTCAGTGCTGCCGAGATCGGCTTACTGTTGATCAGGTCGTGGGGCATCAGCGGCTCTTGCTCGGCCTGGCCCAGACGCTCCTTCACAGCCTTTTCGATACGTGCCAGACCTGTGCGGTACTGGTTTTCGGCCAGTTCGCCCACGCAGCGCACGCGGCGGTTGCCCAGGTGATCGATGTCATCGACTTCGCCGTTGCCGTTGCGCAGGTCCACCAGAATCTTGACCACGGCCAGGATGTCTTCGTTGGACAGCACCATGGGGCCGGTGGATTCGTCGCGGCCGATCTTCGCGTTGAACTTCATGCGGCCCACACGCGACAGGTCGTACGTGTCGGGGTTGTAAAACAGGCGCTGGAACAGGGCCTGCACGGCGTCTTCGGTGGGCGGCTCGCCAGGACGCATCATGCGGTAGATGGCCACACGCGCAGCAAATTCGTCCACCGTCTCGTCGATGCGCAGGGTCTGCGACATGTACGCACCCTGGTCGAGTTCATTGGTGTAAATGCATTGCACGTCTTGCACGCCAGCGCTGCGCAGCTTCTTGAGAAGTGCCTCGGTCAGCTCATCATTCGCCTTGGCGATGATTTCACCGGTGTCCGCGTCCACAATGTTGCGGGCGACAACGCGGCCGATCAGGAAGTCTTCGGGCACGCTGATGTGCGTGGTGCCGGACTGTTCCAGTTCACGGGTGTGGCGTGCCGTCACACGCTTGTCCTTGGCCACAACGACCTTGCCGGACTTGTCGGTGATGTCGAAACGGGCCACTTCACCACGCAGACGCTCGGACACAAATTCCATTTGTGCACCGCTGTCCATGAGGCGGAAGTTGTCATTGACGAAGAAATTCGCCAGGATAGATTCTGGATTCAGGCCGATGGCCTTGAGCAGAATCGTGACGGGCATCTTACGGCGGCGGTCGACGCGGAAGTACAGGATGTCCTTGGGGTCGAACTCGAAGTCGAGCCAGGAGCCACGGTACGGGATGATGCGCGCCGAGAACAACAGCTTGCCCGAGCTGTGGGTTTTGCCCTTGTCGTGTTCGAAGAACACGCCAGGCGAACGGTGGAGCTGAGACACGATCACGCGCTCGGTCCCATTGATGATGAACGAGCCCTTATCGGTCATGAGCGGCACTTCGCCCATGTAGACCTCTTGCTCCTTCACTTCCTTGACCACTTTGGACTGCGATGTCGAAGACTCACGGTCATAGATGATCAATTGCACCTTGGCGCGCACAGCCGAGGCGAAGGTCAGACCACGGGTCTGGCACTCACGCACGTCAAAAGCTGGCTTTGCCAGGTTGTACTCGATGAACTTCATCTCCACAAAACCGTTGTGGGAGACGATAGGAAAGGCAGCGTCGAATGCAGCCTGAAGGCCTTCGATGGTTCTTTTCTGGGGTGCTTTATCAGCCTGCAGGAAAGCGGTGTAGGCGTCCTTCTGCATCTGCAGCAGATAAGGAACTTCGAGCACGCTATCGCGGGTGCCGAAACTTTTGCGAATTCGCTTGCGTTCGGTGTAGGAATAGGCCATGAGATCTCCGGGCAAAGACATGAGTCCTGGGTCTTCGACGACTGACCCGCGAGGAGAGGTGTCCTCACGGGCTTGGCGGTTGGCCACTACCAACCATGGCGGACGGTGATGCGTTGCACATCACCCGAACCAAGGCGTCTTCTGCTGTCGGGGTTGTCAGAAGACACTCGCAAGCCTCGTTGACAACGAGGCTTGCGGGTGCTCTCTGAAAGCACCAAAGGCTGGAGGCCCTTTGAGGAGCACTCCAGCCCTTGAGCAAGACCGAATTACTTGAGTTCGGCCTTGGCGCCAGCTTCCACCAGCTTCTTGACAGCTGCTTCGGCGTCGGCCTTGGCAATGCCTTCCTTGACGTTCTTGGGAGCGCCGTCCACCAGGTCCTTGGCTTCCTTGAGGCCCAGGCCGGTGATTTCGCGCACAGCCTTGATCACGGACACCTTGTTGGCACCAGCTTCGGTCAGAACGACGTTGAATTCCGTCTTTTCTTCAGCAGCAGCAGCAGCGCCACCACCAGCGGCAGCAGGAGCAGCCATGGCTGCAGCGCTCACGCCAAACTTCTCTTCAATGGCCTTCACCAGGTCATTGAGTTCCAGAACCGTCATGCTGTCCAGCGCGGTCAAAAATGCGTCTTTATCGAATGCCATTTTGATTTCCTAACAATTTTGTTGGTTAACTGCCGAGCGATCAAGCTGCGACAGGTTCGGCGGCCGTTTCGGCAACGCCTTCGCCTTTTTTCGCCGCCAGCGCGCCCAGCACAACGGCCGTACGCGACATGGGGGACATAAGCAAGCCACAAATCTGAGCCAGCAGAACTTCCTTGGAAGGAATGTTGGCCAGTTGCTTAACGCCGTTGACATCCAGGGCTTTGCCACCGAAAGCGCCACCGCGAATCACCAGCTTGTCGTTGGTCTTCGCGAAATCGGCCACCACCTTGGCGGCGGCCACAGCGTCTTCAGAGAAGCCGTAGATCAGCGGGCCGGTCATCTGGTCTGCCACCACGTCAAACGCGCTGCCAGCCACAGCACGGCGAGCCAGGGTGTTCTTCAGAACACTCAGGGTCACGCCCTTGCTGCGAGCATCAACACGCAGTTTGGTCATGTCGGCGACCGTGATGCCACGGTATTCCGCGATCACAAGCGTTTGAGCTTTAGCGGCGAGGCTGGTCACTTCACTGATGACCGCTTCTTTCTCACTGCGATTAAGACTCAAGGTCTACTCCTTAAAATGCGCACTCGGCGAGTGCCTCATGCGCGCTCTTGTTGCAGCGACCAACTGTTTCGGAAAATTTTTCCATCTGCAGCGGGATCGCCATCTGCGTTGGTGCCTTGTCTGGCTTTAAGCACGACCGGATCGCGCACCAACGGTCTTGGATGGCCTGTCGCTACTTTCGTAGCTCCAGCCCACCACATCGGGCCTGCCCGTGAAGGCACGCCCGAAGATTTCTTGCAATTACGCTGCAGCGATGGTTTGCGTATCCACGCGGACACCCAGACCCATCGTGGAAGACACAGCCACCTTGCGCAAGTACAGGCCCTTGCTGGTTGCTGGCTTGGCCTTGTTCAGGGCTTCGATCAGTGCAGCCAGATTGCCTTGCAGCTTGTCGTTGTCGAATGAGCGGCGGCCGATCGTGCTGTGCACGATACCGGCCTTGTCCACGCGGAACTGCACCTGACCAGCCTTGGCGTTCTTCACGGCCGTAGCAACGTCAGGGGTCACGGTGCCCACCTTGGGGTTAGGCATCAGGCCACGTGGACCCAGGATCTGACCCAGGGTACCCACAACGCGCATCGCGTCAGGCGCAGCGATCACCACGTCAAACGGCATGTCGCCGGCCTTGACCATGGCGGCCAGGTCGTCCATACCGACGATGTCAGCACCGGCGGCCTTGGCTTCTTCAGCCTTGGCGCCTTGGGCAAACACCGCAACACGCGTCGTCTTGCCGGTACCGTTGGGCAGCACCACGGCGCCACGGACCACTTGGTCGGACTTCTTGGCATCGATACCCAGCTGCACAGCCACATCGATGGATTCATCGAACTTGGCAGTAGCCGCTTCCTTCACCAGAACCACAGCATCCGCGAAGGCATACAGCTTGGTGCTGTCAACCTTGCCCTGCTGGGCCTTTTGCTTTTTTGTCAACTTGGCCATTTACAAACCCTCCACCGTCACGCCCATCGAGCGTGCAGAACCAGCCAGCGTACGGACTGCTGCGTCGACGTTCGCGGCGTTCATGTCCTTCATCTTGGTCTTGGCGATTTCTTCGAGCTGTTCGCGCGTGATCTTGCCGACCTTGGTCTTCAGCGGATTCGAAGAACCCTTTTCAAGCTTGATAGCCTTCTTGATCAGCGTCGTTGCGGGCGGCGTCTTGATGATGAAGGTAAAGCTCTTGTCTGCAAAAGCCGTGATGACCACGGGCAACGGCAGACCAGGCTCCACACCCTGGGTCTGCGCATTGAATGCCTTGCAGAACTCCATGATGTTGAGACCACGCTGGCCCAGGGCGGGACCAATGGGTGGGGATGGATTGGCCTTACCAGCTGGGACTTGCAGCTTGATAAAACCGACGATTTTTTTCGCCATGTTTTACTCCTTACGGGTCATAACGCCTTCGCTGCACCACGCAGCAACTGGCTCCCCGGGGTTAACGACTCGCTATCACAATGTTCGCACCGAGTCGAAAAGTGCGACATTCAACTTTTTCCCTGGTTTTCCAGGGAGGACTAGGTTTTATCGAAAAGACTTACGTCTTCTCGACCTGTCCAAATTCCAGCTCAACGGGTGTAGAGCGACCGAAGATCATTACGGAGACGCGCACACGGCTCTTTTCGTAATTGACTTCTTCGACCGAGCCATTGAAGTCCGTGAAAGGACCTTCCTTGACACGAACTAGCTCACCCACCATGAATTCGATCTTGTGGCGCGGCTTCTCCGTGCCTTCCTGCATCTGGCTGACGATTTTCTGAACTTCTTCTTCAGAAATAGGTGCGGGACGATTCTTTGCACCACCCACGAAACCAGTCACCTTGTTGGTGTGTTTCACCAAATGCCAGGTGTCATCGTCCATGACCATTTCAACGAACACATAGCCAGGAAACAAGCGACGCTCAGTCGTCTTGCGCTGGCCGTTCTTCATCTCCACCACTTCTTCGGTCGGCACCAGAATGCGGCCAAACTTATCCTGCATGCCAGAGCGGCCAATACGCTCCTGGATGTTGCGCTCCACGGCTTTTTCCATACCCGAGTAGGCATGGACGATGTACCAGCGCAGATCGGGGTTTACCGAAGCAGAAGCGCCTGCAGGAGCCTCTGCCCCAGTGATTTCCGCAGCGGTCGTCATGATTTTCTCCAACCCAGAACCAAGTCGTACAGAACCCATTCCAGCGTCTTGTCCGTGAACCACAGGAAAAGTGCCATGATCACCACAAAGGCAAACACGTAAGCCGTCATCTGCAAGGTTTCCTTGCGAGTGGGCCAGACAACTTTTTTCACTTCGCGCCATGCATCCTTTGCGAAAGCAACGAACTGCCGACCGGACTCCGATACGAGAAATACGCCTGCAGCCGCAACCAGCCCGACGATCAGCGCAGCCCATTGAACGAGAGCGCCTTGTTTTCCCAGCAAATAAAAACCCGCCACCGAGGCAATGACCAAAGCCACCACCGCTGCGAGCTTGGCCTTGTCTGCGCCTGTATTGACAGTTTCAACCTGTGAAGTGGCCATCTTTGAGTATTTCCTGCTTCCGATTCACGGCGCCGCTTAAGACACCGAAGCCCGCCAGGGCCTGGCGGGCTTGTTTTAGGCCACATTCAAGTGGCAGGGGCAGTAGGAATCGAACCTACAACCTTCGGTTTTGGAGACCGACGCTCTGCCAATTGAGCTATACCCCTGTATCCCTTGCCAATTACGCGAGGATCTTGGCCACGACGCCAGCGCCCACGGTACGGCCACCTTCGCGGATAGCGAAGCGCAGGCCTTCTTCCATGGCGATGGGGTTGATCA
>NZ_LMJC01000015.1:0-16666 GCF_001429215.1 Acidovorax sp. Root267
CCTATAGTTATCCACAGTTGGCTTCAAATGGAACCAGCTCTAGCCCCTGGTCAATGTTCGACTGGCACTGCTGATCACGTTTGCACTGGCACTAACACAAGGGCAACGATGTGGTCAATGGCTATCTGCTGCTGGCGACTTCCTGCGATGGAACCTTGGCCACTACAGCCACACCCACCACCGTCCGGGTGGTCTGCAACAACACCCTCTCCATTGCTCTGTCCGGGACATCAAGTGCCATCAAGGTACCCCACAGCACCAGCTTCGATGCACAGGCGGTTAAGAAGCAGTTGGGCATTGCCGTCTCGCAATGGGACGGTTTCATGTACAGGATGAAGACCCTGTCCGAGCGCAAGGTCAAGAGCCATGAGTCCATGAACTACTTCCTCAAGGTGCTCTGCCAGACCGATGGTCATGCGGATGCATCGGCAGGCCTGACCAATGAGCGTGCGCTCAAGAAGGTACAGGCGATGTACGAGGGCCAGGGCCGGGGTGCGGAATTGGCTGCTGCCAAGGGCACCGCCTGGGGTCTGCTGTGCGCGGTCACCGAGTTCGTGGACCACGAGCGCCGGGCGCGCAGTCAGGAGTACCGGCTGGACAGTGCCTGGTTTGGTCAGGGGGCCACCCTCAAGCAGCGGGCGCTGGAGCAGGCGTTGCAGTTGGCTTCGTGACTGTGTCTGCCGTTCTTTGCGATTTTTCCATCCACCCTCACCACCCTCTACGGCATAGACCCCGGCTCCTTCAGTGGACCGGGGTCTTTTGTTTTGGGGGGCGGTACTGGTGTTCGTTTCATTTCATATTCAAGGAGTCAGCATGGTTCATCCTGTTGTTTCACCGGTGGGGACGTCTTCCACCAAACCCCGCCCTGCCCTTCGGCTGGTCAAGACCCAGGATCTGGATCGCGATCAGTGGTTGCAGGTGCGCCAAGGAGGCATTGGCAGTTCGGATGCTGCGGCGGCGGTGGGGCTCAATCCCTACCAGTCGCAGCTGGAGCTGTGGATGGAGAAGACCGGTCGTGCTCCCACCGCCCCACCGGGCGATGGGGGTGCGGACGATCAGAGTCCGATGTACTGGGGATCCCTTTTGGAGCCCATTGTGGCTGCGCACTACACGCGCCGTACGGGTAACCGGGTGCGGCGCATCAACGCGGTGCTGCAGCATCCCGAGCACCCCTGGATGCTGGCCAATATTGACCGAGAGGTCATGGGAGCCCCGGATGTCCAGTTGCTGGAATGCAAGACCGCTGGCATTCAGGGCGCCTGGCTTTGGCGGGATGGGGTGCCCGAGTATGTGCAGTTGCAGGTCCAGCACCAGTTGGCTGTGACCGGTAAACAGGCGGCAGATGTGGCGGTGCTGCTGGGAGGCCAGGAGCTGCAGATTTTCCGAATCGAGCGGGATGAGGAGTTGATTGCTCAGCTCATCACCCTGGAGCGGGAGTTCTGGGGCTATGTGGAGCGGGGCCAGGCGCCGCCGGCCGATGGGTCGGATTCGGCAGACCGGGCTTTGCGGGCGCTGTATCCCCGGGACACGGGTTTCACCCTGAACCTCAAGCATGACCTGGTGATGGGGGCTGTGTTTTCTGACCTGCTGGCGGTGCGGGAGGTGTTGGCGACCAACACGGCCTTGGAAGCCCAGCTCAAGCAGGCGATTCAGCAGCGCATGGGGGATTCGAGCCGGGCGGTGTTTGAGAACGGTGAGGTGAGTTTCAAACGCAGCCGGGATGGGACGCAGCTGGATACAGCGCGGCTGGCCAAGGAGCAGCCGGAGATCGTGAAGACGTACACGGTGCCCAAGCCCGGGAGTCGGAGGTTTCTGGTGCAGACCTGAAGGTGGGCCGGGGATATCGGAGTCCAGGTTCATTCAATTCATTTTTCATTCACGCATCCCCAGACGGGCTTCATCGGTGACGGTGAGGCCCGTTGTGTTTTGGGGGGTGTTTTGACATTCAACAAGGAGATTCACATGCTCAAAGGTTTGGCTTTGACACCGCCCGTGATCGGGCGCATTGCGATTGGGCGGGTGGTGGAGAAGGCAGGACGTCGTCTTCCTGAGAAGGACGATGAGTTCACGCTGACCAGCCAGGTGCAGAACAAGGAGGGGTGGGTGCCACATCCGGTGGACGCCCAGTTGCGCAAGGAGCCAGGGGCGAAGCTGCGCAGCATTCCGGTGCGTTTGCTGTTTGATGATCCGGATCTGAGTCTGCGGGCGAACTACACGATGTTTGACCGGGCGACAGGACGGCCTCTGTGTGTGGGGGATGGGGAGAGTTGCAAGCGGGTGACGCTGTCGGGGATGCAGTCCCTGCCCTGCCCTTCGCCTGCAGTGTGTCCGCTCGCCCAGGACGGGAACTGCAAGCCATATGGACGGCTGCATGTGCGGGTGGAGGCTGAAGGGCATACCGAAGCCGGTATGGAGGGTATGAGTGGCGATGAACTCGGCAGCTTTGTGTTCCGGACCACAGGGTTCAACAGCATTCGGACGCTATCGGCCCGGCTGCGGTATCTGTTTGCGGTGTCGGGTGGGTTGCTGGCCGGGCTGCCCTTGGAGCTTCGGCTGCGGGGCAAGTCCACCACGCTGTCGCACCGCACGCCGATCTACTACGTCGACCTCACTCTGAGAGCTGGTAGCAGCCTGGCTCAGGTCGTGGCGTTGGCACGGCAGGAGCGGGAGCAGCAAGCTGCGCTGGGGCTGGATCAGGCGGCGCTGGATGACGCGGCGCGGCAGGGTTTGGCGCTGGGGGAGTTCGAGGAGTCGGAAGAAGAAGGCGTGGAGGTCGCAGAGGAGTTCTATCCGGAGTCAGGCATCAAGGGAGAGCACGCGGGGGCTGGAGATGTGGACGGCTCTGAGTCTCGGAGGACCAGAGAGCCATCTCCACCAATTTCTCTGCGCGGCAAGCTGCATCGCAAGCAGGAAGCATTGGGACCAAGAGCCACCCCAACAGGTGATCCGGGAGCGTCCCATGCGGGGAGCTGAAGGGCTGGTTCGGCGCTATGCCGTGGGACTGGTGATGGAAACGGTGC
This sequence comes from Acidovorax sp. Root267, assembly GCF_001429215.1. NCBI lineage: Bacteria > Pseudomonadati > Pseudomonadota > Betaproteobacteria > Burkholderiales > Comamonadaceae > Acidovorax > Acidovorax sp. Root267. The sequence goes on from NZ_LMJC01000015.1 coordinate 3,021, forward strand.
CTTGCTATCGCAGTGGGCCGGAATCAGAACCAGGTGCCAAGGTGCTGCCGGGGATTCTGGTGAGGCATCGAGCGCCGTCACATCGCACGGGGCCAGTGACCTTGCAACAGGCGGTGGCCTTGCTCACTGGCCAGCGGGTGGCAGTACCAACGGTGACCAGCGCGGCTGGGGTGTTGCGCCATGCAACGAGGCTACTGCCAGGATCCAATGCTGAGTTGGTCTGGGAGCAAGCACCTTCGGACTTGCTGGCACTGTGCCACAAAGCGGTTGACGGGGGTGGCCTAGTGCTCCTGCTCTGGCAGTCAATTGCCAGGGAGATGCGAGGAGCGACGAGGAAGCCCTGCCCTGCACCTCAATGGATGCTGGGGCTCGGGGTGGAGGGGCCTTGGAGTCCAGTGGGGGATGAATCAGGCAGTGTGGTGTGCACAGTGGCTACCGGACTCTTGGTCTTGGACACCCAGGTGCATCCTGGCTGGGGATTGGGGCACAACCAGTGTCTGGTTCCTGGAACCGATCCGCACCATGAGGCGGCTATGCGGGTGGCGGATTTCCGTAGCGTGTGGTCGGCGCGTACGGTGGAGGGGGGACTGGACTGTGGGATGGTGCTTGCAGCGATAGCTATCGTGCCCTCTACACACGGGTAGTCGCTGACTTCAACGCCCCTCAGCCGGGCTAGACGATCTGATCCGATGGTGGTATCGCCGGGCCGCGTCCGGGGCGCTTGTGCTCCTTGGCCCTGCCACTCGGTGGCCGCTCGGGACGCAAGCGTATCCATGCCTTTCTGGGGCCTGTGTCAGATTCACGGCGGTATTCAAGATCGAACGCCGCGGACTCGTGCAGTACCTGTTGCCAAGTGGTGCAACGGAATTTCAGAGGGGTTTGATCCGGATGCTGTGCAAGCATCTGAGTCTTGACGGCCTCCAGTGCAATCCAGTTGTCACCAGCAAGGGCTTCAACCTCGGTACGCAGCGCTCGAACGATTCCGGTTTGCCACCACTCGAAACTGCCATCGGGGTTGATGCCATTGACCAGCCAATCATGGTAAGTCTCCGATTTCGCGAAGGACGCCATAGCTTCGCCGGCCTTTTGCATTGCCATCATCCATGCGCGGAGTTCTTGGAAGCGAGCGTCAATGCGTAGGTAGGATTCTTCGAGGTAAGCGATCGCCTCCAGACATCCTTGCTCCTCCCAGATGTTGAAGCGGGAGAGAAAGTGATGCACCAGTTCGTTGCGCAGAACCACGAATTCGTCAATCGATGACTTGGTCTGCGCCCATTGTTCTGGGTACAGGGTCATTCGAAAGCTGTGGGCGACTGAGATGCGGTCAGACGGTATCTTGTCTGCTGGCAAGAGTTCCCGCTCGAAGCCCTCGGGGACAACAAAGGTTTCGAAGAGCTTTTCTTTCAAGGCACCTAGCGTCTTGACTGAAAGCTCTTCGGCACGTTTCTCAATTTGTCCTGCCAGGGTCTCCACAGGTCCAGCGATCTCATGGTGAACGAGCAGGGACTTCAGGGCGATTTCATACTGCTGGATGCGAACCATGCAGCGACCCAGCAGACGCTGAACATCGCGCTGGATCTCGGGGCCGAGCTTCTCTGGTGGCAGTAAGTCGGTCGTCATCGGTTCGGCTCTGCCGTTTGCTCTTCTGGCTTCACCTGCCAAAGATCTGAATCAATCGGTTCAGCCGATCACAAAGGGCGCGCGGTCCTTGCCCGCAATCCACTGGGGCGGCTTGCCCCGGCCCGTCCACGTGGCGCCGGTCTCGGGATCCCGGTACTTGGCTTCCAGCTTCTTCTTGGGTTTGCTCGGCTTCCAGGGGAAGACTTGCTGGGCCGTGAAGCCGAATTCCTGAACGAGTTGCAGAACGGTTTGCAGGGCCTGCTCGGACTCGGCCTTCTTGGCGTTGGCGATTTGTTCGTCGAGGAGTTTTTTCTGGGCGAGGAGTTCGGCGTAGCTGGACATGAGGGTGCGTTGGGGTGTGAGTGCTGGGATGTTGTGATTTGGTCCAAGGAGAACCGTTTTAGGCACAGGGAACACTCTACGCCAAGACGGGGAGCCGGAAGGTCAATGTGCAGGGGCAGAGACCACTGGAGAATGGGTGGGCGTCTGCGCCCCGCCCTGACGCCAGATGTCCAGATTGGCGAACTCGCGGCTGCAGCCTGTGCATTGCAGGGTGTCGGTGTAGCGCATGGCGCCCGTCTCGTCGCGTGCAACTACCCGGTGGTAGCTGGTGGCACCACAGTAGCCGCAGCTGTTTCGGGTGGTGGACGGGTTCATCGGGAAGGCGGGACTCAGATTCTTCACTCAGGGGGATCTGTTCTTGGTGGCGGTCTTGGTTTGGGATTCTGGGGATCGTACCAAGGCGCCAGCGTTTGCGCGGATGCGCAGGGAGTCAGCTGGTCACGGGCAGGGATGTCACGCTCCATGTGGAGCTACACACACGATAGCGGCTGGGCTGCGGCAAAGATCTCGCAGCCACTTCCTTCATCCCTGCCCGTTCAGTATTGGGTCAACCGATGGTCTTTGGCGGGCGTTCAATTGATGTATTTGCATCACATATCATTAACCGATAGAGAGGGAGCTTTATGCAGTCCAAGTTTGGAAGGATGCGGCTTGCGCGCAGCCTGGTGGTTGTTTCGTTTGCGGTGTTGGGCCTGGCTGGGTTGCTGGGTGGTTGCCAACGCAAAGAGGCCGAGGCGCCGGAGTTGCCGGTACAGACGGTGTCGGGGTTTCTGGAGATCGCTGGGGTGCTGGATCGCCGAGGAGAACAAGGGGCGGTGTTTGAGGTCAGCCCGGAGACGGGGGATCTGGTGGCCTATGTGTTCGATCCGAAGGGTCCTCTGGGACAGCGGCTGTTGTCGCAGTGTGTGCGGGATATGCCGTGTCTGGTGGAGGGGGTACGCGCCAGGCCGCTGGACAGTCAGGCACCGGCCACGAAGGTTCTCACCGAGCTGGGGTTCAGTGTGTCGCCGTCCGCCTGGTTGGGAATGATCGATGCGGGCCCTGCCCGGGTGGAGTCGGCACTGGAAGCACCAGAGCCCCGGGTCAAGACCCGGTTTGGGGAGGTGGTAGTCCAAGAGAGTGATTTCGCGGTGCTGGTGAATGGACAGACCTTTCTACCGGCCCAGGAAGAGCCTGTGAGTATCGTGCGCAACGCCCCGGTGGGTGCAGAGGATTTGCTGTTGCTGCAAAGCGGATCGGGGACTGCCTGTCCTGCCCTGTTCCAGGTGCTGGCAGTGTCGGCTGAGGGGGTGCAGGTGTCGCCGAAGTTTGGGTCCTGCTCGGACCGGGTGTATGCGGTGGTCGAGGAGAAGCCGAATCAGACTCCCAAGCTGTCCATTCGGATGCTGGGGTTTGCGGGGCCGTTTGAACCGGAGGAAGAGCAGCGCAAGGCGGCTCAGAAGCTGGTGGAGTTTGTCTACCAGCAGGGGGCGCTCACGCAGGATGGGAAGCCGGTGCCTTCGCAGTGAAGGGACTTGTACCTTTGCGTTCGGCCGCAGGCTCACGCTTTGGCGGGGGTCTTTCGGGCAGCTTTGCGAGCGGGCTTGGTCGCTTGCTCTGGGGGTTTGAGCAGGGTCCACGGCTCCACGCCCAGGGCTTGGGCGATGCGCTCGATGTTGGCCAGGGCAATGTTCCAGCGGCAGCGCTCAACCGCCGAGACATAGGTGCGGTCGAGTTCGCACTCGTGGGCCAGGCGCTCTTGGGACCAGCCTTTTTCTACACGCAGTAGCCGAATCCAATACGCGAGGACTTCGCGCACGTTGCCCGGGTCGGGCAGATGGGTCGGGGGCGTAGGTTTGGCAGACACCGCAGGAGGATGCGGTTTTGCCTTCTTTGCATCTACGGAGTTTGCTTCACTTTTTGAACCTTGTGAAGGGTTTTACCGAGCGGTCTTTTTTCTTTCGTTCTTTCTCGTTTCGTTCATTTTTCTATCAAGGAGTACGTTATGCGGTTTTCTTCAGGGGCTATGAGTCTGGCTTGCGCAGCCATGCTGACGGGGTGTTTTGCGGGGGATGTATCCGTGGTCAAGGACAGCCGTATCACTGGCTGGCCGCAATTCACGGTGGGGCAGTTGCTGGAAAAGCGCAAGGCGTGCTCTAGCGTGGAGTGGAAGAGTTTCAAGGACTCCAGGGGGCGCAGTGTGGTGGAGTACACCTGCGAGTCTGCGGCTGGTGCGGTGTATCTGCAGAGTTTGCACACTGGGGCTGTCCAGGTAGCGCAGCAGCGTCTGGACGGTGCTTCTCAACACGATGCGGCGTTCGCGGAGATCGATAAGCAGCAGACGAGTTTGGCCCAGGAAATCAGCAAGGACCAGACTGACGAACTCGCCAATCGGCAAGCCCTCATCGCAAACCTTCAGCGGGATATCACTCGCATCCGAGGTATCACCCTGGCATCGTGCCGGGAGGTGGATGCCAGTTCTCTGAGTCGGGTGCTCTCTGGCTTCATCCAGAGTTTTCAGCGAGGCTGCGCGAAGGCGATCAAAGAGAACGAGCCCCGGGATCTGGAGATTGACAAGAACGCATTGATTGAAGCTGCGCGCATGCAAATCTCAAACCAAGAAAGTGCCATCGAAAATCTCAAGACGCAGATCGACATGACACAGTCGCAGGCCAAGCAGCAGGCAACTCGCACCGAAGACAACAAAGTGGCGCGCGAACAGGCCGCGATTAAGCAGCGCAATGAAGCGCAAGGAGAACTTGCCGCGTTACAGCGTCATTGGGCGGGGTTCAAGGGCGTGAGGGAGGTTTCGCAGTGGGTCATGCAGAACAACGAGCCTGTCTATCTTGGCTCGCGGATCGATCTGGTGTTGTCCGACAAAACGATCGAAGTACCGGTCACAGCGCGTTTGGTGTTTGACCAAGCTGCAAAGGACGGGGAAGTTTTGACGTCTGCCTATGAGTTTGCACTCCGGGAGGCGTGGAATCGCTATCCGGTGAAGCATTGAGCAGTGAACTCATACGTCCGGATAGGCCAGGGTCGATCTGAAGCGTACGGCCTGAAGTGAGATCTGAAGAGCGTTTGATTCGCTAATACCGTTAAAGGGGACTGGGCTGCGGCCTGGTCCCCTTTTTTGTGGTGGTTCTTTTTTTGCGCACCGAAGACGCTGCGAGAGCGTAGCTGTGATTTTTCGATGAGCTACTCCGGCATCAAGTGCACGCCACGAGACGGCTTTAGAGCAGACAACAAACCGAAGGCAATAAACGCAGGTAGATGATGCAGCAGGCCTCGCAAACAGTTGCTGGTTATCCCTAATCCCTAGCGAAGACCACCGTGCGCTTCCCTGTTCGAACCAACTGCCATAAAAAATTGGAGGTTCTTTCTTGTAACTGATACCCTTATTGCGAATTAACTTGGGAGCTTTCGGCGATGTTCGCCATTGCCGCGTTGGGTCCAATGGGAGGGTGAGATGGCAAGTAAAAATTCAGCTGCCGAGGCGATGACCTTACCGGCATCCACCAAGCCGCAGCGCAATGCCGTTCGCCGACCACTGAACGGCCTTAAGGGTTTCCTCCGCCAGATAGTGGCAGCGACTGTCGCCACTTCACTCGCGGCGGGTTCATTTGCCCAGAGCGCGCCGCCTTCTCTTGCGAGCCCCGCATCCATGCCTACTGCCTCGGCATCTACTCCTACTACGAAGCCGGACCCCGAGAAGGTGATCTTCCGACTTGCGACCGATGTTCTTCCAGCAGGCAGCGTGCAGTTGTCAGGCGGTGTGACCGTAAATATAGGCGACTGGCCAGCCCTCGCCATTGCGCAAATTCCGGTAGGCTCAGCTCTGGCTTCCTGCACGGCGACCTTCGTGGGGCCCACCGTCATGCTGACTGCGGCTCACTGCGTTGATGCAGCTTTCTCATCAAAACCCCGCGAGCTATGGGTGGAAGTTGATGGGCGCAAGCTTCAGTTCAACTGCACGATCAGCCCTGCCTACCTTGAACATCCACCTCAGATTACTTCCCCACGCGGGAGCGAGGATTACGCGCTTTGTATCTGGAGGGGGAAAGAGTCCCTTCCACCGTCTCTCAAGGCACTCACCAATGAGGTAGTCGAAGTCTCCCAGCCTCTACTGACGGGTGACAAAGTGCTGATGGTTGGCTACGGCTGCACCGACCTCAAGGTTGTCAACGACGAGTTCACTTGGAGTCCGTCTGACAAGACCTTACGCATCGGCGATCAGCAGGTTGAGAAGGCCCCAAAGTACGACCCTGCTCAGCCCGCCTATGCACGAGTGCGCTCTAGCCTAGGCCAGGAGCCTGCGTTGTGCCCAGGCGATTCTGGCGGGCCGATTTTCTCCGGTGCCACGACGGCCGCCCCCCAGGCTAAGCGGCGCATCCGCGCGGTGAACTCCTCAATCAACATGGAGAAAGCCACTGGCGGTTACGACATTCTGTCGTTCGTCTCTTCGACCTCGTCCATCACCTTCAACAACTGGGCTCGGGAGTGGCTGAAGGACGAGACAAAGCTCAAACCTGCCATCGCCCCAACTATTTGCGGCGTGAACAAGAAGGCGGGCGACTACCCCTGCAGGCAATGAACTGCCACCACCTTCGGCGAGTGCTTGGCCTCGCGCTCATCAGCTTTTGCGCGGCGACTCATGCTCAACAGGAAGAAGCCCCGGTGGTGCTTCGGGCGGTTGGCCCGCACGTTCCCGACGCAACCGTAGCTGCTATCGCGAAGAACGCCGCTCCGTTTGAGGTAGGCGAAGGGATACGCGCTGAACTCGCAAAGATGCCCGTGGAGGCGGCCATCGCCAAGGTTTGCGGGAGCTACCGAGATGCGTATTTTGAAGCCCTCTCGGCGGCCAATAGCTCCTTGGTCTTGACCAAAGAGCTGATCCTTGGAGACCGCGCCGCAACCATCGTGTTCCCTGCATGCCTTTATGTTGAACGCAGCAACGTGGGCTTCAAGCGCGAGGTAGCTCCAGACGAGAACAGGAAGAAAATCTATCAGGAATTGACCGGTGGCGACGGCACTCCAATAGCCGTGAAACGGTTCTTCGGCACAACCGTGAACCGGGTAAAGGAGGTCGATGCAAAAAAGTTCGTCTATGGGGCTCACCGCACCGCGCCAGTTGCACTCACGCCAGTCAACATGGGCTCGGAGCAGTTCAAGGCCATAGTGGCGCAATCCGTACAACAAGCGGCGCCAAACGTTCCCGTGTCGGCATTTGTTCAGGCACCAACACCGCAGCCAGGAGAAATCATTCTAGGCGGTACGGTGGCAGCCGCAGACACCAAATGCCGCAAGCCTTCCGGAGCCCAATTCGACGCAAAAGAGGTGGCCGCCTTCTATCGTTTTGCAGACGACCGTCGCAACGAACTCGATCCTTCGCCACCGAATGGACAGACATCTATAACGATTGTCGACAACGGTTTCTTGGGCGCGAACCCGACCAACGGGTTGGAAGCCGCGTTCGCCGGAAGTCCCTTCAATCGCCGCTTTTTTCAGGTAGACCCCAAGACGACGGTCGCGCGGTCGTATCGGATATCAAGCGGGGAAGAGTTCCGTCCGGTCAGTTTCGACACTGAAGTGGCACCCGACGCAATCCGCGGGCACGGAACACATGTGACGGGGCTAGCCTTAGGCGGGCCTGGGTTCAGCGAATTTCTTAGGCAGTGGCCGGTTGCTGTGAGCCCGTGGGCCTCGGTGAATATCCTAAACGTTGCAAACGGCAAGAAACACTTGATTGGCGGAGCATACCTCTCCCTGCCATCGCTGATCCCAACGGACGCGCGTCGACACATCATCAACATGAGCCTCACTCACGATGGACGCGTCGACAACGATGCCGGCGAGGCCTATCGCGTTCTCTTCAAGAGGTTCGACGACAGCCTGTTCGTGGTCGCCGCAGGAAACAACCGCGGTGATGTGACAGATCTCAAGGCCTATCCAGCTGCCTGGGGTGGCCTTAAGGCCAAGAACGTCATCACTGTGGCTGCGTTGGACGGCGATGGTGGACTGGCTCCGTTTTCAAATAAGAGCAGTAAGTCGGTAGATATGGCAGCGCCTGGTTGCGAAATCGAGTCGTGGATATCCAATCAGCCGACGCCGGTTGCGCTCAGCGGGACATCACAAGCTGCCCCCGCCCTCACCTTCGGTGGGTCACTTCTTTGGTCCCTCGATACCTCTGCCTCAGCAGCAGCGGTCAAACAACGGTTTATCCTCTCAGGCGACCTCATGGACAACGTCGATGACCTCAGACGACTTGCCTACGGAGTTCGCCTCAACATCCCCAAAGCCCTTCTCTGGTTCCAAGACTACATAGAGGTCACAGGCGAGGAAGGCGGCCGCTACGTTGGAGAAGCGCTGAGGCTCTCTGGCGCACGATGCGTGGACGCTGACCAAAGCAACGGAGATCCGCTGCCCGACGTCTGGGCAATCAAGCGAAGCAAGACCGCAGACCGCTTGTTCACGGGGCGGCTGACTTCCACCTTGGACCAGCCCTGCCCACTGGCCGCAAACTCAGATGGTCAGATGGTATTTGAAGCCAGTTGGCTGGTCACGCCTACCGGTTTCGTAGAGCTGAAGCCTCGGAAGACCTTGTCAAAACCATTGGGAGAAGTGGCGGAGTTGATCCTCCGTGCAGTGTCTCGTTCGAACTAAGGAGGGAGCATTTGATGAAAAGACGACTTCTATTGGCCACCGGCGGCGCCCTATTGGGCGGCCTGCCGCTGCCTGGCTGCACAACGAAACCTGCCACCGGTCCAACGGTGCCGAAGGGCACAGGACTTGTGGACATCCACTGCCACCTCTTCAACAGCAGCGACTTGCCGACAGTCAGGTTCATCAAGATCGTCGTACTGGAGCACTACCCCAAGGACGCTATCAAGACGCTTTCAATCGAAGACCCCGATGCGCTGGACGGGCTGATTGCACTCTTCACATGGATCGTGGGGCGTACGAAAGCACCGTCGGCTGAGGACGAGATAAAGGTCCTAAAGGGCGAACAGGTCAATTTGGTTAACGCGGACGACAAAGTCAACGAGTCGGCCGTCATAAATGCCATCGCGGAGTTCGCCGCATCTGGCGCGATGGGTGTCTCGGACACTCCCGAGGACAGAGGCATCAAGAAGGTGCGCCGCGCGTTGTTACGTGCTGCAGGCGATACCTCAGTCTCGGTCATGAGCGGCCCAATTCCAGATGATGGCGCAAAACTCGTAGCCGAACGGGCCTACAAGTCCACCGTTGATTTGGGTCTGCTACTTCGTTGGTTTGGCTTGTTTACTCGCTACCGCTACGTACTTGCGGAAAAACTGGCTGCCGACCACTCGCGACAGGGCTTCGTTCCTTTGCTGCTCTGCCCAGCCATCGTCGACTACGATAACTGGCTTGGCGAGCATGTCGAGACGTCGCCAATGCCTCGTCAGGTGGAAGTAATGGGACGCATCGCGCTGCAGAAAAAGGGCCCGGCTGTACACGGATATGTTGGCTTCGACCCACTTCGGCAGGTTCTGTTCGACAAAGGTATTCGCAAGGACTACGACCCGCTGCAGGTTGTCACTGACGCAATCAGGCTACACGGCTTTGTGGGGGTCAAGCTGTATCCACCCATGGGCTTCAGAGCCATTGACAACGAATTGGCCACGTGCCAGCCCTACCCTGACACCAGAACGTTCCGACAGTTGCTCGATGGACAGCCCATCGATCCGTCGACGGCGAAGTGCGAGATTCGCCCGGCAGATGGGTCCCGGCAGATTGGCGCAGCGCTGGACAAAGCCATGAACCGCCTGTTCGACACTTGCGTGCGTGAGGGCGGAAGCGTAATCGCTCACGCCAACGACAGCAACAGTGGCGGCAATGATTACTCCAAGCGCGCAGATCCCGAGTTCTGGGTTCCGGTATTCCGCCAGTGGCCCAGGTTGAGCGTCTGTTTGGCTCACTTCGGGCATTTCGCAGCAGTGTCGGACTCGCAGAGAGGCAAGCCGCTGCCTGAGTCCAGTTGGGAATGGACGCTGGGCCGCCACTTGAAAGCGAATCCGATGGCGCCCGTGTTCGGTGATATCAGCTATCTCTCGGAGATTTTCGGAAAAACAGATGTGGATCTTGCGGCATACACAGCGACCTTGAAGCGGTGGATGTCCGAGTTCGACCCCGACTGCCAACACCTAGTGTTTGGAACTGATTGGACCATGCTCGGCCTAGACAAATCCTATGACGTTTTCTCGGGTAGCGTGTACGAGTATTTTCGGACCCGCGTGTTCACTGTGGGAGATGGAAAGGACGCAGACCGACTTAAGCGCCTTTTCTCAGGCAACGCAGCTAGGTTTCTCAGCCTGCGGGCTGGTGACCCGGGGCGAAAGCGCCTGGAGGCTTTCTACGTGAAAAACGGTCTTCCAGCGTCTCGTTTACCCCTCTTGGAATAGCGTCATAGCAGGCCTCCATGGGACTGGTCTGTCGGCGATCCTTCTGATGATCGCTGGTACTCTTCAAATTTGCTGCTTAGCCCCATCGATTCGGTCGTCGCTCCGCGGCACCGTTGACTTGAAGCCAGACGGGAGCAGAGGGAGGCGATCGTTCGCTAGTGACTTCATCCGGGGCAGGATTGAGGCAGTTCGGCAACCGGTCAAGGAATGCTGACGCCGTAAACCTGCTTTTTAGCGCGAGTTGATCAGGCGTGTTCGCCTTTGTGCCAATATCTGAGCCACCCACCACTAGGTGGCTAGGCAACGCGCGCACCGGCAGCGTCCCCCCAGAAGAGGGGGGCGCGGACCCGGCTCAAAGTCCTCAGTGTCGGGAGGTGGCTTTAGGCCTATCTCCATGTACCGAGACCATCTCTGCTGCCATGTCAGGCTAGCAAGCCCCTGGCTGACGTCCACGTGCGGTGGCAACTTGGTCTTGCAGATGTGGTTAACCGCGCCATGAAGCGACTTTGGAACCTGCACCCAGATGCAGTTGCGGTCCAAGAAGTTGGACAGCGAACGCCGACTGACAGCTGATCGGAAATCCCAGCGTTCAGTCGCAGCCTGCTTCAGTAGGGGCTGCTTGAGCATACCCAAAGGCAGCAGGTGCTCGCGGTCGAAAGTCTCTCCGTGCGAAAACTCCTGTCCCACATAGTGGAAGATACTTCCGATTCGCCCAGTTCTCACACGACATTCGAATAGCGCATCTCGCAGCAGACTGCCCAGTGTCTGGTTCACTGCGTACTCTGCGTCGCTGGCATTGGCATGCGGCATCTGCTGCACCTGCAACGCGGCTATAACCTGCGCCAGCACTGATTCGTACCTGTCTGCGACTAAGTTGTGCATCTCTGTCATTGCTACGCTCACTCTTGAATTGCCCCAGGCTCCCAAGATACTTTTGAGCCGATTGACATGGCATCTTTCGAACTCTACCGGTGAATTGCCTATGACAGTTTCTTGTGGTCGTTTGAAAAAAGTCTAGCTGGCAAATACGTCGGCCACCTTGTGGCCCCGCTCGTTGATTAGTCTAGCCGCCCTGCTCTTGAAGCCTTCGGGGTAGGTCTGCTGACTGATAGCGCTTCCTATCTAACCTCTGGTTTGACGTCAGTTGCGTCTAGAAAACCCAAGGGAATTCAGATCTCTCCCGGGCCCGGAGTATTCAAGTACAGTGGGACTGACCGAACCGAGGAGCGCGCAAAATGACAGAAATGGATCAGTTGAGACAGGGACTGCTAGAGAATCCCGATGCTTTTTGTGTGAGCTGGATTCAGCGGAGGCTGCGACTGGGCTACAACAGGGCGTGCGCGTTGCGCGATGAAGCGATTCAACTGGGTATGGTCGCTCGTGTACAGCGGTTGGCGACCCAAGGGCATACTGAATACGCGTATGCTCAGCCTGGTCGCGAACGTAGCGAAGCGTTGGAATGGTTTACCGAGCAGCGATAGGCTCTCGTATTCCTGAGTAAATATATTCTTGCACCAGTGAAACCCGATTCTGACACCGAAAAAATCAGTAGGCCAAAGTTGTGGCAGCCTTCGCGTCGGCTTGGCATTCCACTCAACATCAGGCAAATAGGCTAATTGCGCGCCCCGCCAGAAGTAGCCAACTTTGGCAATTGACAGCATGCGTCCTACGTTCAGGGGTTAACGCACTACGACTAATGCCAGAGCGCGCAGAAACGGCTTCAATCGCACCCCGGGGTAGCATTTTGTCTATCGTCTATTTGCTGCAGAACAGCAGAGGCCCACAACTCGACACGGTACCGCCGCCGATCTGGTGACGAGGCTAACTGCAGGTGGGGAGGAACAGGGAACTTTCCATTCAGGCCCTTGTTTCCAATGTGGGGAACCTCAACGACCGTCCTTTCGGGGCCTCGTATAGCCGACGCGAGCAATCTTGCTTTGTTACCGCACAAGACGACGAGGCCGCAGTCGTGAAGCTCTGAAAGTACGCGCTGAATATTTCGAGAGTTCTTAACTTCGGAGCCGCGCGCTTCTGACACCTTATGACCAAGTGCAACGGCAATCGGCTCAGGAAAGGCGTTCGTTATTCGATAGTCATAGCGATCTGTGGAAGAGAAAAGTGTAGGCTCAGCCGAATGAAGATGTACTAACGCCGAATCGAGATTCTCGCCGGTGTCACCGGCAACTGGCTTGCCCTTCCGCACTTCTTCATCTCCAGGTACGCTGAAGACGAAGGCAAGAGGAATGTGGCCTATCCACAGGTGGCAGGATGAAGTCATGCCATGCAGTCTAGTGCTGAAAATCGCCCAGCGACGTGCCAACTTCGACGAAGACAACCACAGCCATCCAGCAGGTCAATAGCGACTCTGTCGGCGCGCTTAGGGCTGGGAGAAAGCCAGACTTTGACTCGTTGGGGCGTTAGAGGGTGACGTCAAATGTCGATTTGGGATCGATGCCTCCAGTCCATGCGATCGGAAAGAGTTGGAGGTACGACGCTTGTAGACTTCTGGGACCTTTCAACGACTCGGCTTGTGGAGGCGCCACTCTGGTGGAGTATGTCAAATCACCTTCCATGACTGGCCCTGCTCGCTTACTTCGCCGTTCTCCCGACAACGGGTCACCCTACAGAAGCTCGGAGACTCTTTGCTATCCGCCAATTGCAGCGGCATCCAAAAAGGTGTCCCATCTTGGGCGGCCATCCAATTGGGCCAGGGCAAACCTCCCCTGAGCAATCTCTTTGGCCTTTTGGGAGACATGAGAACGAAATAAACCGAAAGATTTCGCTGCTGATATGAGCCATTGAAGTCAGCTCCTAGGATAGCTTCCAGCCGCGGCAACTTGGAATTCAACTGCCCGTTGGACCAACTCGTATCGCCCTTGGCCTCGATCAGAATTAATGTGCTACCGAAAGCAACCACTAAGTCGATGTCCTCCTGGTTTCCTTTCACTAGGCACTTGCTGTTGTCCTGCGGCTTGGCAACGACCGCATCATCCACAAACAGCGCAAGCGCTCCGACAAGCCAGTCAATGTGGTAATCGATCGACCACCATGCATCCTCGGGTATTTCTACGCAAATGGTCCGTTGAAGATCTTGTCGGAACTTTTCACCCAGTTGGTCGCTACCGTGACCAAGTGCGTTTCGGATGACCCAATAGCGCTCCTTGCGATTGAATTTCTTCAGTGCTTCGTGAGCGTCCAGTCATCCCATCTTGACCCGCCGGACGCGGTTCAGTTGGACTGCAACTGTGCTCCGACGTAGGCAACGCACTCCACGAGGTTGAG
>NZ_LMJC01000016.1:0-16526 GCF_001429215.1 Acidovorax sp. Root267
CGCCTTCGATGAATCGCTTCATGGGCACCTCGCTCGAATCAGGTGCCGCAATTTTAGTTTTGGGTAGCGGGTTAGGGTTGGGTTTTCACACAGCCTCGCTGCAAACCGGACGTCGTACCCTCTCAATTTCCTGAGAAATTTGAGGTCACCCATGTCTTGGCTGCCTGAATGTCTAGGTTGAGACTCGCGTAGGCTTTCTTGAGGAGTTCCGGGGGCAGCGCCCAGTCCCACTTCTCCCTTTCGAGATTTCTCGCCCCTTCAAGCAATTCGCTCGCCGATGGCTGCTCAACGAGCGCTGCGTCCAGGAGTGCATCAAGAATGCTGTCAATGGTGTGGCCGCCTTTCACCACCTCAATGCCTGGGCCAGAGGGCGCTGCGGAAAAGCCTCGCTGGTTCATGAAGCAAGCCAGCGCCTCGTTGGCAGCATCCCCAAGCCATGTGACGACAAACAGTTCATGCCCTTGGTCAAGCAAGCGCTCTGATGCCAAATTCAGTGATTGAAAGTTGAAGCGAGCTTCCTCCAGGAACCGTTGGGCGACCTCGTCGACGAAAACGACTTTATCTGTCGAGTCCAGCAGCTCCCGCATCCGCTGCCTCACCTTCGTGTGAACCCGACCAGAGCCTCCTGAAAACAAAGGTGGTGCACCGCCGCTTGCACGTTTCACAAAAATGACCTTCTGCGGCTCATCCACCATTTCCACAATCCAGGTCTTGCCTGCGAAGAGGATCCGCTGCCCTATGGACAGCATCTGAGAAACCGGCAGCGTGCCAAGGGTCCGGGTCCCGGCGACTAATCGAAACTCCTCGTCCGAAGCAAAAGCCGCATAGAAGGTGTAGTGGTTGACGAACTTCTCACCGAGAGGGCCGTGCAGCAGCAGCCCAGATGAGTCCTGAACTAAAAGCTCTTTTGTTCCCAGGTGACGTACCAGCGACATGAAGTCTTCTTTGGTCGTTCCCTCGAATGGTGTTCCCGTGGCGCACAGCAGCGCATACAACTGCCCAATCGTGGCGCCACCGTTCTGGGCTATGGCAGATAACATCTGCTGCACCAGCGTGGAGAGATGGGCGCCATGCGTAACAGGCGGCTCAAACCAGCCCTCAAGCAAGAGAGAAATCATGGCTACGGTCTGCACCAGTCCCAGACGCAACCTCGTACCAAAGCCCGAGTTCACATCGATCGCGTCCTCAATGCAGTAGCCTCGAAGAATGGCGGGTTCACCTTTTCGCCGGCCAGACCGCCCCAGTCGTTGACGCAAACTGGCGACAGAGGGCGGCGGTCCAATCTGCACAACGCTCTTGACCGCTCCGATGTCGATGCCCAGCTCCAGGGTATTGGTGCAGATGGCAGTGGCAGGCACTTCCTTCTGCTTGAGGGCGGCCTCGGTCTCTGCTCGGATCTCCTTGGATAGGCTACCGTGGTGCGGCCAAAACTCCTGAGGCACTTTGTTGCGCTCGCAAAGGCCGTTCAGCAGATTGGTGTAGCGCTCGACCTCGCGCCGGGAGTTTGGGAACACAAGGTTGTTGGAACTTCTCAGCGCCTTGTACATGTGCGCCGCGATGAGTCCGGGCGTGGCAGGCTCGGGCGCCTCTTCCTCACCACCCTGCCGCACAACCAACGGCTCCTCGTATCCCTTTACGAGGATCTTGAGCTCACTTCCCGCAGAGGCGGAAACGACCATGCTGACGCCAATTCGATGTCCCGGCCGAAGAAATTCAGCTGCAAGGCCCATGTCACCCAGGGTAGCCGAGAGGCCCACTCTAGGTACTTTGCGGCGCAAAACATTCTCGATGCGGTGCATCAAGGACTGAAGCTGCTTCCCCCGCTCAGACCCTATAAACGCATGCAGCTCATCGACCACAAAAAATGCGGTCATCTGAAACACCGCCGCGATGGACGTCCCTCGATTGCACAGCAATGCCTCGAGGGACTCTGGAGTGATGAGCAGGACTCCGTGCCGCTGCTTCAAAAACTTGGTCTTGGACGTCGCACCAATATCGCCATGCCAAGGCCACACGGGGATATCCAGCTGCTCGCAGAGCTTGTCGAGTCGACCAAACTGGTCGTTGATGAGAGCCTTCAGCGGGCTGATGTAGACGATGAGCCGAGGCTCGTCGCTCTGCAATAGATGCGTGAGCGCTGGCAGAAACGCAGCCTCGGTTTTGCCTGCTGCCGTCGCGGCTGCAACGATGACATCCCGGTCGGCATTGATGAGCAATGGAATGGATTGCTCCTGGGCGTCACGCAGCGACTCCCAGCCCTCCGCCCAAATGAATCGCTGAATGCGCTCATCAAGAAGGTGGAAAGACGAACTCGCCCCGGACATGCAGCGCTCAGCGTTCAGAGCTTGAAGGATGCAAACTCGTCACCTTCCTCGACTTCCACAGCCAGATCTCCTGTTGCGCCTGTATCCGCTGCAACCTCCAGGCCGCCAAGCAGCGTTTGCCATTCAGTGCCTGGGTTCTGCTCCAAGACCGCAAGAAGGTTGATGAAGGAAGTAATGGTGGTGCGAGGCGTCCGGAAGTAGGTTTCACCGATGCGTTTTGAGCAGTGCTCCATGAAGCTCGCGATACCTTGGTCTGGCAACAGGTACTTCGTCACATCCCCTCCGGCATAGACGTGGCGCAGTTTTTGGAGGAGCACGTAGAAATCCTCGGGGGTCAGGCTCGAAAGCCGCACCGTCGGGCCACTGAAGTCGACGAGTTCACTGCTGGCAAACGTGTTCTGGGCCAGGCGGCTTTGAAGAGCGGGGTAGCTGTAGAGCCCGCGCCGCGTGTCGAGAAGAAACTCAGGTGTCCCACCGAGCGTGAAGCCCAGTCCAACAGCCGTACCTTGCAGTGAGTCATTCAGGATACGCAAGATCTGTTCGTAGTTGGAGCTACGCGCCTGCGCATTGGCGAGCTTGTAGAGATTGACCAGCTCATCAAGGCTGACTAGCAACCCGCTGAAGCCCGCAAGTCGCACGAACCTGGCCATCAACTTGAGCTGGTCATAGACTGCAGCGTCGTCCACATAGGTGCGCACGCCAAGAGCTGCTCTTGCATCGGTCTTGGTCGTGAACTCACCGCGTAGCCAGCGCACAGCGTCAGACTTCAGCTGTTCATTGCCTTCTTCGAAGCCGCGGTAATAGGCAGCAATGACGTCTGCAAAGTCATACCCATTGACCAGCTCCGTCAGATGCTCCAGCTTTTGGCGAATGACATCCTCGGTCGACCTGCCCCCCTCCTTGGCCTCAGCCTTGGCGGTGGCAATGAACTTCTCGACAATGCCTCCCAGAGCCCCGCCTTCGGGCTTGGTCCGGGTTGCCAGGTTGCGCATCAACTCAGCATAGAGAGATCGGGCCTGCCCACCACTCGCATGCAGTCGGCGGTCAGGATTCAGATCGGCGCTGGCTACGACCAGCTTCTTCTCCATCGCGATAGAGCGGACCAGATTCAGGAAAAACGTCTTACCCGCGCCGTATTCGCCGATGACCAGGCGGAACGACGAACCGCCATCGGCTACGCGGACCATGTCACTCACCAAGGTCTCAATTTCACGGATGCGCCCTACCTGGATGAGATGCTGTCCCGTCCGAGGGACGACGCCTGCACGCAGGGATTGAACAACTGCGTCACGCTCTTTGGGGCGAATGGGTGCGTTCATGCTTCCAGCTTCTCCAGAATTTCAGGGTTCACGTCGATAGGGTCATCGCCCTCGGTGAACGGTATGTCATGGGTGTCAAACGACACTTCGTTAATGTGCTCCAAAGCACCATCCAACATCAGGTCCAAGTCTGAGGAGACATCGAGGAGCTCTTCGCGCGACCATTGTGGCCGCGACAACAGCATTCGTGCAAAAGCCGAATGCGCTTCGTCCAGACCCAGTAAACCAGTCGTCGCTGGCGTTTCTGCTTCCGGAGGTGGTATCTCGGGATTCGCTGCCGGTACGGTTGGCTGCTGCGATTCTTCTTTGAAGATATCGGCCAGCAATGCGGACACGCGCTCGGAATCCTTCTGCAGTGCCGCAATCTTCGCTGTGTCCAGCTGGAACCCTTTGGCCTCAGGCTGCGCAGAGATGCTTGGCTGAGGGCTTGTTCCGGCCGCAACAGCATGCACGTCTGCGAAAACCTTTTTGGTATCCAGTCCCAGCGCTTTGTAGACCTTCTCCAGCATCTTCACTTCCGCCGGCGTCACCGTACCATCGGCCTGGGCCACGGTTGTCATGAAGGTAGCGATCGTCTCCTTGGACTTCGCGTCCAGCGGATCCAGCTTCTTCTTCAAGGCAGTGAGCGAGACGGGTTCTACTGCCAACAGGCGTAGATGAGCCAACAGCCTGGCTGACTCGCCACCAGTCAGATGCGACCAAGATTGAACTTGCCCACTCAGGTGGGCCATCTCATGCTCGCTGAACTCTCCGTCGGCCCCGGCAACGGCGGTCGCCAACTGAAGCGTAAGTGTCGCGGCCTGATAGGCAGCCGTTCGAACCGATGCGCCATTCGACGCTGCTGCCGCGTACAGCACCACGTGGTCTTCGCCTTTTGGTGTTCGTGCTCCACCCAGAACATCGGGTTCCATGCCAATGCGAACGGTCTCCAACGTCTTGGCCAGCGTCACGGCGCGCTCTTTGTTCAAGGCGGTCTTTGCCTGAAAAAGATCCAGCAGTTCCTGAAGCTTCATGACAACGAAGCCTTCCGCGACTCTGCCTTGCAGGGCCTTTAAGGCCTCTTGCGCCGCACCAGGCCACACCGTTGGTGGAAGCAGCAGAAGACCTTCCAGCGCATTGGGGCTGTCTGGATTGCGGCCAAGGTATCGACTGTAGGGATCCAACTGATCAGAGACCGCATCTACGATTTTTTTCAGCTGCTTCTGAGGAGCTGTCAGTACCGTCACATCCGGTGTGTCACCGAAGGTCAGTTTGATTTCATTCACCCCCCTGAACCCCGCAGATGCGGGCTGGTACACCAGCTTCAGCTTGGTCTTGTTGCGGGGAAGAACAATGCCTGAGTTGAAGGTTTCGATGTATCGCTGCTGGAAGAGCTGGTCGAATTGCGCGGCGCACCTGGTGGCGGAAGTTCGCAAGTAGCTGGCCGGATCCAGGCGTGCCCATGCCAACGCGAGATGTGGCGGTACGGGCACTCCACCCACTGCGGCGAGGCCAAGCGCAAGGCGAATGTAGAGAGGGACCTCAAAGGTCGTCGGGAATGACGGGACGGGGTCGTTGTACAGAGTCTTGGAGTAATGCGATACCTCCAGCCAACTGAGTAGCTCGCTGGCGTAGCGCTTGAAAGAGAACGACTTGTCCCCGTAGATGACTAAGAGCCTCCGGAGCTCCTGGGCTATCGCTGGCCGATCACGATGCGCCTGCTCGTCCTTTAGGCCATCCACGATAGCCCTGCGTTCCAGGCCGTAGAAGAAGAGGAACACGTATCCGATGTCTGCTTCGGTGTCGCGTCGCCCGCCCGCCAGCCAGCTCAGATACGCCCTGCGAGCGCGAGGCGTGATCTCTGAGTAAGAGGGCCAATAACCGAACTCACGCGCGCCCACATTGGCTTCCGATGCAACCGGCAAGATGGGGTTGATGAGACAAGGATCCGTCGAGCCCGAGTGAGCCTTTAGCTCCTTTCCGACATATATCATCCCGCCATTGATGAGACTACCGGCGACAACGACGTTCTCACCAGGGGCAATCCAACGCCCTGGCCCGGTATTGGCTTGTAGATGCGCCGGGGCAGGAGGTATCGCGTAGCTATCTTGCTTTGGAGGCGCTTTCGTGGCGACGGGCACTGGAGTTTCATCGTCCACGAATCGCCGTGGGAGAGTTGAGGCCGGGGGAGATGCGAACGAGGGTGCTACTGCCATCGAAGTTGGCGCCTTATCAGCGGCTGAAACAGGGTGGTCGTCTGGGACAAACCTTGACGACGCCACAACTGCGGCGGGCGGAGGGCTGACCTGTGACGCTTGAACCGCTGCGACTTGCGGCTTGCCCCTGGCTGGAACCTCCAACTCCTTCGTTGTGGTGACCGTTTTCGCTCGGGGAGATGGATCAGATTTTGGATTTTTTTGCGCACTGGAAAACAGTGCGCGATAGGCCCAAATACTGCCTACGATAAAAATGATGTACCCCCAAGTGCTACGAGGGAAGATGACACAAAGAACAAATGCGGATATGACCGCAATGACGCCACTACTCGCCATATTTTTCTCCGCCATCCCGTTCCCTCGCAATTCAAAGACGCATCTGCGCTGACCCAAAAGAGTGCATCACGGTAACAGATTGTCATCTGCAGGGCGAAAGATTTCGGACATGTGCAAACGGCCCAACTACCAAGTGCATAGAGCAGATCTTTGCAAGCGCACCAGCGCTGCTACTGAAGGCGATGCGCGCGACTTGCATTGCTTGGAAGTGACTGGCCGAAAATCAATACTCGAACGTTCTCAAGATGATGTGTCTGCGCTTTCCGTCATGAGGGGGTCTGGGTAGTCGTTGAATTGGTTTGTGGTGATATCAAAGCACAACTCAAATGCCACTGATCGGTGTTCCACAGTGCCGATGCGCTTCTGTGTGCAGGACGTCCGACGTCCAGTGATTTTGTGTTGAGCATCAGGTCGTTTCAGTGTCATAGTGGGCGCAGTCACTTGCTTGTTCCAACGAAGGGCACACATGATGAATAGCCACTCCGAATCACCAGGAAAAGC
Organism: Acidovorax sp. Root267; assembly: GCF_001429215.1. Lineage (NCBI taxonomy): Bacteria > Pseudomonadati > Pseudomonadota > Betaproteobacteria > Burkholderiales > Comamonadaceae > Acidovorax > Acidovorax sp. Root267. Next base: position 6,676 of record NZ_LMJC01000016.1, read on the forward strand.
CTCGACGCCTTCGCACGCCAATTCAGACACGAAGCCCGATCCTGCAGTCACTGAGCGCACGCTGCTCCAACGTGGGTTGTTCTTGCGCGCTGTCGAAGTGTTCGGCAGTGAGGGCACCACGTGGATGGCAATGCCGCATGACCTGCTCGATGGCAAGAGCCCAAAGGAATACGCCACCAACGAAGCCGGCTGCTCAAGGGTCCGCCAGATCCTGAACTCCATTGAATATGGTGGTGTCGTTTGATTGACTCGGTACTCGTCCAGATGAGTGGTTCGGGAAGGTCTGCTGGCCGTGACAGCAGAGAGTTTGCCGAACAACCCGGGGATCCAAGATCCTGGTCATCGTAGCGGTTGCTAGGGCCGCTTAAGGGGGCGACGCCACTTGAAGCCACGGTGTGGAAACGGCCCATGCGAACCGCTCGTACGGTCGGATAGCGTGGCATCCTCTTCCCCGGACTCGGCTGAAGCGCGGCAACAGCAGGCAGACCGATGACAAGGTGTAGTGGCCGACGATGCGCCTTCTATCCGACGAAGCCAAAAAGACAGGCAGCAACACGATAGCGAATATCTTGGGCGACTTGCTGGCGCACGCACCGATCTAGCGGCTCTCAGCTACCGTTGCACCTGGTCCGATCATCAACACCATTGAGCAGAGCGAGCTGGACCGGTGCGCAGCTCATTCAGCGCACAAGAGCTTGCGGCGGAGGGCAAAGGCCCGCTTCAAGACCGGAGACGGTTGCGGTGGCGACAGCAGCGCTTGAGCAAAGCGCTTCTGATCGGCTAGCGGCAGCCTGATAACTTCGGCCCGCTCAATTGCCTGCTTTGCGGCGTCTTGAACAGCAGACGCAACAAAGTCGGTCAGGTCTACCCCTGGAGCTCGGCGGCGCTGTTGAGCATCGCATGCAGATCAATGCTGATCCTGGCTTGGAGACGGGTAGAGGGCATGGGTCGATGAGGAGCCTATCGATCAGGCCTCTTTCAACTTTTGCAGCGTCTTCAGCGCTTTTTGTGGTCCCATACGCAGCACAGCTTCGATCTTGGCCAACTGCGCTGCGCGGGGTTGCACACCGCCCGAAGTCCATTTGGACACGGACAGCGCTGAGGCTCCCAGCAACGTGGCGAAGTCGGTCCGCGTGATACCAAGAGCTGCGCGCATCTTCTCCAAGAGCTCTGCGTTGAATTCAAACTGCAGCTGCTTAGAAGATATCTTTGGAGTTTCAACCTTGGTGGTGTCCGCTACTTTGAGCTGGCGCTGCGTTGTCTTCAACTGGGATGTCACGGTTTTGAGCTCACGCTTCAGAGCTGCAATCTCCGAACGGTGGCTGGTGATCGCCTTGCGCATGCCCTGCAACTCAGGCTTGAGCTCCTTGCGCGCCATGCGAACAACTTCGGCGCGAAAGGCATTGGAAAACGTATTCATAGGCCCGATGTTAACTTTGACGCCTTATCCCGCACTTAGGTGGCTGACGCACAGCCGGTGTCGCACTCCTTCTTTGCCCCCCAAAAAACAAAACCGCCAGAGGCTTGACCCATGGCGGTTTGCTTCGGTTGTGACCGAAAGCGCTGTACTTACTTCCCAGCCTTGTCCGCCTTGCGCTTGGCAGCCTTGGGATCGACCACGGCCTTGAACTTGGCGCCCGCCACAAACTTCGGCACCGTGCTTGCAGGGATCTTCAGCGCAGCTCCGGTCGATGGATTCTTGCCTGTGCGTGCTGCACGCTTGGCCGACTTGAAGGTGCCAAAACCCACCAGCTGCACGGCATCGCCTTTCTTCACGGCGGTCTGGATGGTGTCGATCAGAGTTTCCAGCACCGCATTGGCTGCGGTCTTGGACAGGTCATTGTTGGAAGCCAGGATTTCAACGAGTTCTGCGCGGTTCATGGATGCTCACGTGTAGAGGTTGGAAAGGCCCGATTTATAACCCCGCCCCTGACACGGCCCTTGCTGCGACTCAGTGCTGCATTGCACTTCTTGGCAAAAAATCCACTCCCGTGCGTTTGACCAACTCCTGGTAGCTGATCGGCCGACCCACCGTCTCCCCCTCGCGGTTCTCTTGCCAGTGCGCCCAGGCCTTGTTGGTCGTGGCGTCATACACCAGCTTGTACAGATAGGTCGGCACCTTCACCCCATTGATTCCAATGCGTGGCCCTGCATCCGTGAACACTGGCCCCGTGATCACAAACACATCCCCCTTGGCCCGCTTCACATAGTGCCGCGTGTCCTGCTCGATCTTGTTCCAGGCACCCCCGTTGTGCTGAGCGTTTTGGGGAACCATGTTCGCCAAGCTGAAGCTCTGGGCCATGGAAGTGGGCGTGGCCATATCTCCCGCAGGCGCCATATGCCCACGGCTGTATCCGGAGTTCTTGTAGTCCTCCAGCTCCGCCCGCTCCCCACTGGGCAGGCGCGCATCCGCAAAGAAGCGCTTCGCCCGTTTCTCGTCAGCATCCTCGATGAGCCTGCGGTTCAACCGCTGTGCTACGAACACCGGTGTCTTAGTCGTGCCCAAGTGCAGCACCGCAAACGCTTCATAGCAAAGCTCGCGCAACTGCGGCCGGGGTTTGATGGCCGGTGGTATGCCATTCGCAAAGAACTGGGGGCACTGCGCAAAGGACGTGGGCTCGGGCGTGAGCAGCGCCGCACTGTCGAACTGCGGGGAACGTGCCCAGGAAGGATGGGGGAGAGCAGCGCTGGCAAGAGACAGGGCCAGCGCAGCTGCCAGGCGCACACGGCCTGGCCAAGAGAACAAACGATTCACAGAAGAGGCATTCGAGTCGAATTTAACGGAGCCCGATTGGAGCACCGTTCACCTCTCACTTCTGGCCCTAATGCTCAGATCCCGCAGGGTTTTACAGCTGCTTGCAGAGATGGGGTCCACAAACAGAAAGGGCTCCCAAAGGGAGCCCGATCTGCCTGCCCGCCCCTGCGGTTCAGTTAACACTCCCCATGGCAGCAGCACCCGCAAAAGCGAAGTGCCACCACCATGGGAAGTCCCGCAACTGCTTCAACCAAACTCAAGCAGTTGGTCTACCAATTACATGGCGCTGAATTCGCCCGAAGGGATCTTGCCGGTGCGCAGGGCTTCCGCAGCCTGGGCACGCACGGCAGCGCGGTCAGCGGTGGAGGTGTAGGTCACCACACGCGAACCAGCAGGTTCCTGGCTGCGCGTCTGGGCGACGGTTGCGGCTTCAGCGGCCACTTCAGCGCGGGTGCGGTTCGTTTCGAACTTCAGGGCGAATTGCGAGCTGTCGGCTTCGTCAGCATGGGCGCCAAAAGAAGCGAAAGCGGCAACGGCAGCGACGGAGAGAAAACGAGCGGTCTTGTTCATGATGAAAATCCTTGAAGGTTAAAAAGCGTCTCAAAAAAGCCGGGTCAAAAACCATTTCTGAACCGGGTTCGGTGAGTCGCCTTGCGGGTTCGGCTCATCGATGGGATGAACTGTACGCCGATGGTGTTCACGGAAAAACCACTCAGTCGCAAACTAACTGCTCCAGTATTCAAAACAATCTTTCGGAACCTTCCTACGCCGAATCCCCACGCCTTCGCTTCTCATTCACCTGGCCTTCAGGACGCCTTCAAGGCCGCCAAGAACTCCCGCGCATTGAGCTGGCTCTTGTCCTCCATGCAGTTGTTGAACACCGCATGCGGATACCGCACCGACCGCGCAATCGGGCTGTACCGATGAGCGAGTGCCTGCAACTCAGCGGAGGTGTACGCATAGTCAAACCGCTCCGCTGCTGACTTGGCAGGCATCCCGTACGCCACTTCATTGCGCCCATGCAGCCTGAACAACGCATGGTCCGGGTGGGTGGTCTCCCAGATGGCAGGAACGCTGTGCGGCGATCCTTGCGGCCCATCCACGATGGTGTGGACCAGTCCCAGGCTCCTGATCAGGCCCAAGGTGTCTGCCGTCACGGCATCGTTCTCCCACCAACTCGGATGCCGGAATTCAATGCTCAAGGTGTGGCCGGGAAGATGCTCCACACAGTGCTCGATGTGGGCCATGGCGACGGGGTGGCGCACCACCTTCGGTGAAAACTGGAAGTGCACCAGACCCAACTTGCCATTGACATGCAAGGGCACCAGGCAGGCCACAAAGCGCTTCCAGAGTTCCTCCCGAAACTCCGCCGCCATGTCCTTGTAGACCAGGCGCCGACCAGGTCCCAAAGCCTCCTTGATGTCCTTGGGCAAGACATCCGTGCTGGTCCACTGTCCAGTGAACAGGCTGAAGGCCTTCACGTTGAACGCAAACCCAGGAGGTGTGCGTTCTGCCCAGTGCTGGGCCGTGGTGACCGCAGGGATGGCGTAGTAGCTGGTGTCCACCTCCACCAGGTTGAACTGCGAGGCGTAAAAACGCAGCCGCGCTTCGGGTGTCTTGGCCGTGGGTGGATAGAACTTGCCGCAATCGAGCAGGGTCTTGTCCGACCAGGAGGCAGTCCCGACCAGGGGATTGAAGCCATGACTGTGGGGGGCGAAAGAGTGCTCCATGGGGAGGCCTCCTTGGGTTCATCCTACATGCGCTTTTGCGGCAAAAGCTGTATATTTATCCAGTATTCAACCACAGGAGAAGCAGCGCCATGCAAGTCATCGAATCCACCTATGTCGTCACCCTGCGCGACTACCCCGAAGAGATCCCTGCCAAGGAGCGCATTGCCGCAGAAACCCGGTACGCCAAGGCCCTGGAAAAGCAGCTCGGTGGCCCAGAGCAGGTGGCCGCCGCCCTGGACACCATGCACAGCCTGGAAGAGTCGCCGCCCGAGGTGGTGTCTCCTGGTGACCTCACCTTGCTCAAGGCCTGGGGCAAGGCCAGTGCGACGGCCAAGCAGGCGGGGTTCCGGGATCTGGGCGAAGGGGATGGGGCGTACTTTGAAGTGCGGCTGGTGTGAGGGTGGAAAACGGCATAGAGGAGACACCATGACGATCGACGCACACTGCAACTACCCGACGTTAATGTGTACACCGCCTTGGACGATTGACGGAGTGCTTCCGACCGAGACGATGCTGCCGCTTGAGCCTCACGCGTATGCGGTGACTCAGGAGGGCGATATCTGGCGGGTGACGGTGAAGCACACGGGAGAGGTGCTTTATATGGGGCCTGGGCCTGTGGTGTTGGTGGAGTCGCCTGCGCCGTTTTGAGAGCATCGTACGCCTTGGCTTGCCTTGAGCTGCGAGGGCTTCTTTGCAGCGATAGCGGTCATCCAGGTAAAAGTGTGCGAATGACTCCAACTGACCGCCGATTCGGGGCGGAGCATCTCGCTAAAGCGCACGCCAAGTTAACCCGCTACCGCGTGCGTGGCAGCCCCTCCATGAGCAGCGTCAATGCGCGCTGCAGCCCTGCGGCCGCCATGGGCGAGCCCTTGTCGAAACCCATCCGCACCACGACAAGGTCGTGCGAGGGGACGATGATCACGAATTGCCCGCCCGCGCCAAGCATGTAGTAGGCTGAGGTGGGCAAGGCAGGGAAGGCGCCGGTGCCGTTGATCCAGAAGAAGCCGCCGTAGATGGGGCGCTTGTCGGCGGCCCAGGCGGGTGCCACGGTGCTCACGAAGTTGACAAATCCCGCAGGCAGGATGCGCTCGCCGTTCCACACACCATCCTGCAGATATAGGTTGCCCAGGCGTGCCCAGTCGCGCGCAGCCATGAACTCATAGCCCTGGGTGAGGAAGTTGCCGTAGGGGTCGGTCTCCATCACCATGGAGCGGATACCGATCTTGTCGAACAGGTTGCGCTGGGGGAAAGAGAAATAGTCCTCGCCGCGCTTTTCTACCGCCAAGCGCACCAGGTAGCTCGCCAACACGGGGTCTGTGTTGCGGTAGCGGCCGACCGTGTTTGGAGGCCACTGCTGCGGTCGCGTGGCGGCGTAGTTGAATGAGTTGACGCGCCCGGTGTATAGGTAAGTGTGGTCGGGGTAGGTGCCGGCGGGGTCAAAGTCCGGGTCGTCCGGTGCCTTGATACGCAGCCCGCTGGACATGTTCAGGATGTCGGCAATGCGGATCTGCTGCCGCGGGTCACCTGCGGTCTGCCACTCTGGAATGGGGGCGGGCTGCTCGAGCTTGTATTCGCCCTGCTGCATGAGCACGCCCATGAGTGTTCCCACCACGCTCTTGCCCATGGACCACGACTCAAGCGGGGTCGTGCGCGTGATACCGGGCATGTAGCGCTCGCCGATGATCCGGCCCTTGTAGGTGGCCACAAAGGCCGTGGTGTATGCATCTGGCACAGAAAAGGCGGCATCCACCGCCAGGGCCGCCCGGCCGGTGTCGTAGCCCGAGGGCGGCGTACTGGGCAGAACATCGCCCATGGGCCAAGCCTGGCTGGCCGCATCGGGCAACGCGCTGCCCACAACCTTGGGGGTGAAAAACACGCCACTTTGCCCCGTCGGCAGCGCCACACAGCCTTGCGATCCGACATGGCGCGCAACCATGGTCGCCCCGCCCGGGATGGTGACTCGCACCTCTTTGAGTTCACGGTCCACCACCGGCTTGCCCAGGCGCTTTCGCTGTTCGTAAGGACCGGTGAAGTAACCCACGCTTTCGGCTGCCACATCCAGGTCCAGCCCGGTGATGAACACGGCCGAGCACATGGTCTTGGCATAGCCAGCCGCATGGTGTTCAAGCACATCCCCCGGGGGTGGCACATAGGGGGTGTTTAGCTCCAGCGCCCTGGCACGGGCAATGAGCGCCTCGCGCGACGGGAGCTGCGCGCCCGTGCCGCCACCGTTGTTGCCATTGCCTGTGTCGCTACCACCACCCCCGCCACACGAGGACAAAACACATAGTGCCAGCACGGCTACCGCTGTTTTCAACGAGAGGGGAGCCGGGGGCACAAAAGGCATGCTTTTCATGAGCGATGGTTCCTTATGTCGCGAGCGCGAAGTGACGGTTCACATGGAAAGGCACGGTGAATGACTCTACCAGTTGGACAAACTGATCACAAAAGCCAGCTGTTCTGAGCGAACCGATTTTGCGGAACTGCGGCTTGCGGTGCGGTCGGGCGGGCAATGCAAGGCGGGTCGGAAGCGCCGGTAATAGTTGCCATTCACTTGCTGGTATCGCAGGTCCGCTGCCAGCCTTGAGCCGAGATGCGCACACGGAGGATGGATGTGCAGCGATTGCTGTCGGTCGCGAGCCTGTCGCGGAGCGCCGAGGTATGACAGGATACTGGGCGGTCATCATGCCCCACATGAGGACCCGAACTCAACCGATGACTTGCATCGATATCGCTGGCCGACGTCGATGCGCAATCAACATTGGCCTACCGTAAGTGCGCCTCCCCAGGCTGCGTCGAAAACTACCCGGCGTTGCGGCCTGTTTTCACATCCTTGTCCAGCAGACAGTTGATAAATGCGCCCAGGAGTGCTGGTCGATGCCGTCTGTTGGGGTAGTAGAGAAACAGCCCCGGGCGTGAAATTGACCAATCTGCCAGGATCTGGACCAACCTGCCCTGGGCCAAGTGCTCAGCCACACCATCTCGTTCGAAGTGATAAGCAATGCCGAGCCCGTTCAGCGCAGCAGCAATGCCAACGTCAGCGTGATTGGTGACGACCGGCCCATCCACCGCGACCTCAAGTTTTTGGCCCTTCTTCTCGAACTCCCAGCGGTACTGCCTGCCGTCCATCTGGAGCCGCCAGTTGATGCATGCGTGGCTGTGCAAATCGGCGGGTGTCTTGGGGACCCCTCGCTCAGCAAGATAGCCTGGAGAAGCCACTGCAACCATATTCAGGTCTGGGCTGAGACGCACGGCAATCATGTCCTTCTCAAGCCGTCCACCCACGCGGATGCCCGCGTCGAAGCGGCCCACAACGATATCGGCCAGAGCATCGTCGACCACGATGTCGAGCAGCACGTCAGGGTAGGCTTGGTGGAAGCGTGAAAGCCTGGGCGCAATGATGGTTCTCGCTGCGATCCCCAGCGTGTTGATGCGAAGCGTGCCTGTGGTCTGTCCTGCGGCTTCACTGGCTTCAGCGACTGCAGCATCCATTTCCCGAAACAGCGGGGCTATGCGCCCATAAAGCAGTTCGCCACTTGCAGAGGGCGCCACGCTTCGTGTCGTTCGATTCAGAAGGCGTGTGCCGATCCGGCCCTCGAGCTGTCGAATGGTCTGGCTGAGCGCAGACGGCGAAAGACCCAGATGTTCTGCCGCGCGGGCAAAGCTCTTGCGTTCGACCACGGCAGCAAAAGCTTTTAGCTCAGCAAATTCGAACCCGCGCATTATGTATTCCTTTCTACATAGCTCATTTGAATTCTAGGTGATTCACTTATCTCACTGCGACGCGCATCCTTAGGCTTCATTCAACACATGGAGCCACCAGCATGCATCCCTCGACTCTTCCTGAACCCATTGCCGCGTACTTCGCGGCCGAACACAACCCTGAGTCCTTGGCGCGATGCTTCACACCGCAAGCGGTCATGAAGGACGACGGCCACACCTACACAGGCGTCGAAGCCATCAAGGCCTTTATGGCCGAGGCATCCGCCAAGTACAGCGCTACGACCGTGCCGTTTGCGCTGGAGCGTGAGGACGGCCTCCAGATCGTCCGCGCCAAGGTCACAGGCAACTTCCCTGGCAGCCCGATCAATCTGTCCTACCGCTTTCGCCTTGAACGCGGCCTGATCGCATTGCGGGAGGTCACAGCATGAACTTCGACCTTCAATTGAAAGGACAGCGTGCCCTGGTTACCGGTGGCACCAAGGGTTTGGGCGCCGCTGTCGTGAAGAGCCTCCAGGAAGTCGGAGTGCAGGTCATGACAACTGCGCGCTCTGCACCAGACAGGCCGCTGGAAGGTGTGACGTACGTCCAGACTGACCTGACGACCGCGGAAGGCGTGAGCGAACTAGCGCGCGTGGTGAAGGAGCAGTGGGGCGGTGTCGATATCTTGATCAACTCCGTCGGAGGCTCAACCGCGCCGGCAGGTGGTTTTGCGGCACTGGATGACGCTGTGTGGCTCAGTGAGCTGAACCTGAACCTGATGTCAGCAGTGCGTCTTGACCGTGCGCTATTGCCCGCCATGTTGGCCAAGGGTGCAGGGGTTGTCCTGCATGTGACGTCGATACAGCGTGTGCTTCCGCTTCCGGAATCGACCACCGCGTACGCAGCCGCCAAGGGTGCGCTCTCGACCTATAGCAAATCCTTGTCAAAGGAGATCACACCGAAAGGAGTGCGCGTTCTGCGCGTCTCTCCTGGTTGGATTGAAACCGAGGCTTCGGTAACGTTCGCCAAGCGGATGGGCGCAGAAGCAGGCACGGACTATGAGGGCGGGAAGAAGATGGTCATGGACTGGCTTGGCGGAATTCCGGTCGGGCGGCCTGCTACGCCAAAGGAAGTTGCCGACCTCATCACCTTCTTGGTGTCTCCTCGCGCAGCATCGGTGTCGGGCTCAGAGCACGTGATCGATGGTGGGACGGTTCCCACAGTTTGAAACCCTGGATATACGTGCCGATAGGCCCACAAGTTACGAGACTCGTGGGCCTTTTTTTCAAGGGCTGAGTCCGGAGCCAGGTATTCAGGCGCAGACGGCATCAAAGTTAGCTGGTCAAGGCAACGCATTGGCTGAACAGCGCAACCAGGGCCGTTCCCGCCATGTGCCTACGACTGCGCGAACCACCTTCTTGGGTCGCGTGCACAAAACCCAATCAGTGCGAATTGGACTATTGCAAAACAAATTCGGACTCTTCTATGCAGATGATCCTGTTGTTGCGGTCTATCGTTACGTCACCTCAACTTACGACCTGGGCTCATCATCATGAAGACCGTACTGTTAGTGCCAGTGCAAACGTGATCAGCAGTGCCAGTCGAACATTGACCAGGGGCTAGAGCTGGTTCCATTTGAAGCCAACTGTGGATAACTATAGGGT
>NZ_LMJC01000017.1:0-13548 GCF_001429215.1 Acidovorax sp. Root267
CTTGCGGGTTCGGCTCATCGATGGGTTGAACTGTACGCGGGTGGAAGCGGAAGAAAAACCACCGGGTCGCAAACTAACTGTTCCAGTATTGGAAACAATGCGTCGGGAACTTCGCGTGGAGTCCCCTGCTTTGGTGGATGGCGGCGTCCGAAAGAAGGGTTTTTAGAGGAAAACCCTGCTGCCGATTTGGGACAGTGAAAATCGAACGAAGGGGCGCACTATGCCACACGGCGAGTTCAGCGAGGACACTCCGAAACCAGGTCCCTGCGGCGTTCCAGCGCTTTTTTTGGAGGGCCTTCTGGCCTGTCCATGGCACTCGAGACCACCCCTGTTTTCGGGGAGTCTGATCACGGGGATACGTCGCGTGGGGCGCTAGCGAATCACCGGTGCGTCGGGCAATTCGTTGTGCCCGGGGGTGTCCGGGGGGCGTGGAAAGTGCCGGACGAGGCGGGACGAAACTGCCTCGATGGCCTGCACGAGGCCCTCTTCGTACTCCAACTGGCGAAAGCGAGGGGCCATGAGCGCAATGACATCGCGCCATTCGTCCGGTGCCACATGCCGGGCGAGGCCCCGGTCGGCCACGATCTCTATCGCGTGCTCGGGCAGCAGCAGGTAGATCAGCACGCCGTTGTTGTGCTCGGTGTCCCACACGCGGTATTTGCTAAACAGCATGATGGCGCGTTCGCGCGCACTCGCATGCCGGCGCAGGTAACTCCAGGGCAGGCTGGCTTCGGCGACGATGCGGATCTGGCCCATGTGCTGCTGTTCGCTGGCGGCCACCTGCGCGGCGAGGCGCTCCAGGGTCTCACCAGGCAGCGCACGGCGCGCCTGGGGCTCGCACCACCGGTGGCGCACCAGGCGCCAAAGTGCAGCCGGTAAAGCGGTGATAGAGGTGGCTGTTGCTGATTCTGGGCCCATGTTCACCAGTCCCCCGAGGCGCCGCCGCCTCCAAAATCTCCACCACCGCCCGAGCTGAATCCGCCACTGTCGCTGTTGCTGCCACCGCCGCTCCAGCCGCCACCGGCACCGGCCCCCCAACCTCCGGCCGCCGCACCGCCTCGGCCACGCCGGGGGCTGCTGCTGCCGCCAGAGCCACCGAAGATCCAGGTGTAGAGCAGTGCGAGCAGGCCCGCGCCGCCCGCCACGATCAGGCTGGAGGTGACCACGAAGGCCAGGAAACCCACACCCCCACCCATAAAAAGGCCACCCAGGCGGCTGCCAAAAATGCTGCGCGCCAGGGGCCCAGCCACGATCACGCCGAAAAAGAGGAAGACGGCGAGGTCCGTCCAATCGAATCCGTCGCGGCTGCAGTTTGGGCTGTGGGTCGTGTTGTTGCCGCTGCTGGCGGGTGCTGGCAACGCTTCGCCAGCAATGCGTGCGGAGAGCTGGGTGATGGCCGCGCCCAGCCCGCCCGCATAGTCGTTTTGCTGGAACCGGGGTTTCATGGCGCCGTCGATGATGCGCGCCGCTGCAATGTCGGGGATGGCCCCTTCCAGGGCCTTGGCGACCTCGATGCGCATCTTGCGGTCGTTCTTGGCCACGATCACGAGCACGCCGTCACCCACGTCGCGGCGCCCGATCTTCCAGGTGTTGCCCACGCGGTTGGCGAACGATGCGATGTCCTCGGGGGCGGTAGTGGGCACCATCAGCACCACCACCTGCGCGCCCCGGGTCTGCTCCAGCGTGTGCAGCTGTGTTTCGAGCGTGGCCTTGTCGGCGGCGCTCAGGGTGCCGGTCTGGTCGATGACGGGGCTGGTGAGCGCGGGCACGGGCTGCAAGCTGCCGTCGGCATGTGCCCAGGGCAGTGCAATCGCTATAAATAATATAGCTGTTAGCGCTTTATGGATAAGCGCTAGAGGCATATTTTTCTTAAATTTTCAGCGACGAGACGGGCTGCGTTCAAGGCTTGGGCTTGGACGCGGAGAAATCCACGGTGGGTGGTGCGGAGATCTGGGCCTCGTTGGCCACGGTGAAGCTGGGCTTGGGGGGATAGCTGAACGCCATGGCGGTCAGGTTGGTGGGGAAGCTGCGCGCGAGCACGTTGTATTCCTGCACGGTCTGGATGTAGCGGTTGCGTGCCACGGTGATGCGGTTCTCGGTGCCTTCCAGCGTCACACGCAGGTCCCTGAAGCCCTGGTTGGCCTGCAGCGTGGGATACCGCTCAGAGACCACCATCAGCCGCGACAGCGCACCCGACAATTCGCCCTGCGCCTGCTGGAACTTGTTGAATGCCTCGGGGTTGTTCAGGGTTTCGGGCGTGACCTGGATGGAGGTGGCTTTGGCGCGCGCCTCGACCACGCGGGTCAGGGTTTCCTGCTCGAAGTTCGCCTCGCCCTTGACGGTGGCGACGATGTTGGGCACCAGGTCCGCACGGCGCTGGTATTGGTTGAGGACCTCGCTCCACGCGGCCTTGGACTGCTCGTCCAGCCGCTGGAAGTCGTTGTAGCCGCAGCCGGTCAATGCGCTCAACGCCAGCACGGCGGCCAAAAGGGCAAGAATGCGTTGGATCATGGTGGGGTTCGCCAAGTGGGGTTCAGGGACAGGTTGGGGCACGGAGCCAAGACGCCAAGGTGCCAGAAACCGGATGCTCGGCAGATTCTGCAACAAGTGCAGCACCCGGCGCCACTTTCCGGGCGCGTCGCAAGGCTTTGGGAGATGGCCGCACAATAGCACCCTGCACATGGCGGGCCGCGCAGCCGCCATGCCCTCCTCCTTTGTCCCAGACGTCCCACCCCGACCACCATGCCCCGTTCCCGCGCCAGTGCCGCCACCCTCGGAGGTTCCTCGGACGACACCGAAGCCGCGTTCTACGAGGCTTTGCAGCGGGGCGACATCGAGCTTTTGATGTCCTGCTGGGCCGAAGACGACGACATCATTTGTGTGCATCCGGGCGGGCCCCGGCTGCTGGGTGCGGGGGCGATTCGCACAGCATTCGAGGCGATGTTCTCGCATGGCACGGTGCGGGCGCGGCCCTTGCAAGTGCACCGCGTGGTGGCGCTGACGAGCGCCGTGCACAGTGTGGTCGAACAGGTCGAGGTGATGCTGCCCGACGGTCTGCACCAGGCCGTGGTGCTGGCCACCAACGTCTATCACAAGACCCCGGAAGGTTGGCGCCTGGTGGCGCACCATGCGAGCCCTGGCGTGGCGCCGGACGCGCAGGTGGTGGATGCCCAGCGGCCCGTGCTCCACTGAGCGGCGGTAGGCTTGCATTCAAGCTTTTTTGCTGCCTGGCGCATGATCTGCAAGAGTCTATTGCTTTGAAATATGTAGCACCTCGGTGGTTGCCTGGTGGCCAGCTACAGACCATCTGGCCGGCCCTGTATTCGCGCCGTGTGTTTGGCCCCCGCCCCGAATACCGCCGTGAGCGCTGGGACACGCCGGACGGGGATTTTGTGGACATTGATTTCCTGCAGGAAGAGGGCGCCACGGCGTCTGTGGCACCCCGGCCGCTGTTGGTGGTCTTTCACGGTTTGGAAGGCTCGTCGCGCAGCCACTACTGCGAGGCTTTTGCCGATCTGGCACGCGAGCGCGGCTGGGCCTGCGCGTTGCCCCATTTCCGGGGTTGCAGCGGCGAGATCAACCGGGCGCCCCGTGCCTACCACTCGGGCGACCACGCCGAGATCGGCTGGATGCTGCAGCGCCTGCGGGCGTCGCACCAGGGGCCTTTGATGGCCGTGGGCGTCTCCTTGGGCGGCAATGCACTCTTGCGCTGGGCGGCCGAGGCGGGCGAGGACGCCGCGCGCAGCGCCGATGCCGTGGCTGCCGTGTGCTCGCCCGTCGATCTGGCCGCAGGGGGGCACGCCATTGGGCGCGGCTTCAATCGGCAGGTCTACACACGCATGTTCATGCGCACCCTGGTGCCCAAGGCGTTGCAGAAGCTGGCGCAGCACCCCGGGTTGTTCGATCGGCAGGCGCTGATGGCCGCGCGCGACTTGTATGCGTTTGACAACGTGTTCACCGCGCCGCTGCACGGCTTTCGCAACACCGAGGACTACTGGCAGCGGGCGTCGGCCAAGCCGTTGCTGCACCACATCCGCATTCCGGCCCTGGTGGTCAATGCGCGCAACGACCCGTTTGTCCCGGCCGCCAGCCTTCCGCTGCCGCACGAGGTGCGCAACGGATTCGTCACACTGTGGCAGCCTCCGCACGGCGGCCATGTGGGTTTTGCCCATGGTCGCCTGCCAGGACATGTGCGCGCGATGCCTGACGCTGTGGGCGGATGGCTGGCCGAACACACAGAGGCCGGGGCGCGGGCGGGCGCACAATCGCCGCATGGATGACATCGTCAAACAGGCGCTGGCCAAGTGGCCCAACGTGCCCAACTGCTACGGCTGGCTGGGCCTGGACGCGCGTGGCCATTGGTACCTGCGCGATGACCAGGCCCAGGCCACTGGGCCGTTTCCGCAGAGCAAGGGGTCCTTGCTGCAGCATGAAAAGCTCATCGAATTCATCGCACGCAATTTCGAACCCGATGGGCAGGGTCAATGGTTCTTCCAGAACGGGCCCCAGCGGGTGTATGTCGAGCTGGAAGCCACGCCCTGGGTCTGGCGCATACAGGCTGATTTTTCGGTGGTGTCCCACACGGGCCGTGGCGCGGCGGTGCAGGATTGCCTGGTGGACGCACAGGGCCGCGTTTACCTGACCACTGCGCTGGGTGTGGGCCTGGTGCACACACTGGACGTTCCGTTGGTGGCCGAAGCGGTGGAAGCCGGGCGCTGGCTTCCGCAGGCGGTGCGGGCGGAGGACCTGCCTGGCCGCTACGGCTTTGTCATGAGCCCGAGCAGCCGCTGGGCGGCGCAGGCCCAGGCTCCAACCAAGGCGCCCTCGGTGTCGGGCCCCCACCCATAAAAAAAGCCGGTCAGCAAGACCGGCTTTTTTGTCCCCGTGTTCCGCCCCGAAAGGTGCCGCGAGTGCGGTGGGAGCGGAAGGGTGTTGATTTACTTGGCGGCGGCTGCCATGAATTCGACCGCTGCGCGCAGGTCGGCGTCTGAAGCCTGTGCTGCACCGCCACGGGGAGGCATGGCGCCCTTGCCCTTGGCGACGCTGCTGTACAGCGCATCGATGCCAGCAGGAAGGCGGGCCGACCAGGCGGCCTTGTCACCAAACTTGGGGGCACCGGCCACGCCAGCGGCATGGCACACCTGGCACGCCTGCTTGTACAGGGCTTCGCCAGCGCCTGCGGTTGCGGCAATCGGTGCGGCAGCGGCTGGAGCAGCCTCAGCGGCGGGGGCTGCCGCCGCCACCGGAGTGGCTGGGGCTGCAGGGGCTGCCTCTGCGGCTGCCGGAGCGGCGCCAGCGGCGGCGGGGGCTGCAGGTTCTGCAAATTTGGCGCCGGCTGCATTGGCCATGTAGGCCACGGCACGTGCAATTTCGGTGTCGTTGAAATCCCCGCCACCTTGCGGAGCCATCGCGCCCTTGCCCTTCAGGGCGGATTGCACCAGCGTTTCAAAGCCGGTTGCGATGCGGGCCGACCAGGCGCCGGCATCCGAAAATTTGGGAGCACCGGCAGCGCCTGTGGCATGGCACGCGGCGCACTGGCTCTTGTACACCTCTTCACCGGCCTTCAGAGGGCGGTTGGCATCACGGATCTCGACCATGCCCACCTTCTGGATGCGCTCGGCAATGGCTTTCTCGGGATTGGCGGCGCCAGCGGCTGGCTTGTCGGCCGACGTGACGTACAGAACCAAGCCAATGATGGCAAAGATTGGAATCACAAACGAGAAAAGTACCGCGACCAGCAACTGCTTGGGGTTCTTGATCGGGCCGGTATGGGCTTCTTCGTGGTGGTTGTCGCTCATGACGTCCTCTGGTGTATCGGGGGCTTTGATGAAATCAACCTTAAATTATATCTGCGGGGCTGTTGTTCTCCGGGTAAGGCCCGCGCACGCCGTGACCCTGATACACGGCACGACCCTGCGCGCGCCACAAACTGTGGCGCGCCAGGGGGCCGTCTTTTGTATCAGGATGGATTGCCTGCTGCCGCAGCTTCAGGTGCTCCGCCACCCAGGGCCTTGTACAGCGCCACCTGGTTTTGCAGTTGTGCGAGTTTGACCTGCACCACGGCCTGCTGCGCTGCGAACAGCGAGCGCTGCGCATCCAGCAGATCCAGGTAGCTCGACACGCCGTTGCGGTAACGCAGATCGGACAGCTGCAGCCGTGAGGCCTCGGCCTGGGCCTGCAGCTGCTGCGCCTGCGCCTGCTCGCCCAGCGTGGCCTGGCCTGCCAGTGCGTCCGACACTTCGCGGAAGGCTGTCTGGATGGCTTTTTCGTACTGCGCGATGGCGATGCCGCGGCCGGCCTGTGCGCTCTCGAGGTTGGCCTGGTTGCGGCCCGCATCAAAGATGGGCAGCAGCAGGGACGGCGCAATGGTGAATCCCCATGAGCCGCTCTTGAACAGGCCCGACAGCTCGCCGCTGGCGGTGCCCGCTTGGGTGGTGAGCGAAATGCGCGGGAAGAACGCGGCCCTGGCAGCGCCGATGTTGGCGTTGGCTGCAATCAGCTGCTGCTCCGCCTGGCGGATGTCGGGCCGACGGGTCAGCAGTTCGGATGGCAGCCCCGCTGGCAACTGCGCCATGGCGGGGGCCGCTGCCAGCCTGCTGCCTGCGAGGCTGGCACGGATGTCGTCGGGCAGGGATTGCCCGAGCAGCAGTGCCAGGGCGTTTTCGTCCAGCGCGCGCTGGCGCTGCTGCTGGGCCAGCGTGGCCCGTGCGGCCTGGGTCAGCGACTCGGCCTGGCGGAAATCGAGCTCGGAAGCAACGCCTGCATCCAGGCGCATCTTGGTCAGGCGTACAGACTCGTCCCGCGAGGCTAGGGTCTGGCGTGACAGGTCCAGCAGCTCTTCATCGGCCAGCAGGTTCAGCCAGCCGTTGGCCACGGCGGCCACTAGGCTCACTTGCGCAGCGTTGCGACCTTCTTCGGTGGCGAGGTACTGCGCAAGGGCCTGTTCCTTGAGGCTTGCAATGCGGCCAAAGAAGTCGATCTCCCAGGCCGTGACCGCCAGGCCGACACTGAACGAGTTGGTCAGGTCGCCGGTGCCCGTGGCGGGCGCGCGGCTCGCGTTGGCGGCCAAGCCCACGCCCGGGTAGAGGTCTGCCCTGCGCACCTGGAACGTTGCGCGTGCCTGCTCGATGTTGAGCACGGACACCCGCAGATCGCGGTTGTTGGCCAGGGCCACTTCGATAAGCTGGCGCAGCCGGGGCTCGGCGAAATAGTCCTGCCAGGGCGCTGCCGCTGCGGCGTTTGGCGTGGCGGCGGAGCTCGTGGCGTAAGTGGCTGGCACGGGCGCCGCGGGGCGCTCATACGTCGGTATGAACGAGCAACCGCCCAGCAGCAGGGCTGTTGCCAGCGCGATGGCGGTGGTACGTGGGTGACTAGTCATGGGTTCCAACTCCTGCTTCCTCTGCATGGCGACGGTTCATTTCCTGCTGGCGCGCGCTGCCTTTGAACAGGCTGCGGACCACTACGAAGAACACGGGCACGAAGAACACGGCCAGCACCGTGCCAGTGACCATTCCACCCAGCACGCCGGTGCCAATGGCGCGCTGGCTGGCCGAACCGGCCCCCGATGCGATCACCAGCGGCAGGACCCCCAGGCCAAAGGCCATCGAGGTCATCACGATGGGACGGAACCGCAGGTGGGCGGCCGCCAGTGCCGACTCGATCACGCTCTTGCCCTGGGCCTGCAGGTCTTTCGCAAATTCGATGATCAAAATTGCATTCTTGGCAGACAGGCCGATGATCGTGATCAGCCCCACCTGGAAGTAGACGTCGTTGGCATAGCCGCGCAGCAGGGTGGCCAGGAGTACACCCAGCACGCCCAGGGGCACGACCAGGATCACGGCCAGCGGGATCGACCAACTTTCGTACAGCGCTGCCAGGCACAGGAACACGGCCAGGATGGCGAAGCTGTAGAGGATCAGCGACTGTGCCCCCGCCAGTTTTTCCTCGCGGGATTGGCCTGTCCACTCAAAGCCGAAGCCTGCGGGCAACTGGGTCGCGAGTTTTTCCATCTCGGCCATCGCGGCACCCGTGCTGAAACCCGGGGCGGGCGCACCCGAGATGCGCATGGCCGGATAGCCGTTGTAGCGCACCGTTTGCTGCGCGCCGTTCGCCCAACGCGTTGTGGCAAATGCCGAAAGGGGCACGGGCTTGCCCTGGCTGTTGGCGGCGTTGATCTTCAACAGGTCATCCGGTTGCATGCGCGCCGGGGCGTCGGCTTGCACCACCACGCGCTGCAGGCGGCCCTGGTTCGGGAAGTCGTTCACGTAGCTCGAGCCAAGCGCGGTGGACAGTGCCGAATTGATCGCATCAAACGGCACGCCCAGCGCGTTGGCCTTGTCGCGGTCGATATCGATCTGCAACTGCGGGGCGTCTTCCAGGCCATCCGGGCGCACCTGGGTCAGCACCTTGCTTTGCGAGGCCATGCCCAGCAGCTGGTTGCGCGCCTTCACCAGCGCTTCGTGCCCGGCGCCCCCGCGGTCCTGCAGGCGGAACGTGAAGCCGCTTGCGTTGCCAAGCTCGGGAATAGGTGGCGGGCTCAACGGGAAGATGAACGCATCGCGGATGCCCATCAACCCCCCGAAAGCCCGGCTGGCGACGTCCTGTGCCGACTGGCCTGGGCCGTGGCGCTCGCTCCAGTCCTTCAATGTCACAAAGGCAAGGGCGGCATTCTGGCCCTGGCCAGAGAAGCTGAACCCCAGCACGCCCACCATGCTTTGCACTTCGGGCTGTTTGAGGATGAACTCCTCGACCTGCTGCATCACGGCCAGCGTGCGCTCTTGTGTGGCGCCGGGTGGCAGTTGTACGTTGACAATGATGTTGCCCTGGTCCTCGCTGGGCAGGAACGATGTGGGCAGCCGCATGTACACCACGGCCACGGCGCCAATGATGGCTGCGTAGATGACGAGGTAGCGCGCTGCCCGCTTGAGCATGCGCGAGACAAAACCTTCATACCCCTTGGCCGTGCGCGAGAAGCCACGGTTGAACCAGCCGAAGAAACCGCGCTTTTCATGGTGGTGGCCGGCTTCCACAGGCTTGAGCAAAGTGGCGCACAGTGCTGGCGTGAGCGACAGCGCCATGAAGGCCGAGAAAGCGATGGATGCCACCATCACTGCCGAGAATTGGCGGTAGATGTTGCCGGTGGACCCCGCAAAGAAGGCCAGTGGCACGAATACTGAGATCAGCACCACGGTCACGCCAATGATGGCGCCTGAGATCTGGCGCATGGCCTTGCGCGTGGCCTCCAGGGGCGAGAGCCCTTCTTCGCTCATGATGCGCTCGACGTTTTCCACCACCACGATCGCATCGTCCACCACGATGCCGATCACCAGCACCATGCCAAACATCGTCAACACGTTGATCGAGAACCCCAGCGCCAGCAGCGTGGCGAATGTACCCAGGAGAGCAATGGGCACCACGATCGTGGGGATGATGGTGTAGCGCCAGTTCTGCAGGAACAGGAACATCACGAGGAACACCAGCGCCACCGCTTCCACCAGGGTTTCTGCCACCTGCCTGATGGAGATGTCCACAAAGCGTGAACTGTCGTACGGGATGCTCCAGCTCATGCCTTCAGGAAAGTAGCGCGAGAGTTCATCCATCTTGGCGCGAACGGCCTTGGCAGCTTCCAGGGCGTTGCCACTGGGGGAGAGCTGGACGCCGATGCCCACGGCGGGCTTGCCGTTCAGGCGTGCAGCGGTGGCATAGGCCTGGCCACCGAGTTCCACGCGTGCCACGTCCTTGATGCGCACCGTGGACCCATCGGTGTTGGCCCGCAGAACGATGTTGCCAAACTGCTCCACGCTGGAGAGCTGGCCGTTGACCACGACGGTGGCTGCGATCGCCTGGCCTGCGATGTTGGGAAGATCGCCGATGGTGCCGCTGGCCACCTGGGCGTTTTGTGCGCGGATTGCGGCCGTGATCTCGGCGGCCGAGAGGTTGAAGCTCACCATCTTGGCGGGATCGATCCAGATGCGCATGGCGCGCTCTGTACCAAAAAGCTGCGCCTGGCCGATGCCTTTCAGGCGTTGCAGTTCGGGCACGACGTTGCGCGATGCATAGTCACCCAGGGCCACCGTGTCCGTTGCCGGGTTGGTGGACGAGAGCATGGTGAACAGCAGAAAGTTGGAGCGCGATTTGTCCACGCGCACACCTTGCTGCGTTACGGCGGAGGGTAGGCGGGGCGTTGCACGTGACAAGCGGTTTTGCACGTCCACCTGTGCCAGGTCGGCATTGGTGCCGGGTTGAAAACTCAGGGTGATGCTGCCGGAGCCGTCGGCCTGTGCGACGGATTCCATGTAGATCAGCCCGGGCGAACCGTTCATCTCGCGTTCGATCACCGACAGCACGCTGTCTTCGAGGGTTTGCGCGGATGCACCGGGGTACGCTGCGTTGATGACGATGGCCGGGGGGGCCACTGGCGGGTACTGTGCAATAGGTAGCTGCGTGATCGCCACGCCGCCCATCACCATAATGAACAGCGCGATCACCCATGCAAAGATGGGGCGGTCGATAAAGAACTTGGCCATGCTGGAATGCCCCTTATGGCTTCGATGCCGAAGCGGCAGATGCAGCAGGTGTGGCGGCCTGTGCCGAAAGTGCTCCAGGTGCGGAAGCGCTTCCTGGGGCCTGCCATGGGACGGGTTTCACAGGCGTGCCCGGGGGCAGCATCTGCAGTTTCTGAAAACCGTCCACCATGACTTTTTCCCCCGCCTTCAGCCCGTCAAGAACCACCCACCGGTTGTTCTGGGCGGCGCTGACCTTGATGGTGCGTGGAGACACCTTGCCATCGTCACCCACCACGCTCACCGAGTCACCCTGCTGGGTGCGTGTGACTGCTTGCTGGGGCAGGGTGATGGCGTTGCTGGCCTGTGCTTGTTCGATGCGTACGCGCAGATACAGACCCGGTAGTAACTCGCCCTTGGGGTTGGGGACTTCCGCGCGCAATGTGACCTGACCGGTGGTGGAGTCCACCGACAGATCGGTGAACAGCAGCTTTCCTGCCTGGGCGTATTCGGTTCCATCGCCCAGAACGAGCTTGACGCTCGCGGCCTCTGCGCTTCCGGCGCGCTTGAACTGGCCGCTTTCCATGGCCCGGCGCAACTGGAAGACATCGCTGGCCGACTGGGTGAAGTTCACGTACACGGGGTCGATTTGCTGCACCACGGCCAGGGGGGTGGCTTCTCCTTGCCCCACCAATGCCCCTTCAGTAACCAAGGCGCGGCCTATACGGCCCGATATGGGCGATGTCACGCTGGCGTAGCCCAGAGTGATGTCGGCGGTGCGTACTGCGGCCTTGGCGGTGGCCACATCCGCCTGTGCCTGCTTCTCGGCGGCTTCGGCGTTCACGAAGTCCTGTTTGCTGATGGCGTTGGCACTTACCAGTGGGCGATAGCGTTCCACCTGCGCGCTGGCCTGCGCGAGGTTGGCCTGCGCTTTTGCCAGACTGGCTCGGGCACTCTCGGATGCTGCAGCATAGGGTGCAGGGTCAATCCGAAACAGTGGTTGTCCCGCCTTCACATCACTGCCTTCCTTAAAAAGGCGTTGCTGCAGGATGCCAGCGGCGCGAGCCCGTACCTGCGCAACCCGCGAGGCCTCCACACGGCCTGGCAATTCAGTGATCAACCCGACGTCGCCAGGGGTCGCAGTCACAACGCCGACCTCCACGGGGGGCATCTGCGGTCCTCCGGCGGCGGCTTGGCCGTCCGCCTTGCCACATGAGGCCAGTAGGAGCGCTGCCGCAGTAGCGGCGACCAGAGAGGCGGCCCTGTGAGTTGGGGAGGCGCGAAAGGAGGCGGTGGTAAATGCGTCACGGGATGTGGGCATGGGAGTCCTTTTGATTGGCGTCAAGGAATGGGGTTGTAGGGGATGGCCCCTCGGTCGGAGGCAGTCCAAGATCAGAGCCCGACGAAATAAGTGCGCGATTATACATACAGACATGAATGTATAATTGCGATGCCCCGATGTCTTTGCATAAAGTGTGGGTACTTAGTATTGAACATAAGGAGGCAATTACCAATGGCGCGTCGAACCAAGGAAGATGCAATTGCTACGCGCAATAGCCTGATTGATGCGGCGGAGCATGTCTTCTGGGAGAGGGGGGTTTCGCGTGCTTCGCTGAGTGACATTGCTCAGGCCGCCGGTGCTACTCGGGGGGCGATCTACTGGCACTTCAAGGACAAGGTGGATCTCTTCAATGCCATGATGGACCGGATGACTCTTCCGTTGGAGCAGGGCTACGGTGAGTTTGAAAGCAGTACTTGTCCGAATCCCGTGCAGCGACTGCGGGCTGTGATGGCGTTTGTGCTGCGCAGTGTGGCTTCTGACGAGCGAACGCGCCGGGTTTTTGAGATTGCGCTCTACAAAGTGGAGTACGTGGGCGAACTTGTGGGGGTTCGTGATCGCCACATGGCTGCGTCGGATGGTTTTACGCGGCAACTGGCGCGTGACTTTGAGCTGGGAGCGCAGGCGCAGGGGGTTGTCTTGCCTGTCGCGTCCATCGAGGCGGCGATTGGCTTGCACGCCTTGTTCGACGGGCTTATCAGAAACTGGATACTGAGTGAGGGGGGCTTTGATCTGGTGGTGGTTGGTGGGGCGAGTACCGATGCTTTTTTGCTGGGGCTGGGGTTGTCGCTCCCAGTGTCTGGGGATGCCGAGGCTCGCGGTCTCTCCTTGTGAAGTGGGTGTTTTGCTCTTCTCGTGTTGGGGTTGGGTGGCGCCGATCCTGGTGGGTTGGTTGCGTGCGATAATGTGGGGCTGCGTCAGTTTTACCGTGCGGCTGTAGCTCAGTGGATAGAGTATTGGCCTCCGAAGCCAAGGGTCGTGGGTTCGATCCCCGCCAGCCGCACCAGTGACGCATGCAGTCCTGAGTCTTTCTCGTGGGACTGATGGCGAGGATTTGGGAATTTCTTCGGGCCGCAAAAAACTAGTGCTATAATTCGAAATTCTCCGGAGGGGTGCCCGAGTGGCTAAAGGGGGCAGACTGTAAATCTGTTGGCTTACGCCTACACTGGTTCGAATCCAGTCCCCTCCACCAGTGAGTGAGTAGTGTTGAGGTCGATGTTTGGCTTTGCTTTTGGCTTTGTCAGGCGCGCAGAGGTTTTTGGCCGATGCGGGAGTAGTTCAATGGTAGAACCCTAGCCTTCCAAGCTAATGACGCGGGTTCGATTCCCGTCTCCCGCTCCATTGCTTGTTTGTGCTGGTTTGTTGAGTTAGCAATTTTGATGTCGCGCGAGCGGCGTCAAGTTGCCCATGTGGCTCAGTGGTAGAGCACTCCCTTGGTAAGGGAGAGGTCGCGGGTCCGATTCCCGCCATGGGCACCACTTTCAGGTGCGTCCGATTCTGGTTGCGCCGAAATCCAGTTGTATTGGTATAGATTTTTTTCGGAGTCGGAAAAATGGCAAAAGGAAAGTTCGAGCGCACCAAGCCTCACGTCAACGTGGGCACGATCGGCCACGTGGACCACGGCAAGACGACGCTGACGGCAGCGATTGCTACCGTGCTGTCCTCCAAGTTCGGCGGCGAAGCCAAGGCATACGACCAGATCGATGC
>NZ_LMJC01000018.1:0-13093 GCF_001429215.1 Acidovorax sp. Root267
AACAGGCAGGTTCGCATTCAAGGAAAAACAGCCGGCGTGCACCCTAAGGAGACATGACTGCGAATCAAGCTCTCGTGATGAATGACTCGTCTTGGCCGATAGTACTCATTCGAGGCGGACACTGTATGTCCGCAACCAGCCTAAAGCAGCCCATCCAACTCCCCAGAGCTTTGTGAGCTGACAATAAAAAGCGCCTCAACGGAGGCGCTTGGAACCCAACGGTACAGGTGCACTAAACCTTTCCAGGTTTTATTTACAGATTACAGAGTTTATTTTTACGATCAATCATGACTACAACCAATAAAGTTCGTCGGGGTAGGCTCGCATAAGTCATTGATTTCTATGGCTTAGCGAGTCAGTCCAAAGTTTGTCGGAAACGATAACAAAGGCAGCCGGGCCTGCACAACTGCAAACAAAGTTCGTCGGGACTATCAATGCGCAGTGAACTGAAGAAGACTTCCACCGAATCGGCAGCAATTCAACACATGCGCTTTGCTCTTGCACGCGCAAGAATTCGTTGCGCCCCACTCTGATTTAGGCGCATACGCATCATTGCAGGACTGATTTTGTAGCGGGCAGCGGCATCTTCAACTGATTCACCGCTTGCTGCGACCGACATTGCGGCGGCCTTTGGAACCAGGAGAAAGCCGGACAAACAAGTGGCCTCATCTTCCAAGACCTGGTTGTAGTGCCGGCCGCCGGATTCATTGGTAAGTGCGCTGGGAGAATGGTCGAGTACCGCATGCGAGAGTTCATGCGCGAGGTCACTTTGTTGTCGTGTGGGAGCATGGGAGTCGTTGTACACGATGGCCCTTCTACGACCCAAGTAGAGCGTGATGGCTGAAAACGGGCTCTTAGATGCTCCAGTCAAGTGACGGTAATTGGCCGCATCCATTTCTCCCGCCAATGCGCTCAACGGCATCACAGGTATTTCTAAGTGCCCCGCCAACTGGAACATATCTAGGGGCGCCGATGCCTGCAACTGGAGCTCCATCCGGAACTCAACAGCGTATCTGTCTGCCTCAGCCTTAAACCCCCGCCGAAGTGCTACCGCCAAGATCTATCTCCTCCTTAGGATCTGGTGCATTTCCAAGGCGACGGTACGCCACAGTCAACACGTCTTGTATTGCTCTGATCGAATCTTCGTTCAGGTTGGGATCCGCTCTCAGAAGCGCCATCATCTTTGGCAAGACAGTGGTATCGCGCGCCTTCAGATCTTCGTCGGTCACGAAGTCAGCTGGATTCAGTTGAGCCCAAGCAGACAGCATAGTCAGACTGTCCGCGTCCGGGTGCTTGCCTTGGCCCATCCTGGTTAGCGTCGAAGCGCTCACCTTGCTTTGGTCTGCGAGCTTCTTCCACGAAAAGTTCTTCGCTTTCCTGATGTCGTCGAGTGCTGCGTAGAACCCCTCACAGTCGAAGTGTCCTCGATTTGCGGCCATGCGGCCCTCCTATTGCTATATCGCAAAATTTTATGCGAATAAGCATGTTTGAGTGTTGCTATATAGCAATTTCATGTGCTACATTGGCGCCATCTCAACTCAGGAGAAGCTGCCATGGCAAAAAATGCCCCTCTCGGTGACAACGCACGCGTTGGTGCAGTTCGCCAACGTTCGCAGGTCCACAACCCCGTGACAGACACGTGGGTCAAGCGCAATGCGGCCGATGGCCGCTTCATGGATCAAAAGCAAGACGGCACGCCGTTCAAAGGTGTCCGCAAGGAGCCTGGGAAGTCGTAACCGGGCAAGAACCGCCCCTCCTTGCGCAGGGGCGTGGATTTCGCAACCCGTCAACCCTCAAGGAGGAAGTGCAATGAAATTCGAACTGTATAAAGACGCGCGTGGTGAATGGCGCTGGCGCCTGGTTTCCATAAATGGAAGAACCATTGCAGATAGTGGGCAGGGCTATTCGCAAAAAGATGATGCCCTCAATGGCATCAACTTGGTCAAAGCAACGACTGCGTCCACGCCCGTCTACGAAAAGTAGTTTGGTGCACTTTGATCAGGCCCTTCTAAAAGGTGAAGGCCTCACACACCTTTGTGTGTAGGCCCACTTTTCGAGCTTGGCCGGTCACCACTACATGCTTTGGGATGCATGCGATCAGCGGACCTTGCCGGCACTGGAGAATCCAAGATGAATCTGAACCATCTGCGCCTTTACCTCAACCTTTTTGCATTTCCTGGCATTTGCGTATTTGGAGGTGTAGTAGCCCACTCCGTTGGGCGCGAATTCGCTGCCATGCCAATGCTCGCTGGTCTGGTGAGCCTCACGAGCTTGATCTCCATGGCTGCATTTTTGGGCGCGATGGTTTTCTTCGCGCGGAGTTGCTGGCGCCTGTACCAAGCAGAGGCTGGCACAGACGAGGCCTGCCACTCCTGTGGCTCCCCGGTCGCCTCTGTGGACGATGGCCGATACGGACCGTACTTCAAATGCTTGGCTTGCAGTACGAACAGAGCGGCCCGGTAAGGTGAAAACCAGATTCTGATGGCTTTTTGAAACACGAGAGATCCCAACGGCACTCCCGAAAAATCTTGTTCTAAAGGAGTTTCTTGATGAGCACCGTCACCGTCAAATGTTCATGCGGCAGCGAGAAATTTGAAATGCCGTCGAATCCAAGAGCCACCGATAGCATCAAATGCTCAAAGTGCGGCGCAACAGGAAAGTATGGTGATGTCATGAAGGCAGCCACCACGCAGGCCAAACAAGCGATCGAGAAGCAACTCAAAGACGCCCTAAAGAGAGCGGGCTTCAAATGAGCTCCTAAGCTCAAGAAACCACTTTTGACATTGACTGCATATCTCGCCCCAACTGAATGTTGATCGAATGTTCACAGCGGTATGCGTCGTACGCTGCTCACCAAGATGAGTGCGTCACGGCCCCATAGGCTAACCCTACAGTCAGTGCGCCACATCGACCTCACGCCAACGCGAATCCCAACCTCATGAAAATGAATTCTTTCCCCAAACCATTGCGTGCATTTTTTGCAGGATTGCTATTGCCAATTTCGATGGTGATTGCCGTGCTTGTCGTTTGGCAAGCTGTTGTTGGCGCCCAGGGAGTTGGAGAAGCCGTACTGGCAGGGAGCCTTACCCCCATCCAGGGCATAGTGGCACTGGGGCTCATGGCTAGCCTCCTGAGCTGGTACGCCGTGCGAGCGATGCGTGGTGGCGCGCTAGCTGTTCGGTTTACCTAGTCTTCTTGAACGGACTTGTGTCGCTACCTACCTGTTGCTGTACAGGCCTAGGGGCTAAAGCACACTGAATCACGCGCCGGATTGCCCGAGACGATAGTGCTTCTGTCTGCATCTCGCTTCCGCAATCTCGGCAGTATGCCGAAGATCCCTGAGACGAAGCTCAAAACTAGTCTGTCCCAATTTGCTCGCTTGCGGCGACCAGCGCTCGACATACCACCGTCTTGTTTGTTGATCCATAGCCGGCGGCAACAAGCCTGTCTAGTGCTTCACTGGCTTCGGGATCCAGGTCGACCAACAAACGTCGCCCTCCAGATCCACCCAAACGAACAAGATAGGCCTTAGCGCTTGGTGCTGTTTACCTCACCAACTGGAACCTTCACTTTTTCAGCCATCAAAGCACCCTATTTCTTTGAGCGGTCATCAAGAGACTCCATAAAGCCTGCTGCCGCATCAAGCATTCCATTGAGGGTTCGTGGTTTGCGATTCTTCTGCAGCTTGATGACCTGCGCGGTCGGCTCAGGCATGAGATTTGCGGATTTGTTGATGAAGGCAATAGCGTCGCGTTCTTGCCAGTTCATAGATGCCTGCACCGTTCTCAGAGCCACGGTCGCCCGTCTAGCCGCACGAAGCTGATCTTCAAAAACTTCAGCATTTGCCTGAACCTCCGGCCCATCGAATGGGCACAGAAGATCTTTGCGGAGGCTTGTCTTCTGCCCGGCGTGAGCTATGAGGAGATTGACATCATCTCTTGCAGTCGCGTACCTGACCGAATTGAAAGCTTGGCGCACATGAGCCCAAGATGCTTTAGGAGAACCAGCGCTCCGAGCCATCCAATAGCTGAGTACCAGCAAATTCACGAGAAGACGCTTCAGCCCCGCACAGAGATTCCACAGCTCGACCCGATGATCCACCAGGGAAAAGCTCACTGCTTCATCCAGAACAACCTGATAGGCAGCCAGCAGTGCAGCCCAGTCCTCTGAGACGGGAGGGTCCGGCAAAAGCACAACTGGTCGGCTAAGCAGCCGCTGTGTGGCTTCAGGAGGACGGCTGCGCAGCTTCCATCCCATCGAGTAATTGGCGATTACGAACCAAGGCACCTGAAGTTCGGCAAGTGCAAGGAGGGTCCTCGTAATGAGCGTGCTGGCACCAGCTGATTGAGCCATGAACTGTGTTTCGTCACCGCCGAACAGGCATACGCCGGACACCCGCATCCAGCGGGCACACTCCCGTCCCAACTCTTCTTGGCCAATCTTTGCCTTGCCGCCTGCAGCCCCCGGGCTTGCAAAAGTACGCAGTACCGCAGAAACGCTTGCCTTCTTTCCCACCACGCAGTCGACGTAGTCGATGAGTGGCACCGAAGGGTGCGCAGCATCCAGGCTGATTTTCCTTTCCCCAGCCAAGATCCTTTGGATCGCGAGCCGAAGCCGGGTCTTCCCGACCCCCGCGAGGCCGGTGACGAACGACGGCGGCGTCCCGTCACCCGGCGCAACGCCTGAGTATGCAGCAGCCAACGCCGCACCCGGGATTTTGTACACGACCTTCGAGTGAGACAGTGCGCGCTCTATCTCGGAGCGGATGGCTTTTTCCAGTTGGACTGTGACTAACAGTACTTCTTTCAGTCCGCACTCCAACTTCTGGCAGGCCTCCTCCACCCCGACCGACATGAGATCCTCGACGAGAGAACCATATGAGTCAGCGCGGTGCTTGATCACGCCGGGGGCGAGTGCATCTTCGTAGCGGCTCGTATAGATGGAGGAGTCGGCCAGAATCATGCGGCCTTCCTCCCTTCAACGCTTTGCCGAGCCTCGTCGTGCTCCAGGCGAGCGGTGGCAGTGCCACGCTTGGGCCGCCCAGCGACGCGACTCCCTGACTTCAGCTCCATTCCTGTCTGCTCCAAGTAGTCCTCATTCAAAAGGTGCTTTTTTGCGGCGCGATGCCTGCGTTCCGTCGCCTCCCAATTCTTCAAATGCTCGGCGTACTCGACCGCTTCGGCGAAGGACATGTGCTTCACCTCCTCGCCCACTGGAATCGGGTAGCGGACGTCTAGCTCGATCAGTTTGTTATTCCAGTCAAACCAGACATATCGGATACAAGCAGCCAGGACAAAGACGTTGACGTCCACGTCTTGCCCGCCTGCTACCGACGATAGAGCTTTCTCAAACTCAGGAGTTTTTGAATAGTAATTGCGGCCAGCCAACACAATTCCCCCGCGCGTCAGCTTGGCTGGAACCACATCCAGATACGCGCGAACCGCATCCTCAAATCCGATCTGAAGCGCATTGTTACGCCCGACGGAGTCGAGCGCTTCCCAAACGCCATTTGGCGTCAAGCGAGTAACTCGCGGCGCGAGATCAGGGTCCACACGGTTTGCAACGATCGCGGTCTCATTGAACTGGAGAGCCAGCCCAAACTCACGACGTGCAAGCTCGATGGTCTTCAGATTGGAGCGCCGGAATGAAGGCGCCTCATCGTCGTGTCGCATTTTTGGATTTGATGTCTCAATCAATGCCTTGCTTTGTCCCGAATAAGAAGGGGCAGTTTCACGGACAACCGGTTGGAAGTCTTCGATCCTTGATATCGCCCCCGCAGTCGCTCCGGCACCGCGATCTGTGATGTCAGAGGGCGATACTCCCCCCGCAGAATCGGCGATTCGCAACCCGAGGAGACGCCCATACACACCAAAACCGACTGCCTCGCAGAAGGTCGCCATCCTGTAGGCAGCCGCGAGCTCACGGCCATACGCGAAACCGATTCCGGTTTTTTTTCCTGAAGCTGTATCTCTCTTCGTCACGACAACGAGTGGTTTCAGATCGCTTCCTTCGACATAGCCTTTGGGGAGGTCTTCCACAAAGTAGGCATCTGCCTCAACACGTTGCATCAAGTTCCAGCTCGATTCAGTGAAACTCCCGCGGTAAGGCTCTACTTTTGACCGAACACGGTTGTGCCCCCACTTGGCCTCTTTTACTTGCCGGCGGGGAAAGCGCTTTTCAACATAGTAGAAATATGTGGCCTGCGTTGGGAAACCCTCCCCCTTAGGGTGGAAGAACTCCGCGACTTGCTTTCCTTTCCTCTCTGTCATACGCGACTGGCAACCAAAGAATTTCTTCATCGCTTTGACATAGATCTCCTCATCGGTAATCCCGATTGCAGCAAGGGCGCTGTAGGATTTGAGAATCCGATCGTGCATGTCGCCCGTGGTATTGAAGCCATACCCCTTGCCTTCAGCACTAGGAGTTCCGCGCTTCGCCCTCGACGGCGTGTTAAGACGGTCCCAGTGCCCTATCTGATGGCTTGGATAGTGCAATGCGTATCGATTTCTACCAAAGGCAAGATAGGTAAACAGCCAGAGACGTACACGCGACTCATTCCGCGTGGGCTGCTGGGAACGCGCGTGTCTGTTGACGATTTGCTCTGTGTTCTCCGAATCCAGAATGCTCTCAATGTTGGGCAGAAGACCATAGAAGCTACCAATCTTGTCGTCGATGCGATCCCTATGACGCCTTGCCGGATTGACTCGCTCTGCGTCGACTGCTTCAAGGTCCAATCCTTCAAGCCCGGATAGCCAAGGCGGAAGCACCTCCTGCTTGCCGGGAAGTATTTGGGCAGTTAGCACCGCTTCCTCGAAGTCGATCCGATGGAGTCGAATCAGGACTGGAAATGGCAACGGCCTAAGGTTCTTCGTGGCGCCCTCTTTGTCGACAATTTCTTTAGTTCGTCGGGGCGCAAATTCGACCAGCGTGACCACGCGTGCGCTGGGGCTGCTCCGAAGAAAGTAGTAAGTCGTTCCCGCCCGCAAACTGCGATAGCCGTCCGGTGCAGTGATGGGGGTTCCGGCGCAGATTCCACTCATAGCCCCCTCCGGAACCAATCAGCGTAGGCCTCCAGCGCGTCGGTTTTCTCTGGCAGCATGGGTTTGTCAACAAAGATATGACTTTCAAACAGGTCAACACGGATCTGCCTGGCAAAAATTCCCTGTTCGAAGACGATCCTCTGTTCGTATCGTGGAATGCCATGCGTCTGCTCAATGGAGACCATGACGTCCAACGGCGTCGCGCGACACACCAAGCCCAAGTTGAACCCATCCAGAACTATCTGGACCTGTTCATCAGTCAGCAGGTGCTCACGCTTTTGCCACAGCAATTGCTGAAGCAAGTTGGCGGTAAGCATGGGTGGCAACTCGGCAGCAGCGACTTCTACGGTACGGATGTCGATGTCTGCGTACAGCTCCCGCTCTACAAGGTGCCGGAAACCTTCCTTTGCGGCAGCACGTGCCTTGTCGGTTCTCACTGAGATACCAACTTGGGGCACCGCAAACTCCTCGCGCGTGCTCTTGACATTGAAGTTCACGCAGTATGGGCCGAGCCGGTCGGTGAAAAAGCCCAAGAAATCACCGATCCAACAGGCGGGCACCTCCTCCCCGTCAACATGGACAGACGGATGAAACGAAAGGCAGCCCCGCTCTTCGGCCACTGCCAACGTTCCTCGAAAGTCTTTCAGGCTCTCATCCTTCGCCCTTGGGTGAGCGTGCAGCGGGTGAGGTGCTGCAAGAAAAGGGAGCATCCGCTGCTCTTGCAACTCAAACAGGGAGGGGCAGTACAGCAGCAAAGCCAGGACCTCTCTCTCCGGCACAGAAAGCGTATGCACATCCCGAGCAAGCAGCCGCGACCAGACCGTAGCGGGCCGCGACCCTGCGGGGGCCTCCTCTCGCGTGGCCTTGATGGCAGGTTCATACCCTGCACCAAACTCTGGCGCCCGTTGCCGTCTCACTATCTCCTTGAGCCGGTTCGCCGTCATTCCCCGTGCTTGTCCCATGCGCACTCCTCATGCGGCACCTCGCCGCGTGTTTGAAAAAGGAATGGGCAACACACAAGCGCCGGACTTCAATGCCAGGGTTGACAGGAGGAGCGCTTTGATGGAAAGTGACGGCTGGCTAGTTTGCAAATCAGCCTGCACATTCCAGGACGCCCGGTCGCCTCGCCAAAGGCTACCGGGCGTTGTGCTATTTGCCCACAGGTTTTTGCTTAGTCTTGGGTCACTGAATACTCCCTTGGCTGGTGGCGGGGATGGCCTCTTGGCGTTCGCCCAGAGGATGCACTTCGTGATCCAGTGGTGCCGGCCTCAATCCAAGCGCGATGGCTGCGCCATAAGCCTCCCCCCAGTTTCCCTGAGTTCGCCCTGAAAGCAGAGCGGCAACCACCGCAGGCTTGAATCCATGTGATCTTGCCCAGGCAGTGATCGTCACTCCATGCCGCGCAAGCCAAGCGCGGGCCTCTGGTGGTGTGCGAAGCGAAGACATGTGCATATCCTCAAACCTTTCTCAACAAATGTCAATATTTTTGACATTTGATGCACATAATGCACATCTTGCAAACATGAACCTTGGAAACGGATTTTTCCATGTATGGATTTCGCATCTCTTTTGAGCGCAAACGACTAAGGCTGAAGCAGGCAGAGGTAGCGGCCATGCTCGGCACAAGCCGCTCTATGATTTCGATGCTTGAGTCGGACCAGACTCCGCTGGATGTGGAACGCCTGCTCGTCCTAGGCCAAAACGGTTTCGATGTGTTGAAGGTGTTAACCGACGAGCCCGGACAAGTGGCAGCTGGACGCCTGCTGAACTGGCAGCTATGTCTCTCTATTTCCGAGCGCGTCGATGCTTGGCTGCTGGCTCATGGCGCCCAGATTTCTCCCGAGAAAAAGGCAATGGTCGTGAAGCATCTGTATCTCCAATTTGCAGCACACGCTCAGATCGACGAAACTGTGCTGAACGAAACACTGAAGATGGCTGCGTAGCGCAGCCTCAGCTTCTGGCTGCAGACGTTAAGCCATACATGTGGAAATCGCGGTTCATAAAGGCCGACAGGAGTTGATGCTCCAGGTCCTGAGTGGAGGACCCATTCCATCTGACTGGATAGCTTTCAGCGGTGCTTCGAAGGGAGGATACTGTGCAGGCTTTTTTTGCATCTGCGTCAAGGCTGACTCTCTGCTGAGAATGACCGCATCGAAGATTGCCATTTTGAAGACCGTGCCTCTCCCCACCCTTATGCTGGCCAGGAGCCTGGCAATGAACGCTTCAAGAGTGAGACCAAGACCTCCACCGCGTTGTCGAATTGGCTCGTCAATGGCTCGCGTACCGGGTTCAGCCGCAGCACCCTGAAACCTATGGCAGCGCTGTTTCAATTAGAATCCGGCCTGCCTCAGCAATGGCTCCCTGATGAGACCCTTTTCAGCCTTTGCAGCCGGTACCACAAAGCGAGCGGCAATCGCCTAGCTTCCACCACCTGCAAAGCACTCTTCGGCCATCCTCAGCAAGGCAGTGCTCACGACTTTCCAGCCAGACTTGACCACTTCAGCCGCATGGCGGGCGGATTGCTAGGCACCCCTGAAAGCATCATTGAGAAGCACACGATACTCCCGCTATATCTACGGTTCGCAACAGCGGATCTAGTGCGGAGGGCAATCCTCGCATCCTGCGAAGGCTCGGTGGGTAGCCTCAAGTTTCAACTGGGACTGCTTACCAGTGCTTTCCGCGCCAACCACCCCCTCAAGGCATGCCCAATATGCATGCGCGAAGACGCAGAACACTTCGCGACAGCCTACTGGCACCGAGAGCATCAGCTACCTGGACTTTGGGTGTGTCGACAACATGGCTGCAGGCTGTTGTCATCAGACCTCAAGGCCACCGGCGTCTCTAGGTTCCATTGGATCCTGCCGTCAGCGTCGCAGTTTCAGGCACCCGATACCTCACCTGTGCCGCCGAGCATCTTCAGGTTCGGGCACATGGTCGCCGCCGTTGGGTCCCGAGAAGGCCTGCATCTGGGACCAGACAGACTCTCGCAGGCATTTCGCCTAGGATTGGATAGAGAGGGGTTTCTGAAGGGGCCTACACAGTGCCTGAGGCGCGAAGCTGCGGGTGGTAGCTACGCAGCATTCTTGAAGCCTCTGGTGTCTGTGGAGCAACTGAATGCCTTGCCTTCCTCCGTCACGATGGCCTGCGCTGACCTCACCAGGCAGCTCGGTCCCCGAGCGTCAGCAGTTCACCCTCTCAGGCGATTGGCGCTTGCGGCCTGGCTCTTTGAGGATCTCGACGATCTGCTTGCAATCCACTCAGCCACTCTGGCCAGATGCTCTTCCAGGCAGCACTCCGCCGGGCAGGCCGGAGCGACCTCACGAGACACTGCACCAGATGCTCGCAAGAAACAATTCTTTTCGGCGTTGGTAACGAGCAAATCACTTTCTGCTGCGGCACGTTCAGCTGGCATTGACACCACCACGGCAATGGCTTGGTGTGCATCCCAAGGCATTTCTACACCCCGAAGGCCCAAGATCCTTAAGCCTGAGCTCAGGGCTGCATTGACCGCCATGCTGCGCAAAGGGATAGGCAAACGAGAAGTAGCCGAAGCCGGGAAGGTATCTTTGCAAACGATTACCACCCTGCTCAGAACGGAGGTGGGGCTGCATGAAGAATGGAAACTGGCAGGCTTTAAAAATGCGCAGAGACACAACCGTCGTCGGTGGGTCCGGACTACGTCAAACAACCCCATATCTGGCGTCAAAGCCGCACGAATGAAGGAACCCTCGGTCTATGCCTGGCTCTACAGGAACGATCGTGACTGGCTTTCAGAACGAACAAACGAGATGGCGAAAGCCGCAAGGAGCAGCGGCAGACGCGTTGACTGGGACACGCGTGATAGCGAACTATCGATCCAGGTGCGGCAAGTGGCACTTCACCTCGTGACGGAAGACGCGGTAAAGAGAATCAAGCTATTCCAGCTCTATCAAAAGATTCCCGAACTGAAAGCCAAGCTCTCCAAACTGGATCGCCTGCCGCTGACCAGATCAGCGATTTACAGCGCACTCGGCAAGAGCTGACACTTTTTTCGAAAGCCCCGGGCAAACTAGGCAGCGAGGCGGCACAAGTCGACGTCGGCTGAGGGTGTCTGAACTGACTGCGCCATAGATTGTTCGAATTCTTCGGCAGTGCTGAACATCGCTCCCAGCAGGACCGTATAGAGAAATCCGAACGAAGGTAAAGCCATTGGCGACTCAATGGCACCAAAAATGTTACCGTTTCCGACCGCTAGACAGTTTCTCAGTATCCATTCTTTCGGAGCCGTCTTAAAAACGACCGCAGAGTACAGGTTGTGGGGCGAATTCTTGGGCTCCAGTTCGCGAGCCCTTCTTTTTATGAATGCATGGAGTTGCGGCTGACGATACGGCCTATCTCTATTAAGAAAGTGCTGATACGTCTCTTGGAGCCGGGACTGAAACAGGCACTCGGATCTGGATTCGGTATTTATCTCACTGGGCTTCGTGTCGCCGCAAGCAAGCCAATGATGAGGCAGACGACTCCACGGGTCGGCCGCATGCACGCTATCTAGTCGACACGCGTGTCTGGAGCACATCTCGACTCCGGGAAGGCTATGGCTTCGCCGAAACCAACTGTATGGCCGCGATGACAAATCCTCCTTGACACACTTCCTGCAAAGATGAACTTTTGGAATGTGTAACGTTGCTCCAGATTGAATACCCCGCGATGGTTTCTCAGCGCCAAAGGGGCTGATTGCATCCTGAAATTCAACGACTGCGATAGCAGGCAACATGCTGTGCTGCCTCACGTACTCAGTGCGCTCCATTCCGCTTAGCGCAGCCAGCTGCCAGCTATATGGCAATGCATCCGCTGAGGGGACTACCGCCTCTGCAAGCTTTCGGATCAGAGAGTGCCTCTGAACCTTAGAGATGGGGCCTGCAAGAAAGGCGCCGATGCGCCCCGCATGTGCTTCCTCGAGCTCATCGGGCATGGGTGGAAAAAATGCATCGCTCATCTCGCCTCCAACATTTCCAGCTCCGCGACAACACGACGTGCTTGCAAAAGAGCTCGCTCATAGGGCTTGGGGCTTACTCCCCGCGTGGCCGCAGCCGTGGCAACAATTCGCAAACACTCGCTGATGACTGCCGGCGGAGCACCTAGCTGCTCACGCTCGTATCGAGACAAGCACGATCGGTCGCACCCCAGCAATTGGGCAAATTCAGCCTGGGTGCGATCTCCGCGGGCAGCACGCACAAGCTCCGCTTGCGATGTGGGATAAACGAACATTGTTCGTATATTACACATTATGAAGCGTGCATAAGCAGGTGCATGAAGGAGACTGAGGGGCCGGCGTGTAGGAAGATGCTCGACAGATGTTGGCGCCAGCGCCAAACTGATCAAGCGGTCTAAACCGTCATTGGGTGGTCACATCCTGATCGGCAAATCTGCACAGATCTGGTCAATCCGGCACCTGCTCCAACACTCTGGGATCCCGAAAGTCATCCCGCGGCCAGAGGCGCCCAGTGGGGGCTGAAAGCGAACGCAAAGCCTGACATGAGAGGGACACGACCGGCAGAGCAGGTTGGTTGTCCGTCGAGATTTTCAGGATGGCCTTGTCCAAGACGAAGACATCGTTGACGCCATCATTCGGCCGAAGCGACTCCGGCCGGTTCATGTCGTAGTAGGCGATGCCAGGCGATGTTGTGGCGCAACCAGTTGAGAGCACGGCAGTCAGGGTAGCGGCCAAGGATGTGAATGCGCGTGAATGTTGCACAGCAAGCCCTCTCATGTTGATGAGACCTGCAAGATGCCCGTGGACTGTTTCAAACTGCAACAGAAATATGGCTCGTCTTGGCTCGGTCGGGCCACCTGCGCGACTGCAAATCCTCCGAGACCGCATTGCCTCATATCTTGTGTGATACCAGTAGTGTCCCAACGTTTTCACATTAGGACGTCGTAAGTTAATGATTTGCCTACCGATTTCGGTGCATAAGTGTCACATCCCGGACGATTGCATAGACTCCAAACGCTATCCACTCTTCATGGCGCGAGCGGTTCTAAAGGAGTTGATAGAGTCCTTGCAATCCACCCAG
>NZ_LMJC01000019.1:0-5946 GCF_001429215.1 Acidovorax sp. Root267
GATCGGGGATAGTGTTCACGTGTCCACCAAGAGTTGAGGTGGACACGAGGCTCCTATGACTCTAGCGAGTGTTCAAGATGGTCGGACTGGACGCTCACTGAGGAGGTCGCGGCCCTCGAGTGGATGTCGGTCGAGGTGATGGCGAATGCAATGAAAGCCGATGGTTTCCGCGAGCCGCAGGCCCAGGTGCTCGCCGCGCTAGGTGTATTGCGCCATGACGATTCGCCTCTGGTCGCTGCGCAACAAAGCTGGCGGATACAAGAAGCGGCGCACAGCCTGATACGCTACTTTGGTCCAGCACAGAAAGACGCAGCGATAGAACGCTCCAAGGCAAATGGAAATGCCTTGATGGTTGGGCCGCTACTACCGCAGCGTGTTGATTGCGACTTCAGGCACAGCGATGATCGCAAGGTAGAGGTACGCTTTAGCTGCAGCAATCCCGACGTGGTTCTACTCGATGGATTCCTGTCTCCGCAGGAGTGTGCTGACATCGTTGCATTGGCGAGAGATAGGGTCGTCGACAGCGCGGTCATGGGAGAGAAAGCCGATGTGGTAGACAGCGAGGTACGCTCAAGTCGCGACACCTCGCTTAGCTCAAGTGTCGCAGACCTGATCACCATCATAGAGTCCAGGGTCGAAGAACTTGTATCGTGGCCGGTCGACCACATGGAGGAGCTCTCCGTAGTGCGCTACGGCCCTGGCGAGAAGTTCTTGCCCCATTGGGACTACTTCGACGAAGCGTCCCTCTCCAACCACGACCACGCACTCGCTGCAGGCGGGCAACGAGTCGGTACGGTGGTGCTATACCTGAGCGATGTCGCACGAGGCGGGGCTACAAGCTTCGCGTTCGCGGGTCTGGACGTACGACCGAAGCAGGGAAGCGCCCTGTATTTCACTTATCGAATGCCTGACGGATCCATGGATCCAGCATCCCTTCACAGCGGTGAGCCGGTTCTGGAAGGTGAGAAATGGATCGCCACGCTCTGGCTGCGGGAGAAAGCAGTACGTATTCACAGCTCGGTATCGCAGTCATCATAAGAATCAGTATTTAGCCCTTGCGATAGAACTTTATGTTGCGACGCCGATGGCTGTTGAGATTCATTTGACTGCCAATATCGCAGCCCAGAAAGCGTCTGCCAACGAGTTCTTGTGCCACAACTACCGGAGCTGGTCTTTGTCCGCATCCTCTCCGGCTGCACGCATGCGGTACCGTGACCGTTGTGCGGACATCCGATAGTAAGGCATGGAGAAATGCGTTTGCCGGGACTCGTTCCCACCGGCAAATCTCAGCGATAGGGAACATTTACCAAGGAGTAAGAGAGAGATGAAAGATCTGAAGCACGTAGAAGAAAAAAATGCTGGCAAGTCGGCAAAGCCCGTCGGAAGTAACATGCTGAAGCTGCTGACAGCAAAGGAAATGCGCACCGTCTCCGGCGGCGCTTGGCGGGCAGTGCGGCCTCCGCGTTCCAACCCCGGCCACAACTGAGTCTGTAGGTTCGTATGCTGCCAGCTGCACTTGTGGCAATTGGCAGCACCGACTTTTCTCTGGCGGTAGTTCCGAACCCAACGCTTGGCATTTGAAATGCAACGACAAATGCGACCTACCCCGACCATGGACCGTCACACCCAGTCTTGGCGCCAGTTCAAGCGTTATTCCACTGAGTCAATCGCGATGGTACAAATTTGGGTCAGATTTCCTGGCGCACGCATTGCTGCGAGTGGCTCCGTGCGCCGCATAGTCCACGCATGAATGACCTATACCGCATCGAAGCCATTGACCAACAACGACAACGGTTGGTTGGCAACATAGTGTTGCGCCAAGCATGGCCCACCAAGGTGCTAACTGCCATATTTGGGGGCCTTTTTTGCTCGCTGATTTTGGTTT
The DNA here is from genome assembly GCF_001429215.1 of Acidovorax sp. Root267. Lineage (NCBI taxonomy): Bacteria > Pseudomonadati > Pseudomonadota > Betaproteobacteria > Burkholderiales > Comamonadaceae > Acidovorax > Acidovorax sp. Root267. The sequence continues at coordinate 1,886 of NZ_LMJC01000019.1, forward strand.
TTTTTCTATTCGGTTTTGCCCGGCGTGAGACTCTCTCTGGAGTGTTGCTTCCGGCTGCCGGACTCATCCAGATAAGCAGTCCTCAGCCAGGATTGGTGGAACACGCGAAATTCGACGAAGGCCAAACGGTTGTGCCGGGCGATGTGCTATTCACTCTTTCTGGAGAGCGCGATGGCTCAGGCGGGTCGACACGCCAACGTGTTGGCGAGATCCTCAGAAGGCAACGCGAGCAGTTGGTCGAACAAATCGGCATCGCGCAACGCCAGACCGAACTCGATCGCGCCGCCTTAGTACGTCGGAGCGGATGGATTGACACTCAGTTAGCACAGTTGGGATTCGGCATCGTGCGACAGCGTGACCGGGCCGAGTTGACAGGCGCTGCTGCTCGACGCTTCGAGAGCGCTGAGTACGCGCCGGTAGTTAGTCGAGAGAAGCTTGACGAGAAGCGTGCCGACCTCATTGAGCAGGAGGTGCGGCTTCACACCATGCAACGCGAACACGCCGCGCTGCTTGTTGAGCGCGACAAGTTGCGCGCTGAGATAGACAAGCTGCCACTGCAACTTCAGCGCGATATTGGAAGCTTGGAAAACAGCCTGAATGAAATTAGACGCGCCGAAGCGGAGAACGACACGCAGCGGCGCTGGGAAGTTCGGGCGCCGCGCGGTGGACAGCTGACTGTCATGGCGGTCAAAGCCGGGCAGACAGTGTCAGCAGGCGCCGCCCTTGCGAGCATCGCGCCCGAGGGTTCCGCACTAGAAGCGGTGCTGTATGCGCCGTCACGAGCGGCGGGGCAGATCGCCATTGGTACGCCTACACAGGTTCGGTTCGAAGCCCTGCCGTACCAAAAATTTGGCCAATTCCCGGGAGAGGTCCGTGAGGTTTCCCGTAGTCCGGTCCCGAGCCACGAGCGGGCATTGATCACATCTGCAGAAGTATCGATGTACCGCGTGAGGGTAATCTTGGGAACGGATCGACTCACCCCCGACTTGCTGGCAACGCTAAAGGCTGGAATGCAGATTAGTGCCACGGTGACAGTAGAACACCGACGATTCTACGAGTGGGTCCTGGGGCCGCTGCTGGGCGCGAAGGCACAGGCGATATGAGTAGTCTAGCTCTACTCACAGGTGGGCGTCGATTGCCGGTCATCCTTCAGGCTGAAGCGGCAGAGTGTGGTCTGACATCCGTGGCAATGTTGGCGATCTACCATGGCCACCGCTTCGAGATGAGTGATCTGCGCCGCCGCATGCCCGTCTCCAGCAAGGGAACCACACTGGAGAGCCTTGTTGCAATCGCTGAGACCTTCAAACTTGACACTCGTGCACTGAAGCTTGATTTGGACGCGTTGGATCAGCTTGTACTGCCCTGTATTGTTCATTGGGATATGAATCACTTCGTAGTGCTCAAGCATGTCAGTAGGCGTTTCCTAGTAGTCCACGATCCAGCAGTCGGTGAACGGCGCCTCGGCCTTGAAGAATTTTCCAGGCATTTCACTGGCGTGGCTATGGAACTGAAACCAGCAGCGAACTTTTCTCCCGTTGATGTGCGCAAGCCTCTGCGGCTGCGCACCTTAGTGGGGAATGTAGTCGGTCTGCGCCGAAACGTATTGCACGTTCTAGGATTAGGGGTGGCACTTGAGGTCGTGGCGGTGGCCATGCCCTTTCATTTGCAGTGGGTTGTTGATCAAGCACTGCCGGCGGCTGACCGTGACCTGATCACAGCGCTAAGTGCTGGCTTCGCGCTGCTGGTACTGTTGCACGCGGGCATTGCAGCGCTGCGCGGCTGGCTAGTCGCGACGTTGTCGGCAAACCTGAACTTCCAGTGGCTGGGCAACGTCTTCGCGCATCTACTGAAGCTGCCATTGGCGTACTTCGAGAAACGCCACTTGGGCACGATTCAGTCCTATTTCAGCTCGATCGGGCACATCCAACAGATGCTCACTAGCGGGTTTGCACAGGCCGTGGTCGATGGAATACTGACGCTCGGTACCGTTGCTATGATGCTGACCTACAGCGCGACACTGACGGGCGTGGCCGGGATGGCAGTGCTGGGGTATGCGGTCGTACGCCGTGTCGCATTCAGTAGCCTGCGCAATGCGTCAGTCGAGGAGATCGTATGGGACGCCAAACAGCACACTCACTTTCTGGAGACAGTGCGCGGCATCCAGGCTGTACGTCTGTTCAGTCGTCTCAACGAGCGCCGAATGGGCTGGCTGAATATGCTAGCCGACAAGTTCAACGCCCACTTGCGGGTTGAAAAGATTGGGGTCATTCAGCACACCTCAAAAGTGCTTATCTTCGGCCTGGAGAACGTGCTGATCATCTGGCTAGCCGGGCTGGCAGTGCTACGCACCGATTTCACCCTAGGCATGTTGTTCGCTTTTTTAGCCTACAAGGCGCAGTTTTCGCAACGCACGGCCGCGCTGGTCGACAAGCTATTCGAGTTCTCAATGCTTCGCTTGCACACCGAGCGATTGGCCGACATCGTGCAGTCTACGCCTGAGCAAGACTCGGTTATGCCCGAGATCGACTTGTCTCTCATGGAAGCGTCGATCGAGGTACGCGGTGTCTCGTTTCGGTACTCTTCAAATGAACCCCTCGTGCTCGACAAGGTAAATCTGTCAATCGCCGCAGGAGAATGTGTGGCTATTACAGGTGCATCCGGCTGCGGCAAGACAACTCTCACCAAGATTCTGCTCGGCTTGTTGGAGCCCAGCGATGGGGATGTCTTCCTGGCTGCTCACTCGCTGCGGCGCGTCGGCTTGACAAACTACCGCAAGTTGATCGGCGCGGTGATGCAGGACGACACGCTCTACACAGGTTCAATTGCCGACAACATCAGCTTCTTCGATCCGCAACCTGATGCAGAGTATGTCGAAGAATGCGCGCGCATGGCGGCAATCCACGAGGAGATCATTGACATGCCAATGGGCTACAACTCGCTCGTTGGCGACATTGGCAGTGGCCTGTCTGGTGGGCAGAAGCAGCGCATCTGCTTGGCTCGTGCGCTGTACCGTCGACCACGCATCCTTGTGCTTGACGAGGCAACCAGTCACCTGGACATACTGAACGAGCGCACCATCAATGAGACCATTAAGTCCATGAAGCTAACGCGCATCATCATTGCTCATCGGCCTGAGACCATCAACATGACAGACAGAGTGATTGTGTTGGAGAAAGGACGAGTAGCTCAAGACGGAGTGTAGGGCCAGCGTACACACGTTGCGCGAGCAGCAGATCGTGCGGCGGCTACATAGTGGCGACGTGCGGCGGCCAGACATGGGTATCCGTCCGGCCAACCTATCTACCCTGGATGAGCAATTGCGAGCACCATCGCGTCCACGTAAACCATCGTGCACACCATGTCTCAAGAGATTCCCGATTCGCGCTCCCATGCCCCCCGCACTCGCCGGGTCTACAGCGCGCAATTCAAGGCTGAACTGATCGCTGCATGCCTGCAGCCCGGCGCATCGATTGCCGCCACGGCGCGTGAACATGGCATGAATGCCAACGTGCTGCATCGCTGGCTCAAGGAGCATCGTCAGGGCCTGCACCAGAGCGCCAGCGATATAGCCCATGCTGTTGCGTGTGGCATCGCCCCGCACTGCGACGATGCAACTGGTAAGCTCATGGTCAATCCACGGCCTGTTTGCGCCCCAGCACATCAGGCCCATCCGGTGCCTGCCAACCCCGCACCCGCCTTCATCGCCATGACACTGGGCTCGCCAGTGATTGGTCCCCAGGCAGCGGGTGCACATGCGGCCCCCACCAGTGCTGCATCGGCAGCTGCCTCATCAGACATCCGCATCGAGTGCTGCAATCACGGCACCCTCGTGACGGTCAACTGGCCCGTGGGCGCTGCTGCCGAGTGCTCCCGCGCATTGCAGGGCTTGTTGGTATGCGCGCGGTGAACCCATCTTGATATAGCCCGTTCGAGCGTGTTGCCGCCGACCGAAATCTGACAGTCGGGGGTGCGGACAAAAACTTGGACTACCAGGAGGTAGTTCATGTATTCCTACGAAGATCGAATCCGAGCGGTCACGCTCTACATCAAGCTGGGCAAGC
>NZ_LMJC01000020.1:0-2225 GCF_001429215.1 Acidovorax sp. Root267
GGAGAGCTTCTGAGCTGGGAGAGCTTCTGAGCGGGGCACACTGCCCGAGCCCATGGGGTGTGATTAAAAAAAGCCCCTGGCGATTGTCTATCAAGCGCTAATAGCTATCAAAAACAAAGCACGCTGCGGATTTTCCTCAGCGTGCTTTTTGTTGGTTTGGGTGGGGCTTGCGACCGCGCCCCGTCCAAGGCGCTTACCGATGGGGGTCTGGATACACCAGGTGCAAGCCCGGAATCCTGGGGCGTTGAAAGGGCTGCCAATCCACGTCAGGGCCGTGCGGTTGCCCCAGGCGGTCGGCCACGGCCCACCAGGCGCTGGGGTTCAGGCCAATGCCAAAGTGGCTGGCCACCACTTCGATGTTTTCGGTGTGCGGGTTGTGCGCCGCTGGCGCCTGGATGCTGCCGCGCCAGGCCACCACGCCATCGCTGCGCGAGTAGATGCTGGTGGTAGGCACCGGGGGCGCCTCGGGCAGGTTGTAGTTTTCAGTCTCGCGCTCGATGCTGCGGCCACTGGCGAGCTGGTAGATGCGCCACGCGTTGGTGGAGGTGTGGTGCCCCGCAAACGGCGTGCCCAGCGTGATCACGCAGCGCACCCGATCGGGCATTTCCTTGGCCAGTTCGCGCGCATAGACGCCGCCCAGGCTCCAGCCCACCAGGCTCACCTTGCCGCCGCTCGCGTCATACGCCTCCTGCAGTTGGCGCTTGGCGTTTTCCAGCACTCCATCCTTGGGGCCGAGGTTCAGGCCCTGGCCCCAGCCCAGGGTGTCGTAGTTGCGCGACTCCAGGTAGCGGCGCAGCGGAACGGTGGTGGCATCCCCTGCCGTGAGGCCCGGAAACACGATCACCGTGTGGCCGTCGCCGCGTGGGGCGCGCTGCAGCACAGGCCAGGCGGGCAACACCGCGCCAAACTCCCACGGGGCCCGCAGCTCGAGTGCCAGCAGCGGCAGGCCGGGAGCCGGGATGTGGTTGGGGTCGGTTTCTTTGTTGCTGAAAAAGGGCATCGGGTCGTCAATCAAAAGCAAAGGCGCACACGGGCGGTGGGGCCGCCATGGAAGGTAGCATTTTTTTGGCTGTGCATTGGGGGGTGGACTGGAGCTAGCTCTCCAATCCCAAGGTTGGGGGGCTGGGCTCTGGCGGGGTTGGTGTCGCCAACTTGACAGCTGCGTGTGCAGTGGCTGGCCCGCAAATGCCTGGGCGAGAGCATGCCGGTCTTGATGAAGATCAAGACACGGCCCGGCTGCGGCGAAATAGGTCTGGTGACAAAGGCCCCCCACGGATAAGGTGTCGGCAGCTAGAGAAAACATCCATTCAGAGGAGAAGCAGGATGAACCAGCTGAGGATTTCAACCCGACTCGCCGTAGCGTTTGCCGTCATGGTGCTTTTGCTCATCGCGCTGGGTGCGGTCAGCCTGATCCGGTCTGCGAACCAGCGCACGGAGCTCAAGGACGTCATTGACGTGCGCATCCCGATCACCAGAGCACTGGGAACCCTTACCGACCGGGTGAATGTGCAAGCCATCCAGGTGCGCAATCTGGCGATTTTCACGACCGAGGCGGTGGTCAAATCGTCGATGGACCAGATTACCGCGTCCAGGGCGGAAGTGGACGCGCAGTACAAAACGCTGGATTCGCTGATCACCTCCGCCAATGGCAAGGAACTCCTTGCCCGCATGCAGCAGCGGCGGGCGGAGTTTGCAAAGATCGGCGTGCAGTACCTGGGCATGATCCAGCAAGGGCAGAAGGACGAAGCCATCAAGCTGCTCGAAGAGCAATACCGCCCCGCACAGCGGGCCTACCAGGCCGCCATCCACGAGCAGGTTGAATATCAGGCCCAGGTCACCGCAAAAGCGGGTGAACGGGCAGAAGCCGCAGCTACTGCGTTGCAACGGGATGTGTTGATTGCGGGGGCACTCGCGATTGCCATTGCCCTCTTTCTCGCCGTCACCATCATCCGGTCCATCACCCGCCCCCTTGCACGGGCGGTGGAGGCTGCTGACCGTGTGGCCGGCGGTGATCTCAGCGGCCAGATCACCGTTCAGTCCCAAGACGAAACCGGCCACCTGCTCAGCGCCCTGCAGCGCATGCAGCAAAGCCTGGTGAACACCGTGGCCGCGGTGCGCAGCAACGCCGAAGGTGTTGCATCGGCGAGCTCGCAGATTGCGTCGGGCAACAACGACCTGTCGGCGCGCACCGAACAGCAGGCCAGCGCGCTGGAAGAGACCGCCGC
>NZ_LMJC01000021.1:0-1920 GCF_001429215.1 Acidovorax sp. Root267
GGAGCAGCGAGCGCGGATGGAACAGGCTGGGGCTTTGCTTCAGCAGCGCACGAGTGAATTGCTGGATCGGGCTTCTGGGTTGGTTTTTAATGAGGGGGCAGATACGTCCAAAGGGCAGGTAGATACGGCGGTAAATGGCTTGACAGAAGGATTGAAAAACGAAACGGACGCCAAAGGGCGGCCAACGAAAGGGCAGTATGTCAAGCCCGGGGGCGATGCACAAAAGGACCTAGATTCGCTGCCGGGAACTGCAGGTGACAATGGTCAGAAAATTTTGCCCGATGGCAGCGTTGCAGGTATACATACCTCGACTACAACGGGCCTGGACACACTACACGTTCACCGACCCTCAGGGAGTCGGGACATAAAAATTCGCTATCCACAATGAAATATATTCATGAACTTGAGGCCTGGTCACTTCCAGGCCTGCTATTGCATCCAGAATACAGCAAAACCACTCTCCAAGAGGAAATGTGGAGAGAAGGAGTGCCTAAAAATGTTTTCCTTGGCATAAGTGCAATCCCAGACAAAATTGATTGCGAAAACTTGAAATTTTTAATTCATTCCGGCGAATTGAAGGAAAATGAATTTATGGAATTTTGTGTTATTCATAAATTACCAGAGACCTCGGAATCCGAGGAATCCTCGGCAAAATTTCTTGAATACAAAAAAGGAAGATGTCTCGCCTGGATACACCTCCCCACAGATTCCGGCGCAGATGTTTTATCAAAAATTAAGAAAATACTCCAAATACACGGCCATATCATTATTGATCCACGAAACATGAGTTTATTGATTTAGCAACTTATTCCAGACAGCGCAGATAGAAACTACCGGCAGAACACCCCTCAGGCAAAGCTGCGGCATTAGTAATTAACTGTTCAATGCGCGCAATACGTCTACGACGATGACCAGAAGCGCACTCAGGTTATCCAAGGAGGCATCACTACGCATGAGTTCCATGGTGCCCACGGCAACCTGCTGGCCGACTACTCCCCCAGCTCCCGCAGGCTGGTTCAGTACATCTACCTGAACGGCAAGCGCATCGCCCAGAAGGAGTCCGCACAATGATCTCGATCTCCACGCTCCACTCCTTCTGGYTRCGYCTTCTGGCACGCCTTGCTCTGCTGCTGGCCTTCGGCGCCTTTGCAGCCAGCGCTGGCGCCCAGACCACCATCACGTTCTTTCACAACGACATTCTGGGCAGCCCCGCCATCGCCACCGATGCCGATGGCGCCGTGGTCTGGAAGGAAAACTATCTGCCCTATGGGCACCGGCTGCAAGCGCCCGCCGCCGGTGCCAACAACAAGCTGTGGTTTGCGGGCAAGCCGTACGACCAGACGAACTGGATTACCTAYATTGGGGGCGCGCTACTACATCCCCCTGATCGGGCGTTTTACCAGCGTTGATCCCCAAGGCATCGTCCCGGAAAACCCGCACAGCTTCAACCGGTATGCGTATGCCAACAACAACCCCTACAAATATGTGGACCCGGATGGGAGGTCTGCAACTTGGGCTCTGAAAGTCTTGGTGACTGCAGCAGTACTTGTTGGAGCGGCGAACCACCTGACACCGGAGCAGCGAGCGCGGATGGAACAGGCTGGGGCTTTGCNAACAAGCTGTGGTTTGCGGGCAAGCCGTACGACCAGACGAACTGGATTACCTACATGGGGGCGCGCTACTACATCCCTCTGATAGGGCGTTTTACGGGGATTGATCCCCAGGGAATCGTCCCGGAAAACCCGCACAGCTTCAACCGCTATGCGTATGCCAACAACAACCCCTACAGGTATGTGGACCCGGATGGGAGGTCTGCAACTTTGGCTCTGAAAGTCTTGGTGACTGCAGCAGTACTTGTTGGAGCGGCGAACCACCTGACACCGGAGCAGCGAGCGCGGATGGAACAGGCTGGGGCTTTGC